>CAADGK010000123.1 GCA_900696515.1 uncultured Nitrosospira sp. | reverse complement strand
GCGAGGCGCGCTCAAGAGGCAGCCCCTTCACCTTCGGCATGCAAGACGTTCATCCGACTCCATCATTCACGCTGACCGATGTGTCCGGCGGCCTGCCGCTACTTGGCCATCTCCTCGCGTTCAAAAAGCACCCACTGAACGCGATGTCGGAATGGTGGCACCGTCATGGCGATGCGCTGCGCTTCCGGCTGGGCCCTAAAACTGTCTATCTGTTCAATCATCCCGATCTTGCCGAAGAGATTCTGGTCCGGCAATCAGACCGTTTCGTGAAAGTGTATGAGCAGCAGCGGCCCACCGGCCTCGCCCTGGTGCTGGGCAATGGGCTGGTGACCAGTTCCGGAGAGATCTGGAAGCAGCACCGGCGCGTCATCCAACCGGTCTTTCACCGCTCACGCCTGGCGGCCATGGCTGATCGAATGGTGCAGGTGGGTGAACAACGGCTCACCGGCTGGTCCGCGCAATCCGGCCAGACGGTCGACATCGCCCACGAAATGATGCAACTGACCCTGGAAGTAATCTCGCAAACCATGTTTCATACCAGCGTCGCGAACCGCATCGACCAGATCAGTCACGCTTTACGCGTGAGCCTGAAGTATGCGTTCGACTCGTTCCATAGTCCCTTGAGTCTTCCAGCGTGGGTGCCGACCGCGCGCAACCGTGAATTTCTCCGCGCGCTGCAGTTCATGGACGGATTGATCTTTGAATTGCTCGCCGAGCGGAGGCGCAGCGGGGCACAACATGACGACCTCCTCGACTTGCTTCTCAAGGCCCGGGATGAGGAAACCGGCACGGGGCTGAGCGATCAGGAACTACGGGACGAAGCCCTGACGATCTTCGCGGCAGGACACGAAACCACCGCCAATGCACTCTCCTGGACATGGTACCTGCTCGCCACCCACCCCGAGGCAAAGGCACGTTTTCATGAGGAAGTGGACCGGGTGCTGCAAGGACGAACACCTCGCGCGGAGGATCTGCACCAGCTCCCCTACACACGGGCGGTCTTCGATGAAGCACTCCGTATGTATCCCCCGGTACCGGCCATCCAGCGAAAGACGGTGACCCGCACGACCCTCGGCGGAATGACCTTACCGGCCGGTGCCATCATCCTCGTCGGTCTGTACAACATGCATCGGCATCCCGCGTTTTGGCCCGACGCCGAACGCTTCCTGCCTGAACGATGGCTGAATGACGAACGGACCCCTCCCCGCCGTGCCTACATGCCGTTCGGCGCAGGGCCTCGGGCTTGTGTCGGGACTCATTTCGCGACGATGGAGGGAACGCTGCTTCTGGCCCTGATCGGCCACCGTTATGACCCGCAACTTGCGCAGGAGCGCGTTGAGCCTGAAGTGATGGTGACCTTGAGGCCAAAGCACGGCATTCGCATGACGCTTCAGCCGCGCCATCAGGAGGTCGCCTCTGCTAGGTGAACGGTTCCCTAGTGGACTTCTCCCGTCGCCTCAAAGCAGCACGGGTTCCAGGTCGAAGACACGTTGGTTGGGTTTCGCTGAGAGGGTAGGATATTCCGGCACACAATGGATGTGCCGGTTCGCACGAAATGCAATGTTGGTCGGGGCGAGAGGATTTGAACCTCCGACATCCTGGTCCCAAACCAGGCGCGCTACCGAGCTGCGCTACGCCCCGACATAAGAAATACGATCGCTTTCAGAACCGATCCGGAAAACCCGTAAGGACCTCCCTGGTACCAGGACCGAATTCCAGGTGGTCAAAAGCCTCGCTCGTTGGCAGTCCGAAGCCTTGCGCCCCAAACGGATACAACTCTAGGCTGCGAGCAGATTTTTCTGGTCTTCTTTATACAGGAACAGGCGATGGAGTGTCCAGGTGAGCCCCTCCTTGCCCCTCTACCCGCTCGGTTCTCCCCGCCTGAACAGGTTTCAAAATATTCCCACACGTCTCTGCCTACCATCGTCGGGCCGGAGGGGAACACAGTCCATGCCTGTCCTTCCGTATCAAGCACTTTTGACCAGACCGCACCAGACCTTCCAGGCATACGGTAGTCACAATGGTGATAGTCCCCTCATGGAGATGACACATGAAACGGACGCCGTACTATGACGTGTCGATTGCCGTGCATCCCGGTGTCGAGAGAACCGGAATGGAAACATCTCGTCTCCCATTCCCGCCAATCCATCGAGTGTGAGCAATATTGACCAGTCTTCAACCCAGATGAATGTCAGTATCAAGCAGTGCCGCTGATGCTCGCATAGCTCAGATCGGCAGGATGTACCAGAACCGGCAACCTCATACGCAACACACCCGCTCAGAAGGAGTTTCTGCCATGAAGCATCTCTTACACACAATCCTATTCGCAGTGACCGTAAGTCTCGGAATGACGCCGATCATCTCTGTCGCAGCCGAATCCGCCGCGCCAAGCCCACAGAGTGTCTCCGGCGACCTGCTGAAGATTGAGGGAGAGTTCTATACGGTGCATGACACGGCTGGCCATGAAACACGGGTGCACGTCGACAAGACGACGAAGCTGGACGGCACGTTCAAGACCGGCGACAAGGTCGAAGCCCAGGTGACGGACAAAGGACATGCATTTCTCCTGAAACACATGAATGTGGCGAGCGCTGGTGCGGCAGCACCAGGCCCACAGAGTGTCATCGGCGACCTGCTGAAGATCGAGGGAGAGTTCTATACGGTGCATGACACGGCCGGCCACGAAACGCGGGTGCACGTCGACAAGACGACGAAACTGGACGGCACGTTCAAAACCGGGGACAGAGTCGAAGCCCAGATAACGGACAAAAACCATACACTTTCCATGCGACACGCAAACCCGGCGAAGTAGAGATTCCTGAACACAGATGGGGCCGATAAGGTCGGCCCCATCTGTGCTTCGCAGGAGAAACGTTGCCCCGTTAACGCCCAGCTGTCGCTCCTACTACCTCCCAGCCAACGCCGGTAAAGCACCACGCCCGCTTCTGCCCGACCGCCGGTGATACGATCGCTTCACCGTTCTTAGTAATTTCTCACTCAACTCTATTGTATGGCGGCCCAAGGAACAGCCGCATACTATCCCGCGACGTTCCTTGCCAAAGTGGCAACAGCACAACCATCCTGAAATCGCGAAAGAAAGACGCCCTGATTTCGCAAGGAGAGGCCGGTCTCAAGCAAAGGTCAAGAGGCCGTCGTCGCTATCCTAGAACGAACCGCATTTTTTGATGAAGGCTGTCTCGCCGGCCAACGTGTCCGCATGGCAACCGCCACGCACCGGAATCCTCACGATCGTGCGCATCGATAACAGTGTGAGATTCAGTGGCTCCACGACGAGCAACCTTTTCAGAGCTATTCACGATCTCTTTACGTTCCCGCAACATTCGCATGGAGGCGGACCTGGCAGGCTAACTCTTCAATGTCAGCGAAAAGCGTCTAGCGCGGGGGCTCCTGCTGCTGGCCCATTTCGGGAAAGAAAGCACACCGGGAACGGTCATTCATCGAATACAACGGCGGGTGCACGTACACACTTCAGGAGGGTTCGGTGGTTTCAGAGGTGAGGTCAGCCGCATGTGGCCGGCTGCAGGATGCATCAATTTCGACTGTGCGGAAGACGCCGTGGTACGCTTCGTTAGGCGCCCTCATCAGGTGGAGAACCGAGAGACACTGGGATCAGCAACCAGCGCTCGACCGGACTGCGCTACGCCCCGACTGAATTCTGTTCGGCCATCATCTGCTGCAGCAGCGTCTTCGCCTGGGCAAAGGCGCGGGCACGATGGCTGATTTGATTCTTCACCTCCGGCGGCAACTGCCCCAGCGTCTGGCCATACTCCGGCAGAACAAAGACGGGATCATACCCGAATCCATGGGAGCCGGTGGCCGATTCGGCAATCACCCCATTCAAAACACCTTTAGCCGACATAGTCTTTCCGCCGGGAAACGCAATGGCCGCCACGGTCACAAAGCGGGCACCCCGTTGAGCAGGCGAAACTCCGTGCAGCTCTTGTAACAACTTCCGGCAATTGTCTTCGTACGTGGCATGCTCGCCTGCATAACGCGCGGCGAAGGCTCCTGGTCGTCCGTTCAGGGCATCGACCTCCAGTCCGGTATCATCCGCGACTGCTGGCAATCCTGTGTATCGGGCGATCTCGACCGCTTTCTTCATCGCATTCGCTTCGCAGGTGTCGCCGTCTTCCACCACTTCCGGGGCCTCGGGAAAATCATCAAGGGTCCGGATGGCGATGTCCAAGCCACTCAGCAGCGCAACGAGCTCCTGCTTCTTATGCTGATTCCTGGTGGCCAGCACAATCTGCATGGTCAGCTCAGGGAACCGATCAGCGACTTTTGCAGATCCACCAACTCGCGGATCGCGCCCCACCCGAGGTCGAGAAACTCATCCATATCTTTTTTGTTGAACGGCGTCTTTTCCGCCGTTCCCTGGACTTCAACATACTGACCGGCGCCGGTCATCACAAGATTCAAATCCACTTCGGCATGCGAGTCTTCTTCATAGGCCAGGTCCACCATCACCTGCCCCCCGACTTTTCCGATACTGATGGCTGCGAGATAGTCGG
>CAADGK010000122.1 GCA_900696515.1 uncultured Nitrosospira sp. | reverse complement strand
GCCGCACCGCACTTCGCCGCAGCTCCTCCAGCGCGGCATGGGACAGGGTGCGGGCATCAAACGCCTTCGTGCATCGCATGCGAGAGGTTATACCATATGAGGCTCTACTTGTGAAGTGCTTAGTATGATCGTCTTGTTCTCTGCGATAATTGCATTATGTTATTCTCAGCCGGTCGCAAGGTTAACCGACAAAGTTCCCATCGACCTCAACGAAGGCTGGAACGCCTTCCATTCGAATCGTCTACTCAAAGGCGAGCCCCTCTACCCTCCGTATAATGCCTTAACCTCCAATAATTATCCTCCCTTGTCATTCTATCTTAATGCCGGCCTTGCCGCCTTGCTTGGCGATGACCTCATCGCGGGACGCCTTGTCTCGTTCCTTAGTCTTTTGGCCGTTGCCGCCATGCTGGGAGCGTGCATCGCGGAAATGGGTGGACGTGGCGCCGAAGCCATGGTGATGAGCTTATTTTTCTTGGCGTTCATCGCCATGTTTGCCAAGCACTACATCGGCATGGCTGATCCTCAATGGCTTGCGCATGCTGTGCAGTTGTCGGGGCTTTACCTACTGTTGAAAAGCCGAAATAGAGGGTCGTTGTTTTACCTGGCCATTTTCATAATGGTGGTTTCCGGGTTCATCAAACAAAATCTTATTGTGTTGCCTCTGGCCGTCTTCTTGTGGCTATTCGTCTCCGACCGTGCCGCCAGCGTTCGTTTCTTGGTTACCGGACTATCAGCGGTGTGCGTCTTTTTGTTCGCCTTCACCATGATTCATGGATTGGACTTTCTTCGCGGACTGTTTCTCGACTACCGGGAGTGGCATCTAGGAGCAGTCGCGAAAGCGATCGATCGTCAGTTCAACAAATTGCTGGCCGTCTTGATGTTTGGTGTAGCAGGATCTGTTCTGCTGCCCCAAACGGGAACTTTTGTACTGCTCCAGTTCTATTTCGTATTGGCGTGTTTGTGGGGTGCTTTTATTTCCGGTGGAAGTGGCGTGGATGTGAATGCCTTGTTCGACATTATCGTCGCCTCCATAATGATCGGTGGCATGCTCCTCCGACATGCCGATCTGATGGAATGCCGGACTCAATTGCAGGCCGGTCGTTTTTCTATGTTTCTTCTTGCCGTACTTGTGGTTGCTCTGGCTGTATCCGTACCGTATGAGATTGTGAAGGCTCGAGAATTCTGGAAGACAAGAGAGCTTGCACGTGCATCTGTCGCGGAGGATATTCGTTATTTGTCGGATATTCACGGCCCTGCCATGTGTGAATCTCTGGCGCTATGCTACTGGTCGGGAAAGAAATTTGAGGCCAATGATTTCATGACACGCGAGAAAATCCGAGCTGGTGTCATTGAACGACGAAAATTACTCGATCTGATCGAGTCCCGATATTTCTCTGTGATTCAAATTAATCACGATAGCGGAAAGAGTAAACGGTTCGACGAAGTGGTCAACCGCTCTATAGACGCGAATTACCACATCGACAGACAAACTCGATATAGTGGCGTCTTCCTTGTGCCTAATGAATAGTGTTTTTGATGAGCTTCTGAACAGAACGAGCGGTGATGAGAGCTCTTATGCCAGGGGATAATAAGCTTTTCGGTAAAAGAACCCCTTTTGGTTCACTCGTTAGCCGTGCTCCCCAACCGAACAATGAAGAGAAGAGATACGTCACCCACGCTGGTGAAGCTCGGAATTCAACAACGGAATGGAAGCTTAGGGAGAAGCTGTGGAGAAATAGGCTTATCGGGAGCCGTCCGCGCGTGCTGTATCGCGAAGCAACTTGCCGACCACTTGCTCGGCCACTCGGCTTGTAATACTCTGAGTCGGCTTCAGAAAGCCTCTTTCGTATTCGTGTGTCCAGATAGTCTGGTTCGTTTTCGATTCCACCAACCGAAAATGCCCTACACCCAAGTAATGGGTATCAAGATCACCCTCCAGACCATAGAACCCTTCCATGCCATGGTACCATTTCTCGAAACCGGCCAGTCCGGCGAGTACCGCATCGGCCTCTTGCGGAGATTGCACGACGGAAAAACGCCCCGATCGTGCTAATTCTGTAGTGATCTGCTCTCTCACAAGGCTTGAACCCTCGATAAGGTCCGCGTCCTTTTCTTTCCCGAGATCCTCGATATAGATGGATTTGATTGAAGCCAAACGGGTCGGGTCTTGTACTGCCTGAGGAGATATGCCCGGGGTACTGTGGCAAGCAGCGAGGAGACTGCACAGACCTAAAATGGATGCTGCTCTGATCATGGGTTATCCCCTGGATGGATCATTATGTCAGACCTGAAAACCAGTGGCCCGCTGTCCTTAGAGTAAATGTGGATACTCAGAACCGGTAGAGAACGCCGAGGCCGACATTGGTATTGAAGGCCTGTATATGTTCCTGTTCGGAATTCAGAGTGCGGTTCGCTCGCTGGACCGTGAACGTCACAGCGGTATTATCCGTAACCTGGTACAGGAGCCTGCCGCTACCGAGGAAGACGTTCTCACCTCCCAGAAAATGCAGCTCGTCCTCAGAGATCCCCGTCGTAAAGTTGTTGCGTTCATAGTGAAAGTCCAGCTCCAGTTCCAGGTGCTCCATCAGATCAGCCTCGAAAGCGATCGACGCGAAATGTTGAACATAGGAACCATCTTCATGAAACTCAGGGTGAAGCCGGCCTTCCGCCAATCCTCGTTCGTATTGATAGCCGAGTACCATCCGTGCGTGATGCGTCATGTGCCAAACCAGGCGTGGACTCACCGCCCACAAGAACATGTCTCTCTCGGCAAAGGGCTCATTGAAGCGTCGGATTCCGGCTCGTCCATATAATTGGACTTCAAAATGCTCTGAAAGCCGCTTATCAAACCGAATTGCGCCGATATGGGAACTGACCCGCGCGTCCTGCAGTCCACTGAAACCACCGCGCTCGACTCTAGTTTGCCCCAGTAACTGGTCGGGAGCCGTGAAGAACCGCAACCGGACTGCGGTGTCGGGGCTGAAGGCGTGCACTCCCTCGAGATAGAGGCCCGCCTGGCTGAATTCCGGATTGACGGCGTAGACGAATCCCCTGGCTTTAATGGTAAAGGCGGTCTGACCCCAGGAATTAGGGATAAACTTCATCACGCGGAGGTTCGGCTCGAACACCATGTCTTTGCCATGTCCAAAGGCAGAAGTATCCAAGACCGGTTGGGATGGGTCGCCGTCGAGGCTTGAGCGACGTGTGGCGGAAAAGAGATTGGCATTGTCGGTATAGAACAATGCTCCTCCCCCAGTCGCGGACCATTCGGCTAGCGCCGGAGATGCCATGCTCAGCAGCAGCCCTCCTGCCAGTATTCTTATGTAAAACAAGCTACTCCAATACCGACAAAGGATCGAAGACATGAAGCGTTGGCTATATCAAATAAGGTGGAACCAGCTTCCTGGCGAGTGCCTGGCAGGTGACCAATTTGTCTTGGACTCTGACCGTCGGTTGCCCTTCACCGGTTAGCCTGATGGTAGACCGGCACACTTTTGGACGCCCAGCTATTTCAGGCGGTAACAATCCGCGGTAATTTAATTTATGACGGGACTAATTACAAGAGGGAATCGTTACAGCTAATCAAAACCTTAGCCAGTTACATTCTCCCACCTCTCCGTGACGCCTGCGACAATAGTCGCAATCACACACGGACAAAATGTCGCAGCGGGATGCTTGATGAGATGGCGATTTAATCGAGTACTGTAGGACAGTAGCAGTATTGCGAACGTTGGGGAGTGTGCGTGGAATAGACTGACTAACTGCTTGTAACGATTCCGGATAGATTCACAGCGATCAGTTGTGAATGGAGCCGGGGAAAAGAACAAATGCTGATAGAAAGGAAGGAGAAGAGCGTGTTAAAACCACATGCGCACGCCGGCCACAAATCTGATCTGACTTGGATTTCCACCTTCTTGGCGCACGAGCGTGGCCGTCTCACCGAAACTTCTATCCAGCGAGAAGCCGACATAGGGCGCAAACTCCCGTCGAATTTCATACCGAAGCCGCACCCCGAATTCCAGATTATTCAGTCCTGGGCCGGTCGTAAATTCTTCGACTCGTTGAACGGCCACATTGCTCTCGAAGCGGCCCTGGAGGATCAGCCGCTGGGTCAGCAACAAATCCTTCGTCAACGTCAGTCGCCCGGACACCGCGCCGTTCTGGTCGATGAACAAGGTCGCCTCCATAGTGTAATCATAGGGCACGATCCCTTCGATCCCGATCGCGGCGAACCCACGGGTCACATTTTTCCCCCGGAATGTTTGCGTTTCGAGACGCGGGCCGATTTGGAAATCATAATACTTCCGGAGAAAGCGTCCATACAACAGTTGGAAATCCAAATGATAGTCCGCTTTAAAGGCGCTGTTTTGCTGACCTTCACTCTTGAACCAGAGTCGATTGTAATCCCCGCCGTACCATCCTTCGATGTCCCAGCGATAATCGCTCGAATGTTCACCTGCAGTTGTTTTTGGGCGGTACTCGAGCACGTCGAACAAGGTGAACAGATGATTCTCTTGGTCATTGACGGGTGGAGCCCAGTCCTGTCGTGGGGATAGATTCGGCAGGGTACGGACAGGTCCGCTGAGACTGTCTGATGCACTCTCCAACGGCGCTTGAACCGTTTTCACCGAGGGACTGAGCGGAACGGCGGAGTTGGACGGACCGAATACGGTGCCCTTATTCGATGCGTTCAGAGAAGTGTGAGCCGACGTGACTGGAGCGCAGGCAATGATGCTCAGCACACCTGCTAGAGCACTAGAAAGAAGCGCGTGAAAAGACATGATCGCTCCCTACGGCGTCTTCTCCGACACCTCGACGACCCGAAACATGCCCGCCTCCATGTGAAGCAGCAAATGACAGTGAAACGCCCAGCGCCCCGGCGCGTCCGCGCTAATGGCGACAGAGACCCGTTCGGCGGGCTTGACGATAACGGTGTGCTTGCGTGGCAGATACTTGCCCGCGCCGTTTTCCAAGTGCATCCACATGCCGTGCAGATGAAGCGGGTGCTCCATCATCGTGTCGTTGACGAACGTCAAGCGCAGCCGTTCTCCATAGCGAAAATGAATCGGCTCCGGCGCGTCGGAGTATTTCTTCCCATCGAACGACCACATATACCGGTCGCCCATATTGCCCGTGACGTGGAGTTCGATTTCGCGCTCCGGCTCCCGTTGGTCGGGATAGGGCGTCAGACTTTTCAAATCGGTGTAACGCAAGACTCGCCAGGGGCTGTTTTCCAGCCCTCTCCCTGGTTCCCCAAACCGGTTTTGCGAATACTCGGCCACCATTTGGTTGCCGGTGCCGTGATCATCGGGGCCATGCTTGACGGGCTCGGCGCCGGGAACCATCGACGCAGTTTGTTCAGCAGGAGCTTTACTGGACATATCGTGCATACCCGCATCGTGTTGCCTGTGATCCACGCTCGGAGTGTTCGCTGAAGGCTCGCTGCTCGGCTTCTCGTCGGAAGAACCCATACCGGGCATCGTCATCCCGCCGCCGTTCGCGTGCTGCATGCCCGACATGTCCGTGCCCATATCCATGTGGGTCATGCTCATCCCCATGTCTTCCATGGTCCGAAGGTGACGAGGACGACGTTCTGGAATCTCTCCTTCCATCCCAGGCCGAGGAGCCAGCGTTCCGCGGGCGTATCCGCTACGGTCCATGGTCTCGGCAAAGATGGTATAGGCGCGGTCGCCGGTGGGTTCGATGATCACATCGTAGGTCTCCGCCACTCCCATCCGCAGTTCCTCCACCGCGACGGGCTGGATATTCTGCCCATCGGCTTGCACGACCGTCATCGTGAGGCCAGGAATACGCACGTCATAAAAGGTCATGGAGGCCGCGTTGATAAAACGCAGACGGATTTTCTCTCCTGGGCGAAACAGTCCGGTCCAGTTGGCGCCAGGAGCCATGCCGTTCATGAGGTACGTAAAGGTGTAGCCGGTCACATCCGCGAAGTCCGTGGGATCCATCCGCATCCGGTCCCACATGAGGTAGTTTTTCAGCGTCGTCCACACGCCCCAGTCGGCGATATTGGTGAAAAACTCGGCCGCTGTCCGTTGCTGGAAGTTATAGTAGCCCGGCAGCTTTTTAAGATGGGCAAACACATCCTCCGGCGATTCGAAGGTCCAATCGGAGAGCATCACGACATAGTCTCGGTCATAGTGAAACGGCTCGGGTTCGAGCGGATCGAGGATCATGGGCGCATAGATGCCCCGCATCTCTTGGCCGCCCGAATGACTGTGATACCAGTAGGTGCCGCTCTGCTTGACGGGAAACCGATAGGTGAAGGTCGTGCCGGGTTTGATGCCGGCGAAACTCACCCCCGGCACGCCGTCCACCTCCGGCGGGAGGAGAATGCCATGCCAGTGAATCGACGTGATTTCCGTCAACCGGTTGGTGACCCGCAGTGTCACATCCTGGCCTTCTCGTAGGCGAACCACCGGGCCCGGGATCGTTCCGTTGACGGTCATCGCGGTCGCGGTTCGTCCGTTCACTGTAAATGGTGTCTCCTCGATGGTCAGGTCGATGACCTCTCCGCTCAGCGTCGGGGGTGACCCCACACCTGCACGGCCATTGGTCATGGCCGGCGCCCAGGCGCAAGCGGGAATGAGCTGTTGTGCCGCGCCTAACAGCCCAAAAATTCCGGCTCGCTGTAGGAACAGACGCCTGGAAACGAGGGTGGCTTGATTGTTTGGTGCGTGTCTTTTTAGCTGCATAATGATTTGTTCTTTCTTCTCACAAAGCCTAGTCGAGGACGAATGAGCCCGAATCTCCGCCGTAGCTAGTCTTAGATCTGTCTCATCATGGAGCCGGTGAGGAAGAATTGACGCGCTTCCACACATAGCTGCCGCCGTGCTCACGCGGTGGGATGTTGTGTCTCGTTCCAACCCGCGCGTACCACCAGATCCCGTTGGCCAGCGTCCCATCCTCGGACAACACCAATTCAAATTCTCCTTCGCGATCATTTCCAGTTTGTTTCCAAGTGCCTCGCCACCGACGATCCACGAAACTCGTTGTCTTGAATTGTCCGTCTTGCCACGTATAGGGGCCATTGCCCTGTCGATCGAGCGTGGCACGATACGTTCGACTCTCTTCGACCTCGAGGATTTCCCACTCACCGCTGAGATCGTACGTCTCCTGCGACTTGCTGTTCATTTCATGTGACCCAGGCTCCAGCGTCCCAGCGATGTCTACCGAAATGCGGAAGGCACCTTCTGGTTCCGATGCGCTGGACACGGACAATGGAATCAGCAACCAGATGACCAACCCTGTGAAGAAGACAAAGTGACATTCCCCTCGCTGATGGGAACATTCGAGTGTACAACTTCGCATAATGAACCCTCCTTTTCAGGCAGGCCTCTGATCGAATATCCACCTCTCTCAAAACGGGCTGACTCCTCGAACCGACTACGTACGCAAACCGGTGCATTCGCACTCATTAATGACTATGTCCCTGTCCGCCCGACATACCCTGATAGCCGCTTGACCTGGATGGCGCCTCTACTCTGGTGAACGGCGGGGCGTTCTCGATGACGTCGTTCTCAGGCGCCAAATCCCTCGCTTTGATGAAGTGCAGCTTGGCGTCCGCATCTTTCCCTTGTCGGTAGAGCACCATGCCCAGGTTGTAATGCGCTTCCGCGAGCGACGGCGCAATCTTGACTGCTGCCTCAAATTGTTCCGTCGCTCGGTTCCACTGCTCTTGCTTGTACGCTTGAATTCCGGCTTTGTTGTGGCGAGCCGCGAGGTCGTCGGTTCCGGACGGAGCAGATAACAGCGGGCCTTGCCATAACTGACACCCACTGACTGCTGTGGCGACTATACACAGGACAATGATGCTTCCAGCTCCGATCCTCATTGAGGCACTCCTTCCTGGGTAAATTGTTAATTCGTGATATAGGAATGCGGACTTCCAAGAATTCGCCCACAGACAATCCTCTCCGTGGTGGAGAGTATTTCTCTCCTTAGACGTGACGCCTCTGTGTGTCCGGCTGTTTCAGATACTGAAGAGCTTTCTCCCTCCACGCATCGGGTCGTTCGCCCGGCGATAAATAACCAAGGAAGTTGTCGCCCTGGTCGCAAAACGAGAGGGTCGAATCCAGGCCCACCACCGATCGCCCCTTTTCCTGCTGTACCAGCGCCCAACACGCCAATGGAGCAATCCAGACCGGATTATTCTTGTTGCGAGGCTGGATTGCATAGACGGCCTGCCAACCGTTTGCGGGAGTGATTTGAATGATCCGTCTTGCCATAAAACCCTCTCTCTTGTTGCCTGGTTAAGAACGATCGGTTTGTTCGGTCAGCCGCTCCACCTTCATTACGAACATCAAGCACAACGCGCCAATGCCGATCCATATCAGTTCTCTCACCCGGCGCAGGATGGCAAAGGTCATCCCCGTCACGTCGCTATAGCCATAGGCCCTCAGCAGTATCAGCGTTCCTGCCTCTTGCGCGCCGATACTTCCAGGAACGAAAAACGTCCCTCCCTTTATGAGGGTAGTCAAGGCGTCGATGGACAGCGCCGTCACAATATCGATCGGTTCTCCGAGGTACCGCACAATCACATACGCTTCGAGGGCTCCGACCAACCAACCGCCGAAAAACGTGCCGACGGAGAGAAAAAAAGGCGCTCGATGACGGGTGTAAAAATCCATGATCGCCTCATCGAGCGCGAGCAGCTGTTCGCGTTTGGCTTCAAGAGCCGCGATCCGAATGCCGCATTGCGCCATGGCATAAAACATGACGGCGAAGAGTCCTTGGCGTTGAATGACAATAAACATGGTAGTGGCGAACAGAAGGAGCCCTAAACTGACGATGACGGTAAGGCCGGAAAGATGATCAGTCGATGCCGATGCGGGTAGGACCAGGACCCAGATGCTTAAGCCGATGCCAAGAAGAATATAGAGGATCTGGGCGATCGTCATAGTCGTCTTGGCAACGATGACTGACGCCAAACCATCGGCCATCGGGACGGAGAAGGTCTTGAGCAAACTCGCTTTGAGAGGTTCTCCGCCGACATAAGCGGCCGGGGTCGTCGCGTTGACCAGTTCACCGGCCGTTCGGATCATAAACAGCCGAGCAAATGGCACAGCGGCTTTGTGGCGTCCTAAGGTGAGTTGCCAGCCGACGCAATCAAGGAGATACATCGCAGTCGACGGTACAAGCATAACAACCAACCCCACTGCCCCGAGACTCACGCATGTTCTATAAATCCTTTCCGGTCCGATATGGACCACGAGACCACTCACGGTGACCACACCCAACAGCAGAAGGATCACCTTAATGCCACGCGCTGAAAAAATAGATGACATGAGCCGCTATCCCGCAGCAGAGACTCCACCGTGTAGCGATGTCGCGACGCATTCCCTCATGGTGAACGCGCGCAAATAACGACGGCCTACGTTTTCGTCAAGGCGGCCGTCGATACCAGATTTAGGGAATCAGTAAAACCGGAAGCGTGGAGGGTGAAACGGCGAGCGCGGGGCTAATAGCTTTGGAAGTACAGGGACCAACGAAGTCGCAAGACCGAGAAGGGTTAGCAGGAAAAATAACGCTGACAAGTCGACTGACGCCATACACGTTGCGCAAGAGGCAGTGTCGTCATGGTGATGAAGGTGACCCGACTGGTGTGACATACTTCCCATCAGTGGGACTATACACAACAGCAGAAGGCTCAGAACTATTATGATTGGAGCTTTCATTTGTATACTCTATGACAAATCCGGCCATTGGAGTCAAGTAAGTTCTCGCTCAACAATTAGCTTTTCCTTCAGCGAAGGGGTCGTGGTCGTGGCTCGTCAGTCGTTCAGGTGGTGCTTCGCTGTTGACATGGCTCACCAGGCCGTATACTTTTCCTGCTCTTCGATGCTTATCAAGCAGATGGAGTCTTCTATGCGCCATGCGGGGTCGCTTATTTGTGGAAGCCTACTCCTTCTCCTCGGTCTCGCTCCAACTGTGATGGCGTCAGAACCTCCCGATCCAGAAACCGCCATTCGCAGGATGGTGCGCGCCAATGCCGAAAAAGATCTCCCGACGCTTTCTCGCCTGATGGCGCATGATGCCGATAT
>CAADGK010000121.1 GCA_900696515.1 uncultured Nitrosospira sp. | reverse complement strand
CTATCCGTTGTCCTATGGATTGTCCTATGAGACTAAGGCGGCAGTGGGGCAAACTGCAGAAGTCATTGATTTGAATGGTGAGTCGGCTGGGATTCGAACCCAGGACCCTCGCCTTAAAAGGGCCGTTCCATGGCTAGTTTATTCTTTATAAATCAGCGGCTTGCAGACTTTTCGCAAAATCATTGGAAGTCAATTCCGGCAACGAAATTTCAAGTACTTACATCCGGACTCAACTCTCTATCCCTGCCGCTAGAGCTAAATAATCGGAGGAACATCGGCAATAGATGTCTCAGGAAGTGGCTAACGTCGGAATCCAGCACTGCTACTTTCGCACAGTTCGCTTGATGAAGGAGTTCACGCAACGACCAAGAGTTGATCATTCGCCATTTGTGTTAGGGCTCCCTGAGGGAATTCTTCGCATCAACTCCTGTTCAGCCTGTCGCAGCCCTTCCTCAACCAGAACTCTTTCAATGCATTCAGGCTCGTCTTCTTTTGTCCAACGTGACCTTCCCTACCGACTCACCCCTTGTCGAAACAACTCGGGGGCTTTCTTAAAATCGGCGTGACCTGATCTAAAAAGTATCCTCTAGATTCCTCTATTATCCATTTCCACGCTATTCTCCAAACCGGTCTTATCGTTGCAGGTTACCTCTCCGCCTACGACCAATGATGATCTACTTGTCTACCTTGTGTGTCTATTCTCCCAATTAAGGACTGGATTAGAGATTACTAGCGATGTAGCGGGCAATCAACGCTAGCTACCCGCCCTTCTTGGAGCCGTTCAAACCAGGGGCGAAAAAAAACGCAAATATCAGGATAGCGGATAGCGCTACCGCTGCCCCTCCCGTCAGAACAACTGCTGTCGAGGTGGAAGGAGCCGGTACATTTAAGCAAGCCTGCAGCTCACGCAAAATGAGAATTGCCTTGAAAAGAAACGCGCTAGCGATAGCCAAGCCTGTCGCATATACTGCCATCGTAAAAGCCCCGGCGACTGGTACTGCAGAAGTAGCTATGGCAAGGTAGGATGCACCGATTCCCGCCGCCAGAAAACCGGCAGCGACACCAAAACCTGTAGCGGCGTCTCTCGCTATCTGGCCACACTGACCAGCCGAACCCGAACAAGAGGCAAGCATCTGGGTCACTGGCAATAAAGCAAGCTCTGCGGTTAATCCTGAGGTCAGTGCTAGCCCAAACGCCACGGGAGCGCTCCAAAAAGTGAAAATGTTTAAATTCAGTCCAATCGCTATTCCACAGAGGACGATTGCCGCGACAATAAGAGTATTAGCGCCAACTAGAATGCCATTTATCGTATCTAAATCACACAACATAAGACATCCTCCTCTGCGTAGGTTGCACACCTACTATTAGTAGTTATGTTGAGTGTGGCGTCACCATGACCAGAGAATGCAGCCATGACCACTCCTGCATATTTAGCTTCCTGCACTGTCGGTCCTCCGTCTGTGAGTAGGCGTGTCCAAAATCCAGCATGACCGCCGACGGCGTTGCGGCCAATCTCAAGGAAATTCGCGTATCAAACACTTCCACTCCCTCATCGCCTCGTCGGCCCAATAATGCTGAAGTCATCTATTCTCATCTCATTCCGGCAACTGTTGATTCAGGACTCGTTGTAATCACGTGAGAAGGCATAAAGCAGATTGCGTGCCTATCTCGCACATGCATGCCTCCTCAATCGAAGTATTTGAACATATGTATTGTTTCTATAAGCCACCTGCTTCGAAAAACTTGCACGTAATGTGGTGCGACAGGGGAAAGTGACAGTTCTAATTGGAGTAGCTGTCAGCTAGAAGTGGTGTGGACGAATCAATTCCGAAGAAATTCTGGCACAACTCTCACTAAAGCACCGCACACCCTCCACTATCACATCAACTGTCACAGTCCTGTCCTATGAACGTGGGATGTGACAGAGCGCAGTTAGGTTATTGATACAATTGAGATTATTAAGAGTTATGTGGAGGACGGAAATCGAAGGATTGTGTAGTAGTTTCTAGCTAAAAAGCGGAGAGAACATCGGAGACCAGACAACACATCTAAAGGTTTTTACAGCATGATCCAGCGGTTTAGCTGTTGCTAACGACTCTCACATGCTCACCATCGATACCGGGCGAGGGCGTTCGAGGCTGTAATGCTCCATCTTGCGATATACCGTCATCCTGGCCCAGTCGAGTTGCTGGGCAGTCTTACTGATATTCCAATTGGTCGCAACGAGTGCCGATACTAATCGTTCTCTTTCCTGGAAGGGCATGGCATGAACAGGAGAGAACTTTGTCCGATATTGCTCAGGGAGGTCCTTAAATCCAATCATCGAGGACTGAGTGGTCAGAAGCGTGGCTTCCAGAACATTTCTAAGTTCTCTCACATTCCCCGGCCATGTGTAGTCCATCAGTGAATCGCGCACCGCTGGTTCCAGGCCTACCACCGTTCTTCCCATCTGAGCATTGAGGACGGTCAGAAAATGTGCAATCAAGCCAGGGATATCTTCCTTGCGTTCGCGTAGGGGGGGGAGGTTGACCCGGCCGATATTCAGCCTGTAAAAGAGATCACTGCGAAACCTGCCCTGTCCTACCAGTTCTTCCAAGGGCTGATTGGTGGCTGCTACCACGCGCACATCCACCGGAACCGCACGAGTGGAGCCTATACTCCGAATCTCTCGGTTTTCCACGACCCTCAACATCTTGGATTGGGCCATCAGTGGCATCTCACCAATTTCATCTAGGAAGACCGTTCCTCCACCGGCTTCGGCAAAAACACCCACTTGCTTCCTGGTGGCTCCGGTAAAAGCCCCTTTTTCATGGCCAAAGACTTCGCTCTCGAACAATGTTTCCGGGATCGCGGCACAGTTAAGGCTAATAAATGGACGGTCCGATCGTCGGCTGTGCTCATGAATCATCGCCGCGGCCAATTCCTTTCCGGTTCCGGTTTCCCCTGTAATCAGCACATTGCTATCGAATCCAGCGACTTGCGTGAGATATTCGCGAATAGCGGTAATCTTTTGACTGCAGCCTAGCATTGTCCCCTCCCTCGAATTTTAGGGGCTTTCATTGCGGGCCGCCCCTAGTCGTTCTTACTACGCAAAGGAGATACACCCCTGCAGAGGACAAATTGGTGGACAAATTGGATTTACTTCGGATCAGGGCCATAACTGTCGTAGGCTATGGCCAAGTCAGAGGGTTGCGGGGGAAAGACCGTTTTGCTCATTGCTTGTAGGCCGTGAGACAGGGCCTGGGAGTATCAACGCGCCTCAGCCTCACGGCCTTGGGCTATGATAATGAGAGCAGTCGTTGATAAAGCGGTTCAGCTAATGGATCAGTTTCGATCGCACATTCAAGCGAATGAATGGCCTCTTTCACTTTTCCAGCCTCAATGGTTTGGTCGCAGTGCCGGTTCACAAGGCGGACAAATTTGGTGCGTAGTTGATTCCGCTGTGATTCAGCCCAAGCTGGCAAGTCATCATGTCCCAAGAAGGGCCCCTTATAAAGTCGAATCGTTTGCTCTTCATGTTGGTTAGCTGACTTGTCAAATGCCAGGGCATCGACCCAACAGAGATCCCAATTGAGCGAAATCCTGCCGTCCTTCAACAGAATCACGTCCTTGACCGCCAGCAGTTTGCGCAGGCGGGCGATCGATTTTTTAAAGTTCTCTTGGGCTTGATCTCCGTCCGCATCCGGCCACAGAGCATCCACTAAGCGCACCACCGGAATGTCTTGCCCACCGAACGCAATGATGGCAATCAATAATTCCAGCAAGCGATGCGGCGCCTTGCGCCGCTTCTCCATTGACAAACCGTCAACTTCCAACTCGAGTTTTCCGAACGTGTGAATTTTGACCAACCAGGGCCAGGTGTCGACCAGCCACGCCTCCGGCGGAGCAGCCAACCGATGTTTCCTAATCATACGTTGCACGAAGGACACCTTGATCCCGGCTTTCAGAGCTTTGCTGCAAAGCTGGGCAAGCACGTTCGGTTTCATCCCGGGGTACTGCATTAACCCTCGGGTTTCGCCAATCGCCAACGCTTTTTGTAGCGCGTCGTGGCCTCTCGTATCGTTTCCCCCATCGAAAGCAATCCGAGCGCTGACCAGCCACATTCCGAATTTAAGGTAATCACTTTCCATCTGCTCTGCAATTTCCTCGATTCGGTTTAGCCACTGCGCAGCTTCTTCACTATGACCGAGCACATCAAGAATGTCCGCTGCGAGGATACCAGCAAATGCCATGGGGAACTTTGGGTCACCTTCTTGGCGAAGGAGATTAACAGAATGATCAATATGCGCCCAAGCCTGCCCAAGATCATTCCGCAGGAACATGAGCCACGCCACGAGAAATTCATAGTGTGCCCTATACACGCCCCCTGTCCGTTGAACGAGAGGGGCTTGTTCCGTCAGAAGGGCGTTCGCCATTGCAAGATTTCCGGTAAGAAGCTCGGCGTACGTAGCCTGACCAAACAAGGCGTGATCCAAGATATGGATCCCTGAATCATCCGCTAGAACTCGAGCTTTCCGCACGGTCTCACGGCACTGATGAAATTCCAACTGATACCATTCAACCGTAGCCTTCTCTATATAATAAAGGATCCATGCCAGTGTGGCAGCTTGCAGCTTACGCAGGTGTCTTTGAAACTGATCCAACCCACCCACAGCCGATGGTATGTCGCCAATCCAGAGATAATAAATATCGAATATGTAGCGAGTCCCGGCGACCAATGCAGGCGGGAGGTAGTCAGCAAGCCACTCCGCCCTTTTAAGCCATACCCTGGTGTCCGAGCGATCCGGCTGGTATTGGATAATGGCGTTGGCCATGCTAGTGGCAACCTGCGATTCTATCTCCAACGAAGGATAAGGAGTATTTTCCGGATGAATGACTAGAACCTATCTCAAAATAGTTGTGTCGATGAATCCCGCGACCTACAATGCGCCGCATGTTGCGGTTGCGCGATGAACAATGGGAACGCATTCGGGAACATTTCCCCGAGGAACACCTCCCCGAAGGGCGCCCGGGGCGCAAGCCCGTCCCGGCGCGGGCCGTCTTGGAGGCCGTGTTGTGGATTCTGAACACCGGCGCACAATGGCACATGCTGCCCCAGTGTTATCCCAACTACAAGACGGTGCATCGGCGGTTTCAGCAGTGGTGCGAACGCGAGGTGCTGCGCGAGATTCTCACCCGGTTGGCGAATACGTTGCGCGAAGAAGGAACGCTCGACGAACGCGAGAGCTTCATCGATGCGACGTTTGCCTCGGCAAAGGGTGGCGGCGACGGAATTGGGAAAACCCGCCGTGGCAAAGGGGTGAAGATCCTCGCGATTGTCGATCGTCATGGACTGCCACTCTCCGTGAGCACGCATGCGGCCAATCATCATGAGGTGACGTTGGTACAACTGAGTTTTGCCTTCTACATGCTGGAGGCCAAGCCGGAGCACCTCATTGGCGATCGGGCCTACGACAGCGATGGGCTTGATGATGACCTCCGGCAGGACGGCGTCAACATGATTGCCCCGCACCGGTCCACGCGGAAACTCAAGACTCAAGACGGCCGGTCCCTTCGCCGCTATCAACGCCGCTGGCTCGTCGAGCGGTTCTTTGCCTGGCTGCAATGGAAGCGGCGCTTGCTCGTCCGCTGGGAGTATTACGCGGCCAACTTCCTGGGCTTTGTCCAACTCGCATCCATCACGATGCTGCTAAAACGATTTTGAGATAGGTTCTAGTATCCGATTGTATACGCGGTTCGGATTCCGATATTTCTGTTGAGATCACACATAGAAGTGAATCCTAGAGATAGGCGCTCCCGACTTGATCAAAATCTCACATCACAACAGATCAGAGAAACTCTGAAATAATGCTGTTCATTTTAAGATCGTCTGGGTCGCTGACTCTATTGCTGTTGTGCCTAATACTGACCAACTGTTCGTTCATTTTGAAGCCGGATACCTGCGAGTGCAGCCATTGCCCATTTGAATCGAGCCCCAGCCCTGAGCTAAAGGAGCTAGTCATCGGTACCAGTAAACTCGCAGAAGATGAGGTTGAAGTTTGTGCGTGCAGGCCCTGGAACAAGAGCCCAATTAAAGTGGAACAAGGTCAAACCTATATTTTCTCAATTTTGGAAGAGACAGAAGAATGGGTTGACGGCTCAGTAGCAGCTACACCGGAGAATGGGTGGCTAAATCCTTTTCTCAAATTTGGTGGAGCGACATTTGCCTTTCTAAAACGTTCCGACAAAGCGAATTGGTATGCGTTGGTAGGAACCTTGGATTCGTCGGATGCGGACAGTTTCGTGATATTTGAGCCCAGCCGTAAGTCTGATACTGACAGAAACGTGTCATTGATTACTTCTCGTCCTATAACAATAGCAAGAGATGGAGAGCTGTACTTTTATGCAAACGACATGAAAGGCCGCTACTTCAACAATAAGGGTGCCTTACGATTGCAAATTAAGCGCATAAAATGATGCTCTAGCCGACGGACTAAATGCTCACTAACGTTTTCAAGGGTTAGCTCGCTTAGAAATAGTGCATTACTGGATCGGCTTAATACCTTGACCTGTATCCTCGCAAGGATAGCTTTTCCGTTTTACGTAAATTTGGATCTATGAAAGGTTTTATCGCGAGCTCACTCATGGTCTGCTCCGAACCTGGCGAAAGATAGGGTGCGCGGGTCGAGAAGGTAATGTGCTCATGAAGTTCGATAGGTAGTATTTCTATGGCGGCTTGATTTTTCGAAGGTTCCCCCATTTTTACCGGTTCAGGCTGAAAATAAGCGTGCCCTCGTATGACAGCCTTAAGGCATCGCTGAAGGAGCAGAAGCCCGCCATCACCGTGGGGGTGGTGACGCCAGGAACTGGCGTTTCATCCCAGGCGGCCTCTCCCTTCTATGCTGGGATAGAGCTTAGGGACTCAGAGCTTGTACAGCCGGATTACAGCCAGGAACCCACGCAGGGCGCGGCGGGGATGGATGTAAAATTTATCTCCCAAAACAGCGCAATCAAGTTTTCCCAAACCAAAACAGTCTTTGCGGGGGGGATTGCGGCTGACATCGTTGCCGACCAGAAAAATGATAAACAGGTCATTTCCAGAGCTCCCAAACCGGTCAATGATGCAGCGATCATCTGGTCGGCGTCGAAGTGATTGTGGATGTCGGGAACAGCAAAGAGGAAAGGATATGCTTAAACGACAAATTTACTTACTTGGGAGCCAAGAAACCCTAGCATTTATAATTTTTACTACTCTTGGAGATTTGACACCAAGATATCTGCTTCTCACAGGCCGTCGAAGGGTCGCCTTGGATGGCCTAAAACTGCTTGCCCCCAGCCTGCGCCATCCCTGGTAACTGCGTGATCTATGGACCGCTGGGGAATTTAGTCAAGCAAGAGGAGTGTTTATGCCGAGGGATTGCGGTGTTTGCAAAGCTTTCTGGTATGCATCCATTTTAAGCTCAATTTGTCTCATAGCAGCATGTGAGTCTTTGGTCATTCAGACTACGCCCAAAGAGCGAGAGTATTCTTCGCCTCTAGGCAAGGAGAGAGCCGTCATCGTGTTTGTGCATGGAATACTTGGAGATTCCGATTTAACGTTTCGATCGGAAAATGCGCGACTTGGTTGGCCACAGATGCTAGCCGAAGATTCGTCCTTGGGCCATGCTGTCAAAACCATTAGCATTGGATATTTAAGCCAACCGCTTCAACGCGGGAGCAACATTCACGAAATTGCTACTCGATTGCAAATCCGACTCAGAGACATGGAGATTTTTACTCGGTTCGATAAGGTCATCTTTGTGACCCACAGCATGGGAGGGCTGATCTCTAATGACCCAAAACCCGAAAAGTAGGCCAGCGGGAACTTGAGGAAACGGCCTGCGCGATCATCGCCTTAAACCTGAGTGGGCGCCCAAGGAATAATCAGATTTGGCTGGTAGTCGAATGTAAGAACACGGGCTATCACAAGGGACTGCTAAAGGAAGTGCTGGGCGTTCGCCGTGAACTGAGTCTATTGAGCGACGCTAGACAAACACGTTTCGACCGATGGCCACGAAAGACAGTGCCTTGCGCCCCCCATCGTGCCTGTTAGTGTACTCAACCGATTCAAGCGTGGCCGAGTTCTCTCGGCCTGGCGAAATCTTTGGAATCGACTTCCTCCACGAGGAGCTGATTTTATGACACGGCCTAACATCTAAATGGAGCCGACGCGATGGAAGTCTTGCGCAATCATGCCACTACAGCGCGCGGCTCATTTGGCACGTTAGCCGTCACATGAGCCTTGATGAGACGTATGAGCATCACACTTGACGACGTAGTTCGCGCGCTGAATTACTGCGACTTCGCGACTGACACTGAGCTGAGCGAGCTTGAAGAACTTACATGCGTAACGTGCTGCAGTATTAAGCCATTCCTGCTCAGCACAAAGCTCGCCGTACTCAAACGTGACGGCGATGGTCGGACCTACGTCATTTTTAGAGGCACGGAGTCATACGGTTTGGGACCCTGGCTTCTCACAAATTTCCAAACTGCTTCGACGGACTTCTCGATTGTAGATGCCAACATGAAGCATGTGACTACCGAGCCGGAATTGAAGATACAAGCCGCTCCGGTCAAGACCATATCACCTGGCTTTGTGCACCAAGGCATCCTGCGCACATGGTCGCAGCTCTGGTACGGAACGGACATTCTCGACACCACGTTCTTGCGCCCTTCGTCCGGCATTCAGCTGCTTTTTCGCTACCTAGCAATTGGCATAACTGCCTGTGTTGTAGCGAACTACTTCTTGCTCTCAATGCTCTTGGGCACGCTCTTCGGCCTAGTCGCGGTGCTCGGCGTGATGGCAATCGAATCGGGAAGTGCTGAACGTCTGTTTTGGCGGCGCACGAAGCCTGTCGGCACACCGATTTTCAGTCAACTCCAGTCTCGTAAAGCAACCGGACAGGTATGGTTTGTTGGTCATTCACTCGGCGGCGCGATGGCAACACTGGCTTTTCACGCCTACGGCAACTGGTGTGACGCCGCACAGAAGCACAATGACGCAAGACTAGTCACGTTCGCATCACCGCAGGTTGGTGACAACTGCTTCGTCACGGACATTCAAAAAAAGTATCCCGGCCAGTTCTTGCACATTGTCGATAAAGGTGACCCTGTACCGTATGCACCGCCATCCACTCCGGCACAACTACTTCGTCTCGGCCCTTCTGTAGTCAGCCTATTTGGCGTCGCCATTTTTGTAGCATCCGTCGCCTGGAGTTCTCTGTATTCATTGCTTTGGAAAAACCAACGGGCCTATGGCCCCTGGACTGACGCCGCAGGCGTCTGGCGTCTAGGCCCCACATACAACTGGATCACTCTCCTTCGGCATACGCGCAAGTCCTACAGAAAGCGAATCATGGCATTTGCCCAACAGCGCTTCGGGCAACGCGAGTGACGGATGACCCTTCCATCAAGGGGATGCTCTCCCGTCTCCAAGGCCCCCTCAAGCCTAACCTTAATGCGAGAGGGCTGAAAACCACTTCGCCACATTTCGCTGTACGCCAGCGCCGAGCGACGAGACCCCACACATAACATAGTCGCCACCATCCGAAGAAAGAGAGACTTTATGATCGTTGCAGTCACGGGCTTCGCCTACTCAGGGAATCAACCATCGGCAAAATCCTGGTGCAAGACTGACCTGCCCTCTATAGTTATACCAGCGTGAATGTGAGTCACGCACAACGCGACGCGATCGCTTCCGGTGCTGGCGGACGATACCCCAGCGTACTGTGGGGCCGAATTCGGTTGTAGGTCTGCCGCCGGCGCTCCACGAGCACCTTCACCTCCCAGAGTGTATCAAACAGTTCCCAGTTCAGCAGTTCGTCCAGGAGTTGTCGGAGCTCCCGGAGTTCACTCAGGCCGAGCCCCGCGTATTTCCGCGTCCAGGTGTCGAACGTCTGCTCACTGATGCCCAAATTGCGGCAGACTTCTGCGTAAAGAAGACCACGCTTGGGCCGTTTTCCTCAAGTTCCCGCTGGCCTACTTTTCTGGTTTTGGGTCAGCCTCATTTTCGGCCTCTTCCTGTCAGCCACGCCATTGATGAAGCGGAATTGCGCGAGCCATTGCCTCCTGCACCGTCGCGGCTCCCCCACTTGTCAGAAGTTGTATGACGCTCCATTTGGATGGTACGGACACGACCCGGAGCCTCACAGAATCACCTCCAAGAGCATTTATTAAATCGTACGCTGCGGTCGGACCATTGCCCTCGCCGTCAATTGGACAGACGATGTTGTTGGCCAAGGCCAGTAAAGTCCTTCTCGGAATGGGATCGTGGACAGACGTGCTCTCTAATATATAGGCAACATTCTCGATGCCGGCCTCCCCTAATGCGACCACTTCCCACGGCGTTTTCGCCAAGAGCACGTTCTCATAAAGACGGAAGTCCTGCGGCCAACTCGGCTGGGGAAAGATTAGTCGTCGTCGCCGACGTTCTGATACTGGGACGGTGCTTTGAATCCATCCGGCATCAAAGTTTGTCTTTCCCCCATCGAGTGCCTTCTGAAAAAACCCCCAGCTGTGGCCGAATGCATCGCGAATAGGTATCAGGAGATTGCCTCCGGCATATCGATCAACGATTGCGTTGGATCTATGCTCCGCCTTCAGACTGACATATTGCAGGCATTCGGGATCATACCCGCCTTCCAGCAAATGCCGACTGAGCAGATCAGTGGGCGCTGCTGGTGCATATCCCAGCATAAACTGTTGGATGGTAGAAGGACTGATCCCCTGTTCCGTCAGGATTGAGCGCACCCCAGCACCCTCTGCGCTCTCTCCAAGCAATTGATTATAAAATTGATGCGCCTCCCCCATGAGGCTCCACGCATGTTCATATTCTGGACGACGACCGACCAATGTTCCGTCATGGAGTAATACCTCCAAACGACAGCGGGCATCCTCATCGGAGAGCCCCTCAATTCTGGCATAGAGTTCGATCGTGGAGCCTGCCGCCGCGCACCAGTCACACCGGAATGACTCAGGTCCAATCTCGAGCGTGCAGAGAGTGTTAAACCCGCAGAAGGGACAATAGGATCGCCAAAAATTGACATCTCCGACGCATCGGGAGAACTCTGTGAGACCAAAGTACCGCATCGCAATCTCAACACAGTCCAAGTCATCCAACAGATCCGCCCACCGTTCGCGTGCAAGCACGCCATCATCATCAGTCGCTAACTCTTGCATTCTCTGCTCGACCGGAATAACCGGGCCGATTGAGTTGGGTCTTATGGGCATCTCTGGGCTCGCAGCCGCTGCATTTGGGCGGCGCGATGGCACGAGTAGGCCCATTCCGAGCGCGGGCAGTGTTTTCAGGAAGTTTCGTCGGTTGAGCATAATTTCGTCTCCACGCACTGAAGGGGACACTGTTCCGTTGCGTTTTTAAGTGCCCTAGCTCGAGAGGTACTCTAACAGACACCTGTGACAGGAAATGTCACATCAGAACGGGCGGATGTTCAGCCCTAATATTGTCGCGAAACGGGTGGCCTAAGAGCGCTGAACTGTGAGCCCAACGGATGTCGTTGAAGAGGTTTAAACGGTATGGCAGTGGTAGATGCGTGGCGCCAGGTGACAGATTTGCTTCGTTAAACCGGTGAGTCGACTTGCAGCCCACCGCTACTGCCGCGGTGGGCGGTTCACAATCGTCATACATCCTACTCGGCTCCCCTAAGTCAGTTCGAGGTGTTCCTCTCGACGATCTACCTGTTCATATTTCAAACGGAGCATCCGGGATGCTTCGTGATGATCAATGTTTCGGCATCTCGTCCTTCCCCAACTCAACACTGACGGGTGGTGCTTCAGCCAGCGAGGATCTTGCCAACCTGCCCACTCCGTGCATAGGTCGAGTAACTCAAGGTTTCGAACGAGACTTCACTCTCCGAAACCGCTTCGCGAAACCGACAAATCTCCTCACAGTGTTGAGGGAATGCCTTGGAGGCTTGCCAATTCACCGGCTCTCAATACACATAGAGCAGACAGAGGGACTGACAGGATCGACGTAGGAGAGTCCCAGATACTGCTTGATCAGTTGCGCGACATCTAGAGACCGAGAGCACGTACGGGTTGATCGAAGAAACGCAATCTGCTGGAATCAGGGTGATCGGGCACGGAGGTCGACAATAGTGGCATACGCTGGTGCCAACACCGCTTCCTTTGGCTTGAGGAACTCAAGACATTTGGACTCAATCGCAGAACAAAATCTTCATTAAGACGAATGTCTACCTGCGGCGGTGTGCCATGGAGTCCGTTCGCCCATGGCGCCTCGAAGCGTATCGTAACGCCCTGATGCCTACTTACCACCAAGTGATTGGGCTCGCGATACCAGTCATCGACATACCTCCTCCCCTCTTCGACACACGTGGTGTTAGTGTTACGCCTCACCAGCCGTGGCTTGCAGGCCCCGAAGGTCATCGGCGCCTGGATCATCATTCGTCACGAGAATGCGCGTGCTGACTGTTCTCCCTCAGCCGCGTGTGCGCGAGCATGCCCCACTGATATGACAAACTATGCCATGGCTATGCGACGATGGAGGATATAGGGATAGGCGGTCACGGGTGTGAGAGCAATGCAATCATCGGGGGGTGTAGCGGTGTAGAGTCTGGGCAAGCTGCTCGGTGATCACCGCAACCAACTCAGGCGGACCGAGGACTTTCATCTCTTTCCCCCAGGACAATACCCACTGGGAGATTTCCTCCAATCCGCCAGCCCGGAAGGTCACGAGCAAGGATCCATCGTCCTGGGGCGTGAATTGCTGACTGGAGTGCCACTGCGATTCACGAAAAAAATGGGCCACGTCCGCGCTGGCATGCAATACGATATCCTGCGGCGCTTCCTCCACCAACCCGAAGAGCTCGGTGAACCGTTCAGCGGCTGCGAAGTTGGCCGGCAAATCAAACCGTTCATCGGTGACCTGGATCGTCTTCATTCGATCCACCAAAAACAGACGGTCGCCTCCGGACGTGTGCGAATAAGCCGTCACATACAAACCCTGCTTATACAGCGCCAAGGTGTAAGGATCAATCCGATAACTAATCAGTTCGTCTTCACCAGGCTTTCGATATTCGAGCTCAACTCTCAGCTGGAGTAATAAGGCTTTACGCAGATCACGTAGCAGCGAAGCCTGCCCACCGTAGGTCTTCAGCGGCCTCGGTAACGGCGTAAACACCTGCAGCAATCGATCCCAATGATTGCTGGTTTTCTCGGGAAGCGACGTGCGGATCTTGGCTAGCGTCTGATCCAGATCATCGAGAAACGGAGTCCCTTCTAGATAGGCCAAGCCGGACCGCGCAAGCTGGAGCGACATGAGTTCATAGGGCGAGAGCGTAATGGGTTGAAGCCCTTTGTAGCCGAGCGGCAACTGCCAAGATCGTTCCCCGGACACATCGGACAGGGTCAACGGATGCCCCTCCTCTTCGAGACGCTCGAGATCCCGGTACACTTGTCGCCGAGTGATCTCGAACTCGTGAGCCAGCTCATTGATCGTCATGCTATGACTCGCCAGAGAGCGCATCATCCGCGCCAGCCGTTCTGCCTGGCTATACGCTTTCGGCCGTCGACCTCGTTTCGTCATGCGTCCTTTCTGGCCCATCTATCCCCAAGGTACGGCTCGCATCGTTTCCCGCACGATACCGGCTCCGCCAGAGCGGTCATCCGGTGCCAATTCATAAGCACGCACCTTTTAAATAGCATCGTTCACGTCGATTGCCTAAGTAGACGTGAGCCGAGGTGCCCCACTCCTCCAGTCTCACTCGCCTCAGGTATTTGCACTCAAAATAGCTACGACGATGGCTCGATCACACTGCTGATCGGAGGCTGCAGATTGAAACGTCATAGTCGTATTTCAACGAATTCTGGTACCACCTCAGTAGCGCCAGCTTTGAAACTTAGGACAATCCACGCCAGGCACAGATACGGCATCCTGCCCACGCCCTGCCTGTGAGGACCATGCTTGGACTTCTTTCTCGCCAGCCTCGCCGACCACCGTCGCACACACCTCAGGAAGAAGAAAGGGGTGCTAGTCTATTCCTTGGCACTGGGGCACACGCTAGGTAAGCGGCTCGGCCCGGAAGGCAACGCATGGGCAAACCTCCGCTTCACCACGCCGAACGAACTGGAACGACAGATCGCCGTTTCTTGTGGCCCGATGGATCACTCCCACAGGTGAAAGCATCGGCCCAGCATTCATGATGGACTGCTAGTCGCACTTCCCTCCCAGATCCCATCCCATTTCCGTCCTATGGCCCACCAAGCGAAAATGGCGAAGGCACTCTGGCGTTCCATACCAGCCCTCCGCATGGTCGGCATCATTGTGGCCATGCTGGCTCGCTCATCCTTTCCCGATGACGCCAAGCGTGACGAACTCACCGCACTCCTCCAAGAGTATGAACAGTATATCCATGATTCAAACGTGGTCGATCAGGCAGCAGTGCTTCAGAAGGCGCTCCAGCATCTCGAATCCAGTACGATCCTCTCCGATGCCCACTGGGGTGCACTCCTCCGACATCTTCTGGCCCCCCTTGGAACCGCAGGTGTTAGACGCCTCCTCTGGCACCAGGCTTTCGCTGCCAACCGTATCGGTTCGCGGTTTAGCCCTGCCGCGCCGCTCTCGACTCAGTGCCACGCTCCATCGCCCGCCATCAAGCCCCCCAGCGATGCTGAAGGTTTGGCGTTTTCTTACTGAAGCCGGAGGCTTCCCCTCTCCCAAACAAGATAGCGCCGTCAGACTTTTCGTGCGGAGAGCCTGGGGGGAGAGATAGAGAAAGTCTTTCGGCAGATTCTTTCCAATACGATTCCCTTGGATCGTGTCGAACTCGCCTGTGCCTCGCGGAACACACTGGTTCTGGTGTGAAAAAATGTGGAACGGTACGACTGGCCAGTGACGATTGGGCCCGGATTGCCGATTCTTCAGACTCGCCCCGCACGCGCAGCCTGGCATTGCGTTTCTGGATTCAGGCTGGATTCCCTGCTGAAGCCCTCTGTCAGCTATTGCAATCCGGAGATCTGAGCCTAGGCCTGGACAGCGAGCTCTCAGAAGGACAGACTGCCCGACTGATAATCCAGGACCTACCGCACGGACACGAAATGCAGCTGTGGGGCGATGCCGCCCACAGCCACCTATCCGACACATCGAGAACAAAGTGAGTATGCCTTTCCGTTAGCCATGCTCGCGCGTCTCATAGTTCGACATTCAGCTGGACCTTTACGGCGTCTCTAAACTCCTTCACGTGCTTCCGAATTGCTTCGGCCGAATCCAGCTGAGATAGATTCAGAACGTAACCGTAAGTCCTTACCCCTTCGAGAGGATGATTATCACTGTGAGCATGCCTTATCATTCGCAGAGGACTCCAAATTCGGTCAAACCAGTTTGTGAGCGAAGGTTGTCCATTCGCATCCATTCGCTTCGCGTCATTATAGTAAAGATACAAACCTAGCTTGCTACCCGCAGCGTTGGGGGGTGAAAACCGCATCGGATCTGGCTCACCCTCAAACTTGCAATCTAGCAACGCAGTGTCTGGCACCACATGTATGGACAAAAGATAATCACCGGGCATCGGATAGTTAGCCCACTCCTTGTTGGGATACTCTCCTTTGTGCCTTACAAAAAGGAAACTGATGTTGCTCATTGGCAACATATCCCACGACCACTTCTTGAATGGACTACCGTTGGTGGGTTTATCAAAGTGATAACCAACGTAATAGAACACAACACCAAAGCTATCTCTGATAGTTTCACAGATGTCCAGTACCCTCCGCTGAAACAACCATAGCAGGCGATACGCCTTTCTGACTTCGCATAATGCAGTCTCAAGGTTTACTGTATTCTCCATTGCTGTATCCTCCCATAGGCATCCCCGATGGACCAGTCATAAGCTTTATTCATCAAGAGTTCCGGAGAGCACCTTGGCCATGGGGCAAACCCATCATAATTCTCCAAGGAGATATTCAAACCTTGCGATTGGATCCCCTGTGGTAAATCAGCAAGCCACACCCTGTCTCGTAGCGCGACATCGTGCAGCACCAGCGCCCGCTTCATATCCCGCAACAACCTTGTTCCAGCTGACGTATCGGCGGAACCTGCCACAATTGGCTCTAATACACGATACAGACTTGACCAAGATATGGCCCCAAACTTTACTCTTTGCCGATTTGTCGCAGAGACTCTCGACAGCACTTGGTCTCGTAAACGTGTGACAATGCTCCCCTCGTAATCCGGGAGCCCACCGATAGCTAAAAGCCCCACACAAATGGAGCCTCGGTTTGGATAAGTAGTGAAGTAGGCTGTCAGTTCCTGAGCGAGCTGCTCAGGATTTTGTTGATTTGCGTCGTCCAAGCGTTTGGCTTCTACTATCACATCGCACGTCTCAAACTGAAGGAATACATCCGGTTCTACCTCCCCTCCTTTGAATTGCCACCTAGGCCAGAACCTAAAGGCCTCCAGAGCTCCAGCCTCGAGAGGCATCTCAGCTGAGCAGCTAGCTGCGAGGGCTTTCTTCACGATGTGCCATATCACCGAATCAGGCAAATATCCGATGCGCTCCCAAATAGATGCAGTTAGAAGATCTTCGTAAGGCTGGTAGAGCTCCACCTTCGGCTCTTGTGCGTAAACCGATCCGCGTCTCTTGTGGTAGTAAATCGCGTTCAGCATAAGCCCTCCTTTTTCTGACCAGACCATATCTCGTCAAGCATGCCTGCCCAAATGCTTCTCTACCCGCTGATTAAGACCGGAAAGCTAGGCCGCCGTATTGGAGGCGTAGTAAAGACACAATTCCTGCTCAGGATGTGATCTGCCCAAGAATATTACACCACTGGCTTAGGAAGGAGACGTGCTGATGTCTCTTCTAAAGACAGCGGAAGGTTGAAGCTGGAGTACGATGGCGGCTTCTTCTGTCTCGATCAAATGACTGGACCCATCATCCATTGTTTCTACAAACCAAAAGTCTTCGTCTCGAACCCTTATACATCACTTTGCAGAAGGTCATGCCGCATCCATCGAGACCTGGATCGCTCCAGCCGCGATCGGCAGCACGATCCAGCTCTCCGTGACCGGCCGGCCGGTTGCGCGAACTAGCGCGTCAGCATATATGGACAACTGCCCGCCGTGCTCGTTGGCCACTTGATCCCATCTGTCTCTGGAAGCCGGATTCGCCTTGTGGTCAAGAAGCACCCAGCCTCCGTCCACTTCCAACAACAGATCGATTCGCCCGTGCATGACTTGCCCGCTAGGGAGAATCGATTCAATAGGGATCTCCGTTTGGCGGCGACAATCCGGCCAGCGCAAGGAAATCCACTGGTCGAGGGCGGCGATGTGTCGCACCAGCCCGGATGGATCAATTGCGCCCTTTAGGCCAAAACTGTCGAGCATACGCGTTATCCGGGCCTCATCCAACGGTATGCCCGAATCCATGAACGCCAGTGCAATACAAGCATGAATGGCATTGCCGACTGCCGTCATGTCGGCTCCTGTTTTCAGCGCGATTCGCTCTCCGAGCGACGCAGCACCTATGACCCTGCACGGTCGGGCCATAGAAGACGACGCGATTAGCGTTGCCGGCAAGCGTTCCGTGCGCGAGTCAGGGACCGGAAACCACCGGAGGGTCACATCCGGCTCGGCCCTAACCGGCGTAGCCCCAGGCGGATCTATGCTCTGGAAGGCGAACGGAACATCCGACCCATCCGGCAGAACAATCGATAGACTCGCCACGTCCGGCACCAGCCAGGGAGCATTCAGGGAACCCAGCCATTCCCCCATGCCCTTCTTCCCAGATAATGCGAACACGAGAAGGTCACGCGCGCGGGTCATGCTCACATAGAGGAGGCGCTTGGCCTCATCGATCGCTTCAGTGCGCACACGAAGTCCTTCCGGCGCCTGAGCAATCACATCGGCAATGTCGACTTTCTGCTGGCTGCCGAACGGCCATGGCCAATAGCGGATCCAGCGGTCCTTGAGTGGAGCGGCAACGTCGAGGCTCGTGTCGGATCGGGCACCCACCGACCAGAGCCGATCCTGAATATCCTTCTCCAGATCGAGGAGAATGACGATCGGCCATTCCAACCCCTTGGCGGCGTGATGCGTCATGACCTTGACCGCATGAACCGGCGGCTCGGCGAGCATGTCGAGTTCCCCTTGTGCCTGTTCCCCAAGCCACAGGATAAGCCCGGAGACCGTCCCTGGTTCTCGTCGCGCGAGACAGGCCTCCTCGTAGGATCGTGCAAGCCCCAACAGGGCGTCTAGATTGGCCAGTCGCACGCGTGCGACAAGTTCGTCCCGCCGCCAACGCAGGACCCGGCCAGCAAGATTGCACTGCACCATGACCAGTTCCATTGCCGCAGCCGGCGACAGGAGCGGCGCCTGGGCGCGCAACACCGCAATGCGCGAAAGGATGGGATGACCGTCCTTGGCTTCGTCTCGCCAGAAGCCACTGTCACCACCGCGTTCGAGATAGCGCAACCGATCGGCCAGCCAGGACTCCGGTTCCTCGCAGTCCGCGAGCGACACAATCTCGGCACTCGCCAGGGTGTCCCGTGGGTCGTTGAGTCGTCGCAAACACGCGAGCGCCAGCAACGCCTCCGGAGTAGCGAGCAGTCCGGACTGTTGCGTGGCCCAGGGCACAGAGCCGAAACGAAGGGCTTCCGCCACCGCCTGTACACCCGCGTTGGTCTTAGAGAGTATCGCGATGTCGCCGTAGTGCGCGGGCCGAGGACTTCCCGTTGCGGGATCGACGATGCGATATCCTGATGCGATCAGCGCCTTGATGCCTTCAGCGAGTGCCGCCGCTCTTTGCGGTATGTTCTTACCGTTGAGCACCCAGTTGGCAAAGGCCGGTTCCGAGACCAGCTCCTCGCGAACGGGGGCGAGTTCCACCTCTCCGCGCGAGAGCCCAGGCGCAAACGCATTGCCGAAGGCGCTATTGACCAGACGCACCAGAGGTGGCCGAGACCGGCGTGACTGATCAAGGACCTCTTTGGAGCCGCCCAAACTCGGAAGTGTTCCGAGCACGGCCTTCATCAATTCCGCATCGCTGCCACGAAATCCATAGATGGCCTGCTTAACGTCGCCGACCCAGACTGATTCGCGGGCAATGCGCGACAGGCGCATAAAGAGTTCGAGCTGAATGGGACTGGTGTCCTGGAATTCGTCCACCAACAGCAGATCCAATTCCTTCGACAGCACCTCGGTGACGGCCGGTTTTTCCAACAAGCCGAGAAACAAATGCTCCTGGTCGACGAAGTCGATCACACCTAGCTCGCGCTTTCTCTGGGCGTAGGCATCGAGCGCCTTGGCCGCGAGGGTGAAGATCGCGACAAGATACTGCTCAATGTCTTGCCGCAGCCGTGGATGCGCAACATAACGGCTCGCAAGGTCTGTCACAGGCTGCGCGATTGTCTTGAGCCCAGCCTCCGGCGCGCCCTTGGAGAGCCTGACCCAGTCGGCCCAGATCGCGCTGCCGCTTCGGACGACCCGCGAGGTTTCGCGGGCGAGCGCGATGTACGCGGCCGTGTTCTTTTTGCCAGTCGCGCGCTGTTCGAGCTCGGGAACGATGGTCTCGATCGCGCGTAGGAGCGCTCCGTCAAGATCTTCGGTGGACGGCGCCGGAAAGTGGGCGAGCAGGTCACTGGCGTTGCGCCCGCCGAACGTCGCGCACCGCTCGGGTGCGATATCGTTTGCTCGGGCCTGGTCGATGAGCGACTTCAGCGCATCTTGCCAACTGTCGATGCCCAATCTCCGTGCGAGCTCGACGAGGTCCTGTATCATGGCATTATCAGAGACCGCATCGATCGCCTCCCGCACCAGCGCGCTGGCCTGTGCTTCCTCCAGCACCCGTTGTTCCGGGGCCAGTCCCGCCTCGAATGCAAAGCGCTCTAGTAATCCCCCGCACACGCTATTGACCGTGCCGATGCGTGCCTGCCCCATCGACGTAGCCAGCGCGAACTCTCCCTTCTCCAGGAGCGCGGTCCGGACCCGCTCGCGAAGCTCTGTGGCCGCCTTGCGAGTGAAGGTCGTCGCAATCACTCCGCCGGGCGTGGCCTGCTTCGAGATGAGCTTCTCGTGAAGAATGTGCGTCAGACGATAGGTCTTCCCGCTACCCGCACCCGCACTGACGAATCTGATCGCGCCAGCCATCGTCAATCCTCCCAGCCGGCAAGCCAGCGATACTCGTTGTAGGACTCAGGCAACTCTTCCGGTGTGAGCGCATTGGGCGGCCCCACTGATTCCGGGGTCGGTTCGATGCCGTCGATGACCACCTCGATCATTCCCTCGTCAATTTGGGACCGGCGCCAGTTCCAGGCTGCGACGAACTGGTTCCACAGTTGCGGCGTGGTGTCCCCAATGCCTGATTGCACCGGCTGCGCTTCCGGGAAGAATCCCCTATCCGGCGCGAGGAGGCGAGACGCCTCGAGCATGAAATAGGACACCTGCGGCCACGCTCCCGTTTCCTGACGAAGCAACTCCGCATACAGAGCCAGCTGCAAATGTCGTTTTTTTGCGAGCCGGTCCTGGTGGACAGTGGCGCCGGCCCATTTCATGTCGACAATCGCCTGCCGGCCCGATTTGTTGCGCACGACAAGATCGGCCGTCCCTTCGAGGTCGCCCCCTGGGAACTGACCGGCAAGCTCGCGCTCCGGCTCCACCACATCAATGCCGGCCGCCATGAATTGGCGTTGGAGCTCTTCGAGCGCATGCCCCAGCGCCGAATGCAAGCGCTCGTAATCCCCACGCCGGCCCGGCATTAAAAGGACGGCGCCCTCCTGTACTACTACTATCGCAAACTGCTCGGAGAACCAGGATTTTAATGCATCGCCGCGAAGGGCTTGCGCACCCTCGGTACGAAAGAACCGATCGATCAGCCGATGGGCGAGATTACCGTAGAGCCGGTTCCCATCGGTGACTGCCAGCAGGTCGGACGGCTTCAGCCGCGCGGGATACTTCAGAGCCCACTGATAGGGCGCATTCAGAAACGTATTGAGACTGGAATAGGATTCGCGTGGGCGAAGGGTGACCTTGATGTCAGAGGGCAGCTTCCACCACCGCCGGAGTCGCGGTAGAGGCACATGGGCAACCTCCGGAAGATCTTCGCCGGCACGACCCGTCACCAGATCTTCTAGCGGCTCCGGTCGCACGCCCTCAACAAACCACTGGATTTCCTGCCAGAGCGTGTGCATCTCCTCACCGGGTGGAGGGAGGACGAGCGCGAGTTGCTTCCGCGCGTTCAAGATAGGGCGAAGCCAATCCTGGCCTCGTTGCGCAAGAGTCTCCTCAGGGTGCGGGATGTCCGCACCTACTCGTGCGAGCGCCTCCAGCTCGCTTCGGCTCCAGGGATACTGAGCGGGCAACGGCGGCGCTCCCATCTGCCACCAGATCACCCGGTCGAAAGGCTCGACCAATGCACCAGGGTCTGATGCCGAAAACACACACCCAACCTGAGCCTGCATCGCGAAGTTCGGCGCGCCGCGCCCCGTACACTGAGCAACCAGCGCCTCAAGCTCCATGGGTGTAAGTGAGGATTCCCCCTGGGCAGCCAATGCCTCGAGCGCCGCGGCTACCGTGATGGCCTGTCCGTAGCCCGTCGCGTTGGCCGCCCTTTGAATGGGGTCCTGATCGGCAAGCCTGCCGCCGAAATAGTCGCGAACCCCGCGCGTTCGCTCGAGCAGCACCGTGAGCGGAGCACCTTGTGCGGGGCTGTACCGGGGGTGCTCGATCCAGAACGCCAGGGCCTTGCGAAAATCGCCGGCACGCTCCGGATGAAGCTGTTCGATCTCCTCAATGACTTCGCGCCACCGTGGGCCACCGATTCCAGGACATTCCGCAATCACTCCAGCCAGTCGCCGCCGGGCATAGCTGGGAACCGGCCCTATCGGGTGGGAGAGAAACTGAAGGAGTGCATAGACATCGATCGGCTCCCACACCGTGGCGAGCGCAAGCGGCAAAACTTGAAGCGCGGGGACCAATGGACTCGAATCCTGGAATCCCTGCCGGGCAATATCGACAGCATCGAGTGTGACGTCGAGTAACGAGCGGCCCTGCTCGGCCACAATCGCGACCTCTTCCTGTCGCGATGCGACTGTCCGGGCCACCCAGCGCGCCGCAACCAGCCCCGTCTCCGCGCGGACGACGCGGAGGCTGCCATCGTCCTTCCAGGCGATCTTCCCATACAGCTTCTTGCCTTCATGCGCGGACTTGAGCGCAATCTGGAGCCGTCCCAGTACGGTCGTCTCATCTGCCGCCGGCCCATAGGTTCGAACCGATTGAACCGGCAGCTTCGCGAGCACGGCCCGCCAGCACTTCGGAAAGGCCTCTATCGGGTCGACCAACTCAAGCTGCTCGATCTTGGCCTGCTGGCGCGAGAGGGACTCGGCCACTTGAGCTAATCGCTCCCCGATCGATGGAAACAAGAGCTGACGGGCGATTGGCTCCACGGCGGCCAGGTCGGCGAGCCGAACGCTCGCCCCAGATGGCACCTCGCCATTCCAGCCATGCAGATACCAATTGTCCCGCCACGACAAGAGGGAAGCAGAAGCTCCGATCGGATCGACCTGGAACGAGGCATGGTAGAAACGATCCGGCCTGTCGCAGCGCTTGAGACACTCGCGGTACTGCGTCAGTCGTTGTGCCTGTGTACATTCCGCACGTAGCAAACCGAGCCTGGTCTCAAGCAGGTTCAGCAATCCGAGGGGGCCAAGGACAGGCTGTCCCAACCGATTGGCTGGTCGCCATCCGTGTTCCCCATCCAACCGCAGCCCGAACGTGATTTTCATCTGAAGACCTCACCCGCGAGATGAACCATTTCCAACCCTCGGCACCCTGGGCTCAGTACTCGCGAAGGAATCACGGTGCTGTTGTGGTGCTGAGTCGCATGGAGACGTGCGGCAACAATTAGTCTCTCCTCGATCCCACCAGGTAGAATTGTGGTCATCTGTTCACGTTCTTCGCATTGACGCTACTTTTAGCATAAGCCAGCACAAACCTCTTTCATTCTTACGGGGGCTTCTAACAGGGTTTCCGCCCGCTGTTCCGGTCGAATTCCTGCTGGTCCATCTGCGTCCGCATATGTTGAACATCCAATTGCTGCTGTCGTTCGCGGAAGTAGTCATATGTCTGCTGTTGCGGGGAACGTCTTAGGCTGTCTTTTTCCGCCATCGCCACCATGCCGGTCATCAAGACCCCTCCCACCAGGCACCCAAGAAAAAACTGTCGCATCGGGTCACCTCCTACCTCGGTTCATTGCCGCCCCTCAATCCGCCAGCCCTTCCCATATGGATTCTTCGGCGAGTCCTGTCGATAGGGACTCCCCGCGCCATAGGGGTTGGAGAGCGACTCCTGCGAAAAGGGCGATCCGTACCGGCCAAACTGGTTGCTCGCCGAATCGGGCTCGAACGGATTGGCGCTTAGCTTGCCGCGATAGTTGCCCTGCTGATCGTAGAGTCTGGGCGCCTCCGTGGCGAAGGGATTGGTGGCTGACTGGTTGCTGAACGGACTGCCATAGGGGCTGAAGGAATTGTTGACCCCGTTCGGCGCGAAGGCGCTCCCTTTGCCAAACGGATTGGCGATGGAGTCGGCATCATAGGGATTCGCGCTGAGATTGCCGAGATCTTCGGCCTGGAGTGACGCCGGCGTCCAGAGCAAGACCATGATCAGAATGCCGAGCGTCTTCATGACATGCGCCTTTCGTCCAATCCTGTGCGCCACGACGGCGGCTCCCGATCGCTGGACAACGATTCCGGCGAAGATGGCGTCTCTTTGGGGATGAAGGCATCGGCTGCCGACTGTTCGTCACTGCGGCGGAAATTCGCAGCTGCCTGGCTTAATTGATCGAATGTGTGACCGACCGGGCTTCGGCAGAAGGCAATGCGGCTGTCTCCCGCAATCCCGAGGTCGCCACCGGCGGCCCACACATCGTGGTCGGCGCCGAGGTAGAGACAGGCCCAGCCCTGTTGCTCATGCCGCTTGATGAGATCGAACACCTGCCGTCTGCTGTATTCCTGCGACGCATTCTCCTTCCCGTCGGTCAGAATGACGCAGAGTTTCTTGGCCTCAGACGGCGCTTCCTGTTTGGCCAGAGACAAGGTACGCCCGATAGCGTCGTAGAGGGGCGTACCGCCGTCTGGCCGGTATGTTTCGACGCCCAGTCCCTGCACCGCCGACACGGGCACGCCCCGGTGCCGGACTTCGGTCTTCTGCGAGTTGAACAGGGTCAGCGTGAAACGCGTCTCGGCCGGCTCTCGCTGTAACGTGGCAAGGTAGTGATTGAACCCGGCGAGAGCCGCGCCTTTGCACGATTGCATGGAGCCGCTTTCGTCGAAAATGAGGGTGACATACAGCGGTTGAGCTGCGGAAGTTGGCTGTTGCGGTACTGATGTTTCCATGATGGCGACCTCCTTCTGATTGGTAGTGGAGAGGCCCATCTTACGCGCGAACCGTGACAGATGAGGTCACGCCGCGTATCGGACGCCTGATTGAGGTACAGAGCATGATTGTTCAAGGGGTTCTGCACACCGGCGTGATCCAGCCGGTCGGGCAATTGTGACATCCGAGGTCACGGTTGGGCGAGCGAATTGGCCGGCGCTGCTCATCTGGCCATGCCATCGCGCTCCGTCATCTGATACCTGCGCGTCGCCGACGACGACCGGCTGCCTCCGGCCATACGTCGTCCAGAGAAATGAGACCCTCCATTCGTCCGGCGGCACACCGTCCATCGGGGTGAACGTCCCAACTGCATGGCAACTCGAACCGACCAACTGGCCACGGCAGAGATCTCGACAGCCGCTTGGACTCCCACCTGTGGATCACCGGCGTAGGAAAGACAGACGCCCGCTGACGGTCAGGGTGCCGGGAGGGATCCCCGTCTGCGCGCGTCGCCTCACAACCACCCGGTCGGGCGATGAGGCCCTCGCCTCACCGTGGTCGATGAGCAGCGATTGCCCACCCAGGCGCTGGCGCTCGTCGAGCGTCCTCCCTCCGGTCTACCTGCGATGGCAGGCATCACCCCTGTCCTCCAATTCCTTTCCTCTTCACCAGGCGTGTCTGTTTCTCGCTTCGGAGGTGCACAGCGAGGCGAGAAAGTGCGTTGCAGTACAACAGCTTAGCGGGCGCGTGCCAAGTTTTATCACGACGCGGCTTATAAAGCATTGTCGCGGTTTTTCGCGCAGTTACGTAATCGATTGTACTCCCTCATCCGCGTCCATTCACGCTCGTGTGTCTGGTTTCGACAGCCATCGCGTCCGGACATCGCTCCACCAACGCCTCTCGCCCATCCGTCGATCGCGTCAGATAGGCGGCGCGATTGGCAACAAATGCGCGCCTACAACACTCCACACGCGGCCATTGTCTCTCTGAAACGAGCCATCGCGGAATCACTCTGCAACGGCCATGACCACAAAAGGAGAGACCATGGATCACACCACCACGCCCCCGACAGACCCCCTCGACCCGGCCGACGGAGCCGACGGAGCGGCCCCCTCCGCACCAGACGCCGCCCCCTCCCCGACGACGACGTCTCCGCAGAAAAAATCCCGGACTAACAAGAAGGGCGGCCGGACGAAACCCACGCTCACGCTCGGCGAGTTCGCCCGGCAGCAACTGGAGCGCGAACGCGCGCATCTGGCCAAGGGCGAGGGTAAACACTCGACGGTCGACACTTGGCAGACATCTATCAAGGTACTGCCCGGCTGGATGACCGTTAAACCGCTTAAGGCCATTACGACAGACGACTGCGACAGATACTTTGCCGACCTTCAGGATCGACAGGCGGCAGGCGACCTGGCCGCGTCGACGATCAGGGGGCGGAAGGTATTCCTCCAGACGCTTCTGGAGCGGGCTGTTCAGGAGAACCGGATTTACCGGAATGTCTGTGCAGAGGCATTGCAGCAAGAAGAGAAACAGCGGGGAACGGCCGCAGGGGAAATCGTCGAGGCCAAGACCCTCTCCCACGAGCAGTTCGTGCGGGTCTTCGTCGTGGCGGCCTGTGTCGTGCCGCCGCTCTTTTTCGTCTTGGTGGCGGTGATCCTCCTGACCGGCTTGCTCGGAAGTGAAGCCCGCGCCCTGCAGCTCGGCGATCTCCAGCTGGATCATGTCTGTGGGGGGATTCGCCGGCCGCGCATCCGTGTGCGCCGGATTGAACATCATGGGACCTTGAGTCTGGCCGGGTGGGAAGAACGCTATGTCGATGTCCCGCCGCCGTTAGAGGCGCTCTTACGCTGGTGGGTCGACACCCTGGCCATCACGGACCCGGCGGCCTGGCTGTTCCCTGGCCCCTTGCCACGGAAGGGCAGCAAACGTGCGGAACAGATGACGGAGGCTCGGCCTGACTGGTGCGTGAGCCGCGAAACCGTCGACGCGAATTGGCGGAGAATCCGGGACCCTGCCTTGCCGGGATCCCGGCTCACCCTGTCCGACTTGCGCCATACCTTTTGCGCGCTCTCCCTCCGGTTAGGCGAAGAGCTCCTGTATGTCTCTTTGCAGGTGGGGCATCGAGCCCTCGAGCACACGCGCCGGGGCTATCGCTGTTTCCTCAAAATCCCCAGGCGACGCCCCCCGACACAGTAACAGACCATGCGCCTCCGCGGCCCGTTCCAGGGCCGCGGAGGCCGCCGCCTGGAAGACGCCGCTCGAGCCCATCCTGAGCCGAATCGTCCGCCACCGCCCCTCAAATGCATCCTCGAACCAACCTCCCAGTCTCCCTGTCTCACATCTGACCGTCGCCCTCGTTCGTCGTCCTGCCCCAGGCGACTGACGGCGGAGGGCCCAGAGCGACTCCGCTTCCACAGTCGCGACGAACAGCCCATCCGCCCCTTCAATAAACTATGCCGGTACTCCTCCTGCACTACGGCGTTCATCACGCCGCCATCGCGAACTCCGGAATCTCCAGCGCAGCACGCCGGTCCCTCAGCGGCCTGGCCTGACGATCCAACTTATAGCCGTGCCAGCAGTACTTACCGGGCGGCACGCTTTGGCTCACGCCGGAGGCTCTGATCTCGTTATTTTCACAATAGGACAAACGAAAGGAGGAGCCACCTGCGTCGGACATGGGAACCCATTACCAAGGAGGACGTCATGTCACGCAAATCGAAACACGTAGAGCAGGCTGCCCATCACGCCCAGGACGACTTGATCACCGAGGACCTGTCCCTGCTCAGCGTGGCCAACGTCGCAGCCTTGCTCGCGGTGCCCAAGAGCACGTGTATCGCCTGGTTCGCCAGCGACAACTGGAACCCGTCCGACACGGACGGGACTTGGTTTCAACGGTCCGCCATACGGGCCTGTATCAACAACCGAAAGGAGGTGTCTGAATGATCAAGAAGGATAATCACCCCACTGAGCCCTGGGTTTGCGACATCCGGGGACAGGGTATGGACGACTGCCGCCGGTTTGCGACACGGAAAGAGGCCAAGGACTTTGAGGCACTGATTCTCGCGACCTGTCAGGAATCCAACGGGACACCCGCCGCGTCATCAGGAGCCCAGACTCTTGAGGCATTTGTGTGTGCCCGTATTACAGCGGCGTACGCCTCGGGCACGCCTCGTCCCAGCACCGTGGCGGGATGGGAAAGCAAGCTCAGGAACATCCCGAAGTGGCTCCGGTGCAAACAGCTGCATCGGATCACCACAGACGATTGTTTTCGCTACTTACAGTCCTTACGCAACTCGCAACGGAGGAACCATCATGGCACAGAATAACAAACCAAAGAAGAAAACCAAAAAGCGGCTGGCGAAGGGAACCATCAGTCAGAAATGGTTCTTTTTCCGGGCCATGCTGCGCAGGGCAGTGGCGGCCAAGAAGATGGCCGTCAATCCGGCCGCTCATCTGTCTCCCAACGGCGGGCGCCGTGCACGGGGCCCCGCGGGTCCCTTGCAGAATGGTCAGACGATGACTGAGGAAGAACTGCTGGCGCTGTTGAACTTCGCTATCAATGGCATCCTGTTGTGGGCCGCGGTCCTGTTCGCCCTTATGGGATTGGCCGGCCTTCGGCTCGGCGAGGCGCGTGCGCTGCAATTGAGCGATCTGGAACTCAATTACCGGGATCCGGAGAACAGACGTGCGCCTCGCATTTGGGTGCGGCGCACGGAGCGTCAGGGCGTCTTGGGACCACCCAAACATGGCCGGGAGCGCTACGTTACCGTGGATCCGTTCTTAGAAGAGCTCCTGCGGGAGTACATCCGCACCCTGTCGGGCACGATCTGGCTCTTTCCCGGCCGGGGCCCCAGAAAAACGGGCAAGGTACGTACGAATCGTAATCGCAGCGGGGTGCCATCGGCACGTGGGTGGTGTATCGCGGAACGCACCGTCCGTACCCACTGGGGCAAGCTGCTCAGCGCCGCAGAGCTCGGTCGGCAGCTGAGTCCTAAGTCGCTCCGCCATGCCTTTTGCACCATCGCCTTGACCCGAGGGGAATTGATCGAGTGGGTGTCGCGTGAAATGGGACACTATGATGAAACCGTGACGCGGCAAGTGTACGGACGGTGGGCTCAGCCTCGGGGATTGGGGAAACTGGCCAACTGGCTCGAACCCCTGTGCCTTCCCACACAGTCGTTTTTTGGGCATCCTTACGCTGCGGTGCTCCTCGCCCAGTACGGTTTGTCTCTCGACGACGTGCCGACGTCGCAGTCCGGCACGTGATACCGCTTCGCCCGTACGCCGGCTTGCCGGCGTACGGCCCACACCTCGCGAGTATCCAGCAGGTACTATAACAACGACAGGTGGCCCTCGCTCCTGGACCTCATCAGCTCCGCACCAACGGGTGAGCGATCTTCGCGATGCCGATGATGAAGATCTTACGGCCCCGCGATCGGGAACTCTATCACTCGTCCAAGAGACCTGCGATCTGCGAGTGTGCCCATGTTGAGATTCGATGAGTTCATCATATCCGAGTAGCACCCCAACGGTTCGTCGGATCCGCCGTCCGCTCAGGCATCCAGCAACTCTCTAGGACGCGGCGGCGGTGGCCATCTAGAGCTCGGTTCAACGCATGATTGCGCCCGTTTAGCCATATCGCCTATGCGACCCCCGGCAGGCCTACGCACGAAGACGCTTTATGACCATTCAAGGTCCCGCCGGGTCGTGTCTTTGGCCTAGGCTCTCTTGACCGTCTGCAGGTGAGGCGGTTTTTCCCCCTACCCCATACCGATTCCAGACCTCAGTTGCGCTCTTCGCGTGCGCACCGTCGGTCCCATCGCCAGCGCGCACGCTGCAGCGCCTCTTCAGGGAAAACACTGCGAGCCATCCGCTGCTGGGGTCCTGAGCAGGGTCGGTGCACGCGATGGATAGTCCATTCAGCCGCCCTTGCCGCTGTTCCAACCAAGGAGTCCATCATGTCCACACCAACTCCCCTTCCATTCCAGCGCCTCCGTAACACACTCCGTAACTGGCGAGCGGAGGGTCTGCTTATAGGCAACCATCAGGCCCTCAGCCAGTTTCGGGCCATCGCCCTGGTCTCGCTTCTGCCGATCGTGAAGGACCTTCATGCAGCGCTTGAAGCGGAAGGCCTGCGGACCACCATCCGTGACACGATCTGGGAGTTGGGCGTCCTGAGCCTCACGATCGATGACTTCAACGTTGAACTCTCGTTTGCGCTCGATGACGTCCCAAACGTGTGTCGGATGGCCACCTGCCGGATGGGGACCCCACAATCGAGTCTCACACGACTGTTGGCCTATCAGGACCTGGACACAGATCTAGCCGGTGTGACGGGCCTGGTCGAAGAGTCGGTCCTCAGGGCCTTGACCCCTCGACGTGCGACCCGACCGGCTCCTCTCGGAGAGCCATCGGCCACTCTCGGCGTATGAGCCGCCAGAAGGGCTCTGAGCATCACCATCATCATTCTTCATCACCAAGGAGTGCACCCCATGCAACTGTTTGACGCGTACACGAGCCTGCAACAGAAACTGCAGCAGTACGAACGGACGGGCCGGCTCGCGCCCCACCCGGAATCCACACGCCCGCGCTTTCTCGCCTTCGCGGAAGCCGACCTCATGCCTCTCACCCGCCGCTTAGCAACCATCCTCTGCCAAGCGGGAATCCCCGCCCAGGCCAGCGCCGAACTGGAGGGCGACTCGCTCTGGTTTGGACTGTTTTTGGATGACCGGTGGTCGGTGGGCGTCTATCTCCAGCCGTTCGATGACATCAGCATGCGGCTGACGCTCCGGTTCAGTTGGGAGCCCACGATTGAGGAGCACCATGCCCTGCTCTACCGGACCTGCACACGGGCCACATTTGCCGCCGCCCTCGAGCGCGGCATCGAGCGGCTGTTGATGCAATCCTGGCAGTCAGACGTCCCTTGTCACCTCCACCTGATTTGACCCGTCACCCAGAAGAAAGGAAGACGACCATGCACACATCCCCTCACACGGGTTATGCCCAGCTCAAATCATACCTGCAGGCGTGGAGCCAGCTCCCGCAGCCGGACGAGATGCTCGAGCAAGAGCACTTTGTACGGCTCATCGAGGACTATCTGCTTCCCGAGTTACAGCAACTCCAGGCCGTTCTGCATGACGCCGGCATCAATTGTACGGTGGTTCGAGATGAACCCGACATGGGATTGGGCCTGCGCATTGATGATCTGCGGGCGACGATCGGGCTTTTCCCCGGGGACCATGGCGGATCGATCCGTGCCGTCGTGTCACGCGACGGACGGCCGAACGGCCAGCTCGAATGGTTCATTCCCTACGCGCGGATTCAGAAGGGCCTGTTGGAGCGAGAACTGCAGGCAGCCGTCATGCGTCTGGTGATGGCTCGTGGCACGGCGCCAGCCGTCGCACATAGCGGGCCAACTCCGTAACGCCGTCACCGACGGTCAGGAGGCGGCTGTGAACGACGGCCGCCTCCTGCCCTACTCATAGGAGCGGGTCCATTGGAACGAAACGCCTTGAGGAGGAAGGAGTGATCAGGGAGGCCACACTGAGGCAGGCCATGCCCGCTTTACTGGTCCGTGACCGAATGACATAGCCTTCCGGCGTTCAGCCGGCTAGCGAATGTTGTGCGGTCGCGATGTGGGGGCGTGGACCTCCGTCCGATGGCGCCGTCATCAGTTGACGCATGGCATAGAGCGCCTGCACGGCCTGGTGGCTGCGCGCCAAAACCTGCTTTCTAAAGCTCCTGACTTCAACGTCAGCGCGCCCCCCTGTCGCAATACTGCGATAGCGTCGCGATGCCCATCCACTATCCAGGGTGGACAGCAACTGATAGCGCTGTGGGGCCGGCAAGCTCTGTACTATTTGGGCAAGAGACGTGTCGCGACGGGGGATCGCATCATACGCTCCAGCATGGATCATCGGGTGATAGTACGTGCGCCTGATGATTTCCAGAATGTCGATGCAACGCCCCAAGAGTTCTTCTATGGCTCGCTTCTGAGTAGCGCCTACGGACGCTCTCTGCCTCAAAGACTGCAGTGTCCCAAGAACCGCGTCCGAATAAATGACAATGGCCCCCCTGGTTCCTACCCGATCCACAAGTGACTCCACAAAAGCGAGCATGGGTGCTGTTTCATTACTGAGATCTACCCAGTCCTTTCGGTTCACAGTCCCCCGTTCGGACTCACGAAGCGTCGTCCATTGAAATGGCACTCGTTCATACGGCCTCATCCCAGGGTAGAGAGGGATTCCAGACCAGGCCGCTTCAATGTGGAGATAATGAATGGGATAGGAAAATCGCTTCATGACCGTGTGAAGCTCGGGACTACGCCACTCCTTCTGTTGAACGGCATGCCGCTGGATTGTGGAGAGATGAAAGCCCTCAGGAATTTCATCGAACGTCTGCACCCCACGGGCGATCAGCTTGGGGATTTGCCGTTCTCCATCAGGCAAATACCCCACCCACTGCGCCGTTTTCTTTTCCGTACAGTGTGCCCAAAATTCGCAGGGGTATGGCTGCCAACAGTGGGGCCCGGGTTCGACATGTGGAGGCTTGGGGGCCATCAGCACCTGCTTCATGGTCTTAACTTGCGGTGGGATCTGCTTGCTCACCCTCTGTGTGTCAGACGACACGTCTGTACATCGTAAAAACCGCTCAACGTTGAGTGCCGAGCCACGGCGGTAGCCCCTATTAATGTGCATCACGGAATACCGGCGCACGTTTATGTTGCACCCCCGCAACACATACGCCTGCAATGCGATATCCCAGTGATGCGCTTCCTTCACGCTGGTCGTCGACTTGCATTCGATGAGGTGCCAGCTGTCATCCGCCTGCCGCTCCAGGATATCGGCACGAACGAGAATGTCGTCGAAGAGGAAGGCGGCTTCAAAGATAGCCGGCACCGTTCGGTCCGTCACAAGCGCCTGCGTCGTGGCAAGAGCGGCCTCCAGTTCGTGCCGATGCACCGGCACCAAGACTCCTTCAGGGAATCGCTGGTGGGTACATTCACCGAATACATGCCCAAAGTCGAAAAGCGCCTGTTGCGCCTCTGTCGTGGGTGTTCTCAACTCGTGGTGATGGACCTCGAGATACATCCTTTTTAAGCACTGGCGCCCAGCCATGAATCGGGACTTCGTCAGGCTGTATGGGCGGTCACGTGTGATTCCGGGCATGTTGCTATTCGGCAGAAGGTGTGATCCCCGACTCATGCCGCCACTCCGTCCTCTGACGACTCGGGGAGGAACCTCATCCCCCCTGCGGCAACCATCTTTTCGATGTCCTCTTGCGAGGAAACATCCCTGCCTGGCCGCCCGTGTTGCCACGCGTCATATTCGAGCTCATCAAGATAATCCAATGCAATTTGATGCATGGAATGCTCGAACGAAGACGGCTCAACTCTCACATCTTGCGCTGCTAGAGATTGCTCCTCTTCATCCAACTGATGGAAAGGGTCATTCCACTTCGTCTTGGACCCGTGGGAAACAGATTTGGGATACCCATAGCTGTAGAGGAGTTTGGCCCGAATCGCTTCAAATCCCAATCGCCGTGTAGTCCGATTGATGTGATTGATAATGCCATTCACGCGTTCGGCATAGCCATTGGTGACCTTCACGACGACCCCGTTGAAGACTTCCGCATCCCATTTCCGGATCTGATTGATTCGTGGACGAAACGCCTGAGGCAAGACCTGTAGACATCTCTTTTGCCATGCCCGGTATAAGGCCCGAGCCTGTGTTTCATTCGGGGCCTCCCAAATGTCGCAAAAGGCTTCCCGAAGCTCAAATGCCTTGGCGAGATCTGGCACCTTCTCACGCCAATCGTTCAGCGCCTTGCGATCATGAGGCGTGAGGTTATCTCGCCGTTTACGCACAATCCGCGTATCATATTTCACCTTCATCCGGCGCTTCACCTTTCGGCGAACCTGATCTACCGCCTTCATCCCAAGCTGGACGAGGTGGAACTTGTCCACGACGATCACCGCGTCTGGCAGGAGTTCCCTGACGATCTTCCGGTAACGATCACACATATCCATGCAGACCACTTGTACCTCTTCACGGCCTGGCATGGACCGGAAGAATGCTCGAAGGGTCTTCTCTTGGGTATCCGGAAGCATCTCGTACGTCAGCCGCTCTTTGAGATTGGTGATCACGGCTCTCGGAATCCCGTGCACCCGCACCTCATCAATACCCAGCCACTGTGGCGTAGGGAAATGCGCCATCGAATCTAGTTCTCGAAAAAAAGCATGGGCGATTCGCCGGATGGTTCGCTCATGCATGCCATATTCCTTCGCTAAGTGAAGGAATGGTCGATTCAATGAGGCGCGAGCAATCGCCTTCACTACTCGCCAGGTTGCACGCCATTCTGGAGACAAGACCTCCACCGGCTCAATGAATAGGAGTTTGCACTCCCTACATTTATATCGCTGCCGAGTGAGCTTGACGCGAACCGGACGTCCCTCCAGGGGGATGTCATCGAAAGCAATCTCCTTCGAGCCATATTTTAGGAGCGAGGTGCTTTTCTTGCAGCCCGGACAATAGGATGGCGGGGTTTCCATGACGGCTCGAAATTTCCATCGCTCATCCCGAGACTGAGACCATACTTTGATCCCATCGAGATTCAGCATATGGGTGTCCTTGGTGTAATTCAGAGTCAACGCCTTCAGCTGATCAAGATCGACGCGATTTGATTTCTTAGCTTGAGCAGACATCCTCCCAACTGTAGCAGTTCCGCTAATAGACGCCGGTCGTAACGATTGAAGCCTCTACGCTGAGTGCTCGTTAGTCGTCGATCTGATCCGTTTTTTCCTTTCATCACACGTTCTGCCGAAACTCCTGTACCTCTCCGGCACACCGTCATCGACGTCTGTTCCGTCCTCCATGCCCACGTCATGTTGCTCTTCCTTGGTAGGGGCTATCACGACTGCTTCCTATCAGGCACGACCGATGCCGATGGGGGAGTCGGCATCTTGATCGACTCCCCCATCGGCATCGGCCTCCCGAATTAGCCATGTGGGCACAGTGACTGTCCAACGCGAACGCGTGCTTGGCGGCGCCGTGGGGAGGAGATAGTCCCGGCGGGAAGGGGCACCGAGCCTAGGCCCCGGGCGATAACAGCCCGGTGTGTTAGACGATACGCGACTACGCGACACTGAGTGCTTCCTTCGGGAGGTAGGCGAAAGGAGGGGCCTTTCCTATGAGGCGAGCCGGAACATCCGCCTTCCCGTCGCGACGGCTAACGGAACACTACAAGAAGAAGGCCCCTCTGACTCGTCACTGTAGTCCTTGCCTGAGCCAGCCTCGGTATTCCCGCCAGTAGGTCACATGGCCTGACGGACCGTTGCCGCCTATTCAGAGGCGCGCTTCCTTAGAGTTTTCCTATGACGTCGCACCAAAAACTCAGCACCTCACCCCCGTCTGGCTCATACCTGACTGTGCGTGAACTCGCCGACCGCATCGGCGTCTCACCTCAAACCATCAGAAATTGGACCAAAGCAGGGGCCATCAACCCCGTGCTCAAGCGAGGTCGAGTCATCCGCTACGACTGGGAGCAGGTCGCAAAGGACCTCGGCATCGGGCAGTGCTCCACGCTTCACCCCGCATTTGAGGTAATTTCATGTCAGGAAAACTCTCGGTAACTGCACGCCAGACACGAGCGGGTATCGTCTATGATATCTACTTTTGGCATGCCGACAATAGCATCCGGTTCACGATTTCTGACGCGTCGAGCTATGCGGACGCACACGAGCGCGCCAAGCAGATCCAAGAGGGCGTGCTCGCGGGACGGTTGGCGTTCCGCCCGAAGCGCCAGCGACAGTATCCCTCCGGCACATTCGGCTCGTTCAGGCCCATGTACGAGAAGGAGCTCAAAGCCGAAAAACTGGTCGATACGCGTCGCCCGCTAGGGATTGTTGACACTCACTTGCTGCCCCGTTGGGGACAAACGCTGTTCGCGAATCTGACTCGCCAACATGGCTTAGACCTGATCTTAGCGCTCCGCGCCCAGGGCTACGAGGAACAAGGGATCCGGCGGGTTATCAATACAGCACGCCGGTACGTCAATTTGGCCAAACGCCACGGGCTGATCGCATCGAATCCGTTCGACGATCTTCCTCTGCAGCCCTATGTCCCCCGGGAGCGGATTGCCTCGACCACAGAATTGCGCACGCTCCTGGCGCTCGCGTCTCCGCGCATGCAGGCGGCCATCACGTTGGCCTTCAACATGCCGTTAAGGCAGGAACTGATTATTGGCGCAGATCGCGCCCATCTCTACAAACGGAAAGATGGCTGGTGGTACCGTCCGCCGAAGGCGCCATCGTTCGTGAAAGGGAGGCCGCTCGAACTCCCGGTCAACGCGGCTGCCTTGAAGGTGCTGCTCGCGGACGGTCAGGAGTCGTCCCTGGTGTTTGGCCACTGGCCCGCCGATCAGTTTCGCAAGAGCTGGCGTCGGCTGACTCGACGAGCCGGACTCGGCGATCTTCACTTCCATGACCTTCGCCGGAATTGTGGGAGCGCCCTGCAGGAAGCCCATATCCATCCCGGAGTCACCGCCCTACTCCTCGGGCATAAGACCGGGGACGTGTCGGACATCTATAAGACGTTCGACAGCTGGAGGCCGGACCTTCGCAAGGCTGCCACGGTCCTCGGTAAAGCCTGGCTGAAAGTGAGGAAGCTCTAGGTCGTGACGAATAAAGGAACCGCTTCATCTCCGTCAGTCTCTTGGTGTGTGTAGGCAGGTGGTCGTTCACAGTGCGGCATGCGGTGACCGGCATCATCTCACTGGGCCGTCGTGGGTTATGGGGGCTATTCACTATCTTCATCACTGTGGCATCTGACTTTATTTCCTCCACCGCCATGTCCAAGACGCTGCTGGGAGCGCCCCTCTCCCTTCATTCAGTCCAGCCTCACGCTGAACCGGAACAGGCGGCACGAAGGCAGAACGATCGGTTACCATGGACCACGCCTGCTATGCTCGCACCATCCCTCACAGACTCGGCAATCTTGATCGCGACGATCACACAGCACCCACTCCCCCCAACCTCGCCAGCATCCTACTGACAGCAAGTGGGGGCTGATGGCAGTCTTCTGGGTGCCGGCTCATCCGAAGAGCCACTACATTCTAACCATAGTGAACACAACCAGTTCCCTCAACAAGGAAGGTCCATCATGAAGCGCAAACAGAACGTTATTCAGATGTCCGCCGCTCTGCGGCAGGTCTTGGAAGAGTGGGTACGGAAACAGACTGACGTCGATGCGGGGGCGCCGTGGTTGTTCCCCTATCATCCGTCTCGGCGCATATCAGTCCCAGCTCTAGCCTGGTCCACTCTTCGCAGCATCACCTCGGAAGGCATCGCACGTCAGCTCGGTTATACGGTCGCCCGTATTGCAGATCTCCGCACGTTGGCCAAGGCGGTCTCGGAGCAATCAATGGCGCCATACCTGTTACAAGCATTCACCAAACATCCCCACTACATGGTTCGGTGGAGTGTGGTGCTTAACCCCGCCGTGCCAGCTTCCATCCTCGCCACACTGGCGAGAGATTCCAATGAATTGATCCGGCGGGAAGTGGCCCGCCATGCCCTCACCCCGCCAGAGATCTTACATGAGCTGTCCCAGGACCCTGTCTTGGGTGTCCGGTATGCCGTGGCGGCCAATCCCGCTACGGAGTGGAACACGCTTGAGCAGATGGTACACAGCAAATCGGAGCGCATCGTCCGTGCGATAGCTAGCCATCCCAACACGCCGGCTGATCATCCGTTGAAACAACGAAACAAGATGTAACACGAGGTCCGAGGCTGCCATGCGTCCCTGCGGCATTATCGCCCACCGCCATGAGGATGGCGGTGGGGAACCACTACCTACTCACACGCCAGCCTCAGCAGGATGGGGGCCGGAAACCGGAAGCCCGATCGAAACGAAAGGAGCACAGACGACGATGAAGCCGTTAAAGGATGGACGGGATCACGCTCGAAGAGCCCTGGAATGCCGCTCCAGAAGCGTGAAGCTCGTTTGCTACGAAATCTAAGAAGGGGGCTTATTGATGCGCTTCAGCCATGTGATTGAAACCGATGCGTCGAACGGGGCTCGGATGTGGGCTCAGAACTGAGACCCCAGCCCTAAAAGGGCCCCAGGCGACAAGTAACATCAACGTCTTACATACTGAAACATTCCAATCCCATACACGGTTTTACAATGGCTTACACATAGGCTGTCCGATATAGGACGCGGGAGTGGCTGCATAGGCGAGTGCCTCGGTCACCACCCGCTCAGAGACAATCTATGTTAAGTATTTTAACTATTGCTATCTAGAAGCTTCACTTTACCGATTCGGGTTTCGTGGTGACTTCGGAGGTTCACGGACTTCCATCGTCTTGGGCATCGGCACTTGCTGTCCAGCCTCATCAAGATAGGCAACCGCCTTCTTGCCAATGTTTGGATCCTTCGAATGATAAATTACACGGATGGCTGCTGCTTGCTCATCGACGAAGCTGGCGGCTGGGGAATGCAAGATCCCAACCTCCACAGCCTCCAGTTCGGCAAATTGCTGTTCGGGTACTTTGAAGTCTGCGCGCGCCGCTTTCTGTAACAGTTTCACTTTTTCCATCACGTGGGGCGAAATTTTCGGCCATGTGATCTCAAGGCTGGCAATTTGCCCGCTGGGGTCAAGATCCATGATCAATCGCGAGTTAAACACGGGGACTCCATTCACTGCACGCGTAATCAGAAGCGTGCGGCGATCCTTCTTCGGGGGTTCTACGCGCGAGTTCTTGCCATCAGGATCTACGATCCCTACTTGGACAAAATGCTGCAACACCTTTGCCTCAGCAATTTCCGAAGCCTCGATGCCAAGTCCGGCAAGTATGGTTGTACCCCGCTTAATGTAGTCACCCTCTGACCCATCGAACGATGGTTGTGACAGGCTGGCTTTTGAATTCTGAACAAAGAACGCATTTCCGGTTGGTCGATAGCTGAGGGTTGTCACCTGGTCTGTCAGGATCTCAAAGCCGCGATCCGAAACAGCAAGTACGCGTCCCGACCACT
>CAADGK010000120.1 GCA_900696515.1 uncultured Nitrosospira sp. | reverse complement strand
CCACATTATCACTTGCGGTCCAGGTAAGCGTGCCACCGCCGGTGTTGCGGATGTTCAATGATTGGGGGGCCGGGTTACTTCCGTTCTGTTGGGCCGTAAAGGACAAGCTGGCGGCGCTCACCCCGATGGCGGGAGGGACAGGCGGCGGCGTCACGGTAAGCGTGACCGAGACAGAAACGGGTTGAGCCCCGGGGGCGGTGACCGTGATCAGGCCTGTATGTGTACCGACGCCAAGGGAAGCACTGACGGGACTGATAGTCACTGTGCCACCATCAGTCCCAGAGACAGGGCCGAGGGATAACCATACTGCCTGTGTTGTCGCATTCCAGTTTAGCGTTCCTCCACCTCGGTTACTAATGGTCAGCATTTGTGGAGAGGGCGGCGAAGCACCCTGTTGACTGCCAAAGGCAAGGCTAACAGAGCTCAGCGATATGATAGGTGCTGGACTGGGTGGCGCGACAAGCTGCTTCAGTGCTGGCATTCCTGACAGCAGTCTCGATTTGGGAGTTGGTGATACTGTAACAGCAGGGGCTTCTTCGGCTGCTGCCAAGTCAACCGAGATTGGTATACCGATTGAGGTCAATGAGGTGGAGAATGTGAAAAGAATGAGTGAGAGGAACAACAATTGCCGCATGTTCTGGCGCATTGCCCGGGTCCTCCTTGAAGGTCCATCGTGAAGTGAACAATCCACGATGTGGGGGGAGCTAGAGCAAATCGAGTGCCGTGTTGGGTGGGGAGATGGGCCAAGCGGGCGGATTGCATGGATTTCGATGATTTTCAGCTGCTTGTATGAGAATTTCAATGTCCGCCATGCATGTGTATTAGATATCGCTACGTAGTAGTGTGAGAGAGGCGGGCCTCATGATTGTACAGACGAACGAATTGGTGAGCTATGCAATGTAACTATTTAATATCATGAATAATTAGTATCGTGCAGTTATTTGCGATGTTCTGATCGTGTTGATATTTCGAAGGTGGTCTTCATTGAACGGGTGGTTCGATGTGGAACGTTCCGTGTAAGAGGCAGAGAATGCAGTTGCGAGGCGAGGCTGTCCATCGAGACCATCCAAATTTCTTGACGATCTAAGTATCTTCTGCCATTGTTATCATCGGTTTCATCATGATTGATTTCGGAAAGGGTGTGTGAAGGATATGAACAAGCGACAAACACGTTCGATTGCCGTGGTTGGGTTGGGCTATGTCGGTCTTCCGATCGCTGTGGCATTTGGGAAGATCGGCTCAGTTATTGGGTTTGATGTCAATAGGAAGAAAATCGAGGAGCTGCAGAAGGGGATTGACCGAACCGGCGAGGTGTCGAAAGAGGACCTCGGTCTTGCGCAGGTACGGTATACCTCGGATCCAGCTGAACTCAAATTGGCGAATTTTATCATTGTCGCGGTTCCTACACCTATCAACGACGCGTTGCAACCTGACCTGACGGCCTTGCAGAAGGCTTCAGAGCTGATCGGCGGGAACTTGTCTTCGGGAGCCATCGTGGTCTACGAGTCAACGGTCTATCCTGGCGCAACCGAAGAAGTCTGTTTGCCTATTCTTGAAAAAGCATCTGGTATGAAGGCTGGGGTTGATTTCAAATTGGGTTATTCGCCGGAACGAATCAATCCGGGAGACAAAGAACATACACTTGCAAAAATTATCAAGGTTGTATCGGCGCAGGATCAGGACTCTCTGGATATTGTAGCGGACACCTATGCGTTGGTCGTACAAGCAGGCATTCATCGAGCCTCCAGCATCAAAGTCGCTGAAGCGGCCAAAGTGATTGAAAACACCCAGAGAGATTTAAATATCGCGTTGATGAATGAGCTGTCGTTGATTTTTCATCGGTTGGGAATCGATACCAAATCGGTTCTCCAAGCTGCGGGGACGAAGTGGAACTTTCTTAAGTTTTCACCGGGTCTTGTCGGCGGCCATTGTATCGGCGTAGATCCATATTACTTGACATCAAAGGCCGAATCCGTGGGGTATCATCCGGAAGTCATCCTGGCCGGTCGGCGTATCAACAACGGCATGGGTAAGTTCGTAGCTGAACAGACCATGAAATTGCTCAGTCAACTTTCGCGACCGGCGAACGAGTTGCGCGTGGGAGTGCTTGGTTTAACCTTCAAAGAAAATGTGCCGGATCTTCGCAATAGCAAGGTGCCGGATATCATCCGTGAGCTTCATGAATACGGCGTGCAGGTCGTGGTCCATGATCCCATCGCTGAAGAGGACGAAGCGATGGCAGAGTACGGTATTCATCTGGTCGGGTGGGATAAGATGAAGGATCTAGACGGATTAATTGTCGCCGTCGCACATAAACGGTTCTCTGATCTGGGGCTCGTGAACTTGTTGACTTCGTTTCGAAGCCGGGACCAAGGTGTCCTGATCGACGTCAAAGCCATACTTGATCCGGTTCAAATTCCTGGTTCCTTAAAGTATTGGCGGTTGTAAACTCTGACCAGATACATCTACACCGTAGTTATTCTGTAAGTATTCACAGAATCTCCTGCGTGCAGCGAATGTGAGCACGCAGTCCATCCGGACTCGCCCTCTTCAATTTCTGGCCTTTTCCTTTGAGCCCGTTTTAATCCGTAGTATAAGAAAATAACGGAGGGATGGGGGCATCTTCCCTGTCTGCGCTATTCGTTTCACATGAGAGAGGCATTGTGACTCGTCATCGGAGACAGTGTCGGTCTTTTTATTTCGCGGGTGCGATGCTGGGTCTCGTCGCCGTGTGGGGAACGAGCTGTTCGCTGTTTGTCTCACCTGATATCAAACGCGGAGATCAGCACCTGGCCTCAGAACGATGGGAAGAAGCGAGCCTTGCCTACAAACAGGCATTGAAGGATGATCCGTTTGACAGTGCTCTTCAGGCTAAATATGCGTTGGCCCGCAAGCGCGCCGCTGCAGGGCATGCCGAGCAAGGCCGTACTCTCCTGAAAGAAAAGCATATTGACCTCGCGCTGGAAGAGTTTACGCGCGCGCTTGCGATGGAGCCTTCGAACGCCCAATATCAGGCAGGGTTTCAGGATGCTATCCGGGTGAAAGAGTCACGGTCTCAGTATCATGAGGCCGAGCGATTGGCACAGCTGGGACGACTTGAGGATGCACTCGGCAGATTTTCACGAGCTGCGGAGCTCGACCCCACATACCAGGAGCCGTTAGAGAACATCAGTCGGCTTACTGAAGCGCAACAAGCCCGTTCGAGAGCCGAACGTTCGAGACAGCCTGTCACGTTGAAGTTCAAGAATGCCGGTATCCGAGAAGTTTTGGAAGGCGTGGCGAAGGCCGGCGGGTTCACACTGGTTTTCGATAAAGATGTTCGGAACGACCCGATCTCAATTTCCGTCCAGGAGACGCCGTTTGAAGATGCGTTACAGCTGATTCTCAATAGCAACAGCCTGTTCTCCAGGCAGGTTTCGCCGACAGTACTGGTGGTCAGCCCAGATACCAAACAAAAGCAAGAACAGTATCAGGATCTGATGATCAGAACATTCTATCTGTCGACGGCCAAGGCGAAGGATATGGTGCCGTTGTTGAAGAGCATGTTGGATTCAAAACGGATGCATGCGAACGAACAGCTTAATGCCATCGTCATGCGAGATCAACCGGAGAAATTGGAGTTGGCGGAGAAAATTATTTTGGCCAACGACCGATCCGAACCGGAGGTGCTCTTTGATCTGGAGGTGCTGGAGGTTAATCGGACAAAAGATCAGAAGTATGGACTGAGCTATCCCAAACAAGCCGGAGCCGGGTTGGTGGCGGCCGGATTCGCAGGCCCACTGGCGGCTGAGGCTGTCCAGATGACGTATCGGCAACTTACCGACCTCGGACCCAGCAACTATCTTTTTAAACTGCCGACCACGATGTTGCTGGATTTCTTTAAGCAGCAATCTGACGCGAAGACGCTGGCGTCACCGAAGGTCCGCGTCATGAACAACAAGAAGGCGGAGATTAATATCGGAGATAAGCAACCGATTCTTCTTTCAACCACCAATGTGCTGCCCGGACAAGCCACAACCGGAGCCGTCCCGACGACGTCGACCGTCACATCCATAGAGTTTCGAGATACGGGTGTCAAACTGACTGTTGAGCCTTCAATTCGACTCGGGAATGAATTGTCGCTGAAGATGAAAGTCGAGGTTGTGCGAGTCGGTGAGAGAGAGATCCTCCAGGATGCCCCCCGCATCCAGCAATTCAAATTCGGTAATCGATCGGCAGAAACAACATTGAGTATGCGTGATGGGGAGACCATTGTGCTCGGTGGGCTCTTGCAAGAAGAGGACAAACGGACAAGAGTCACGATGCCATGGATCGGAGATTGGCCGCTGATCGGCAAAATGCTGAGCTCTTTCGAAACAAGACGTGTGACGACCGAAGTGATCCTCACCATTACACCCCATATCGCACAGCCGGCATTTCCTCCTGGAGGCAATAATCACGCATTTTGGTCCGGTACAGAATTCAATTATGCGACCCGACCGGTCTTTTCTAGCACCTCCCCCAAGGCACCGATTCTGACGGGAGGTGATGACGGAAAAACCATGGTTCGAGATGCGGGGACGGAGAAGGGGAGTGAACAGCCGAACATGGGGCGCGCACCGGTGCAGTCGGCGACGCCCGGCCCTCATGTGATTATCAAGCCGGACGACTCCGTGGTTCAATTTGGTAGGGAAGTCACGCTCTCCATTCTTGACGGGCAAGTCCCCTCACCGGAGGAAAGCACGTTTAGGCTCGAATATGACCATCATATTTTGCAATTCAAGCGATTGGAGAATGCGGAGTTGACCAGAAACGGCGAAACTATGATGGAGGGTGATGAAAGTGCGACAGGGACCATCGTGTTTCGGGTGACTGGTCCTGCCGCGCGAGCCAAGCGTACTATCGGGGTTACCTTCATGGCAAAGGCGCCTGGGGTCTCTCCGGTTCGCGCGGAACTGTTGGATCACAGTGGCTCGGTGTCGGCATCGCGCGGGGCGATAGGGACAGGGGTGGTGCGAGTTCGGTGAGGGCAGACGGTCTCACATTGGTTGAGATCCTTGTTGCCATGTCAATTGTTGCCATTCTGGCGTCCATCGCGATGCCACTGAGCAAGGTCTCGACCAAGCGGACGCAGGAAATCGAATTACGTCAACAGCTTCGAACGATTCGAAGCGCCGTTGATCTATTTAAGTTGGAATGGAACCGTGATGGGGACGTCCTGCTGGGACCTGCTTGTGTGAAAAACAGGTTGGTATGCAAAGAAGTGTCAGGTCCGTATGGGTATCCCAAGACCCTTGAGACGTTGTTAGGAGTCAAGCTGACGGGCGAAGAAGCTACTGTCCGGGGTACGACGGTGAAGCGCTATTTGCGGAGCATGCCGATTGATCCGTTGACCGGGAAAGCGGACTGGCTGTTGCGGTGTTACAAGGATCAGGCGAAACCGATTAGTTGGTGTGGTGAAGATGTGTACGATGTTATGACCCAAAGCGAGGCGGTCGCAATCGATGGCTCCAAATATCAGGATTGGTAGGGCAGCCGGATGGAGTGCAGACGGGTTTACGCTTGTCGAGCTCATGATTGTCGTGTCCATCGTCGGCATTCTCGCAACAATCGCGGCTCCCTCCTACCAGTCTTCATTGATTAAGGCCAGGGAAACGGTCTTGCGGCAAGATCTGTTCACGTTGCGTGACTTGTTGGACCATCACCGGGCCGATCAGGGGAAGTACCCGCTATCGTTGGAAGGGTTAGTGGCGACGGGATATCTTCGGGCTCTTCCCAAAGATCCTTTTACGAATTCCTCGAGGTCCTGGCAGGAGATCAGCGATCCTACAGAAGGTGGTATCTTTGACGTGTATTCCGGATCGGATCTTATCGGGACCAATGGCCTTCCTTATAACAAGTGGTAACGGGGTCATGAATATCAACACGCATACGTTCGTGGATTCACGGCAGGCATCCGGATGGCACAAGGCATGGTGGAATCTCGGTCTTGCCCTAATGGCACTCAATCTCGCAGCCTGCAGCGCGCTGGACGTACTGGGTGGATCAAAGATGTCGGATCTTCAGCTCACGGTCGATGTGCTCAACGTATCGTTGAAAGATGCACAGCGCGCGATGACGGAATTGCATGCCCAGGTTGAGGTGCGGAACCGGGAGTTGGCCGAGACGCAGGTGATTCGGGCGCAACTTGAGGGGCGGGTTCAAGAAGCAGAACACCGATTGGGTGAAGCGCGCCATGTTATCAGTTTGCAACGGGAAGAGTTAGCCGAATCCCGGATTGATCGCGAGCGGATTGCACGGACAGGAACACTCCTCAAGGGGCAGCTCAAACAGCTGCGGAAACAACTATCAAGAATCGAGAGGCAGGCGGCTGGAGGCGTTTCTCCAGCAAGCATGGATCTTTCGGCAGAGAAACCCCTAAGACAGGTGTCCATAGGTATGACTGAGACCGTGTCAGTTGACGAGGCTCAGGAAGAGCATCGAGGTCTGCCACAGGTGGACGAGGCAATGTCCGGTTCAACGGCGGTGGCTCAAGCGGCGATACCAGCGATGCCGTCACGCGTCATGATCAAACATGGAGATACGCTGTGGAGCCTTGCCCAACGATATCGCACCACTGTGCAACAACTCATGACCGTCAACGCACTCTCCTCAGATTATATTCAAGCGGGTCAGGGTCTTTGGGTGTCTGAAACGGCTATCGATGGATCATACGACGTGCGAAGGTAGTGATATCGGAAGTATTCACGGTAAAGGGCCTGAGCTATGGCAGTGTTTGCATATCGAGTCGCACGATCTGACGGATCCCTGGTCCAAGGCTACCTTGAGGGGGACGGGGAGGCGGCTGTTCGTGCAACGCTAGAATCACAGGGCCTCCTGGTTTTCACTCTCCACCGCCGTGAGGCAAACCCATCATCGAGCCGGCGATCGTGGGCGTTCGGCAGACTTTCCCTCGGGCAGTTCATGATTTTCAATCAAGAACTGTTGGCTCTCATCAAGTCCGGGTTGCCGATTTTACGAGTCTGGGACTTGCTGATCGACCGGGCAGGGCACCCAGGATTTCGGCAGGTGTTATGTGACGTGAAGGAAGATATCCGAAGCGGTGCATCGGCATCCAACGCGCTGGCCAAACATCCCATGTATTTCACGAATCTGTATGTGGCGACTATCAGGGCCGGTGAGCAGTCGGGCAATCTTGCGGAGGTGCTGCAGCGGTATGTGGCCTATCTGAAGCTGATGATCGAGCTTCGGCAAAAAATGACGAAAGCGATTTCATATCCGATCTTTCTCATTGCAATCGGCGTGGCCGTGATCGGCTTCTTGGTGGCCTATGTGATGCCGACGTTTGTTTCCGTGTACGGAGAAACGGGGAAAGCTCTGCCATGGGCGACACAACTATTGCTGCGGATGGTTGCTCACGCAGAGGTCTGGGGATTGGCCGCGGCGATCGTCCTTGCAGGGTCGATATTGGGACTGCGTGCCTACTATGCCACGCCTGCAGGGCAGCACATGATTGACCGTCTACTATTGAATTTTCCCCTGGTAGGAACCATAGCGGTCACACAGAACACCGTGCAGTTCACGAGAACACTGGGAACCATTCTTGCCGGAGGGACTCCGCTTGTGGATGCTTTGCAGGGCGCCCGGGCGGCTGTCTCAAATCGTTTTCTATCCTCAGTTCTGGCTGGAGCCGTTGAGGAGATCCGACAGGGGACGACATTGGCTGATGCCTTGGAGCGCTGCCAGGTGCTCCCCAAGCTTGTGATTGAAATGGTGTCGGTCGGGGAGGAGACGGGGTCCCTGGAGACCATGCTCAGGGATGTGGCGGAGTTTTACGAAGCCGATCTGGACAGCAAACTCGATCAGTTGACGACCTGGATGGAACCAGCCTTGTTGCTTGTGATGGGCGTCGTGGTGGGGGGGATTGTGATTGTGATGTACCTGCCGGTTTTTCAAATGGCGGGAGCGGTGGGTGGGTAGAGTCAAAGGGAGGTTCCGGGTGAAGGGAAAGTTGATCATGCGTCAGGGACTACCCTATGTCACATAGTCTTGCACGGCCATCGCTGACGGAGGTTTTGGTGAGCCACGGTCTGCTTTCCAGGCACAAGGTGGAGGAGACGCTTTGCCGTGTGAAGGGGGTACCGGCCGCGTTAGGGAAGGCATTGATCGAGGACGGACTGCTGACGGAAGACCAGCTCGCTCATGCGTTGGCCGATCAGCATGGGCTGCGGTACGATCCGTTGACGAATGTTCGAGTCGATCCACGATACTACGAGTCCATCTCGATCAAATGGATGCAGCGCGTTCCTTTTGTGCCTCTGAGCGAGCGGGCCGGAGTGTTGACGATTGCCGTGACGGAACCCCAAAACCTGCTTGGACTGGATGAGCTGGAGCTGTTGATTGGAAAACCATTGGAACTTGTTGTCAGCTCTCGAAGTGCCATCATGGCGGCCCTGGAGCGCAGTGAGGGGTCAAGCCAGATGCTTCGTGAATTCGAAGCGGAATACCGATCCGTCTTGGTCAAGGAGGATGAGCGAGGGGAGGAGATACTCGCCCTGGATCATGTGGGCGAAGACCAGAGCCCGACGGTCAAGCTGCTTGACTCAATCCTCCTGAACGCCATGCAACGTCGAGCGAGTGACATCCATATCGAAGCGGCAGACCGTGCCACTCACGTTAAATTGCGTGTCGACGGGATTCTGGTTCCGGCGATGGAGCCGCTGGATATCCGGTTGCATGCTCCTCTGGTGTCGCGTCTGAAGGTCATGTCGGAACTCGACATTGCGGAGCGCCGTGTTCCTCAGGACGGAAGCTTTCGAATGAGACTGGATCGGAAAACCGTTGATTTCCGTGTCTCCATCTTGCCCAGCGTGTTCGGGGAATCCGTCGTGATCAGAATACTGGATCGAGATTCCATTGCAACCGGTGTCTCAGACTTGAAGCTTGAGCGCCTTGGATTCAATCCGGAAGATCTCAAGCGATTTCGCAAATCAATCACACGTCCGCACGGCATGGTGCTGGTGACCGGGCCGACGGGAAGCGGAAAGACGACAACCCTGTATGCAGCGATCTCGGAAATGAATACGCTGGAAGACAAGCTGATCACGATCGAAGATCCGGTCGAATACCAGCTGTCGGGTGTGGTGCAGATTCCGGTCAATGAAAAGAAGGGGCTGACGTTTGCCAGAGGCCTCCGGTCCGTTCTCCGCCATGATCCGGATAAGATCATGGTCGGTGAGATTCGAGATGCTGAAACCGCGCAGATCGCCATTCAGTCTGCTCTCACAGGGCACCTGGTCCTGACGACCGTTCATGCCAACAATGTTTTCGATGTGATCGGGCGGTTCGCATCGATGGGGATTGACGCCTATAATTTTCTGGCCGCGCTCAACTGTGTGCTGGCTCAACGACTGGTTCGGATCCTGTGCCCGTCATGCCGGGCTCCGGTGAAGGCGCCACAGGCTCTGATCGAGGAGTCAGGGTTGGACTATACCCAGTACAAGGATACGCTGTTTTACGAAGGAGCGGGTTGTCCGCAATGTCATGGGACCGGATACCGAGGGCGAAAATGCATCACGGAGTTCCTGGATTTGACGGATGAAATCAAGGAGATGATTCATGCGGAACGACCACTGTCTGAAATCAGGTATCGAGCGGTGACCGATGGGATGATCACGCTTCGGCAGTCGGCGCTCAACAAGGTCTTAAATGGTGAGACATCGCTCCGTGAGATCAACCGTGTCACGTTCAGTGAGGAAGGATAGCGAAATGTGGGAATGGGGCAAGCGCCGGCCGCAATGCTGCTTAAAATTCGGCACCGACTCGCTCGGATGGGCGGCGCGCGAGAGAAATTGGGGCGGGCGTCTTCGTCAGACATGCCGCATGTTCTCCCTTCCCGCAGGAGCAGTGAAACCCTCACCGACAATGGACAATCTCGCGCACCCTTCGACATTGGCTTCACAGATTTGTGACTTGGCCGGGCTGGAAGGGACGCACCGCAGCGGGAGCGTGGCTGCCTCGTCCGAGCTTCCTCGGCGCATTGCGGTCTTGCTTCCCGACACGGCGGTGCGAACAGCGGTACTACACCTCGAGCAGGTCCCGGCTCGACGCGAGGAACGCGAGGCATTGGTCCGCTGGCGGTTGGGGCAAGAGCAGATTTTTCCCGTGAATAACGCAAAGGTCGTCTCGCAGGTGTTCGGCAATCAGGAGGAGGGTTCGGGGTATGGATACACGGTCCTGGCGGTAGCCATTCAAGAGTCCGTTCTCAGGCAATACGAATCGCTCTGTGAATCGGTCGGCTTGCTTCCCTTCGAGGTGGGGATCACCAGCTTGCGACTCGTTAATCTTTGGAAGCGGATTGCACGGAGAGCCGATTGGCTGCGCCACGATGTGTTATGGATCACGGTATTCGATCGATCGCTGACGATCATGATCTTTCGACGAGGGCAGATCATGTTCTACCGCTGTAAATTGTTGGGGGTGGATGCCTCGGAAGTCCTGGCCACGGACGAGCTACGGAATAGGGTTCTTGACGAATGCCGTGCTTCTCTCGAGGTCTGTCAGCAACAGCATCCTTCTCTTGATATTGATCATGCAGTGATTTGTGGGGATGGGGAAGTGGCTTCGTTACGGGATGAGCTTCAGGGGCCATTCCGACTCGATGTTCAACAGTTGGATTGGAAATCGATCGAGGCGCTTGGATGGGGATCGAGAGGGAGTCAGCACAGCATGGCCTCACTGGCCGCGATAGCAGGGGTCTCATAGCATGACGGTGAACCGGGTGGGGAGCAGACGGCCTAGCCAATTTCTTGCGCCGCTTCGATCACGGCGCTGCGCCGATCTGCAGTTTGAAATCAATGTTTCCAGCCGGTATCGGGCAGGGGTGGCATCTTGTCGGACATGGTTGATCGGCGGCTGTGTCGGATTGATTTTGGGCATCGCCTGGAACATCTGGCAAGGAGTTGTGGTCTACGAGGAGAGTCGGATCATTGAAGCAGAACTGGAACGAGTCCGTCAGTTGGATCATGCGCTTATGGCGGAGGCCAGCAAGGAGGGGATTGATCTGTCGTCGGGTGCCTTGAAGCGATTGTCCTCTGAGGTTGACCTGGCGAATCAACTGATCGGGAAGCGTATCTTTTCGTGGAGCACGTTTCTGACGGAATTGGAGCGGACGGTCCCTCCCCGCATCGCGCTCACGAGCGTTCGCCTCGATCAGCCCAGCAAGACCGTTCAACTCACTGGGACCGCGGTGAGCCTGGAGGATGTCACGGCTTTTACGGTTGGACTCCAAAATCACGCCACGTTCAAGGATCCGGTCTTGGCTCAACATCGAGTTGGGGCAGGCGGGCTGGTGGAATTCGATGTTTCGGTGCAGTACCGACAAACCGGAGCGTAGAGAATGAGAGAGCGTCTGACCGCCCTGTTGCAGCATCCTTTTGCTCCGCTGCTTCCATGGGGCGGCATGGGGTTGGGCCTGTTCGCGCTGCTGATCGGCGTGCATCATCTGTGGCTGGAGGAGCTCCAAACCAAACGACAAGCGCTTGAGACAGAATGGGTCACCGTACGGCAGGCGCTGATGCATCACCGAGAAGCAAAGAGTGCCACGAAAGATCTGACTCGCGTATGGACGTTGCTTCCTGATGAGCGCGACTTCGGTGCATTGGCATTAGGGATTTCAGACGAGGCAAAGCGCGAAGGGGTGCTTCTTCCGGCGCTGTCCTACAAGACCGAGCCCACTGCCGTCGCCCATACGACCAAAGGGGTGCTGCAAGGGGCGATGAATGGACGGTACGAGGATCTTCGACGATTCATTCATGACCTGGAGACCGCCGATGAGTTGTTGCTTATTGAGGGGCTGGAGTTGAATAGACGTGGCGACGTACCGGGCGAATCTCTGACCTCGACCATCAAGATAGCAACCTACCTGAGAGCAGGTCATGACACGCGAGGTCTACAGGAGGCGAGCCATTAGCCATGGATACCAAACGGAAGGCGATGGTGGCCGGTTCGCTGATGCTGATGTGGGCAGGGTTGGCGGTTTCGCAGTGGGACCTGCTCGAAGAGCCGGTGCGTGTTCCGCTGGCGAATATCACAGGTCCTGCGATAGGAGGCCGTCAGCCGGAAGGAAGAGGGGGGGGGCTGCATGTCAACCTGAGCTTGCTCGCGGCAACAGCGATCCAACGTGACGCTCCGCACCCAGTGCCACGGAATATTTTTGCAATGACCGCTGGTGAGGAGGCATTTCCTCCGAATTCTGATGAAGGCGTCGTGAAGTCGGGGGAAGCGCCTTTTGCGGAGGCCCCTGCGGAACAGGAGGGCGCTGTGGAGGCAGGCCAGTTCAGGTATCTGGGGTTTCTGCGTATGGGAGAATGGCCACAGGGGACCAAGCCGGTGGCGGTGCTCAGCAAGGATGACGATCTCTTGGTGCTCAAGGCCGGTGACCGTATAGACGACCGTCTCGTGCTGAAAAAGATCACCCCTGATAGTGTGACGTTGCGAGACTCTGCCTCTCAGGCAGAGCGAACGGTCGTGTTATCGGAAGAGGGAGCGGTTCAGGAGTGACCCAGGGATGCAGTGTTCTCCAACATGGTTGAGAAGGACTGAGGGCGGGTTTTCCTACGTGATGGTCATGATGGCCGTGACCCTCATAGGGCTTCTCATGACTGCCGCCGCGAAGCAGTGGAAGACGATGGTACAGCGGGAACTCGAGATGGATTTACTGAGCAAAGGCATAGAGATACAAGCAGCATTGGCTCTCTATTCGGCGGCGGCAAAGGCGGGAAGGGTTACACCGGGTGAGATCTATCCGCACTCGTTGGCTGAGCTCACGCGGTCGCCTAAACCGTTTCTCAGAAAGGTGTATCTCGACCCGGTGGGTCATGGCGAATGGGAACTCGTACGAGCCCCAACGGGGGGAGTGATGGGAGTTCGGAGCAAAAGTAAACTCAAGCCCATCAAGCAGAACAATTTTCCATTGGTGGTTCGTCATTTCCAAGGCAAACCGACTCATTACGATTGGGTCTTTCAACATCCCAATCCATCTCAAGGAGGAATCTTTGGAGCAGCCGTCCCACCTGGTGCAGGACCGGCACGGACACCATAGCGAACTAGCCTAGCGGTTGAAGAAAACCGGAACTAGCCCATAGTATTCATGCACACTTCTATTGCGATCGGCGATCCGTTGCTTCGACGAGCCTTCATCCGGCGGGCTCGCCCCTTGAATCCTCGACGTCCTGCACGAGCACGCCTCGGGTTCTCCAGGCTCCGTGTGCCGGTCCTTCGACCTTACTTAGGACGATGAGCCTGTCGAACCATCTCACGACGTGGCTTGGCGATTTCGCGACGAACCGTCATGAATAATATGGGCCGGAGAGCTCGAGTATGCCAAGACGAACGTAGGCGGGGCTTCTATTGCTTGAATGCCGGGGAAGTACTGAGCTGGGCCAAATGGAACCTCTGCTCCAGTGGTGATGAATACACCATAATTCCGGATGAGACGGTTCATTACGGCGCTCTCATTTCGGCCAAGCACTTACCTGCGGCCTACTGCTGATGGCCCGCTCAGTATGCATTGTCGGCGGGGGTGCGTAGAGAAGTTCTCAAGCCGCTGGGGGAAGTAATTACCGACCTAGGGGAACGTGAAAGATGCGTATATTGATCACAGGCGGAGCGGGGTTTTTGGGGAGCCATTTGGCCGAGTCTCTGGTCGGACTAGGGCACCATGTGATCAGTATGGACAATCTCAGTACCGGAAAAATCGAGAACATTGCCCATTTGATGGGGAATGAGTTGTTTGCGTTTGTGAAGTACAACGTCTGCGATTATGTGCATGTTGAAGGACGGCTTGATGCGGTCATGCATTTTGCCTCTCCTGCAAGTCCCCAAGACTATCTGGATATGCCGATTGCGACCATGAAAGTCGGCGGATTGGGAACGCACAAGGCATTGGGTTTGGCGAAGGAAAAGGGGGCAAGGTTTCTCCTGGCAAGTACGTCGGAAGTCTATGGGGATCCGCTGGTCAATCCGCAATCGGAGGCGTATTGGGGAAACGTCAATCCCATCAGCCCCCGAGGCGTCTATGATGAAGCCAAACGTTTTGCCGAGGCGATGACGATGGCCTATCATCGCTATCATGGCATGGACACCAGAATCGTACGTATTTTTAATACGTTCGGCCCAAGAATGAGACCGAATGATGGCCGCGTGGTTTCCAATTTCATCGTGCAAGCCATTCAGGGCAAGCCGCTCACCGTATACGGTGACGGCATGCAGACCAGAAGCTTTTGTTATGTCGATGACATCGTGCGCGGTATCGTGGCCCTGCTTTTGGTGGAGTCCGACAAAACCCCAGAGCAGCGAACCGACCGCAAATCGTTTTTCACAAAGCAGGAGGCCGACCAAGCCAGCAGTGTCCATGATCCGGTCAATCTCGGAAATCCAAGGGAACTGACCGTGCTGGAGATTGCGAAGCAAATTCTGCAGTTGACCGGCTCGTCAAGTCAGATTACCTACCATCCCTTACCGGCCGATGATCCGAAAGTAAGGCGCCCCGATATTGCTCGGGCAAAGCTAGCTCTCGAGTGGGAGCCTCGGGTCGAGTTAGAGGATGCGCTCGTGAAGACCATTCACTACTTTCGAAAGGTCATGGCCGGGTGCTGAAACGCTATCTTGGAATTGGTCGTGCCTCGAGCACGTGAAGGTCATAGATCGCATCGGAAACTTCCGCACGATGTTGAAAGAAGATCGTCTCTCACCGTGGTATTCTCGTGCTTCACTACGCGCATCTCTCGGGCGAACAACGTTTCACCGCTCGATAGACTCATGGTCCTGAGTTGCTCGCAGGGCGAGATGCGCTTCATACGCTTGAAGGCGATACGAGACCGAGGTTGCTTGAACTTTCCATGAGTCCAATGAACGTGAGTTGATTGAAGTGTTCCCTGGACATCGCATAGCCTAGAACGCTTGACCTCTTTCTCGTCCACGCGGTATTGTCTGCATCCTCCCCTGTGCGCACTCATCGGTGAGAGATAGATATGGAAACGCTGAGTCAAACTGTTTCGGAACCAGACAGCGAACAAGCCAAGCCATTGCCTACGGTGGCATATGTCGTCGACCTGGTTTCCAGGGCGAAACAGGCTGCCAGACGACTTGCGGCACTGCCGACATCGACCAAGAATCAAGCGCTTCTGGCCATGGCAGAGGCGTTGGAAGCAAAGTCGGACGAATTGACGGCGGCAAATCAACGAGACCTTGAGGCCTTCGGGACGGCGAATGACACGAAGGCCATGGCTGATCGATTGCGGTTGACTGACAAGCGGATCAAGGAGATGGCGGCCGGGATTCGTGAGGTGGCGCAGTTACCGGACCCGGTGGGGATGATGTCCGCCATGTGGACAAGACCCAACGGGATGCAGGTGGGGCGGGTTCGTGTCCCGATCGGCGTCATCGGAATCATTTATGAGTCTCGTCCGAATGTGACGGCTGATTCGGCCGCCCTCTGTCTCAAGTCGGGCAACGTCTGTGTATTGAGAGGCGGCAGCGAAGCGATTCATTCCAATACGGCCATCGCGGCCATTCTGTCCGATGCGTCACAAAAAGCCGGTATCCCGCCGGGTGCGATCACATTCGTCGACCGTGCCGATCGTGAGATCGTGCCGGTTTTGCTCAAGCAAGATCAGGCTATCGACTTGATCATACCCCGTGGCGGGGAATCGCTCATGAAACTTATTGCGGAACACTCGACGATTCCGGTGGTCAAGCATGATGCGGGTGTCTGCCACATCTATGTCGACGCGGCAGCCGACCTGGCCATGGCGGAAGCGATTTGTCTCAATGCCAAAGTGCAGCGACCCTCAACCTGCAATGCCATGGAAACCCTGCTCGTTCACCAGTCGATTGCGCGCACGTTTTTGCCGGCGCTGGCGACCGGCTTACGGACCGCCCATGTAGAAATCCGGGGGTGTCCCAAGACCTGTCAGCTGATTGCGGAGGCCAAACCGGCCGGTGAGCAGGACTACGGAAAAGAGTTTCTGGACCTCGTGTTGGCCGTGAAAGTCGTCAAGAACATGGATGAAGCGATGGAGCACATCGCGCAATATGGATCACGACACACGGAAGCGATCGTCACGGCGGATTATGGGCGGTCCATGCGTTTTCTCAAAGAGGTCGATGCGAGCGCGGTGCTGGTGAATGCGTCCACGCGCCTCAATGACGGATATCAATTCGGTCTCGGAGCCGAGATCGGGATCAGCACGTCGCGGATCCATGCGCGGGGTCCGATGGGGTTGGAAGAGCTGACCTGTTCAAAGTTCATGGTTCTGGGGAGCGGCCAACTCCGGGAGTGAATGTTCTCCGATCCCATCGCATGTGCCCTGTTCACCCCCGGTCATCTTCGATTTCACTCCTCCCGTGCGCTTGCGGAATCCTTCCATAAGGGCGGCGGATACGTAGAAACGTTGCCAACCGGACACCTGGTCTTTTACCGGCCGGACGGCCGGCGGTTTCTCGCCGCCGATCCCGCAGGCCATCCCCTCCATGAGTGCGAATGGGAATCGAATGCAAACGGAGTGGTCTCGCTGGCTCGCGCACGAGTGCAACTCGATTGGGGGGGCTGGGTCGGAGTGACGCCGGCGGGATTGGTCAATGAAACCACGGTGAACCTGGCCACGAGGCTGAACTGGCAACGAACGACTCCCGAGGATCTTCGTGGTATGGCCGCCAGGGCCTTGCGGGTACCGATCGAAGAGGTCCGGTGGTTTTATCGCGATGAGGATGTTGCCATTGATCCCACCGGGCTGGCGACGATCCGCCAGCGAAAAGATGCCTTGTCTGTGTTGGATGATGGCGGGTTTGACAACGCGCGTTTTATGTCCTGCATGGGTGCCATGCATTGGGAGGAGATTGATTTTCTTCCGGTCGTGGAGTTGTTCAAGTCGCTGCTACCCGGGACAGGTTCCGCAGTGTTGGAACTGATTCGCGGCCTGTATGACGATCAGCAACGGGGGCGTTCGGAACCCAGACCGCTACGGTACCGCGGGATCCCTCCCTATCCGTCCGAGTCGGCCTTCCGGCTGTTCAGCGCGTTTTTCACGCCTTGCTCTTCGGGGACTGCGGATCCGTTTGTTGATTTCATGAATCCCGAGAAATCACACGTCGTGACCTGGATGCCGGCCGACCATGTTCCGGTACGCTACTTTGACAAACGCCAAGGAGTCTGTGTCACCGTAAGGGATGGAGTTGTGCAAAAGGCGACCCTTGCCACCGATACGGTAGGCTTGGCATACGTGAATCCGCTCGGTCGTCGCGTGCTTCCCCTGGATCGCAGTCTGCGGATCGACGGCCATCAGATGATCCTCAAGGATCGTGAGCAGGAAACGATCGTCCCGTTGCCGGCCGGTCTTCACGTTCGAACGTCGCTATCGCCGGAGAAACCCCTGAGTCCTGCCGACTGGCGCGCGGTGTTTATGCCGGAGCCTCCGCGCGTTCGTCCTTCTGAAGCGTTTGGCGCGGTGCTTCTGTACCCGGAAGGCCATGAGGAGATTAGTGAGCTCGCGGCCCAACCGTTTGTTGCCGACTATCTGGATGATCTGGGGGAGCAGGACCGCGAAATCGGTCGAATACGGTCTCTGGCGGAACGCGTGCTCATCGTGAACGGGGATGCCGTCATTTCCACCTGTGTACTCTTCGACCGGCCACGCGACTACCGAGTGAGCGTCCGCCATAGGGCCTATGCACAGCGTCAAGCGCAGCAGCTCTGGACCCAGTGTGCGGAGATCAATCGATGGGACTGGCTGCAACGAATACGCATGATGGTCGAGGAGGTCCCCGAAGAGCCGGGCGCCGGCCATGGTCCCCATGATCTTCTGTATCTTTGGTTCTCCTATGACGCATTTGGTTCGCCGATGACGATGAGAACAACTCTCGCAAAGGCAGGCCGTGCCCTGAGACGGGGAGGCGATGCGTTCGTAGTTGGACCTGTTGAGCTGCAGGCGGCCTTAGCATCGGAACCGTGGCAGGTGTGCTGGAGCGAGTCGGTGGCGGCCCTTCCCACGTTTGCCATGCACAAGACGATCTTGCCCAAAGCCAGGGTCAAAACAGGGCTCACGCTGTTCCATCTCAGACGATTGTAAACTCCGTAAAGAACGAGTTCCGGAGGCGCCGGATAGCGCCGTTCTCCACGCGGGAAGCGCTGGCTTGTCGGGAGCGAGTCTTGTAGAATCCGAATGTTCTGTCCCGCACTCGCTCCTGCAACACGGTGATGGAAGGCGCATGTGGACAATTGATGAAGGAGGAAGATCATGCCGAGCATACTGGACAAGGTGATTGAGAGAGAGTTGCGGAAAGAGCTGCGGGATGCGTTAGTCAGGTTTGAGCAGCAACTGCGGCAGGCCGGCGTAAGTGACGACAACATTAAGAACCGGATGCGGGGCGCCAAGCAGTTTGTGGCCTTTCTCTACGGTCGATACCTCGGTTAGGCGCACGGGCATCGCGTAGTCTTCCGTCTGATCGGTCACGTGCGACCACCCGAGCCCCGGTTGTTGCAGGCCCGTGGTAACGAGCGGGGGATCAACCAACGACCAGGCGAGAAGAGGAGGCGCACAAGACGTCCATATTCCAGAGACGGTACCCTGTGCCATTCATCGAAAATATTTGGCCATCGCCCACCTGTCCCCTAAGATGGCTGAATGTCGGTTGCCGAGAAGACCACGCCTCCCGATCAGTCTGAGCCGATACCCCCGATGGGTTCGTCGGAGGAATCCGATACAGGACTGCTGTGTCTGCTGATCATCGCGCGGTACTACGATCTTCCGGCCGAGGGGTCGCAGCTTCGACATCAGTTTGCCCAGTCCGGGCACAAGTTGTCCGATGCGGAACTGCTTCGTGCCGCCAAACGTCTTGGCCTCAAAGCGGGTCTCATCAGAAGTGAATGGAGCAAACTGTACGAAACCGCCTTTCCCGCCATGGCCAAGCTCGTGGACGGCGGGTATCTGGTGGTGGGAAAAGTCGAAGAAGAGAAGGTGTTGGTTCAGAATCCCGCGGAAGGCTATTCCCTCGTCCTGTCCCGTGACCGGTTCGAAATGATCTGGACGGGAGAGCTGATACTCCTGTCGAAGCGGGCGCAGGCTCGTCTGCACGATCTCACATTCGACATGACCTGGGTGATTCCAGGGATCGTCAAGTACCGTATGCTCTTCGGCGAGGTTCTGACGGCGTCGGTCTTCCTCCATTGTCTGGCCCTGGCCATACCGTTCATCGTGCAGATGATGATTGATCAGGTTCTCGTGCACAAGGAGGGTACCACGCTCTCCCTGCTGGCCGGTGGCGTGCTCGCGATGGCGGTTTTCGAGGGGGTTCTCGGCGGGCTGCGGATCTATCTGTTGTCACATACGACCAATCGGATGACGGTCGGGCTCGGCGCCCAACTCTTTCGCCATATGCTGACGCTCCCGCTGACCTATTTTGACGGCAAGCGTCTCGGTGAGACGGTCGCCCGCCTGCGCGAGTTGGAGCATCTCCGCCAATTTGTCACAAGCCATACGACGGTCGTGCTGGTGGATATTCCCTGTAGCCTGCTCTTTCTGGCGGGAATGTGGCTGTTCAGCCCGATACTCGCGCTGATGGTCATGGCTTCACTTCCGGTCTATGCCCTGTTGTTCGTCTTCATGACTCCGGCAATACGCGCCCGTTTGCACGATACCGTCAATCGGGGGGCGGAGAACCAGGCGTTCGTGGTCGAAGTCCTCAACGGTCTCCATACGGTGAAGGCCCTGGCCGTCGAGCCGTCGTTCCTGCGGAAATGGGAAGCCCAGCTGGCCGGCTATGTACGGGCGAGTGTGCAGGCAACCGGCTTGGTGACGATTGCGCGGCACCTCGCGATGGGTGTGCGCAACGTGACCTTGGTGTTGGTGCTCTGGATCGGAGTCTCTCGTGTGATCGAAGGCCAATTGAGTATCGGGCAGTTGATCGCATGCACCCTGTTGGCGACCCAGGTGACGGGTCCTGTTCTGAGGTGGGTCAATCTCTGGCAGGAGTTTCATCAAGCGGACCTGTCGGTCCAGCGGCTGGGCGATGTGATGAATCGGCAGCCGGAGCCGTCCTACAGCCAGAATCGGGTCACGATCCCGCATATTCACGGGCAGGTTCGGTTCGAGGACGTCACGTTCCGGTACCGTCCGGATGGGCCGACGGTCATCCGCACGCTGTCCCTTTCGGCGGAGCCAGGCCAGATTATCGGGATCATCGGACGTGCAGGGTCCGGCAAGAGCACGATCGCCAAACTGCTCCAGTGTTTGTATCCCCTTGACCAGGGACGAATCGTGGTGGACGGGGTCGATCTCGCGCACGTCGACCCGGCCTGGTGGCGAAGGCACGTGGGGGTCGTGCTGCACGAGAACTTTCTGTTCAACGGTTCGGTTCGAAGCAATATCGCGTTGAGCAATCCCGACCTGCCGGTGGAGCAGGTGCTGCAGGCGGCAAGGTTGTGCGGAGCCCATGAGTTTATCGCGGAGCTGGGGAACGGGTATGACACGCTGATCGGCGAACAGGGCTCCATGCTTTCGAGCGGGCAGCGCCAGCAGATTGCAATCGCCCGTGCCCTGGCGTCGAATCCGCGCATGCTGATATTCGACGATGCCATGAGCGGGTTGGACGAAGACGCCGAAGCGGTGATTCAGCAGAACATGGTTCACATCGCGCAGGGGCGCACCCTGTTCGTGATGGCCCATCGGTTGAGTGCGGTGCGCCAGGCCCATTGTGTCTACGTCGTGGAACGGGGCGAGATCGTCGAGCAAGGGACGCATGATGAGCTGCTGCGGGCTGGTGGCTCCTATACCCGGCTGCATGCGTATCAGGCAGGTAGTGAAAGGTGAAGTGTAAGGGGTGGGAAGTGAAGTGTGAGAAGTGAAACGTAGGAAGTAAACGTGAAACTAAAAACGCAACTCTGAGGTCACATGGCATTTCATGCGTTGTCACGACATTGGACGGTGTGGAAAGCCGCCTGGCAGGCCGAATCAGGGCAGCCTCTCAACCAGGCGGTTCCGGCCGGGCTTGCCGCGGAGTTTCTTCCGGAAGCGTTGGATATCCAGCAGTCGCCTCCGTCTCCGATCGGCCGGGCGTTGCTGTGGACGATGGTGGCCGCCGGTGCGGCCGGCGCCGCATGGGCCATGCTCGTGAAGGTCGACTCGGTGACGACGGCTCAGGGGAAGGTGGTACCGAGCGCGGACTCGAGACGAATTCACCCGTCTGAAGCGGGTGTGCTTGCAGCGATCTACGTTCATGACGGGCAACCGGTGAAGCAGGGGGATCTCTTGATCGACGTGGATCCGACGAGGAGGATCGCCGAGCGGGATCGTGCAGGCAAGGCACACCGGGCGATACGGGTGGAAGCGGCCCGGTTGCGCGCGCTCATCAAGAACCAGGCGACCCTCGAGGCGCCGGCCGATGCGGACGGGGACGAGCTTCGCTTCCAGCAGCAGTTATTGCGGGACCAATTGGCGGAGCACCAGGCCAAGATTGCGGAGGCCCAGCTTCTGGTCGATCAGCGCCGCGCGACCATCGTCGAGACGAAGGACGCGCTCCTCCGCCTGAAGACGGCGCTGTCAGCGGAGACCGCGCGCGCGGATCAGTCGAGGAAATTGATGGAGCATGGGGTTGGAGCGAAGACGGACTTTCTGCAGGCCGACCGTCGGCGTAGTGAGGCACTACAGGAGGTGACTCGACGGCAGGAGCAACTGGAGCAGGATCGGGCGGCGCTCGCGGAGGCGGAACGGGAGTCGCTCTCCCTGGTTTCGGATTTTCAACGGATGAAACAGGCAGAGCTCTCCGCTCTTGAAGCAAAAGCCGCGTCGTTGGCACAAGAGGCGGCGAGGGCCGAACGGGACGCCGGGCTGCAGCGGGTGCGCTCCCCCATTGATGGAGTGGTGCGACAGCTCACGGTTCAGGCGGCAGGCAGCGTGGTGACGCCGGCGCAGCCGGTGCTGATGGTGGCGCCGCCGGACCATTCGGTCGAAGTCGAGGCCCATGTCGAGAAGAAGGATGCAGAGGGGCTCCGCAAGGGACGGCCGGTTGAAATCAAGCTTACACCATTGCCGATGGGCTCCGCTGCGACGATCGCCGGTCATGTACTGACGGTTGCTGATGGTGCGGCATCGAACAACAGCATGGAGCGTCGTGTTCCCATAACAGTCAGTCCGGATCGTTCGACGGTCCAAGTCGGGAGCACAGCGGTCACGCTCACTCCGGGGATGGCCGTGACGGTGGAGATCAAGACCGAGCCACGCCGCATGATCGAGTACCTCCTGGCGCCGGTACGCCGGCTCATGGACGACCGTGTACGGGAAGGGTTCGCGCTCGTTCAGACCGCCCGCGAGTTCATGGAGCGGCGAAGCCGATCGTGAACTCCGTTGAAAGACGAACAGATCAGTCTGCCAAGGAACGAGACCTTGCGCATGGTGACTCTCGTTGTCCTCACTTCCGCCGGCCCGAATGACAGACGGGTCTATCGTCCGGATGGACGATACGGTGGCGGGCATGCCTGACCGGCGGCAGGAGCGGACAGACTTGGGGGAGGGGAAGGGAGAATGGAATGGAGAAGTTTGAAGAGAAGAACAGCGCAGGAACAGGCTGGTAAGGCACGAGTGCGACCACGGGCGTTAGGGGTGGAGCTGCGCATCGGGATCCTGTCCTGTGGGGTCCTGTTGATGACGGTCGTGACCGGATGGCCGGCCGAGCCGGTGACAGGGGTCGGCTCCCTCCTGGTGAATCCCAGCGCCTTTCATCGAAAGGTCTTCAAATTGGAAGGGGTGGCGAAGAACGTCGTGGTCCATGCCGGAAGTGCGCTCGCCACCAAGCAGTCGCTGTGCGGAGCGGAATTCGACCTGGAGGATGGCAGCGGGACGATTACCGTGTTGTATCAAGCCCGTTGTCAGGTCGGGACGTTGCGCGCGACCGTCGTGACAGAGCGAATGGCCTGCATCGTGGAAGGGTACATGGACGCGCCGCCGACGATGGTCCGAACTCCGGACGGGAAGGATCTCGGCGTTCGCATCATGGCCCATACCGTGACTCCGGTGCCGTAGGAGCGAAGAGGAGCGCAAGAGCGGGCACCGGGAGTCGGTTATCGTTTCGTCTGCAACTCCACATTCACCAGTTTGATTTCCGAGAGATCCTCGAGCCGCGGGCACCAGCGCGTGCCGGCCCGCCACAAGGCTGAGTCCACTTGGGCATAGATCGTTCCCGGGTGCTCATAGTGGATGCCATAGGCCTGTGAGGCCGCGCATCGACAGGGGAACACGAACGCCTTTCCCGCCTCGTCCGACTCCACCTCGAACCGCGTTACCGTCAGATCAAACGTGAGCCGGATTTTGAACCAGCAATGGGCATGGTAGTCCTCAGCCTGCATCGATTGCTGATAGCACTGCAAGACGTCGCGGACGGTCGTCATGGTCAACGACGTGTTTCCCGAGAAGACCTCGGCGCGTTTGTCGAGCATTAAGGCTTTGGCCATGGACAAGGCATGTCCGACCTGGATGGGGTTGAGGAGGTCGAACGTCGACTCGTAGATGATGATGTTGGGAGGGACGTTGAATTCGCGGAGGGCGCCTCGCTTGGCCAGCTCGAGGTTCCAGTAAAAGTCCACGGCCTGGGATTGGCGGAAGCGAAAGGTAAGGAGGGTCATCGGGCGTTCCTCCGTCGTTGTGGAGACCAGATAGTCTACATCACCGGGCAGCCGGCAGGACACCGGCGAGAGGGAGCATCTCGAAGGCCATCGGTACCTGGACCGATGGCTGATTCTAGGAGGGCAGGGGATCAATCTGCAAGAGGGCCTCGACAAGGGAGATATACGGGGTCGGCAACGGTCGTACACATCGAGCGGGGTGACTGGGTGACTCACCGTACCGCATTCCATTGGTCCTGGAGAGCACGATGGTGCTATCGAGGTGAGCAAGATTGTACCAGTGATCTTCCCTCATGGTTTTGGCAAACAGCGGGACATTTCGACCATTCTGATCCCCCGGCTTTCGTGGGATGGCGTCGCCGACGGGGCAGACCGTATGCTGACCCGCATGATTCCTCAGCACGAACCCCTTCCATGGCGAGCCATAGTCCGCGGGGTGATGCTCGTCTCCGGTATGACCTTTCTGGCCGGGCTGGCGTTGGCCGCGCTTGGGATTACCCCCAAGATTGATCCCGGGATGTACCCGCTGCTTGCCCTGCTGGTGGGGGCGATCAGTGTGGCGCTGGCACTTCGTTTGACGCACACCACACGTCCCGCCTGTCTCGTGGCAATGGGCATGGGAATCTGGCTCCTCTGCGGCGTGAGCGTCCTGGTGGGCGCGCAGTCCTTCGCGGGCTGGGCCGAAAGCAGTCTTTCCATTGCGATCACGATGTTCCTGGGGCGGCTGTTGCTTGGGGTTACGCTGGACGAGCCCGTTCAATCCTCATACGCACCGATCGTCCGGAGAATGACGCAGACACGCCGGCACGTGTAAGCCGGTCATGACTGGGGCTGGTTCCTTTCCCCGCTCTCGCCGAGCCGCGAAAATCATTATTTATAATACTCAGCAATACTTAGGTTATTAAGTGATATACTCAATGCATGGCTACCAAACACGCCAAGCCCTCAACGCCCCGTCGTCCCCGTGGCCGTAAGCCCCGGCATACACTCAAGGGTGGGCGGGGTTCAGCGAATACTCCTCCCAAACAGCTTCCTGATACGAGCCGGATCCCGTGGTTTTCCCCTCTGCCGAAGCCCTGACCCGACACCTCGTTTCCCAGCCGCGTCGAGAGACGATACCACCGAGGCAGCCTATCTCACGTCCGCACCTCGAGACTCTTCTTTCCAGGTCGGCCTTGATCGGTTCAGGCTTGTCTGCGTGCCACGAATAGGAAGGGCGATGAAAGGTTGGGCAGGAGATGTGCGGCCCACGCCCCCGTCGCACGTTGTGCGAATGCTTCAGGCATCGAGGCGTTATTTTCCTTCCTTCACCTATCGGTGAGACGTAGTGTATCCGGAGCCATTCCTGGCTGACCCTCATGAGGGTAAACGGTTGGTTGCAATGGCCGAATTCGTCTGCTCATCCGCGTTCGATGATCGACGCGTCCGTTTCCGACGCGGTCTGCCCGATTGTTCCCCCTCTTTTGACTACTGTCCGGCGTCGTTCGTCTTCCTGTAGATTCCGTCGACTTGGCCGGGGCATGCGGTTGCGAACCACGGTTCTTGACAGCACGCCGACGGCCTCCTAGACTCACGCACCTCTTTGATTAGGAACACACATGAAGCAGGTTGCTTCCATGCTGGTGTCATCCTTCCGGTCTGTTCTCCATCACAAAGGAGTGTGAGTCTATGCGTGTATCGAATGATACGACCAGTGTGCGCAACGTCCGGTTGAAGTCCGTCGGAAACATGGCAATGACGGTGAGCAGTAGGATTGGGATCCTGGTAATCGGCCTTCTCCTCGTCATGATCACGGGTTGTGCCGCCGGGACATTCTCAAGAGATGAAACCCCCGGGCAGCATTTTGACCGTGTGATGAAAGAGTTTGCCGAGCATTGCGCCAAGATCAAGTCGAGGCCGAACGATCGCTCCTGTGACCGGTTGAAGCTCAAGCCAGCCGATCCCATGGCGACGGAGGAAGGCCGTTTCGCGCACAGCCTCAAAATTCCTAACCCGTTGCCCGAGGACAGTGGCTACAAACCAGGCATGACGCCGGAACAATACTTTGACCATCTCTGTAAAACCGAAGCAGGAGAGTTCATCTACAGGACCGTGGAAAATGTTGAGGGGCTCTACATGATGAGGCTGAGGGAGTCTGCGAAGAACGACTATCTAATTGAGCATCTATACGCAATGGAAGATCCTTATGGATTAGTAGTAGGAGTGAGGGATTCTCCTCAGGATCATTTTGTGCAACCTGTAATCGGGAAATACCAATATGTAGAGATTCCCTTGTTGAAAACCTCCAAGGCAGAAGGGGGGATACGGTATCGACGGTATTACCGCGATGAGAACGCATATCCAGGAAGTCAATTCCCAACTGCTATCAATGGCCAATTCGTTCGGGTGCCGTATGTCGTGGCTATGACTGATATTTCTGGGATCCAAAGTCGATACGGATATACATGGCGTGGCATCTCGCGTCCGCATGATCGAGAACTTGGAATTGCTGGTGGAGAACTCATTATCCTCGACCTGCAAACTAATGAGGTGCTTGGTGTCAGGCGCAGTTTTGTTCGGAGTGGCTCTGTTCGGAATAACCTAACTGGGGTTTGGTGGCTTACAGCTGGGAAATGTTCGAAAGAGTCTTTGAAGATGGACGCAGAGTTCATTAATGAGGTGCTGAAACCTGCACCTCAAAAGCAGGAGACGCAATGAGCCAAAGTAACATTTCAACATGGTTTCAGTTTGCTCTTCAGCAAATGGCTGCCGAATCATATCTTGATCAACTTACCTCTAATAGACAGTTAGCAGACATATTGACGGATGGTAATAACGATATACGAGCGATTCCAGCGGAACAGTTTTCTGGGAAAACACGCTTCACAGACCAGTTGGCCTCATACTTTGTTCCGGTGCCTGGATCCTTGGCACGTTTCCAAATCCTCGACCACCACGCCAACGATGCGACGGGGTTTTCCGCCACGCTGATGTTCGACACTCAAACCAACAGTTACACCCTGTCGTTCCGCAGTACGGAGTCTGCTGCGGCGGCTGAGGGAGGCGATCGTGAACGGGACCTGTTAGGGGCCGACGCGGAAATCGGCTTCTCCGGTTTCGCCTTTGGCCAGCTTGTGGCCATGGAGCACTACTATCAATCGCTAAAAGCCAATGGAACATTGCCGACCGGGGCCGTACTCAATGTGACCGGGTTCTCGTTGGGAGGCCATTTAGCCACGGTGTTCACGGAACTTCACGCTGATGAAGTGAATCATGCGTATATCTTCAATGGCGCCGGACGGGGGCATGTACCAGGAGCTGTTCCAGGACTCGCTGCGGAGGAGAATCGGATCAGTGACATGCTGACCTATTTCCGGTCCGTCTTGGACAATCCGGACAATGCACTGGCTTCTTTCCCCAGGACAAGCGTGTATGACCAGGCCAAAGCGCTGTATGACGCACAAGGGTCAAGCTGGCGTCCGTTCGACCAAGGCACTGCAAGTCTGTATGGTGATGTGCGGTATCAGTGGGCAAAAGCCGCGACTCAGTCACTGTTCGGACCGACGGGGCTCACGTTTCTCCAAGCGCCGGGTGAAGTGCTGGACCACGGTGCATTCACGAACATTACGCATCTCTATGGTCAGGCCACCACCGATGATGTGCAATTCATCGCCAATTCAGGTGTCCATGCTCCGGCCATTCCCGTGTTCATCGAAGGCCAACCTCTCATCGCCGGCCTGCCGTTCCCCAGCTTCACGGAAAGCGGCAATACCCACTCCATCACCCTTATTGTCGATTCGCTGGCTGTCCAGGAACTCATTCAGATCATCGATCCTCGTTACGGCCAGGCGAGTGCGGAATTGTTGATCAAGGCCTCCTCCAACGCCAAGGCGGACACGGTCGCATCGCTGAGTGCGTCGGATGCGGCAGAGGGGGACTCCCTTGAGAAAACGGTCGAGGCGTTTCGCCAGCTGTTTTTGGGGCCGAATACTGCATTTCAGCCCTTCCCGGTCGACTCCACTGTCGGAGGATTCGGCAACCTTGCGTTCCGTAATGAAATGTACAACGCCATGGCGGCGATCCAACAGGTCGTGCAGGCGAAGCAAACCCAAGGGACCGTGTTCACGATCGACGATTTGACTCATCCAAGCGTGAGCACTCCGGTCCTTGCCGGTATTGCAGATACGGATACCGATCAAGGCCTCGCCTATCGGTATGCGCTGAAGGAGCTGAATCCCTTTGCGATCATCGCCGATACACCGCAGGCCAACGATGCGCTCTATCAGGCACACAATGAGCAAGGCCAACTCATTCGTGTGAATCCGATCGATGGCACCGGTTCCCTCACCGCGCAGTATCTCACCGATCGAGCCCTGTTTTTGAAAGAGAAGATCGCACTCAATCAGCTCGATCTCGAGAAATCAACCGGCAATATCCATTTCAAGGATGTCACTCCTGACGGTTCGGACATCACGACCGTGGTCGACCTCCGTGAGGATCGGGAGTTTCTGTTCGGCTCGGATCACCCGGACATCCTGACGGGCGGGAATCAGGCCGACCACCTGTACGGGGGTGGGAGCGTTGATGTGCTGATCGGTAATGCGGGGCGGGATTATCTGGAAGGCAATGGAGGGAGCGATCGCCTGGAGGGCGGTGCCGGCGCGGACATGATGGCGGGAGGATCTGGGAACGATACCTACCTCGTGGATGATCTCGGAGATCAAGTCATTGAAGTGGGCGACAACGGCAGGGACAGGGTCGAAAGTTCCGTGACGTTCTCACTCGTCGGTACCACGGTTGAAGAGCTCATCCTCACGCCTTCGACCGGCTCAGAGCAGATCAACGGCGTCGGCAACCACCTCGACAATCAGATTACCGGCAACAACGGCATCAATCGCCTGGAGGGGCACGGTGGCACGGATCATCTCATAGGCAACGACGGGAACGATGTGCTGATCGGCGGGACAGGGGATGCGGATCTGCTCGAAGGCGGAATTGGGTTCGATACCTATATCTACAATGCCGGTGACGGGTTGGATCGGATTGAAGACTCGGATGCGCAGGGACAGATCATCTTCAACGGCTCTCGCCTGCTCGGCGGAATCCATAACCCGGATGATCCCCTGAATACCTATACGAGTCTCGATGGCCTGACCACCTATGTGCTGTCCGGTACCGATCTGATCGTCAACGGTGTGCTGATCGTCAACGAAAATTTTCAGAGCGGACAGTTCGGGATCGACCTGCGTGATGTACCGGAGGCCAATTGGGAGAATGACTATCCCGTCGTCGTTGACGCCGAGTCCGATGGCCTCATCAATAATATCCTCAACTATTCGGACGTCGACGATCTCGGATTCGGCGAACGGGGGAATGACCAGCTCTTTGGCAACGGGGGCAACGATATCCTGAGGGGATGGAGCGGGAACGATCGACTCTATGGTGGAACAGGCGATGATGTGTTGGACGGAGATTGGCGGCTCATCCTGTTCGATCCCTCGAATCCTCCGTTTGCCCTCGGGACGGACTCGTACTACGGCGACGATTGGGTCGACGGTGGCGAGGGAAACGATACGATGTATGGCTCCTGGGGTGACGATGTGCTCTATGGAGGGACGGGCAATGATCTGTTGTACGGGGATCATGCGCTCTCGGATCGTTTCACGTCCACCGCGGATGATTTTCTCGACGGCGGCGAGGGGGATGATGAACTGCACGGCATGGCCGGCGACGACGTGCTCGCCGGCGGAGACGGAAACGATACGCTCTTGGGTCATGAGGATGATGACTGGATGGATGGCGGTGACGGGGCGGATGTACTGTGGGCGGGCGTAGGACATGATTCGCTCTCCGGCGGCAACGGTGTCGATATCCTGTTGGGCGATCTGGGCAGCGATCTGCTCGATGGAGGGAGCGATGCCGATGTGCTGTACGGCGGCGACGGCGGCGATGAACTTTTTGGCGGCGCGGGGAACGATCTTCTCCTTGGCGACGGATTGAACACTCCAGACACGGTAGGAGTAGCCGGTGGGAACGATTTCTTGGATGGCGGCGAGGGAGACGACGAACTGCAGGGCATGATCGGTGATGACTACCTCTTCGGGGGAACGGGACACGATCTCCTGCTCGGGCAGGAAGGCGACGACACGCTGTTCGGTGATGACGGCAACGACCAGGTTGGGGGCGGCGCGGGAGACGATCTTCTCTATGGAGATGCTGGGGATGATGTGCTCGACGGCCATGTCGGTGTCGATCGTCTCTTCGGCGGAGGGGGCCACGATGGTCTGGCCGGCGGAGAGGGAAACGATTCGCTCCACGGCGATGCGGGGAACGATACGCTTCAAGGCGATCAAGGGAACGACGGGCTGGTCGGTGGAGCGGGCCATGACGTCTACAACTTCCGTCCCGGTGATGGACAAGACACGATCACGGATGTGACGGTAGGAGCGGAAGGGAATCTCCTCAATTTCTCAGGCGGAATCACGCTGCAGTCCTTGACCTTTGTACACGATCCGCTCCAACAGATGCTCACGATTCAGGTCGGCGGTGAGGCCGATTCGATTCGTCTGCTCGGGTTCGATCCGAACACATTCCAATATGTCGTCGAGACGCTCCGGTTTTCTGACGGCTCGTTTGTGTCGCTGGCCGATCAGTTGCCCCTGCCGGGAGGATTGGTCGAAGGGACGGATGAAGCCAACCTCATTCGCACCGGTTCGGGTGACGATACGGTCTTTGCCGGAGCCGGTGATGATGTGGTGCATGCGGGGGGCGGCAATGATCTGCTTGTGGGCGGCGGCGGTGCCGATACGTTACAGGGAGGGGCGGGACAGGACCGGTATGTGTTTAGTGCCGGGGATGGGACAGACACGATCGTGGATATGGCCGGCGAAGGGAATCGATTGGTCTTCGGCGCGGGGCTGTCGCCCAGTGCCATCCGGTTGGGGAAAGGGGAGAACCAGTCGCTGGACGTTCAATCTGGTTTCTCGTCCGATCGTGTGCGATTGAGCGGCGGATTGCGACCGGGTGAGACGCCGATTGCGATGTTTGAGTTTGCCGACGGCACCGTCCTCTCCTTCGACCAACTGATCGCGCGCGGCATCCTCATTTCAGGTTCTTCAGGAGCCGACTCGATCGGGGGGACACCCTACATCGACCGGATGACCGGCGAAGGTGGTCACGACGTGCTGTTCGGCGAAGAGGGCGCGGATCAGATCTCCGGTGGTGACGGCAGTGATGTCCTTATGGGCGGTGAGGGGAACGACATGCTCATGGGTGATGCCGGGAACGATACCCTCGACGGAGAAGCCGGCGACGATGTCCTTGCGGGCGGATCCGGTGACGATACGCTCTATGGGGGAACCGGGAGTGACCAGTATCAGTATAACCTGGGCGATGGACTGGACACGATCATCGAGATCGACCCCGCGAGTGCTGTTGATACGGTGGTGTTTGGGAGCGGGATTGTAGCGGATGATGCGCGGCTTTCGGTGCTCGATGGCGGACTTGTGGTCCGAGTGGGGACCGGACCGGAAGGGGTTCGGCTGGGTACGGTTTCTCTTGCCGATATGCTCGCGCCGCAAGGGATCGACCAGTTCCGATTTGCCGACGGGACGATCCTCACGTACGGCGATCTCATCGGGCGAGGGATCGACGTCGTGGGCACGCCATTTGACGATGCACTCTTCGGAACCAATCTGGGCGATCGATTCGTTGGCGGCCCAGGAAATGACTCGTTGCAGGGTGGCGCCGGCGACGACACGTACTACTTTCATGCCGGCGATGGACAGGACTTCATCGATGATGTGACGGAGCGACTTTCCCCTGACGCGGGAGACGGTGGTGGCGGAGGTGAGGATGATGACGATGACGGAGGGGGAGGCGAGGGAGGTGGAGCCGGTGGGGGAACGGTTACGACGGAAACCAATCGCGTGGTCTTCGGCGCCGGGATCGCATCGGAGGCCGTGACGCTCGATATCCGGACCAGTCCGTTCGATTCATCGGCAAGTCAACTGGTGGTCAAGACGGGAACCGGCACCGACGAGCTCGTCTTCAGTGCTTTTGATCGTCACAACGTAACGGGGCCCCATGCGATTACCGAGTTCGTATTTGCCGATGGAACGATTCTGATCTATCCGCAACTGCTCGCACGCGGGTTCGATCTCACCGGCACGGACCAGCATGATACGATTCTCGGCACGAATCTCACTGATCGCATTGCGGGGGGCGCCGGTGACGACCGCGTGAAGAGCGGGTTGGGGGATGATGGGCTGGATGGCGGTGCCGGGAATGACGATCTGGTGGGTGGACAAGGCAATGATGTCTATCAGTTTGGTTTCGGCGCCGATCATGACTCCATCCTCGACGTACAAGGTACGGCGGATGTCGTGCGATTGGCTTCCGGCGTCTCTCCGAGCGACGTTACCGTGCAGCGGGTGGGTCAAGATCTTGAACTCGTTCTGACCGGTGGTCAGGATCGCGTGACGATCGGATTGTATTTCCTCGCTCCTCTATTCCACGTCGAACAGGTGCAATTTGCCGCCGGCACGATCTGGGACCGCGCATTGTTGGAGCATCTGGCCTCGAATCCCGTCCATGGCACGGAAGACGGCGATGTCATGCTAGGGACTGCCGGCGGGGATCGGCTCTTCGGTTTTGGTGGCGACGACCTCTTGACCGGTCTGGCCGGTGACGACGTGCTCGACGGTGGAAGCGGCGCCGATCTCCACCGCGGCGGCGCGGGCGACGATACCTACGTCGTCGATGATGTCGGGGATCAGGTGATCGAGTCGGCACACGAAGGGACTGATGTCGTGCAGGCGGCTATCGGCTATCAGCTGCCAGCCCATGTGGAACATCTCCTGCTGATTGGGACCGCAGCCGTCAACGGCATCGGCAATGAACTGGACAACATACTGACCGGCAACAGCGCCGCCAATATGTTGATTGGTGGTGCCGGCAACGACACCTATGTGGTTGGTGTGGGAGATACCATTATCGAGTCGGCCGGCGAAGGTCGCGACACGGTCGTCAGTGACGTCAGCATGACGCTGGGAGCCGACGTCGAACACCTCACCTTAACCGGTAATCAGCCGATCAACGGGACCGGCAATAGGCTCGACAACGTGTTGATCGGCAATCAGGGGATCAACATCCTGGCCGGCGGAGCAGGTAATGATACCTATGTGGTTGGTTTCGGGGACATTGTGATGGAGCGATCGGGCGAGGGGCTGGATACGATACAGAGTGCGATCAGCGCTCAGCTCTCCGCCAACGTCGAGCATCTGATGCTGACCGGGAGCGCGGCGGTGGGCGGGATCGGCAACGCCCTGGAGAATGACCTGATGGGCAATGCGGCCTCGAACCAGTTGGAGGGCCGTGAAGGCGCCGACCGATTGGACGGCGCCGGGGGCGACGATACCTTGCTCGGCGGCAGCGGTCAGGATGTCTATCTTTTCGGTCGGGATGCGGGACAGGATGTGATCGACGACGTCGTGGCCGGCGAACGGGATACGATTCAACTCGGTTCCGGGATCGCGCCGAGCGACATGCGCGTGGCCTTGAATGAAGCCTCAGAACTGTTCCTCGAAATCCGTGGAAGCAACGATCGTCTGACTCTGCGTCGTTACGCGCCGTTGAATCCGGACGATCAAGCCACGAAGGAAATCCGGTTTGCCGACGGGACGATCTGGGATGGGGCGATGTTGGCGAGTCGGATCGAGTCTCCTTCTGTTCCAAACCTCGGGAGGTTCTTGGGAGGGACGGAGAACCCCGATGTACTCGTTGGGACCGATAACGACGATACCTTCGAAGGTCTGGCCGGCAACGACACGCTTGATGGCCTCGGAGGAAATGATGTGTTGAAGGGTTACGTCGGCAATGACGTGCTGCTGGGCGGTGATGGCCATGACAGGCTCCATGGCGAGTCGGCTTGGATCGGTACTCCGACGGATGTGGATGACATTCTTTACGGAGGAGCCGGGAATGATCTGCTCTACGGGGAGATCGGCAACGATCTTCTCGACGGTGGTTCGGGGAACGATTGGCTGGAAGGGGGAGAAGGAACGGATACCTACATCTTCGGTCGAGGGTACGGCACCGATCAGGTCATTGCGTTCGGCGGGGAGGATCGGATTGTGCTGAGTCCCGACGTCAGCCCGGCGGACGTGATTGTGAGCGGAGGTGGCGGGGCCTTGGTGTTGCGGATATCTGGAACATCGGATCAGCTCTTTGTCCCGCTTCATCCAAGGGATCCGTTCCATCGGATCGGGTATGTCGAATTTTCCGACGGAACGGTGTGGACGCAGGCCATGCTGCTCGAGATGACGCGTACGGTTCGGGGAACCGAGCACGCGGACACGCTTTTCGGTGCGATGCGGGCCGAAACATTTGTGGGCGGGACGGGAGATGACCGGTATGTGGACGTAGAGTCCACCGATACGGTAATCGAATTGGCCGCTGAAGGGATCGACACGATCGACACATCGTTGAACTACACGTTGCCGGAGCACTTTGAAAACCTGACGCTTCAATCATCGGCGCGGGTGGGAACCGGCAACCACGCCGCCAACGTCATCATCGGAACTGGAGCCGATAATGTTCTCGATGGAAGAGCAGGCAACGATCGGATCATCGGAGGAGGTGTTCTGGTAGATGAATCAGGCGCGGTGCATGGAGACGGCAGTGATGTCCTCATCGGAGGAGAAGGCGACGATGTGCTCATTCCTTCCTTGGGACTGCGTGAGGATGGTCGGAACTATCTTGGTCAAGACGTGTTCGGTGACGATATCTTGCTCGGCGGAATCGGCGATGACACCTATGTGCTCTACAATAATGATGTGATGGGAGAAGCCGGCGCAGGCCTGATCGCGCGCGCGACCGTTGTCGAGTCTTCGGGCGAGGGGAGTGATACGGTCATCGCTGCGAGCGACTATGCATTGGGCGACCATGTCGAGAATCTTGCGCTGGTCGGCGATGGCTCAGTGACGTTACGAGGAACCGGCAATGCCGATGGCAATGTTCTGGTCGGTCATGCCGGAGTGAATCGGCTCGAAGGGCTGGGCGGAAGCGATACGCTGGTCGGATCGGGCGCCGACGATACCTTGATCGGGGGTGCCGGCAACGATACCTATCTCTTCAATACCGGCGACGGCACGGACATGATTGAAGATGTCGCAGCTGTCGGTGAAGGCAACCGGATTCAGTTCGGAACGGGCATTACCCGGAGCAATCTCAACTTCATACAGGATGACGCGGCCCGGACGTTGACCATCAACGTGGGAACAAGCGGAACGGACCAGCTCGTGCTCACGAACTTCGACCCAACAGGTGTGAATGGTTCGTTGGTCATTGAAACCCTCGCTTTTGCGGATAGCAGCACGGCAAGTCTCGTATCCTTGCTGGGCGGGCCGGTCAACCAGGCGCCGACGGTGGCGGCTCCATTGGCAGATCAAACGGTTCTGGAAGATGCACCGCTGAGCATCCAGATTCCCATCAACACGTTCGTGGATCAGGATGCACATGATGTGCTGGTGTACAGTGCCAGGTTAGCCGATGGGACGGCATTGCCTGCCTGGCTGACGTTCAATTCCGTGACCCATACGTTTGGCGGCACTCCAACAAACAGTGAGGTCGGCACACTCAATCTGGCCGTGACGGCGACCGACTTGGGTGGGCTGAGTGCCACAAGTTCGTTCGCGCTCATCGTGCAGAATGTGAATGATGCTCCGACCATGGCGATGCCGCTTGCCGATCAATCGACCACGCAAGGCGGTCTCTTTACCTTCATGGTGCCGGATGACAGTTTCGTGGATGTTGATGCCGGCGATACCTTCACATACCACGCGACACGAGCCGATGGTACTGCCCTGCCCACCTGGCTCACATTTAATCCGAGTATCCGCATGTTCAGTGGGACACCTCAAGGTCCGGATATCGGGACTATCGATGTGCGAGTCACTGCGACCGACAGCGGGACGCTGAGTGTCAGCGATGTGTTTGCCCTGACCATCCTGCCGATCCTTGGTACCGAGGGGAACGATATCCTTATCGGAGCCGGCGGCGATGACATCATCCAAGGTCTCACCGGGGATGATGTGTTGCAAGGACTTGCCGGCAATGATCTGCTTGATGGTGGAGCGGGGATCGACTCGATGGCCGGTGGTCTGGGCGATGATATCTTCATCGTGGATACCGTCGGTGATGTGGTTACGGAAGGTTTGAATCAAGGAATGGATACCGTTCAGAGCAGCATCACGCATGCCTTGGGCGTGAATGTTGAAAATCTAGTCTTGACTGGTACGGGCGTGGTTAGCGGAACTGGCAATAGCCTCAATAATAGTCTCACGGGCAACAGCGCCAACAATATGCTCAACGGTGGGGGAGGCGCCGATACCATGATCGGGGGACAGGGCAACGACATCTATGTTGTCGACAATGTGGGCGATGTGGTGACGGAGCTCGAGAACGAAGGCATTGATACCGTGCAGACGGGGCGGACACATACCCTCGGTGCAAATCTGGAGAACCTCACACTGACAGGCTCGGCCATGATCGACGGGACTGGAAACTTGTCGGACAATACGCTGAGGGGCAACAGTGCGGCCAACGTCCTCACAGGTGGAGCCGGAAACGATATGTATGTGGTTGGCACCGGCGATACGGTGGTTGAGCAGCTCAACGAGGGCGTCGATACGGTCCAAACTGCTGTGACCTGGACCCTGGCTGCCAATGTGGAGCATCTCACCTTGACCGGGACTGCCGCGATTAACGGAACCGGTAACAGCACGGACAACGTACTCATCGGCAACAGTGCCGCCAACGTGCTCGACGCTGATAACGGTGATGACACGGTCAACGGCGGAGCAGGAGTGGATATCCTGATCGGAGGGATGGGCAATGACACCTACATCGTTGACAATGTGGGCGATGTAGTCACCGAAAACCTTGATGAGGGCATTGATTTGGTGCAGAGCAGTGCGAGCTATCTCCTGAGTGCCAATGTGGAGAACCTTCTGCTGACCGGCACGGGGGCGATCAGCGCGACGGGCAACAGTTTGAACAACATGCTCACCGGGAACAGCGGGGCCAACATCCTTGATGGGGCAGCGGGCGCTGATACCATGATCGGCGGGACCGGCAACGATACCTATCTTGTTGATGACCCGGGGGATGTGGTGATCGAAATGGCTAACCAGGGCATTGATACGGTCCAAAGCGCCATCACCCACGTTTTAGGGACGGAAGTGGAAAACCTGACGCTGATTGAGTCTACGGCCACCAATGGCACCGGCAATAGTCTCAATAATATCCTCACGGGCAACAACGCTGCGAATACCCTGACAGGATTGGATGGCCATGATCGGCTTGACGGTGGAGCCGGCGCCGATACGCTCGTGGGTGGCATTGGCAACGATATCTACGTTGTCGATACCCAGGACGACATCGTAACGGAGAATCTCAATGAAGGGACCGATCTGGTACAGAGCACGGTGAGCTATATCCTCACGGCCAATGTGGAACAGCTCACGTTGACCGGCATCATTGCCACCAACGGCATCGGCAATGCGCTCAACAACAGGCTCACAGGCAACAGCGCTGCGAATGTGCTCACGGGAGGGACGGGCAATGATACCTATGTCGTGAGTGCCGAAGACACCGTGATTGAATTTGCGAACGAAGGTACGGATACGGTGCAGAGTGACGTGAGCTGGACGCTTGGGGCTAATCTTGAACACCTCACGCTGACGGGTACTACAGCGATCGATGGGACCGGGAATACGCTCAATAACAGGCTCACGGGCAACAATGCGGACAATCAACTGGCCGGTGGGGCAGGGAACGATACCATGCGCGGCGGGTTGGGCAACGATACCTACCTCATCGATCGTGGTGAGGGCCGGGACGTGATCATTGAGAATGACGGCATATTCGGAAACAGCGATCGCCTTCAGTATGGGGCCACGATCAATCCGCTCGATCTGGTCATCAGTCGCCAGGTCAATGACCTGCGGCTGGCTGTGCATGGGGCAGCCGATCAGGTCACGATTCGAGACTGGTACGTCAGCACCAATCATCAAATTGAGAGGGTGCAGGCCGGGAATGGTACGCTTCTGCTCAGTACTCAGGTAGATCAATTGATTCAGGCCATGGCCTCATTCAGTCAGCAGTCCGGCCTGACCTGGGATCAGGCGATTGATCAACGGCCGCAGGACGTGCAGGCGATTTTGGCGGCCAACTGGCAGTAGATGAGGAAGAGGTGAGTGGGAAGGCATAACGGGAGAGGGATAGTAGGTAAGCGAGAAAAGTAACAAGTGAGAAATGAAAGTGAATGGCGCGGGTGACTCTCGCCAATAAAGTAACACTGTCAGTTTGATCGCTTCTGTACTAGAATGACAGGCATCCTTTGGGGGCTCATTCATCAATGAAGTACCGTGTCGTGATTGAACAAGATGAAGACGGCATCTATGTTGCTGAATGCCCGTCTCTTCCAGGCTGTGTCAGCCAAGGGAATTCTCGAGAGGAAGCCTTGATCAATATCAAGGATGCCATGGCAGGTTATCTAGAAAGTTTGCGAATCCATAATGAACCTATCCCCCCATCGATTTGGGAAGAAACGGTGGATATTGCTCTGTGAACAAACTGCCTGTTGTATCAGGCCAAGACGTGATCCGCGCCCTAAAGAAGGTTGGCTATGTGGCGGATCATCAAACTGGAAGTCACATTATTTTGCGGCAGCGTCAACATCCTCATCGGAGGCTCACTGTCCCCGATCACACTGAGCTGGCAAAAGGCACGTTGCGCAGTATTATTCGACAAGCTGGCCTGACGGTTGAAGAATTGCGTACCTTACTGTAACGCCACTCTGTCTTACCCGCTAGGGAAAAGCTGGGGTCAGGCTTTGCTATCTTGTCTATTCTGATAGCCGCAGGTAACCCTACACGATATCTTATTGCAAATGTGTGATAAAGATCGAACGGTTGCGAGCGCTGGGGCATGAGCTGCGGAGACCGGAAGCGGATCTGTTGCGACAGGGTAACTATGAATTGCGTATTGGACGAGAGGGGATGAACTATCGGATCCTGTATTTCTTTCATGGCCGAATGGCCGCCATTCTGGCCCACGGTCTCGCCAAGGAGCGTGAGGTGCCGGCAAAGGACATTCGGGCGGCGCTGGAGAGAAAACGGCTCTTTGAGCAAGATCCTCAGACGCATACCTATCGGGAGGAATAAACATGGCGAAACGAACACGCACGACGACCTCGGATGCGGTCCAGATTCTCTACCGCCGGTATTATGAAGGACGGCCCGAACGGGTGCGAGGCTTGGCGGACGCGCGGGCCCGCGACAGTGTGGCACGGAAGCTCACCACGCTTCGACTTCGAGCAGGACTTACACAACGGCAATTGGCCAACTTGGTCGGCACGACGGCCTCGGCTATCTGTCGTCTTGAAAATGCAGACTATGCAGGTCATTCACTGGCTATGCTGAATCGAATTGCCGCGGCCTTCAAGCAGCGAGTGGAAAATAGAAATAAGGGTCAGGCTTTGATATATGGACTATACTAGTTTGCTCTGGTGGACTTCAGGCCTATGGCGCGCCGCCCTCGCGTGTTTGCTCCACACGTCCTCTATCATGTGATTGTCCGGGGGAATCACCGGCAGGTCACATTTCGCACTTCGGCCGATTACCAGGCCTATCTGGAGCGGCTGGGGCGCTATAGCAGCCCCTATCAGGTCCGCCTGTGGGCCTACTGCCTGATGCCCAATCATGTACATCTGCTGGTGGAAACCGGGAATCACCCGCTTTCCATGTTGATGCAACGGCTCCAGCAATCCTATACGCAGTATTTCAATCGCACCCATCGGAAGGTCGGCCATCTGTTTCAAGGCCGGTACAAAGCGATCGTTTGTGAAAAAGATCCGTATCTGCTGACCTTAATTCGCTATATCCATCTCAATCCCGTTCGGGCGAAGCTGGTAAAACAGCCGGACGCCTATCTCTACAGTGGCCATACGACCTATCTCACGGGCCGGGCGACAGCAATCTTAGATCCCGTCCCGGGCCTGGCGGTCTTCGGCGGCGTGGCGGCCTATCGGCAGTTTGTCCGGGAGGGGATGGGAGAGGGCCATCAGGCGGACTATTATGCGGTGGCCGACCAGCGATTTCTTGGGACCGCGCGTTTCATCGACGAGTGGCAGGCGCGCCTCACGGATGGGCCAGCCCCTCGTCCCCGGCAGAGCCTCGCGCATGCGCTTCAGGTGGTGGCGGCGGGGCTAGGAGGGGATGTGGTGCAGCTGAGGAGTGCTGATCGCAGTTGGGCGGTGTCCCGGCAACGGACGTTAGCAGCCTATCTCCTGATTCGGCGAGGTGGCTATCGGTTACGCGAGGTTGCAGCAACGCTGCATCGGGATCCGGCAACGGTGAGCACGCTGCTGACACGTTTCGCCGCACGTCTGGCTGAAGAGCCAAGCACGCAACGCGACATTGAACGGCTGGTAAATAGAGTTAAGATATAAAAGCCTGACCCCGATTCCTATTCCTGACCCCGATTCCTATTCCTCTATTCCCTTTCTCAGCGAAATCACCTACTGTGCATCTGTCCCAATCCTCGAAAACGTTTGGCCGTCAGACGGCGCTATCCTAAGATGGCTGGATGTCAGCCGATGGTACGCGCGTTTCTTCGTATCGACAGGATAGCGAAGGTGGTGCCGGTTCTTCAGCTGAGACAGATACCGGACTGATCTGCCTCCTGATTCTCGCGCGGTTTCATGATCTTCCAGCCGATGGTGCTCAGCTACGGCATCAGTTCGCCCAGTCTGGACAAGCGCTCTCCGATACGGATCTCCTCCGCGCCGCCAAGCATCTAGATCTGAAAGCGGGCCTGGTCAAGACAAGTTGGAGTAACTTGTCCGGGACACCCTTGCCGGCAATCGCCAAGAGAACGGACGGGCGGTATCTTGTCGTCGCGAAACTCGAAGGAGAGAAGGTGCTGGTTCAAGATCCCGTTGAAGGACGTCCCCTTGTGTTTGAACGACCACAGTTTGAGGGGATGTGGACCGGCGAACTGCTGCTCTTCGCGAAGCGGGCCCATGTTCGCCTGCATGATCTGAAGTTTGATTTCACCTGGTTTATCCCGGCCATCGTCAAGTATCGCAAGTTGTTCGGCGAAGTTCTGATTGCGTCCTTTTTCCTTCAGCTCTTTGCCTTATTGACCCCGCTTTTTACACAAGTGGTCATCGACAAAGTGCTGGTGCATAAGGGATTTACCACGCTCCATGTGTTGGCCGTCGGAATGATCACGCTGGCGATCTTTGAGGCGGTCTTGGGAGGCCTTCGCACCTATCTGTTTGCGCACACCACGAATCGGATCGATGTCAGCCTCGGATCCCAGCTCTTCCGCCATGTCCTGGCGCTTCCTCTTTCCTATTTTGAAGCGAGGCGCATCGGCGATACGGTGGCACGGGTCAGAGAGTTGGAGCACATCCGCCAATTCTTGACCAGTCACTCGGTCACGGTGGTGCTTGATGTGCTCTTTACCGTCGTGTTTCTGACCGTGATGTGGTTCTACAGTTCGACCCTCACGCTCGTGGTCATGGCATCGTTGCCGATCTATGGGTTGTTGTCGGTGGCGATTACGCCCGCGATCAGAGCTCGGTTGCATGAGAAGTTTAATCGAGGCGCGGAGAATCAGGCATTCCTGGTGGAAGCCGTCAGCGGGATCCAGACCGTGAAGGCCTTGGCAGTGGAGCCGCCGCTTGTCCGGAAATGGGAAGAGCAGCTGGCCGGCTATGTGCGAGCGAGTTTCCGTGCCACAAGCGTGATGGCGATCGCCGGTCAGTCCGCGACCTGCGTGCAGAAGATCACCACGGTGGCCGTACTGTGGCTGGGGGCCTATCGCGTGATCGGCGGGGATCTCAGTATCGGTCAGTTGATCGCCTTCAATATGTTGTCGGCCCAAGTCACGGGACCGCTGTTGCGTTTGGTGAATCTCTGGCAGGATTTTCAACAGGCCGGTGTTTCAGTCGAGCGTTTAGGCGATGTGCTCAATACGCCGCCGGAGCCGTCGTACAACCCGAATCGGACGACATTGCCCCAGGTCACGGGGCACGTGCAATTTGACGAGGTCACGTTTCGGTATCGACCTGACGGACCGGAGGTCGTTCGCAAGCTGTCTTGTGTCATCGAGCCGGGCCGGATGATCGGGATGGTCGGGCGTTCAGGATCCGGGAAAAGCACGATTGCCAAGTTACTGCAGCGGCTCTATGTGCCGGAGCGAGGACGAATCCTCGTCGATGGGGTGGATCTTGCCCAGGTGGATCCGGCTTGGCTGCGAAGGCAGGTGGGGGTCGTGTTGCAAGAGAACTTCCTGTTCAACGGTTCAGTGCGGAGCAATATCGCGTTGACCGACCCTGGCCTGTCGATGGAACAGGTGATTCAGGCGGCGAAGTTGGCCGGTGCCCATGAGTTTATCCTGGAATTGTCGGACGGCTACGACACGGTGATTGGTGAGCACGGCTGTACCTTGTCGGGTGGGCAACGCCAGCGGATTGCCATCGCGCGGGCCTTGGTCGCGAACCCCCGCATTCTGATTTTCGACGAGGCGACCAGCGCGTTGGATTACGAATCCGAAGCGGTGATCCAGCGGAACATGGTGGAGATCGCCAAGGGCCGAACGATTGTGATGATTGCCCATCGACTGAGCACGGTGCGGGCGGCTCATCGTATCTACGTTGTGGAACGAGGCGAGATTGTCGAGCAGGGAGCGCATGACCATCTGCTCAGCATCGGGGGCGT
>CAADGK010000119.1 GCA_900696515.1 uncultured Nitrosospira sp. | reverse complement strand
CGTTGTGGCCTCCGGGCCTTGAAGCAGGTCGCCGGTGTGACCCGTGACTGCGCGGCGGATACGATCGCGTTTAAACTCGCGCCTCGGTTGAACGCCGCAGGGCGGTTGGATGAGGCGCTCAAAGGAGTCCGGCTGTTGACGACAGAGTCGGAAGGGGAAGCTCACGCGTTGGCCGAGGAGCTGGATCAGCTGAATCACAGGCGACGGGAACTCGAAGCGACCATCCTTGATGAGGCATTGACGCAGGTCGAGTCGCGGGAGTTGCCCGGAGGCATCGTATTATATGCACGAGGGTGGCATCTTGGGGTCGTTGGTATTGTGGCGGCCCGTATCATGGAACGCTTTCATCGTCCGACGATCATCATTGCAATTAATGAAGACGGGATCGGTAAAGGTTCAGCGAGGACTGTGCCGGGGTTTGATCTCTATCAGGCATTGGCCGGATGCCGAGATCTGCTGATCGCGTTTGGAGGCCATCCCAGTGCCGCGGGGGTAACGATCAAGGAAGAACGATTACCGGAGTTCGCCGAACGGTTTGCTGCCACGGCCGAGGCCTGGATGCGCGGGACACAAACCGTTCCGATGTTGCACCTGGATTCCGAACTGCGGCTGGACGAGGTCACGTTACAGCTGATCCGAGAAATCGGGACGCTGCATCCATTCGGCGCGGGCAATCCAGAGCCGACCTTTGCCGTGAGGGGATTGAACGTCCTGCAGGCCCGCGTCGTGGGGGAGAAGCATTTGAAGATGACGGTTCGGCAGGGCGGGTCGGTACCGTTTGACAGTATCGGATTCGGAATGAAGTCCCTCGAAGAACAGGGATTGTCGCTCAAGACGCCGATCGATGTCGCATTTACGCCGGAGCTCAATCACTGGAACGGGCATGACCGAATCCAATTGCGTATTCGAGACATACGGGCGGCGGGAATCGAGTAACCGATGAAGTACGAAACGGTCACGAGCATCGATCAGTTGCTGGATCGGGTGCAATCGTATCAGCCCGATGCCGATCTTGGGATGGTGCGAAAGGCCTATGAATTTTCTGCGAAGGCGCATGAAGGTCAAACACGCCGTTCCGGGGAGCCCTATGTCAAACATCCCGTCGCCGTGGCGGGCGTGCTGACCTCGTTGAAAACCGATGTGACGGCGATCGTCGCTGGGCTGCTGCACGATACGTTGGAAGATACGGTGGCGACGGCCGGCGAGTTGGAACGGGAGTTCGGCAAGGATGTGGTGCATCTCGTCGATGGAGTGACGAAAATCGGGAAGATCACGTTTAAGAGTTCCGAGGAGAAACAAGCCGAGAATTTCCGCAAAATGGTTTTGTCGATGGCGGATGATATTCGCGTCGTGATCATTAAGCTCGCCGATCGACTTCATAATATGCGAACGCTTGAGCATCTCAGCGAGGGAAAGCGTCTTGAGATTGCGCAGGAGACCCTGGAGATCTATGCGCCATTGGCCAATCGGATCGGGGTCGGGTGGGTGAAGAATGAACTGGAAGACCTCTGCCTCAAACACCTGAAGCCGGATGTGTACGAGATGTTACGGGTGCGTGTGGCGAAGCGTGATGAAGATCGTCAGCAGTACATTCAAGAGGTGCGGGAACTGGTCGAGAAAGCTTTGGGAGAACATGGTTTGTCCGGAGCCGTCTATGGCCGACCCAAGCATCTCTATGGCGTCTATCAAAAAATGAAGAAACAGGCGATCTCCTTCGAAGAGGTCTACGATCTCACCGCCTTGCGGATCATTACCGATACGAAGATGAACTGTTATGCGCTGCTGGGTGTGATTCACTCGCTGTGGCGCCCGCTTCCCGGCCGTTTCAAGGACTACATCGCCATTCCAAAATCCAATCTGTATCAATCGCTCCACACCACCGTGGTCGGACCCAAGGGCGAACATGTCGAATTCCAGATCAGAACGGAAGAAATGCATCGCGTGGCCGAATACGGGATTGCGGCGCATTGGAAATATAAGGAGCAGGGGCGTGTCCAGGATAAGGACAGCAAAGCCTTTGGGTGGCTGAGGCAGTTCATCGAATGGCAAAGCGATTTGCCGGACAATCGTCAGTTCATGGATTCCGTCAAACTCGAATTGTTCCATGATGTCGTCTATGTCTTCACGCCCAAAGGAACGGTCAAAGAGCTGCCGAAAGATTCGACCCCGGTTGATTTTGCCTATGCGATCCATACCGAGGTCGGCGACCATTGTGTGGGAGCAAAGGTGAACGGCAAGATTGTGCCCCTCAAATACGAGCTGGAGAGCGGTGACACGATTGAAATTCTGACCTCGCCGAATCAGACGCCGCACAAAGATTGGCTGAAGTTTGTCCGTACCTCACGGGCGAAGACAAAAATCAAACACTGGATCAAAGCCGAAGAGCAGAAGCGAAGCTTAGAGATCGGTCGGCGATTACTGGAGACGGAATTCCGTCGGCATGGATTGGCCCCTGCTCAAGTATTGAAGTCGAGCGAATTGGTTGAGGTTGCCAAGCAAGAAGGATACGAAACGACCGATGAACTGACGATTGCCATTGGGTTTGGGCATATTGCGACGGCCCAGATTGTCAATCGGCTGGTTACACCGGCATCCGGGACCACGCCGGTTGTCCCTGAACCCTCAACATCCCAGAAGGTCTTGAGCGGCCGAGGCGGAGAACAGAGTGTTCAGGTCAAGGGTGGGCGTGATTTACTGATGCAGTTGTCCCGCTGTTGTAATCCGGTTCCTGGCGATCGAATCTTAGGCTACATCACTCGAGGAAGAGGACTCACGATCCACTCCGTGGATTGTCCGAATCTGGAGGCCTTGGACTATGACCGGGCTCGGTTGGTGGAGGTGGAGTGGGATACTGCTGCTCCCAGCCTCCATGCGGTCAAGATCGCCGTCATTGCCGAAGATAGAACCGGTGTGTTGGCGAATGTCTCCTCGGCGATCGCTGAATGTAAAGCAAATATCAGCCGCGCTGAGATCATTACGCGGGAAGACCGCAAGGCCGAGTTGGATTTTATTGTAGAGGTTGCCGACACGGCTCATTTGAATCGAGTCCTGAAAACCATTGAACGGATCGATGGTGTGATTACCTCACGGCGAATTCGGTCGTGGCAGCATTGATCAAGATGAGGGTTGAGGGTAGGGCTTCTTTGGGATCAGGAAGCAGTATGTTGTCTGAAGCGCCAGAGTAGCTTTCTGGATGGTTAGGGTTGGCCGAACTGTAATTTTGATCCTTTCTCGATCTTATATCCGTCAACCGTTCCCCCAGCGATCTCAAGAACGTACACCGCGTCATCACTGTTCGGGCGATATTGCGGGCAGGAGTCATCACTCTTCGTGCAAATCGGCACATTGCGCTCGATGTGTGTCACGCGTTTCTTCCCGTCAATCCAGATGAGGTCGAGCGCGATCTTGGTGTTCTTCATCCAGAAGTTCCAGGCCTGGGGTTGGCCGAAGAAAAACAGCATGCCGTGGTCCTTTTTGAGGTGGTCTCGATACATCAGCCCCACCGAGCGCTTTAATGGCGTGTCGGCGACCTCGGCCTTGATCGTGACGCCAGACGGCGTTTGAATGGAGACCAGGTCAGATCCTGCGGCGCGGCTTGCCGGTACGTCGATGGCAAGGAATCCACCGGTGATGACGAGATAGAGAACAAGCCCAGCTGAGAGTGTTTGGCGCATCAGCGCATCCTAATGATCGCGACCTTCTTCAGTCAAGAAGGCTGGCTGGGTGAGGCTGGTGATGGGTCCCACCATGTTGCAATCTCGTCGCGTCTTGTGCGATTCTCCAGCGCTAATCAAGCGAGGAACTTATGCAAGAGAAGCGGCGGGTGTTGTACAAAAAAGGCGTGTTCGTGTGTCCTGGGTGTCGTCAGTCTTATGTTCAGGAGAAATGGATCGAGGAGTGGCGGATTCGTTGTCACCGCTGCACCTATCGGGGAACGCTGACCGAAGTGTCGGTGGAAGAGCATATGGAGGAAGAGACATTCCGACACTAAGCATCTGACCGTTTTTTATCTGGACCATCACCCTGTGGCCGCACTCTGCACGCAGCATTCGTCTCCAACCCCCTCCCTGTCTTTCATTGCTATAGCCCTGCTGCTCTTCACGCTCTCCACCGGCTGTGCCTCGAGATCCTGGGCGGACGAGGCCTTTCCGGTCGTGAAGATTCTCGTGACGTACCACTCATCTTCCGGCAATACAGAGCGGATGGCGGAGGCGGTCGTTGAGGGGGCCCGGTCTGTGCCGAATACCCTGGTGGTGCTTAGACGTGTAAATCTGGTCACGGCGGAAGATCTGTTCTCCTCCGATGCGGTGATCGTTGGGTCACCGGTCTACTGGTCCAACATGTCCGGAGAGGTCAAAACGTTCTTCGACAATTGGCAGTTCAAGTTCGGTGTGTTTCCCGAGTTCAAAATGAAGAACAAAGTCGGTGCGGCGTTTGCGACCGGAGGACAGGTCTCCAGCGGCAAGGAAGTGACGATGCTGACGATTCTCGCCGCCATGCTGGGCAATCAGATGATCGTAGTAAGCGGCGGAGGTGCATTCGGAGCATCCGCCACAACAGAAGGCGACAGTCCGGGGATAGACAAGAACGAACTGGCCGATGCGAGGGCTCTGGGTCAACGAGTTGCAGATGTCGCCAAACTGATCAGTCGAGCCTCTGCTAAGTAAACTGATTCTTGCGCAGGCACCTTCCATCGACAAACATATAGGAGCCATTGGAATGGAGGCGTACCTGGACGAAGAGTGCTGTGCGGTGAAGCGGTGAACGTCTCGGTGCGGTTTCAGTAAGAAGACAAGTTGATTACCTGGGGCAGGAGGTGGCGGCTCCTTGCGCGGCGACCTCGACAAATTCATGGATGTTCTTGGCGCAGCGTCCGCAACAGCCGTGACACTTGAGGTCAAACTTGGTTTTAAGCTGGTTGGCCATCACGATTCCGGCTCGACCCGCCGCTCGAACCTCCGACTCGGTGATTCCTTTGCACAGGCACATGTACATGGAATTCCCCCTTTTGCGATTATGAGAAGCATTCTCAGTATGCCAGATGGTGGGTATTCTGTCAACTCGTCCAAAACGCTCTCCTAGAGGCCTATTTGGTGCCCATTTCCGAGTCTGTCTGGCTGGAAATGGATAGCAGATGGAATTAAACGATCGGCATAGCGCTCGAGGTGAGCATGTCTGTCCGCACCATCGCATTCAATAAGCCCTACGGGGTGCTACCATGTTTTACCGATTCAGAGGGGAGACCGACGCTGGCGGATTATGTCAGCATACCCGATGTCTATGCGGCGGGGCGTCTTGATCAGGACAGCGAGGGACTCATGATCTTGACCTCCGATGGCAACCTTGCCCACCGGATTACCGACCCACAGCATAAGCTACCGAAAGTGTATCTGGTACAGGTGGAACGAGTCCCTAATGAACGAGCGATCGCACAACTCAGCCAAGGAGTCGTGCTAGGCGGAACGCGGACGAGACCAGCAACGGTGAGGCTGCTTGCTGAGGAGCCCATGCTGCCTGAACGTTCAGTGCCGATCAGGTTTCGGAAACACGTCCCAACAGCCTGGCTGGAGATCACGATCCATGAAGGTATGAATCGTCAAGTTCGCCGCATGACGGCAGCGGTCGGTCATCCCACCTTGCGGCTGGTTCGTATTGCCATCGGACCGATTCGTCTGAGCGATCTCAAGTCTGGTGAGTGGAGAGAGCTGAAAAAGAATGAAATCGAGACCATCGGTCGAACCAGCAATCGACGTGCGATGCTCTGACATATCACAGTAGTGTCCAGCCTAACGGGGCGAGCTGTATACGGCCTGGGCAATGAATTTCGACCCAGCAGCAAGCATGATTTTTATGAATCTCTACTTGTCGATGGGCAAAGGAGCTCCAGACGGTTGGTCCCCAGGCTATGGAATCTTTAGAAGAGGCGCTCATTTTCTTTGTTGACTTCTTGTTGGAGGTACAGCCCTTTAATTCCCAGTTTGGCGGCGGTTTTTAGGATCTCTTGCAGTAGGTGGTCGGGAAGATGTGGATTGGCCCGACGCTCTTCACGTGTCCAGAAGAACCGAGCCATTATTTCTGATCGAGCATCACTTACTTGTTTAAAGCCCGCAATAGAATCCGCATATAATTTCCTCGCTGTCACGAGATTGCCGCTTCTAAAGTCAACCAAGGCTTTTGTTGCAGTAATTACGGCTAACTCTCGCTTCTTTAGGTCAGACTCTTTTATATGTGAAAGTGCCTCTCTGGCCTCCGTTAGACGACCGAGGGATGCAAGCGAAAAGGCCAGATTGTTTCTAAGCATGACATCATTTGGTGAAGATAGTAGCCCCATCTTTGTGATTCGGACGGCCTCTTCATGGTTGTCCAAGGTCACAGCAGCGATGTAAGATCCTGATAAGGCGGGTCGCGAGCTGAACGGTTGGTAAGCGAACCATTTTTGGGCTGCTTCTAAGGCACCTCTAAAGTCTTCATCCTGATAAAACTTTAGACAAGTTTCAGCCTCAAACGAGTTAGCGAGATGTTTCGCGCCAATATGACTAACTGTTTCTCCGAGAACGTCTGCTAAATGAGCTGCTTGAGCGAGGCTGTTTTCTGTTGGGTCTTCGAGTGCCAGTGTAAATAAGCGCTTTCCTTTCTTAATGGCGCCATTTGCTAGCTCCAACGTGCCCAATGCGCTAGCTAGTTCCGATAGATGGAACTTGTCAATCCTACTGCTGGTCAGAAGCTCTCTTCCCTTATTTATTTGTTTTGGCGAAAACCCTAAAGTGTTGGAAATGGCAATCTCTGCCGCGACGAGCCAAGGATCATCTCGCCCGCTTTCACTGCGTCTTATCAATTCAAGGCCCCGCTCTGCTAACCCCATGTGCATAAAAAAGCGTGAGCCCGACCGAAGTAGGTAGCGGTTCTCCTTATTAAGGGAAATAGCGACGTTAACAGCTTTTTCGGCAGATAGTTTCTGACCAATGGCACTGTAATAAAAGGCCAAGTCCATCCATAGAATGGGATTTCTTGGGTAAGCTCGCACGCGCCCTTTCAATGACGAAATGGCTTCATGAAACTTGGCGGTTTGTTCAGGAAGGATGATATTTGGGAGGGGGAGTCCTTTATGATTCACCTGTCGCAAGTAGGCGTTGGCGAGTTCAACGCGTGTCGATGGACTTGTACGATCGTGCTCTAAAATAAAATGCGCAGCGTCTGTCGCGTCTCCACTGGCAACCTGATTGAGTACTAATGCACTGCCCACAAGATCGGATGCATACAATGAGTTTGGTTGGTTCTTCCAAGCCTGTATTTTTTCGGTAAAGTCCTGTGTAGGTGCATAAGGAGGAACGGATTCTACAGTAGCCTTTGCGAGGCCAAGCCACCGTGCGACGGGATAGGTATGCCAGCGGGGGATTACCTGCCGGCTTTCTGAAAAGGGATGTTCAAAACTCATTTTAGATTGATTTCAACCTGTCGATATAAACGGTCTAGCTTACTGATATATGTTTGCAGGTCATAGTTAGCGACCACAGATCCCTTCCACCGTGGATCGCCTCTTTTGGTTGGGTCAGGATCGCAAAGTTGTTGGGCTAGTAATACAATTTCTTCTGTTAGTTCCCCAGCGTAGGCGGATACCTGTTCCCGCAGATCAGACAGGGCTTCCTCAAATGCATGCTGAAGATGCGGAAGGTCTGCACTGAATGAAGTATTTGTGAGGGTCGTTCCTTGTAATTTAGCGCGTAGGAGGTGAGTGGCTGATACGCCTGTAAAGTAAAAAAAGAAGAGGCTGCCCAAGAGATAGATATCGGCCAGAAATCGTCTCTCGAACCGGTCAATCCCACTCGCATCTTGATAGTATAGATCCAATGGAGCATAGCCTTGGTCTCCAGGGACAGGGAGATGATCATTCCGAGATTCTTTAGTCCGATCGGAAGCCCGTCCAAGATCTCCAATCTTAGACTCACTATTCATCATCACCAACACGTTGGATGGCTTGACGTCTTGATGGGCAATGCCAGCGGCATGCAGTTGGCGAAGGCCAACGGCTACGTTGTGAAGTGATTTCAGGCACCACCGGAGATCAAAGGCCTGCCAATCACTGACCACCTTTCTTATATCTCCCGAAGCAATTTCAAAGATCAGGTAGTGAACAAGACTAAAGTCGCCAAACCCAGGAATAGTCAAAGAACCGTCGTGAAGGGGTGTAATTATTCTATCCAAACGGTTGGTCTTGCACTTGTCGAGTAAGTCTCGCTCAAAGTTGAAGGCTTCGGTCATGGCTTGCAGTGCACGAGCAGGGTCGGCGGACTGTGAGGCAGCAGAAAAGTCTAATGCTTTGAGATATGCCAGCGATCCTGCCTTCTCAACCTTGTATCCGACGGAGAATCGTCCTCCAGTACTGAATGGGCCCTTGTGTAGCTTCTCAATAACCTTCCAGCCATTATCCAGAGTACGACCATCAAGACTGTCTGCAGGCGTTTGCCCCATAGATCTCCTCAAGTTGCAATAGATGGGAAGTGAAGAAAGGCTACTTCCCTTGTTGGAATATGTCAATGAACAGGATTTGAAATGCTGCTGTTCTTAGGATGAGCCGAGTAGAGAAGGCTTAAGTGATTCTTGACTTCGATCAACTGCATACGAAATGCTCGCAACCCATTGGTTCTCGCTAAGAACATTGAATTAATCAGACCTTCTCGAGACAGTGCTCGCATACCGGAAAGTGTTCAGAAAGTTAAGACAATCCAGGTGTCAATTTGCTTACATCGTTTCTTCCAGCTGCTCGACCATCTCCCGGATCGTATCGAACCCCGATTGCCAGAAGGCTTCGGAAGTCATATCGACACCGACGGTAGCGAGGATTTGCTGTGGCGACTGCGAACCGCCGGTGGCCAGGAGATCCAGATACT
>CAADGK010000118.1 GCA_900696515.1 uncultured Nitrosospira sp. | reverse complement strand
GATGTGGGATCAGGAAAAACTGCGGTCGCGTTGCAGGCGATCGTGATGGCCTGTGGGTCAGGCTATCAAGCTGCCTTGTTGGCTCCGACGGAAATCCTTGCGGAACAGCATTACCGCAACCTATCGGGAATGTTGCAGGCCTTGGGGCTGCAGGCGGTCTTAGTTCGCGGTGGTGAGAAAGCCTCGGTCAAGAATGTGCAGGTTGAACGGCTGGCTGCGGGTGATGTCCAAGTAGCAATCGGGACCCATGCGCTGCTGCAGCAAGGTGTCACATTCAAAAATCTTGGCTTGGCGGTCATCGATGAACAGCACAAGTTCGGCGTGTTGCAGCGAAAGGCGATGATCGAGAAGGGCTATAGGCCGGACGTACTGGTGCTGACGGCCACTCCTATTCCCCGCACGCTGGCGATGACCGCCTACGGGGATCTCGATGTGTCGGTCATCGATGCCCTTCCTCCAGGGCGTAAACCGGTGCGGACATTCTTGTTTAGTGAGGGACAACGGCGGAAAGCCTACCAGATTGTGCGCGATGAATTGCGTGCCGATAAACAAGCCTACATCGTCTATCCGCTGGTGGAAGAATCGGAGAAGGTCGACCTTCAGGCTGCGATGCAGGGCGCTGAACAGTTGCAGAAGGGAGAGTTCGCAGACTTTCGTGTCGGACTGTTGCATGGGCGCATGAAGGCGTCTGAAAAAGAAGCGGTGATGGCTGATTTTAAGGCCGGTACGATTCAGTTGTTGATCGCCACGACTGTCATTGAAGTTGGCGTGGATGTCCCGAACGCGACGGTCATCCTGATTGAACATGCTGAACGATTTGGACTGGCCCAGTTGCACCAATTGCGCGGTCGCGTCGGGCGGAGCAGCCATCAAGCCTATTGTTTGTTGATGGCGCAAAACCTGGGACGGGGGAAAACGGACTCGCGCAGACGGACTCTGGGCAGTGAAGAATCGATGTCGACGGCAAGGGAACGGTTGGAGGCGCTCGTCCGGTCAAACGATGGGTTTGTCATTGCCGAGGATGATCTGCGAATTAGAGGCCCAGGTGAGTTCTTTGGGTTGCGTCAATGGGGGATGCCGGAGTTCCGCGTGGCCAATCTGGTGCGCGATGGGGATTTGCTGGAGCAAGCCAGGCAAGAGGCCTTTTCACTGCTACAATCTGATCCAGGGCTGAAAGAGTCAGCCCATCAGGGGCTGCGCGAGGCCATGCTTCGTAAGTGGGAGAAGAAGCTCGAACTTGGATCGATAAGCTAGGATTGTGATGGGACTCTTTCAACGGATAAAGGATGATCTGCGGACGGGGATTGCGACGCTCCGTCTCGGAACTGTCCATGCAGCGGGACGTGCGCTGGAAGAGACAGAACTGCTCCGCATGCGGTTGGAACTCCGCAAGCTGGATCAGCAATTATCGGATCTGTACAAGGATATCGGTGAGCGGGCAGTGGACATGAAGGAGCGAGGCGAAACGGCAGAGCGTGTCGTCTACGATGCCGAGATCGTGCGTCTGGTCAAAGAGGTTGAAGTTGTGAAAGAGTCGCAGAAGAAGTTGGAAGTCGAGATGGAGGCCATTCGGAACGAGCAATGACCGAGCCGACGAAGCGTACGCGACGATTGGCCGGCATCGATATCGGCACCCTCACCTGTCGGTTGTTAATTGCAGATCTCGCCCCAGGACATCCCCTCAAAGAACTCCGATCGGAACGGCGTATCCTCCGGCTGGGAGAAGGCGTCGATCAGACGAAACGGCTGAGCCCCGCCGCCATGGATCGTGTAATCCACTGTCTCCAAGAGTGGCGAAGCGTCATTGAACACCATGAGGTTGAAGTCACTGCGGTTGTTGCGACCAGCGCCGTTCGCGATGCCGGCAATCGAGCGGAGTTTTTGGCACGGGTCAAAGCAGAATGTGGCTTCGAGGTCGAACTCATCTCGGGTGAGGAAGAAGCGCGACGAACCTTGCTCGGCATTCGCTCTGGTTTGCCGGCTGGAGTGACAGACATTCTGGCGCTGGACATCGGCGGAGGCAGTACGGAGTTCATTCTCGATCGGTCTGGTAAGAGTCCGATCACTCGATCCATCGATATCGGAGTCGTGCGCCTCTGCGAGCGGCTGTTGCTCCATGATCCTCCTACTAATGAGGAAGTAGGCCAGGCACGAGAATGGGTCACGCGAGAGACGAAAGCAGCTGTAGCCAACATGGGTGACTATCGACAGGCGATGTTTGTTGGGACGGCTGGGACGATCACAGCCCTTGCTGCCATGGCTCAGCAACTTTCTACCTATGAATCGGCTCGCATCCACAACTCTGTGTTGAAGCTCGATACGATTCAGGAACTTGAACAGACCTTGATCAGCCGAACCAAGGTAGAGCGAGTTGGTTTGCCGGGCTTGGAAAAGAACCGCGAAGAAGTCATCGCCGCCGGGGCGATCATTATTCGAACGATCATGGAGACGTTGGGGCAGAAAGAGTGTCTGGTGAGTGATCTCGGGCTGAGAGAAGGTGTGCTGATTGATCTGACTTCCCTCCTCTCCCAATAAGGGCAGCGTGGCTGGTTCCCCTCTGCGCGCATTGACCGAGCACAGGGAACGAACCAGGCTGCTCTCAACTCTCTTATTTCTGCGAATGCCACCGATAGCCTTTGTTCTCCGTGAATTGAGCTTTTGGTGCGCCCCCTGGTTTTTTCAGCAGCAGCACTTTGAAGTCTTGGAGGCCGAACCGATCTGGGTCGGCAAGGTCGTGGTGTGTGCTTGACTGATAATAACCAGAATGTTTACTATTTGCGGTGATTAAGTCATTCCGTGATGCCAATGCCGAGCGAATCTTCAAGCGCGAGTTTGTGAAAGGACTCCCGCGCGAGATTCAGCGGCGGGCATTTATGAAGCTCAACGCGATTGACGCGGCTGTCAGACTGGAAGATCTTCGGTTGCCGGCCTCGAATAGGCTTGAAGCGCTCAAAGGGGATCGAAAGGGGGAGCACAGCATTCGCATCAATGACCAGTGGAGAATTTGCTTTCTCTGGCGAGAGGGCCATGCGGAGCGTGTTCAGGTCGTCGATTACCATTGAGGAGGTGCCATGTCTAAGTCTCGTATTGAACCAATACATCCGGGTGCGTATCTGAAGGAAATTCTAGATGAGCTAGAGGTGTCGCAGTATCGACTGGCCCAGGAACTTGGCGTGCCTGCTATGCGTATTAGCCATGTGGTGCGTGGGCAGCGGCCTATGACGGCAGAGTTGGCGTTACGCCTTGGCCGGTATCTCAACCAGAGTCCGCAGTACTGGCTTCACTTGCAGAGCCGCTACGATCTCGATATTGCTGAGGATCAGATTGGGAATCGCGTCATGAAGGAGGTGCGAAGGTCTAAAGCAGTTGCATAGGGGGCTGGCGCTGCTTTATGGCACTGTATGCCCATTTTGCGTCTCACACCTTTCACGTCTCATTTCTGCGAATACCACCGATAGCCTTTGTTCTCGGTGAACTGGGCTTTCGAGGCGCCGCCGGGTTTATTCGCATCGGAGCTGATCGAAGTTGCTCAAGGTGGAGGAGTCTTGTACACTCTAGGAATTCCGCGCGAGGACATGCCGTAATGCAAAGACATTACGATCAGCACGATGATGCCAAGATTGCAGCCAACTTACGCCACGCCATCGAGTTGACGGAACTCGGCTTAGCGCTTCGCTGCTCGGTAATCCAGCAGCAGAACCCACAAGGCGATGCCATGGTACAAGTGATGCGCGAGATCCGCCGCGCCAAAGAGCAGGCATGGCAGCAGAATCATTCTTAGCCCAGTCCCTCTCCACGCTTATCACGGACTTCAATCGACGAGGTATTCAGTATGCGCTGGCCGGAGGCTGGGCCTACAGCGCGTTGGTTGAACCACGGGCGACGACGGATATCGATATCCTGCTGTTGATGGAGCAGCCGTCTCGTGATCGACTTCAGTCGTTGCTCTCCTCTCTTTTCGATGCGACCATCGTGCATCCAGCCGCAATGGTCTTTCGTGGGATTTCGATTTGGCGATGTGTGGGTATTCTGAAGAATCAGGAAGTGGTGATTGATGTGCTCTTGGCTGATTCTGAATACCTTCGGACAGCACTGGCACGTCGACGACAGATTTTCCTGGGCAAAGTATCGGTGCCGATTGTGACGGTAGAGGATTTGATCGTCCTGAAGACTCTAGCAGGGCGGCTGCAAGATCAAGCGGATCTTCAGAAAATCAGGCTTCGGCAGGATGACCTTGATGTCGATTGGGTGTATGTCGCCGAATGGAAAGTCAAGCTGGGCCTTGCCACGTAACTGCCTATTTCTGCGAATACCACCGATAGCCTTTGTTCTCGGTGAACTGAGCCTTCGGGGCGCCGCCGGGTTTTTCCAGTAACAACACTTTGAAGTCTTGCAGGCCGAACCAGGCTGGGTCGGCGAGGTCGTGGTAGTGGAGGCCCTGCAGCTTGGGCAGCATGTCACCCAAGGTCTGCTGCAATTCCTTTTCACTGTAGGCCCGTACGGCGAAGGGATGGTTGTTTGACTGACAGAATCGCTGGATGGTGTAGGTGGCGCCGGTGCAGAGCACTTTGGTGCCTGGCTTGAGTCCAAGAAACTGCGGAAGAGACAGATAGTGTTCTTGGAACCCCAGCCAGCGGACAGCTTGGCGCAGGTGACTGTATTGCACCTCGTACTCGGTATGTCCAGGGAGTTTCACAGGAGCCGGCCATCCCTGTTCGATGCCGAACTCAGTCAGGAATGCTCGCCCACCCGGTTTGAGCACCCGCCACAATTCAGCGACAAACCGAATCGGCCCTACGTTGAAGATCACCGAGTCCGGTGGATTGGCTTCGATGGGCAGGCGAAGCCGCCGGATCCAATCAAGGGCTTCTTGATGTTGGGCGGTCGCTCCGATCCCTGAGATCAGTTCCTGCTTGGTCAGTTGGACTGGTGTCATGTCGGCCATGTTCTCGTTGTCGATGACGAGATCGACAGAACGATCAGCCAGCGGCAGCTGTTCTGCATTGGCTCTGGTGCCGGTGACGTTCCATCCGCCGGCTTTGGCTCGTGCGACCTGGAGATTGAGAAATGGCTGTGTGATATCGAGTGAGAGGTAGGTGATCCCCTGTTTCTCAAACGGGAGGAGATCCTTCCCTAGTTCTTGCGCGAGATACCCGAGGCCGCCACCGATCTCCAGCAGGACTTTCGGCTTGGGGGCGAACCAGCCGAGTCGCCTGAGTTGTCGCATGAGCAGTCGGCCATAAGTCAGACCGCCCAAAGCCTCACTTGGCTCCCGGAAGAGATGAGAGACGGTGGTTTCAATCAAATCAAAATGGCCGTCGTCTCTCGAGCTTTCTGTCAGCTCATGGTGATGGAAGTCCTCCAGGTGATGCTCGCCTTCAAAGCCTTCCTGCCCTGACCAGCCTTCTCGGACCTGTTGGAGCAGCACATCCCACTTGGCCCTGTGCCGGTGGCCTCCGGGTGGTTCAGTTCCGTAATAGCAGAGGGAGTAGTTGGGGGTCGCCCACCGTTCCAAGTGCCAAGACCCAGGCTGCCCATCGGGCCCGCAGATCTTGGCTCCGAATTGCTCAAGAAGAGTTCCCACCGCCGTGTGACCGTTCATGGCTTTGAGCAGATCCAACCCGGTATGGTTCAATCGGATCAACGGGAGATCGTCATCGAGCGGAGCCAGCCACCATTCGTCTGGTCGGTGTTGGTAGGCGACAAGGTCCGGAATATGCCAGGCCAAGAGGGTCAGTGTTTCTCCGGTCAAGGTCAAAGGATCGTGGATGGCGGCAAGGGCTTTCATGATCACGAGGGCTCCGTATCAGGCAGTCGGTAAGCTACAGGAGCAGTCGGTACCTCTGCAAGCGGACAATGGGTGGTGTCTTACAAGTGAGCGGGGGTTGATGAATCATCGGTCACAATCAGCTGTCCTCGCATGATGGGGTGGATCCCACAATGATAGGCATATCGACCAGGAGGTAGGCCTTGGATGGTGAACTGTCCTCCTGGTGGAACCGTCCCTGAATTAAAGAGGCAGGTACTCTGGTCGTTCACGCAGCCATTATGTGTCACGGTGTGGTGTGTCGGTGTCGGATTCTCCCAGCGGATGGGTGTGCCACTCACCACGGTTGCGGCGGCCGGGACGTAATAAGGTGAGCCATTTTCCATGAGAATCTCCGTGGCAGGAGAGAGGTCAAGGGTTGGCCCTCCCACCGTGGCCCCGATCCCCAGGGCGATGGTCAGTATGTGCAGTCGGTTCACGGGCGGTGTACTCCTCAATGCGTTGTGTCAGTGATTGATAAGAGCCATACCGATGGCTGAGGATTCAGCTGTGTTCCCTCTGGGATCTCATCATAGCACGCCGCCAGTGAAGGGTTGATGTGCTTCTGCGAGATACCTGCCGGTGTCTGTCTTTCTCGTTGTCGGCAGTGCGCGCATTTCTATTGGATCCAAAGTAATGAGAGCCGCGGAGGCTCGTAGAAATCATGATCGAGATGGTTGCAAGAGCCTGTTCGTTCATGCTAGATGGAGGCCGTTGCGCCGCGCTGAAACGAAGAGGAGGGATCGGAATGGCGAACAAAAAGAAGAAAGCCGTCGCGAAAGCGTCGTCGAAGACGAAAAAAGCTGCATCAGTGCCGAAGAAAAAAGCAGCCGCCAAGAAAGTCGTCGCCAAGAAGGCCGTGGCGAAGAAGGCTGTAAAAAAGCGTGCGGCGGTCAAGGTGCCCAAACCCGCCCCAAAGAAGAAGCCGGTAGCCAGGAAAGCAGCCGACAAACCAGCAAAGAAAGCGGTTGCCAAATCGGCCAAGAAGACACCCCAGAAGTCGATCCCTCCGAGCGCACCAGCCAAACCCGTTGCGGATGAAGAGGAGATGACCCCGCGGAAGGCCGTCTCGGTGAAACCGGCCATGCCGATAGAGCCGGATGAGGCTGATTTGGAGGACGAGGATGTCGTTGATGATGAGTTAGAGATGGAAGATGAGCTCGACGAAGACGATGTCCGGGATGAGTTGGATCTCGATACGGATGATGACGGGGATGCGCTCATCGATAAGTCCGAAGAATTACTGGACGACGATTATCGACACAATTAATTGGCCGGAATTTGGTGAGTGCCCTGCGGCAGATTATGCTCGAGCCGTTCCATGCGCAGCGCACATCCCAGGGGCAGGGCTTTCGGTATTGGCTCCGATCGTGGTGCTCTGTATCGCTGCTGGAATGCCGGTCGTTCCAGCAGCGGGCTTCTGGCGCTTCTCCAACATCTGCTCGTCGTTCACCTGCAATGTGAGTCTCTCCATCTGTTTTCCCTTCCAGGGTTTGCGCCGAGTCCCATGTTAAGCATCAAAAGAGTTTTAAGCGGGGTGGTTTTCGCGGCCATCGGTGTGATCAGTATGGGTTCGTCTGAAGTCGGCGCCGCTTGTATCGCCGAGGGAGGATCAGCGACAGTAGGAGAGGCTGGACTTGTCCTTCATCTCGCACCGACCTGTACGCAGGCGGAGCGGGAAGCGCATATCGTGCTCGGTGAAAGGATTGTGGAGGCGATCGAGAGAGGCCGTCCGGTTGATCTTGTTGGGGTGATTGTTCAAGGGGATGTCCTGTTTGATCGGCTCGTCCCAAAGGCAGTATCCCGGTCATTGACGGCATCAGAGCCTTCGAGTCAGAGTGCGACTGCCCGCAGCCTGGAGGAGCGCCTTGTTCGGGGAGGGCTCAAAATACGAGATTCTGTACTCAAGGGAGCGGTACGTCATCGCTCGGTCAGCAGTGCCCTAAGGTTTGAAGGACCTGTTGATTTTCAGGGGGCTCGATTTAAAGAAGGGGTGGATCTCTCCTGGTCGGTTTTTCAGAAAGAGGTTGAACTCTCTGGGGCTGTCTTTGAAAAAGAAGCGCATTTTGTTCAAGGACAATTCGTCGGCCCGTTGGCTTGTCGAGAGACCAGGTTCGGTCCGAGTACGAGATTTCATCGATCGACGTTTCAGAGTTCCGTAGACTGTACCGGTGCGCTCTTCGACGGGACGGCAGAATTTTTGGAAGTCACGGGAGAACAGCCGGTGGAGTTTGAACGGTCGAGGTTCGGCTCGGGGATGGGGTTTTCCGGCAGTCGCTTCAAAAGCCGTCTGAGTTTTCGTGACGCGATCTTCAGCCGCGAGACCTTCTTTACCTTTACGGTCTTCGAGGGGGACACGATGTTCACGGGTGCCCAATTTCTGGGGTCTGCCGACTTTTCGAATGCCGAGTTCAAGCGACAAGACGATCTTGCTCGGGCACGCTTCGACCATCCACCGTTGCTCGCTCAGGCAATGCGGCAGGAGTCTCCCCAGCCAGAGGGCTTTCTTCGGACCAAGAACGGCCAGTATGTTCTCACGTTCGGGTTGCTCGTCACGGCAGCTTTGCTCGTGGCCTATGCGATCAGGCTCAAATGAGCACCACCTTATTCATCCCCAATATATAGAATCAGGCTTGCCCGCCTCCCCATAAGTTGATATAACCAGGCCGTGGAATCGCAAGCCGACGGGTTTGAGCAAACAGAGCTGCCCTATAAGGTCCGCATCGAAAACTTCGAGGGACCGCTGGATCTTCTGCTCCATCTCATCAAGAAAAACGAGATCAATATCTACGATATCCCGGTCGCCATGATTACCCAGCAGTACATCGAGTACCTGGAGGCGATGGAAGAGCTTAATCTCAATGTGGCCGGAGATTTTTTGGTGATGGCGGCGACGTTGTTGCAGATCAAGTCGAAGATGTTGCTGCCGGCCGACGAGGTGACCGACGACGAAGAGGACGGGCCGGATCCACGGGAAGAGTTGGTTCGTCGGTTGCTTGAGTATAAGGCCTATAAAGAAGCGGCGCGACAACTCGATGATCAGGAGAAAATGTGGAGAGAGATCTTTTGGCGGGAGGACGCCCTTCCGGTGGAAACGGTTGCTGAGGAGGATCTCCCGCTTGAAAACGTGTCACTGTTCGACCTGGTTGACGCGCTCAAGGAAGTGCTCGAGCGCAATCCGGACAGCCGGCTCATTGAGATCGTGCCGGACAATCTCACGGTTCGGGAACGAATGAATCTCATTCTGGAAACGTTGGAGGGGAAAGACTCAGTCTCGTTTGCGGCGCTGTTTGAAGGATCGATCCATCGGATCGTCGTCGTCGTGACGTTTTTGGCCTTACTGGAATTGATGCGGTTGCGAGTCGCTCGTGTGTTCCAAGCCGAGACTTTCGGGCCGATTCTGGTCTCGCGGATGTTTTCGTTGGTGCCTGATCCGGCGGAGCTGGACGATGTTGATGCAGAATGGAGGAGCGCATGACGCCACTGACGGTGGATGTGGTTGATGAGGTGGAGGTGCCGGAAACGGAAGTCCTTACAGCGGGGAACACGGAAGATCCGGAGAGCAGGGAAGAGGTGAATGGGGCTCAGCATTTAGGGAGCTTCAATGAGGTTCGGCCCCACAGTATGGTCGAACTCCAAGCCATTCTGGAGGCGCTGCTCTTCGTCTCAGCCGAACCGTTGCCAGTGACTCGCCTAGTCGCCGCAATGGGGACGGTCTCGAAGGGTGAAGTTGAAGAGGCATTGCATCATCTTGGCCGGGCACTTGATCAGGAAGGGCGTGGGGTACGATTGGTGGCGGTCGCCGGTGGCTATCGCCTTGTGACCAAGCAGGATTACGCCTCCTGGGTGAAACGATTGGACAAGGCCAAGACGGCGGCCAAACTGTCCCGATCGGCGTTGGAGTCGTTGGCCATCATCGCCTACAAGCAACCGCTCGTGCGGGGGGAGATTGAAGAAATTCGAGGGGTAGAGACCTCAGGCGTCTTGCGCACGCTGTTGGAACGCAAGCTGGTGCGAATCGTCGGGCGCAAAGAAGTCCCAGGTCGTCCGATCATGTATGGGACAACCAAATTCTTCCTTGAGCATTTTGGGTTGAGCGATCTTTCGCAATTGCCGCCTCTGCGTGAATTCAAGGAACTTGGCGAGGCGGAACAGGCACTCCTTCCGATGGACGGTGGTGAGGCTCCATCCTCAGATGGAGAGGGCAAGACGGTAGCTGCGGATACGGAACCGTCAGTGAACGGTGAGCGGCAAACGGCTGTTCTGCTCGAAGAGGTATCGGACTCTCTCCCGGCTCTTCAATCCTGATACGACGTCCATTTTCCCGGTCAGCCAATGGGCCGCATGTTCGGCCGCAGTTTGCGAGTCAGGACCATCCTCTCTCTCAGTGCGCAACAGTCGGCTACGGGGTCGGTTTTTTCTTGAGGGGGGGATTCTTCAGGCGCTGAAGCTCAGCTTCCTGCTCGTCCACTTTCTTTCGCAGTGCCTTCATTTCTTCTTTAAACGCCTGCAACTCGGTGTCCTGCCTCACGACCGGAGGAGCTTGAGGGGACGGAGGCGGTGCCGTCACCACCGGGACCTGTTGCGGAGCCGGAGTGGGGAGGGGCGGCGGTGTGAGCAGTCTCGCCAAAAGTTGGTAGTCGATGGCGAGCGACCGATCTTCTGATTTTCCAATCCAACTCGATCGATCATACACGTCGGAACGAACCGCTCCCTCCGGCAAGAACGTCACCTCTCGGTCTCGGAGGCCGTCGGTGTCCGGGAGCGAGCGGGGTTCCTTTTGACTTGCGGTAGATCGCTTGCCAGGGTAATGGCGGTATTGTGTCAAGACGATATGCAGGGATAGGCCGTCCGCAAATACATAGCCAGAAGTCGTTGCCCGTTGCTGGAGGGGCGTTGCGGATGGCGCGATGTACGGTGTGGAATAGACGCGGAACCCAACGCGCTGAGCGGAACTGGCTTGAGCCAGGGCAGCAGTCATATGGGGAGCCAGGAAGGCAATCTCATCTTCGGAGAAGGTCCGAATATCATTCAGATTTGTGGACTTCGCCGCTTTGCCCAGCAGCAACAGGAAGCCGGCTTTTTCTTTGGTATGGATGCCGCGCAAGACATCGCCGACAGTCGTTTCCGATAGTTTGATGGGATGGGATGCTTGGAAGGAACTGTCTGAAACAGATTCGAGAAAGACCGACCCAAGGGGTGTCTCATGAATAGGGGTGGTCGGGTGTGAGCCGGCGCACCCGGCCATCAAGAGGGGTAGGCAGCCCAGGATGAGTGCACTCAGCTTCAACGTGAACGATCGGGATGATGTGTGAGTCATCGTGTTGTGTGCTCGCGTGTGAGAACCGGTACGTAGTGTAGCAGGAAGAGTCGGTAAAAACAAAAATGCCATGGTGTTCTTGATTATGAGATAACGGCCCCTCATGCGGAGCTCGTGGGCATTGCTCTCCACGGCGAAGTGTCGATCGTGCCTAGTGCTTCGCGGTCCCTCTCGCCTTGAACGAATTACTTCGAGATCAGATAAGCACGGTCTACGGTCTTATGATTTCGTGACATTCCTCTGCAGGGGTGGAGTGTCTTCCGGCGGAGGAAGACCATCGGAGATTCATGTCAGCCGACGTGGCGGATTGCCGGCAATCCGGCCATGAGGTTGTCATAGTTCGATGGAGCCTTCATTCCATCCATAAAGATCGTCGGAGGGAGAAGTGCGAAATAGCTGTATTGCCGGGAGCGGTTTCCCAGATTGGGTTTGCAAGGAACGGCCCTATTTGATCGGTAAGGGAAGCCCTTGACGCAGTGAAAGTGCAATGTATACAATCCGGCATCCAACTTATCAGCTTCTTCGCTTGCATGGTTACTCTTCGGCTGCACAATGGCTCATTTGTAAGTAAATCCACTTGCCAATGGCGTATGACGCCGTTGGCAAGGCAGTCTTCCTGTGTTGGTACGCGGTTGTCACCTGGATTCTGCTAGCGTTCAGACCCTGTTGTGAAAGGAGGGAATGTGCCTGAGCTTGGGCCAGGTTGGTCAGCGAGTCTTGTGCTGAAATTCCGTTGAAAAAGACTTGATGACGAATCTATTGGTGCCTGTGCTGCGGCCTGGTCTGGACAAGATTTGAGGAGAATGGCATCCACCGGCGGTTGCACTTCACGCATACACAGAAGGAGTGATGCACTATGGACAACAATCTACCTCATGAGGTATCAGGTACTCCCGAAGCCGCATCCCCCACGGAACAGCGAGGTCCCTCGCGGCGGGAATTTTTAGGGCAGAGCGGGCGGGTGGCGGCCGGGGTGGGGGTGGCGGCGTTGCTGGGGAATCTGGGGCAGTATGCTCTGTCGTACGCGGCGGGGGGCCCACCGATCAAGATCGGGATTCTGCATTCCTTGAGCGGGACGATGGCGATCAGCGAAGTCTCGCTGCGCGACGTGGTGTTGATGGCGGTGGAGGAAATCAACAAAG
>CAADGK010000117.1 GCA_900696515.1 uncultured Nitrosospira sp. | reverse complement strand
GTTCGGTCTGGCCAGTGAAACGTCAGCGGAACACCGGCCACGATCGAAGGGCTGAAGAAAATAGCGACACAAGGTAAATAGCCGGTTAATACCACAAAGGAGGATTATCATGAAGTTTCAGGTTCATACGAAGGACACGGCTCCGGAAACATCGCGGGCGACGCTCGAAGCCACCGCAAAGAAATACGGATTTGTGCCGAATTTGTATGGTGTGCTGGCCGGGTCGCCTGCGGCGGTGCAAGCGTATGCGGGGATCAACAAGGCGCTTGAGCAGAGCGCCCTCTCACCGGTCGAACAGCAGGTGGTGACGCTCGTGGTCAGTACCACGAACGACTGTGCCTACTGTGTGGGGGCTCACTCCACTGTCGCCCAGATGGTCCACATGCCTGAGGATATCCTTTCGGCGTTGCGGGAGCAGCGCCAGCTCCCAGACCGAAAGCTCAATGCGCTCAAGACACTGGTGATGTCCGTTCTTCTCCATCGTGGTTGGGTGCCGGATGAGGATCTGGAGTTCTTCACGGCGGCGGGATACGGACAGCAGCACCTGTTGGACGTGCTGACGATCGTGGCGCTCAAGACCTTGAGCAATTACACAAACCATATCGCGCACACGCCGCTTGATCCACAGTTTGCAGCGCAAGCGTGGAAGGCGAAGGGCGCCACGGGAGGCTAAGCGATCTATCACATGAGCAGGCAGGTCTCAGAGGAGGTGTGTGATGCGAATCATCTATGCGTGTCTGTTGTCGATTGTGTGGTTCACGATCCCTGCTTCAGTCTCGGCCAATACGTGGCTTGGGTTCGGAGCGAGCTGGATGGATCGTGAGGGAGGCAGCACGTTATTGTTCGATCAGAACTCCGTGATTCAGACCGTGGCCGACCACCGGCTCGGTCGTGATGACCGCTTTGGCATGGATGAACGTGTTCGAAGCTCAAGAGAAACCAAGGAGAGCAGGGTGACAGCTGAAACCGATCGTAATAGGTCTCACGAACCAGCGCGCTCTGGGAACACCCCTCAGTCATTCAGCGATGTTCGCGATCAATCATCCAATAGTGTGCATAGCCCCTCTCATCACCCTGACCCATGGTGGGGACGGCGTGTGGAGGGTGATCCGATGATCAGGGGCTTGAATCGGAGTTCGTCAGGGAAATAGGACTAAGTCATGAAACACCGGAACAATATTCTCAGAAGACTTCTGCGCCGGGCAGGCAGCGACCTGACGAAACCACGCGTGGAATATACCGTCACTTCGCTTGGCAGGAGATCCATCCGCATTCTGTGTGCGTTTGAGCAGCTGCAAGACGAAATTGTCACAGAGGCGCGAGAGGCTGGACGGCGGGGAGCGGCTTCGACACGACTGTACGGCCATGTCCGGCCTTTCTCCCTGTGCCATCCCGAGCGGGCATCAGGATCGGCCAGCTCAACAACATAATGGTCAGAAGATCAGTAGCGTGGTTATTCTGCCGACAGGTGAGGATGTACGGAATAAGATTTGACCTCCATGCAAGGTATGGATAAAAGATGTAGCGATTGGTGCGAAAAGCAAGCACGATGGTTGCCAGACGAAAGAGGCGAGTAGGCTTACGGTGATTCAAGTCGCTGAGCTTTCCTCTCATGAGACGGATGCCTTGCTCAAGGGCTTGTCATGTGAGGAACTGCAGAATGTAAGAGAGGCGTTCCACGCAGAAAAAGCAAATATTGACGGCGGTAAGCCTGCATGGGTTCTGCCGAGGAACGAGCGTATATACTATGTAGCGCAATTGCAAAACGAACCTTACTTGCTCGTTGGTATCCACCCCAATCCATTGCCGCGTTCCCCGCACATTGTGAACATCTCTTCCCTTGCAAGAGTCTCTTCGGCGTCGAAGGGGAAAGCAGCTGAGTGCCTGAGAACAATCATCCAAGAAAAACTCGTACCGTTCTGCAAGCAAAATGGCAAGTCTTTGATTGTCACGCGGATACATACAGAGAGAGGGTTCAAAGCGTTTAGTGCACTGCAAAGTGTTCGGCCATGTGGCATCTCAAGGGTCGAGATCGAGGTAACGAGGCCCGATTGGTCTTGCACAATGAGTGTTGATGTCCAAGAAGCGCAAGTTGACGAATTATGAGGTGTGGAGAATTATGCGAGATGCGATGACTACATTGAACTAAGTACCCAAGAAGAAGACATCCCGTTTGAAACGGCAGCATGGCATTACAAAATTCATACCGAACATTCCGTTCGAGGTTGCCGTATTCTGAGGTACCACGGCTAACAAGCCGTTGCAGCAGACGGTGACACGGCATCACGCGCGCAGGGCAGGTGCGACGTTGCCATTGTGCGCCTGTCCCGGGAGTGACACGTTATCGTGCCACCGGAGAACGACATATTAGCCAGCCCGCGGAGAGCGTTATAGTTTAGAGCTTATGACTGAGGCAGCGATCACTCAACTGTTTGAGAGACTCGGGCGACTCACAGCAGCCACAAGGCAGAAGGCTGGGAACGGGACCGCCTGGGATTACACTTTCCCAGACGGGGAGACGCATCGATACGTGATTCACGGAATCAAGTCTCATAAGGATGCGGAGGACAGTGCATTCAATTTGCTCATCTGGGTCTGGAATGCGAAGGACTATCTGAAGCGCTGGGCGGAGTCCAATGGCAAGAACGCTCAACTAGTCGAGGACGCCGTCACTGCTAATACCGCCCTCGCCGTCTGTGCGGATCTCGCAAACCGCTTGAAGCACGGTGAAGTAACGCGTAGCCGATCTGCCCGGTTCCCCCGCTTGGGCGTCGTTTCCTTTGAAGCACCACAGGCTGCTCTTGGCTCTCTAACCTTCCGAGCGTTCGAAGTCGAGATGGAGATCGCCAATCCGACCTTGGTCGAGTTTCATCTGCCGGTCGCGGATAATACGGGTGGTGAGATGGGGGATGCATTCGAGTACTGCGGAAAAGGGATTGAGGAGCTTGAACGACTGCGGGCAGCCATCCAGAACGCGGGATAACATGCGCTCCTCATGGTTGCTCACCGCGAGCGGTAGCACTGCAAAAAACACGTCACTGAGGAAAAACTCATGCGAGATAGCGCTAATCGAGACATTGAGTACGAACAGACGATTCAATACATCCAACACATGTACGATACTCGCCATCAAATTTTCCAGTTTGTTGTGGCCATCAACACGGGTTTGTTGGCAGTCGTCTTCCAGTTCCTCCAGCGAGACGTGACCAAAGTCATAATGAGTTTGCTCGGTGCACTGGTTACCATAGCGCTGACTTTGATGGCACGACGGTCACTTCGTTACTTGCAAGAGGTTGAGACCTATGCCTCAGAGCTGGAACGAGCCCTTGATTTCGGGCTAATTCAGAGAACATCCGAACGCATGCCAAAGGGAATAGACAGCTCGGTTTACTTGTTTGTTGTGTACTGGACCTTTGCGGCGACGTGGATTGTTCTGGGCGCGTATTACGTTCTCCGGGCGAGTGGCGTTCCTGTCCCAAGTCCCTGATCGCATATTCGCAGCAAGTGCTAACAACGCGGTGAACCGGAGCCGCCGATCATACGGGTTTTGAAATCATTGTCTCTTGCGGCGGCTCTGTTACCGTCGTCGTTGGGCTGCTTGACCACACCCATGCTCTCTTTTTCTTTCAAAAGACGTTCCGTGATCCGATAGCTGAGGGGAAAAATGGAGTCGCCCATCTCGAAGCCTCCGTCAAGCAGGCAGCTTAGCTCGAAAGTTAGGCAGATCCGCATGAACCCCGTGCGCAATGGTTCTGCAGTCGCAACCCATTGAAGCGAGGGCACGTAAGGTGTATGGTTCGCGAACGGCAGCGGTGTGTTCTGCAGACAGGAAGTGGTCGATCCGGTTCTTATGCGGATCGGTCTAAACGTAGTTAGGTGCAAGGAGGACGCGATCATCTTTGCAGGAGGTCCTAAAGTGTCCAAGGTCAACATAGTCGGTACCATCTCAGCTAAGGCATATTTGCATATCAAGTACGCTATGCAGGAGGTCAAAGGAGACCGCCACGCTCCGCATGACTTCGTGGTTTTTCCAAGCGAAAAAGGAGAAGTCGTGTTTCAGCTCCCGAATGGGATCACGGCCACTATTGAGTACTGGTCGGAAAAGAATGGCGTCAAGGAGCGAGAGGTAACAGTGACAATTCCTGAGTCAGACAGCATTGCGCTCTCTAAGCTTGGCTGAATGTCAGACGTCTAACGCGCGTGTCGAGCGGACAGTCCATGGAGCGCTTCGTATGCCCTCACGTGCCACTCACGCTTGGGGTTTGGCGGCCAGGAGTACCGCAACTTCTCGCTTCATAGCGGCACGAGAGGATGATACCGATGGAAGTATCACCGAACCCAATCGATATTCTCGAGAAATATTTTCACGCTGAACTCAAGCCAGATACCCTAAGCGGGTTCGATGGCGTTGATCCCGAGCAGTGGATCGACTTCTCCAAGCACTATCTTGCCGTGATGAAGAGCGACTTCGCGGGCGCATATCTCGATACGCAAGCAGCTTCGGCTCACGCCGTTCGGCTTTACTTCGAGCCCTCCTTCGACCATGACTGGGCAGATAGGCTGGCAGAATGCTTCACCGAGACGCCGTTACTCGGCTATAGGGCATTCCTTCCCAAAGACCCTCGGATCAGCCGAGAGCAGGTGTCTGCTTTTCTCAATCCGTTAAAGAAACATCTCCTGCTGGCGGACTCGGTATTTGTCAGAGATAACTTTTACTGGGGCTTCGATTTTGTTGCTGAGACAGTCAGTCGCGACCGTTGGCGGGATGACCCAAACGTGGTGTCTCTCGTCAAGACGAGTATCGCCCGGATACGGGCCTATCTGCCCATCCTAGCCGAACTGCGCGACCTCATCCAATCCAAAGCGCTGGTGTTCATGCCGTACTACATCACGCCGACCTTTCCGTATGCCAACGTGCCGTCCACGCTCAAGAGTCATATTGAGCGACTGCGTATCGTTGACCCATCCGGAGAGATATGGAAGGACGGGATCCCAGAGCACGATTTCAACAAAGTCTTTGTCCCGTGGCTCAATGCCCGCCTTCTGGGCCTGGATCCTGTCTACCTCACCGACGCTATGGCTCGGATTGGGGGGACATTGAGCTTCGATGGCGACGCGGCTACGTCTCCGCCAAGTGACCTGCTGTCGGTGAACATCCTACCCTTCGGCGGAGCGGGCGAGATCGATCTGGACACGCTATGGGAAATGCGCCGCAACGAATCCGTTTTCGCACATGTTCGCTTGCTAACCGCGCAGTGCAAGAAGCAACTGGAGGACAACCTCGGTCAAGGGTCGACACCGAAGGCGGCAACGGCACTGAGCAGACAGTTCCTGCAGGACCACCTCGCATCTCTCGCAACGCAAAAAGTCATCTCCTTCGCGGAAAGGCCGTTGCCGTCACTGGCCTGGCGGATCGCGCTCGGTGTCGCGACGCATGGCATATCAGAGATCGTCCGCCCATTGGCATCCGCCGTCTTGAATACCAGCGTCGCCAAAGCTGTCCTCTCCCGCCTATCCCCCGAACGTCGAGCGATCGCCTATCTCAATGCTGTCCTATGAACGCTGCTTTTCATTTTTCGCGGCGTAATCTCCAGAACCTGTGTAGTTGGGAGGTTGTCTCTGTGCGCCAGCCGCTGAACTGAGAGTTGGATCGCGCTCAAGGCCATGTGCTTAGGATGATCAGCACCGTGGAGCGTCAGGATCTGTGTCCATGAGGAAGGGGTGCAGAAGCGGCTTACGGTAGAATCCGTCTAGCGCCGCTTGATTCCCAGCGCCTTGATGCGCGACGCCAGCGTCGTCGGCTTCATGCCCAACAAAACGGCAGCACCCTCCGGTCCAAAAATCTTTCCCTTGGTGATCTGCAAGGCCTGCGCGATGTTCTCCTGCTCCTGCCGTCTCCAATCTTGTCGAGTTGCCACTTGCGATGCGGTGAGAGGTGACGGTGAGGGTGTTGTCGAGTCACGAGAGGGAGCGGGTTGAAGATGAATGTCCAGGGTGCGCCCTTGAGAAAGAATGACGGCGCGCTCCACGACGTTTTGGAGTTCGCGCACATTCCCTGGCCAGGTGTGGGTCGCCAGTTGGCTCAAAGCCGCCTGGGTCAAGCGCGGGGCTCGTCGATTCATCCGTTTGGCGCTCTGTGCGATGAAATGGACGGCCAGCTTCGGAATGTCTTCACGGCGCTCACGCAGCGGGGGAATGTGGATCGGGAACACGCTGAGGCGGTAGAACAAATCCTCACGGAATC
>CAADGK010000116.1 GCA_900696515.1 uncultured Nitrosospira sp. | reverse complement strand
TTAAGAATCGCGAAGAAGCTGGTCGACGGCTCGTCGATCGACTGCTCCAGTATCGTGAAAACCCGGCAGCAGTCATCCTGGCACTTCCTCGTGGAGGGGTGGCAGTCGGGTATCAGCTGAGCCTGGGGCTGCACCTTCCCCTGGATGTGTTCATCACCAGAAAACTGGGCGCGCCGGACAACTCCGAGTATGCACTCGGCGCGGTGGGGGAGACCGGAATAGTCTATCTCAACCCGGATGCCAGGGCGACATATGGTCTGTCTCGTGCGGACATTGAGGATGTGGTCCAGGTGCAGCAGCGAGAGATCGCTCGCCGGCAAACGCTTTACCGCCAGGGCCGGCACCTGCCCACGTTGACCGACCGCATCGTCATCCTCGTCGATGACGGCATCGCGACCGGTTCCACATTCTTCGCATCCGTCCAATCCATCAGACACTTCAAACCAGGTCGCCTGATCGGCGCCATTCCGGTCGGCCCGGTGGAGACCATCCACGAAACCCGTAGGCAGGTGGATGAGTTGGTGGTCCTTGCCACACCGGATCCATTCTGGGCCGTGGGCAACCACTATATAGACTTTGCCCAGGTCAGCGATCACGACGTGGTGGAGTACTTAAACCTGGCGGACGAATCGCTGTTGGAGTGGAAGGAACGGGCACACGCGTCAACAACCTCGCCGCCGCGCTAAGGGAGCAACATGACAGCTAAAACAAAGACATCCGCTGGCCTGGGAGCGCGACACGATCGGACTGTCCAGTAATATCAACACATGAAGATGAGAGAGGCTATGGCATGAGAGTCATCATCGGTGTCGACTGGTCGGATCAGACATTCGCTGCGGTCGCCCAGACGTTCCAACTCTATCATCCCACCGATGTCACGTTGGTCCACGGCGTCGAATTAGGGATTCTGGAACATCCCTTTGTGGCCCAAGCGGGCAACGTGCAAGGGTACAACGATTTCCGCCATGCAATGGTCGATTCGGGACGACAAGTCGTGGAACGTGCTGCTGCCATGGTCCCGGCGGAGGTCACGTCGATCAGGAAGGTCAACGAGGTCAGCAATCCCGCTCAGCTTATCCTCGATAGCGCGAACAACCTATCGGCCGATTTGGTCGTGATCGGAGCTCGTGGGCGGAACCGTTTATCCGAAGTCGTTCTTGGCAGCGTATCCCATCGCGTACTGTTGCACAGCTCCCGCCCGACCTTGATCGTCAGAGGTGCGGCACGCAAGATTCAACGGGTGCTCGTTGCTATTGAGGATCGAGACGATGCCGACCGAGTCGTCCGATGGCTGACGCAGCATCCCTTCGTCGATCCCGTCGAACTGTGTGTGGTCCACGCCGTCGTCCCGATCGGGGTCAATGAGCCCTATGTCGGACCGGAAATCAGCGCCTGGCTGGACGATGTGCAACGGTATGCAGAGGAGCTTGTCAAATCGACCGCCGGCAAACTTTCGAATTCTCAATATACCGTGACGACGAAGGTCCTCCAGGGAAATCCCGTCGCCGTGATCGAACAGGAGGCGAAGGATATGGATTTAGTAGTTGTGACCTCTCATGGACGAAAGGGAATTTCCCGCTTTCTCCTAGGCAGTGTCTCGCATGCGGTCGTGCATCATGTTACCTGTCCGGTGTTGGTCCTACGGTGAAAGGATTGAAGATGAAGACGATACTGCTCTTCGCGATGGCCCTCATTTCCGTCTCGACTTCTATGGTTTTTGCTCAAGTGATCCGAGGGGATGCGAAAGCTGGACAACACGTGTATGAGCAACAGTGTCTCCGTTGTCACGGGGTCACACTTGACGGGAACGGTTCGGACAGCAAGGACTTAGTCATCCCGCCGGCCAATCTTCAATCCAAACAGAGTCGATCCAAGACCGATTGGGAACTCTTGGTGGCGATCTCGAACGGCGTACTGTTCAGCCCCATGCATGGCTTTCGAGGGAAGCTGACGGATCAGCAACTGCTGGATGTGCTCTCCTACATTAGGTCCGTCGCACAACCGGATCTTACCAGTTAGCGTAGGGTGTCGGTCCAGCCCACAAAGCAGTTGTGCTCCCTGCCTCGCCTCGCGATACAACTGTTCATCCTTCTCCTCTGCGGCTGGGCAAGCGCTTGGTCTGGAGAAAGGAATCCTGACGTCGAGGTGTTCGTCCGAACCGGATGCCCGCATTGTGAAGCGGCAAAGATCTTCCTCGGCGACCTTCGACGTGAGCGCCCCTCGCTTCAGATTACCCTCTACGACATCGCCGCAGACTCCGCTGCGCGACAGCGACTTGAAACATTGGCAAGCGATCACGGAATCACCACAATCGGCGTACCGACCTTTGTCATCGGCACAGAGGTGCTCATCGGATTTCAGTCCGCCGACACGACCGGAGCTGAGATCCGCGCCAAACTGGATCTGACCGCACAAGGTACCGCCTCGCAACCGTCTGACGAGGGCATCGAGGCAGGATGGTTCGGCCGACTTCGCGTTCACGAGCTCGGCCTTCCGCTCTTCACCCTTCTCATCGGGCTACTTGACGGCTTCAACCCTTGTGCGATGTGGGTCCTGCTCTTTCTCCTGTCGCTGCTGGTCAATCTGCACGATCGGCGCAAGATGGCGCTCATCGCCGGCACTTTCGTCGCTGTGAGCGGGTTGTTCTACTTCGCCTTCATGGCCGCTTGGCTGAATGTGTTCCTTTTGCTCGGCTTCTCACGCGCGGCCCAGATCACGTTGGGCAGCGTCGCGCTTCTCGTGGGGGCGGTCAATATCAAGGACTTCTTTGCCTTCCATGCCGGTATCTCGCTCAGCATTCCCGAATCCGCGAAACCGGGACTCTACGTCAGAATTCGCCGCATCCTTCAAGCGGAATATCTCGCCGGGGCCTTGGCGGGCGTCGTCGTACTGGCCGGCCTGGTCAATACGATCGAACTGCTCTGTACGGCGGGGTTTCCAGCGGTCTACACCCATATTCTGACGATGCAACAGTTGCCGACATGGCAATACTATGCCTATCTCGGCCTGTATAACCTGGCCTATATTCTTGATGACACCGTCATGGTGACCATCGCAGTGATCACGTTGAGCCGAAGAAAATTACAGGAACAAGCTGGACGGTGGTTAAAACTCACCAGTGGTCTGGTGATGGCAAGCCTTGGAGCGGTCTTGCTTCTCCAGCCTAAGTGGCTGATCTGAAAGAACACCTCACCTAAACACCACAACGTGCCCGCTGCGACTGCGTTGGTATTTGTGCATCTTCCCTTATCACCCTGCTCACCGACCTCCACTCAGCGGAGATGATCCCGGAGAATCAAACGGTATCAAAGCCATCCACCGGTGACCTTGAAGCCTTTGAAGAAGCCTTACTGTGGTTATCGTGTCTTGTTGAAGAAATTCCCGAAATCAGCGAACGTGATCTGAATCTGATCTTCGCCGTCCCAACCAGTCAAGGCTGTCGGATCGTGGACGCGAGGGTGCTAGTCAACTGTAGCTAAGCAGCTGGTTCTCCCCCACCATAGCGATCCAGCAGTACACCACACTCTGTAGTGCCGGCGTGGGAAAGGAGGTATATTCTTACTTTACCATTGCCTCCGAGATTGGCGATCTACTTGAACGCCATGCTGTCCAGGTACTTCTCCCTCGATCCTCCATCAAAGATTCCTGCGGTCGCATCGTCTCGTAGAACTCCAAGAAAAGAGCGCCGTACAAGTTGCTCTAGGCCTATAAGAAGCTGATATGATTCGTCTTCTTTCAGTTTTGATAGCCTAAGACCATGAACCACTTTGGAGCGCCAGGAATAGCTATTTTTGACCTCACTGAATAATTTCTGTGCTCTTTCCTTATCCGGTTCAAGAAATAGTGCCACACGCTGAGACAGTCTAAAGGTTATCTCGCGACCGTCCTCTGGCCCAAATAATGCCTCCATAGCTAGCCAATGGAGAAGGAACCTAAGTGGCCAGGCTTGTTCGAGTAAAGCTCTGAATGTTACACCGGCGGCAGTTCTAATTGTGCTTCGATCCATTGTTGAGATAAGGTTTCGGAAAATATTCTGCGCACTAGCTAAATCGCTCTCCGTCAACTCTTCACGGACGTAATTTTCGAGCGGGCACAGAATGTCAAAATCTTGAATTTGTCGAGTAACCCATTCCGTGCCATGATTTACAGCATGAACAACAATCTTAAAGGATAAACTTGTGGGACGTGCGAGCCATAGGGCAAGATTGACGAACTGAATGTTAATGCGGGCGGTTTCTTGAATTGCTAGCTTGGGGTCTCGCGTCGATCTATTGTCTGGAGATCCTAGAGCAGCCGCTTCATACTCAATTGCAAGACAATGTCTAGTGCCATCTGCGAGTTTTTCCTGCAACGCAGGGCGAAGCTTGTCCACAAAGGTGTTGTCAATAACCCACGGTGGGATTGCTCGAAGTGAGATGCCCTTGAAGAAGTAGAAGGGCAGATTGAGGTTTTTGGGTAGAACCCAATTTGGCTGCATCGGGGCAAAGGTCAACCAAGGCTCTGGCATCTACTCCCCCTTTTAATCCACAAACAATGGTTCAGAAAGCATAGAAATCCAATCGCCCTATGGACCTAAAAATAGCCAACCGTATCGCGATCGAGTTGCATCATGACCGGCAGTTTCAAATTCTTGGCATACAAATCCGTGCGCATTCATCCTTAAGAAATCGCAATGTGCTCCCAGCATGTTTTACTCGATGAGAACTCATCATCAAGTAATAGTCTCATACCAGTCTTGAGCCCTATTGCTCAGGGTGGGGATCTTTTCTGATGAGCGCGAGGTAGAGTAGTGTATCGGCGAGATCTTGGTCGGTCATGGTGGTGTCGGGAAACATACCGGTGCCGGGATGGCCCTCCCGGATGGCCCGAGCCCGTTCCTGGTTATTTTTGAGACGTAGGACCTCGGGGTTCCGTAAATCGGAGGGGGGCGGATTCAGTTTCGCGATGAGCTTGGCCGTGTCCGCTTCCACTCGTGGTGTCCGATACAAGTACCCGTCGATGCCGTGACAATAGTAGCAGACACCCTTGCCGTTGAAGATGTCTCGTCCCCTCAAGATATTGCCCTTTAGTTTCCCGCTCGGTTGAGCAGCCGGAGGTTCTGCCCAGGCGTCATCAGCTAAGAGTATTGCCTCCATTCCCAACCAACCCACAAGCAGGACACTGAACGTATTCAACCAGGCTTTCTTATTCATTGATCTATTTCGTCTGTCTAGACTATCGAGTTGAATTGGTTACTTGGTTGCTCTGTGTCAGCCCGCATACCCACCCACATAGACCAGACGAAGCAGAGCGACCGAACCAACAAGACAGACTGGGCTCGCGTAACTCGTCAGTGCCCACTGCAGCAGGCATTGCCCTGGTCTTCCGGAATCGTCTTCATCGTGGTGAAGATCGTGTCGCGCTCGTCCGCATTGGTGACGTTATCAATGGCAGGATAGAGGGCCTTCTCTTCCTTTCTATTGTGAGAGCCCAAGAGGTTGAGCAAAGCCTGCTCCTCTTGATCACTATTGAGATCCTGGCTCTCCACTTTCCGATGAATCGCGTCAAGCAGCTGCTTGATCTGCTCATGCTCAAATCGCATCACCGGTGTCGGCCCGTCCTCGATCATCCCGGTCTTCTCTTCCCACATTGGAAACAGCAGCTCCTCTTCCCAGACAATATGCCGTTGGAGCCCGACTTTGAATTCCTTGAACGCGTCCTTCGCTTTGGCAAAGTCCGATCGTTTCGATGTCTGAAAGGTCTTGAACAATTCATCCAGCCGGTCATGATCCTCCGCGTACAATGCTGTGATCGTGTTCTGCTCGCTCATTGCTTCCCCCGTCATCCCACACAGGTACTTTCATTCCAGTTTGCTGTCGTACCGCCAGCAGACTCGAGAGTCTTATCGCTCTCTCCGCTCCCGTATCGCGTCTTTGCCTGCCTGTAAAGCCGCTTCCACATCAGCCCGGCGCTCATCGACGAATTGTCTACCCCGATTGATCACTTCATCAAGCGCCGCCCGCGCCTCTTTGGCTTTCTCGATCACCTCGTCCTCCGTCTTTCTTGCATACCCTTTGATTTCTCGCCGGGTATCCTCGCCAGACCTCGGAGCCAGAAGAAATCCGGTCATGATCCCCATCATGGCGCCGCCGAGAAATGCCAACGCTACCGCCAGTCCTGAATCCTCATCGTTACGAGTCGTCATGGTCGACCCTCCTGGATAACACATAGTTCGTATATGCCAACGCGCTGTGCCGGACGAAGCTCCTCACGGCACAACGACCACAGCTTACTAAAGGAATCAGTCGGAATACCACCCCCACGCCCAAGATCTTACGACGACTCCGCCACGCTGCGTAACGTTGAACGTCGTCGGCAAAAATGATGCACAGTTAGCCGAGAGGGTTGAATGGCGCGAACGTCCGAATATAGTTCAACACATCCCGGATTTCCTGATCGGATAACCGATCCGCCCATCCGTGCATCGGGCTAAAGAGCACTCCCCGTTTGATCCCAAGATACAGATCCATATCGGTCTTGGTCCTATATTTAGGCGCCCGAAAATTTGCCGGTGGTACAATCAATTCCTTGATCTCAGGCCCAAGCCCATCACCGGTGGTGCCGTGGCAGCCGGCACAGTGTTGTTGAAAGATTCTCTCTCCGTTCTTCGTGTTTCCAGAATAGCTCTGAGCCAGAGCCCACGATACTGACAACCCAACCACTACGACGCTTAGCACAAGGCGCACGAACATATCCCCTCCCTCAATAGCTGGTGAACACGAAACCAAACAACA
>CAADGK010000115.1 GCA_900696515.1 uncultured Nitrosospira sp. | reverse complement strand
CCACACCGTTTTCGGCTGGAAATTGTCCAGCGAGGCTCAAGGCCTGTCAGGAGGAGATCGCCCGCTATCTGGGGCGACATCGCCTGGCTCAAGTAATGTTTCATCCGGGTTTGACGAGTGTCTTTCGGTATGTAGTAACAGCCCAACTCGATGAATTCAGTCGTCTCTATGGGCAATCTCCGTCCCGGCTCGACGGACATCACCATATGCATTTGTGTGCGAACGTATTGTGGCAAAAGCTACTGCCTGCGAAAACGATGGTTAGGCGGAACTTCTCATTCGAAGCGAGCGAGAAAAGCCCGTGGAACCGCTGGTATCGTGGGGTCGTCGACCGGATGCTGGCTCGGCGCCACCGTATGACGGACTATTTCTTCTCGCTCCCGCCGCTTGAGCCTCAAAGCCGACTGGAGCGGATCTTTTTGTTAGCTCGTAAATGGGTCGTCGAGGTGGAAACCCATCCTGTGAATACGGATGAATATCGTTTCCTTATAGCGGGAGGAATTGATCGCTCGAAAAAGGATGTAGGGATTGCCAGTCATCACGAACACGCCGTGAACTCTACTTAAACAACAATCCGTGCCCACTGCACTGGTAGGGAAATTAGGCGTATCGAAACTCGCATACTCCTCTAAGCCATCTTCGGCTCGCTTGAATGGGATACCAAGGGATAGGATACAAAACTTTTACACAGCGTTGGTTTGAATTCCGGGGTAGCTCAGTTGGTAGAGCAGTGCGCTGTTAACGCACAGGTCGTAGGTTCGAATCCTCCCCCCGGAGCCAACGTCCGAACAACACCAGCTCTCTTATGAACAGCATGCGATCGAGCGGCTAGGTGATAAGCATCCCCGCAAACAGTAGGTCGCTCATCCACCTCACTCAGCACGAGAACCATCGCAGAGCCTCAGCTACGAAGATGGTGAGTTCTCCAGAAGAAACCGTCAAAGATGGGACGAAACGAGGAAATCTTCATGCCAAGAACGTGTGCTAGGGCTCAGGATCCTGGAAACGCATCCACTGCCCCCGAGCATTGTGATGAGAAGAAGATAGTCATCACCGGGAGATGGCTCAAAATAGCAAGTATTATGGACGAGGAGTTTCTGGAAGATGAACTGATTACGGAACCAGATGAGTTCGTTCCTCGAATAAATGAGGCCGAAGAAACGGCAGACATCTTCACCTTTGCCCAAAAGATTCCCGATGTTGTCCCGAGGTATAAGTACGATTTGGAGTGGGATAATTTCGCTGTAATTCCTATAACTACCTTCTCTGACTGGTGGGAAAATCGAGTGGAACGCGATGTTAGGAAGGCAGTCAATCGTGCGAAAAAAAGTGGCGTTGTTACCAAGCAGGCAGAGTTTAATGATGAATTTGTGGAGGGGATACGCCGCATTTACAATGAGAGTCCGGTTCGACAAGGGAAACCTTTCTGGCATTATCAGAAGGATTTTGATGTGGTAAAAGCGGAAAATTCAACATATGCCGACAGGAGCGTCTGCATTGGTGCTTATTACAACGAAGAGTTAATTGGCTTCATTAGAATGCTCTATGTGGGAACTGTAGCGACGACCCTTCAAGTGATCAGTCAGATGAAGCATTTCGACAAAAAGCCTACCAATGCGCTCATCGCGAAAGCGGTTGAGATCTGCGCGATGAACAAAATGTCTCATTTCGTCTATAGCAGTTTTCTGTATAACAACACGTACAGCTCATTGACTGAGTTCAAGCGCAGAAATGGCTTCGAGCAAGTCTTGGTGCCGAGATACTACATTCCTCTCACGAGAAGGGGAAGAATAGCCCTAAGATTAGGGTTGCACCTTCCACTTGTGAGGTGGTGTCCTTCGCCGCTGATGGCCGGATTCAGGAAACTTCGAAGCCATTGGAACAATCGGATCAATACAAGTCATTTAAAAAAGAATTTGGAATAGAGGTATGCCCGGAATTGTCGGTATTCAAACAAAAATGCCTCGTGGGTGGGCCGAGTCGCAATTGATGAGGATGGTCGAGTCTCTTCAGCACGAAAACTTCTATGTGGCAGGTACCTGGATTGACGAATCGATCGGTGTCTACGTCGGGTGGGTCGCCCGGCGGAATTCATTTTCGGAGGCAGGACTGCTGCGGAGTGACCGAAGCGACCGTACGCTGATCTTCTCCGGTGAGGAGTTTTCCGATTCTGGAGCGGCTGAAGGCTGGAAAGACGCGGTGCCTTCCTATCTTGCACGAATCGCTGAGAGCGATCCTAACTTCCCCGCCTCCTTAAACGGAAGATTTCATGGGCTGGTGGTGGACGGGGCAGCCAGATCAGCGATGCTGTTCAATGACCGCTATGGCCTGCATCGTATCTACTACCACCAGGCTAAGGACGCATTCTATTTTTCCGCCGAAGCGAAGGCGATTTTGGCCGTGCGGCCGGAACTGCGGAACATCGTGCCGCGCTCCCTGGGAGAGCTGGTCTCCTGTGGCTGTGTCATGGAAAACCGGACATTGTTTGAGGGGATTCATGTATTGCCTTGCGCTTCGAAATGGATTATTCGGGACGGATCCGTGGAGCGACAAGGGACGTATTTCCAACCTCGCGAATGGGAAGAGCAAGAGGGACTAGATCCGGAACAGTATTACCAGGAACTGCGGGCGGTATTCACGCGCAACCTGCCTCGTTACTTCAAGTCAAGAGAGCGGGTCGGCATTTCGCTGACCGGCGGGTTAGACTCCAGGATGATTCTGGCCTGGCACAATTCTCCAACCGGGACGCTACCATGCTACACCTTTGGCGGAACTTACCGAGACTGCCGTGATGTGAGAGTGGCACGCAAGGTTGCGCGTGCCTGTGGGCAGGATCACACAGTACTTCCAGTGGGAAAAGATTTCCTCGCACAGTTTCCGCGGTATGCTGAGCGTACCGTCCATCTCACCGATGGCTGCGCCGATGTCCGCCGGGCTTCCGATCTTTACCTCAATGAACAAGTCCGCGGGATTGCGCCAGTAAGGATGACAGGGAACTATGGCAGCGAAGTCTTACGGGGGGTAAGAGCTTTTAAACCTGCGACGCCACCGCCGGGATTGTTCAATGAAGACGTGTCTCCCTACCTCCATCAGGCAGAAGAGACATACAAGTCGTTGCTTCAAGGCCATCCTGTTTCCTTTGCGGTATTCAAGCAGGCGCCCTGGTATCATTACGGTCTATTGGCCCTCGAAGAGACCCAGGTATCACTGCGCTCGCCGTATCTCGACAACGCACTGGTAAGGACTGTCTTTCGTGCGCCGAAAGCGATGCTGGCCACCAACGACGTGTGCCTGCGGGTGATTGCAGACGGCAGTCCTGCGTTGCGACAAATCCCGACGGATCGAGGTGTTGGAGGATCTGGCCTGGTGGGGGCGATTTCGGAAAGAGTCCATGAATTTTTCACCAAAGCTGAATACGCCTATGATTACGGAATGCCTCAATGGGTCGCCAAGATCGACCATGCGCTCGCTCCCTTGCATTTGGAGCGCATGGTCCTCGGAAGGCATAAGTTTAATCATTATCGAGTTTGGTATCGGGACGTTTTGGCAGGTTATGTGCGTGGGATGCTCCTGGACCCCCGGGCTCTGTACAGACCGTATATTCAACGAAAGCAACTTGAGACTGTAGTGCATGGGCACCTCAGCGGAGATCGCAATTACACGAATGAGATTCATACGGTGTTAACGCTGGAACTTTTGCACCGTCTATTTATTGACCCTAATTGATGTCGCCTCTCCTCTGGCCCCAAGAGATACAACCATTTCCGTTCAATTAGTCAAGGCAAGAGCGTTGTCAGTTTAAGCACCTGCTAACAGAATATTGGCCGATGATTGGCCTTGTTGTAAACCCGAATGATCTGGATGTGGCGGAAGAGTTTTTCGAACTCTTTAAAACGCCATGGGAGCCGGCCGTCCCAGGGCGCAAGTATTCTGCAGTCCTGTGCACCGATGGGCCCTTCGCCGAGTACGATGCGGATGTCATTCTGGTGTACAGCTCCGGAGAACAGGGTGTCGACCGGGAGGCCGGGGTATTGGTTCATCCTGCGAACGGTCCAGTTGACATCGCATGGCGCGAGTGGACATTTCCTATCTACCGGGGGGTTGGAATCTGTGAGCAAGCGGGGCATGAAGGAACCCTGAAAGCCGGTAGTAAATCGATCGATTGTCGGTATCCTGCGGGGGATCGTATCGTTCGACGGATCGGGTATGATCTCTTCCAGGAAGTCCGGTACTTATTGACAGAGGGACAGCCGGTGGTCTGGGCCGGGACCCCCACCTTGGACCTGCATATCGAGTTACTGCGTCAGCTATTGATTGAATCGAATGTATCCTTTCTTGAGATTCCCCCTCGACCGGCTGGTTATGACTTCATCTGTTGTCTCACCCACGATGTCGACTTTTTCGGAATCCGGCGTCATGGGCTCGATCGCACAATGGCGGGTTTCTTGTATCGTGCCTCCATCGGCTCATTAATCGACCTTGTGCGGGGGCGTCGTTCCCCAGTTGAAGTAATTCAAAACTGGTTGGCCTTGTTGTCGCTGCCATTCGTGTTTTTGAGGCTGATGCCGGATTTCTGGCGCCCTTTTGATGATTATGCCAAAGCCGAGGCTGGACTGAGGTCCACGTTTTTTTTGGTTCCCTTTAAGGACAGACCGGGTTTTGCTCCGGATGGTGTCACGAAGGCCTGGCGGGCCGTGCCCTATGGCATCGGCGAAATTCAGCCAGACATTATGAAGGCCGCTGCTAACGGCAGCGAATTCGGTGTCCATGGGATCGACGCCTGGCGCGACCCGGCGGCAGGGGCGGAAGAACTGCGGCAATTACGAACGGTAACCGGCCAAGAGACGGTTGGGGTGAGGATGCATTGGTTGTACTTCGATACCGACTCCCACACAACACTCGAGAAGGCCGGTTTCGATTATGACTCGACCTGGGGATACAACGAGGCCGTAGGGTACCGGGCGGGGACATCCCAAGTATTCCGTCCGACCAGTTGCGAGAATCTAATGGAACTTCCAATGACCATCATGGATTCGGCGCTGTTCTCCGCAGGGCGGATGAATCTAGATCGGCGGGAGGCGCTGCAACTTTGTACCGGAATTGTGAAGAACGCCAGGCAATTCGGTGGCACCCTTGTTATCAACTGGCACGAGCGAAGCCTGGCCCCGGAGCGTTTGTGGGGACGTGCATATATGGAATTCTTTGAAATGATTAGGAAGGGTGAACGGGTCTGGTTTGCGACAGCTGGGGATGCGGTAGAGTGGTTTCGGTGGCGGCGATCGATTCGGTTTAGTGAGACTAAATCGTCTGATGCTACCACGGTTATCCACGTGTCGGCGCCTTGCTCAGAGAGCCTTGGAGCGATCCTCTGTATTCAGCGGCCAAGCCCGTCCGGGGTGAAAATGCAAGAATTGACATTTGACGGGTTATCTACGGTTGAGCTTGAATTGTGCCCGGGAAGCTGTAGACATGAGCAACCAGTTGTGGAACCATGAAATTCAATCAGGCTTTCGGGACAGGAATCCTTCTTGTGGTTTCGCTTGCTGTCGGCACACTCCTGTGCGAAGCGGGGGCCAGGCTTATACTGAGTCCGGCCGATTATTTGTCGCCTACGATGATGAGGGATGAAATACTCGGAATATCAATCGAGCCAAACAGTTCGGGCTATGACGAGTGGGGGTTTCGAAATCACAAGGTCCCGCCAACTGCCGATGTTGTGGCAGTTGGGGACTCACATACCTACGGTAACACTGCCGCTATGAGTGACTCATGGCCGTCGGTCACGGCGCAACGGACGGGACTCCAAGTGTACAACCTTGGGATGGGAGGATACGGCCCGAATCAATACTTTCATCTTCTGACAACCAAGGGCCTTAAGCTCCATCCCAAATGGGTTCTCTGCGGCCTCTATATGGGGGACGATTTCGAGAACGCTTTTTCAGTCACGTATGGGCTCGATCATTGGTCCTCCCTGCGGAATGGAGAGCGGGACAATGTTAATGTGGATATTTGGGGGACCTCGGAGCCTCCTGTGTGGGGTGCCGGTGTGAGGAACTGGCTCTCGGAACACAGCATAGTCTATAGGCTGGTTCTTCATGGCCCGCTGATTGCGATAGCGAAGGAGGCTATCCGTTTCAGGGAGACCTCCGCGGGCAGGGATCCTTACACCACAGCCCTCATCGTCGAGGATCAGAACATTCGCGAGGCATTCCGCCCACTCGGTATGGCTGAGAGGCAAGATCTCGCCAGCGGGCCCGTTCGGGAGGGCATGCGAATTACGTTGCATTTACTAACGGAGATGGACAAGGCCTGTCGAGAGGCAGGTTGCAGGTTCCTGGTCGTCATCATTCCCACCAAGGAAACTGTGTTCTCGGAATATATCGAGAAGATGCCGGAGCTTCATTTACATGCAGAGCTTAACCGAGTCATCACAAATGAGCGTGCTGCAAAAAGGACACTCGTGGATTTTCTTGCCGATGAGCACATTGCATATCTGGATACACTTCCGGCATTACAAAACGCGGTGAAAAACCAGCTCTATGCGCAAACCACCCGAGATATGCATCCGGGCAAGAACGGCTATCGAGTGATCGGGGAGGCAGTCGCCCAGTATCTGAATCGCTAGCTTCGGTCGTAGTGAGAGAAAATCGGCCACATATACTTAGCGCCACTAAGTAAGGGCCAAAGTTATTTCTTGGCTTCGGCGATTTCGAAAGGTAGCGTGCGGATCTACCATATTTAGCATCGGGAGGCGTCGGCAGTGGGACCACAGAATTCAAAGGCATACGGCACTGCTGAATGGTTTGTTCAAGAATACGCAAATGTTGCCGGCGATCCATGGGGCCTAAGCTGGCGTCCGTCTCAGGCTCTGCGATACCAAAAGACTCTAGCTCTCTTAGCAGCGCTCCCGCAACAATGCTCCAGGATTATGGATATCGGTTGTGCCACTGGAGATTTTACACATCTGCTTTCTCGACACATGCCCGATCGGGAAGTATTGTTAGGGATAGATTTTGTTGAAAGTGCCGTCATAAGAGCCCGTGAAAGATTCTCCGACATCAACTTTATAGAACAGTCAATCTTCTCTCTAGGTGAAATATATGAAAGCCAGTTCGAGTTGGTTTCGTGTTTGGAAGTGCTGTACTACATAGATAAAGAACAACAATCGCGCGCACTAAAGTCGATCAAGAAAGTTCTTCGAAATAAAGGGTACGCGATCTTCTCCTCCTTTATCTCAAAACCTCCATATTTCACGCCTGACGAATTTCTGAAGCTTGTTGGCAGCGAATTCCAAGTCATTTCATCAGAAGTCCTGCATTTGAAGATGGTGAATGTAATAGAAATGGTTGCACATAGGTTGGATAAGATGGTGCAGCTGGCATCTGGAGGCAAGTGGAACGGATTTGGCTCTGGCATACTCCGGCGACTGCCATTTTCAACCGTCAATGCTCTAGAGGGTTGGTCACAATTGTTCAGCAAGGTTTCAGCGTCTCACACGATCGTGCTCGCAAGAGCGAAGGGTTAGTCATAGTCACCGCGAGAGACAATCACCGAATGTATTCGCATGCAACTAAAAAACTTGATCCAGATTGTTGGCACCAAGTCCTCGATGGTTTTCAGGATGCTTCTGTATTGCAAACCAGTGCTTTTTCTGAGGCTACATCTAACCAAGCTAATTCCGAACAATTTATTGTCTATAAGGGGTCAGAAATTGTAGCTGTCGCATTGATACGATTGATTCCACTGCCAATTTTAGGGACCAGACTGGCCTATGTACTATGGGGCCCCCTTTGGCAGCGTTATCAACGCGAGAACGACGTGGATGTGTTGCGCTCTGCGGTGAGATTGCTGAGGCAGGAGTATGTTGTTCATCGAGGCATGAGCCTTCGAATCAACTCTAACCTCACCACTGAAGGTTGTCCTGAATATCCGTCGATCTTTCTTCAGGAAGGGTACAGGCAGGGGAAGTTGAGCAAGAAGACGAGAAGTATTCTGATTAACCTGGAGCCGCCTCTGAGTGAATTGCGGGCAGGTTTGGATCGGAAGTGGCGCAACCACCTGAATCGTGCGGAGAAGAATGGCTTGAGTCTTCAGGAGGGAAATGACGACGCTATATTTGATTTGTTCTTGCCGATGTACAGGCAAATGCTCGATAGGAAAGGAATAGCCGAACCTGGCAACATCCGCGCTTTTAGAGCTATGCAGTATACGTTGCCGCCTAGGCACAAAATGAAGGCCATCGTAGCATTGGATCAAGGTCAGGCTTCAGCCGGTGCGATCTGTAGTGCGATAGGGCGAACGGGGATCTATCTTTTCGGAGCAACCGCTAATGTCGGGATGCAAAACAAGGCAGCGTACCTGGTGCAGTGGAAGGTGATAGAGTGGCTCAAAGAATTAAATTGTTCTGAATACGACTTGCACGGCATAAACCCAGAGTTGAATCCGGGTGTTTATTCATTCAAAAAAGGACTTTGCGGAAAAAATGGCAAAGAGGTCGAATTTTTAGGAAACTTCGACGCCTATCAGGGCATCACTGCCAAAGTTGTTCTGAATGTGGCCGATGTAGTCAAGGAGCAACGCAATAGACTTAAAAATATGTACAGTAAATATCGTGGATTTACCGGGTGAGATTTCGAATGGAAATTAATGGCTGTAGCCATGGGCGTACCGACTCCTGGAGCTCCGTTTACAAGGTCGAGCATCTATGACACAAATTCATTTGCCGAAGACAGTTTCTGTGTGCATCTGCACTTTTAAAAGGCCGCAGTTATTGCGTCGGACTCTTGAAGGGGTTGTCAGGCAAGAAACCAGTGGACAATTTACATTTTCCATCATTGTCGTAGATAACGATGCTACGCAATCAGCTTCAGTAGTTGTGGAAGAGGTCCGAGCAATCTCCTCTGTCGAGATTACATATTGCTGTGAGCCTGAGCAAAACATATCTCTAGCGAGAAATAAAGCTTTGGAACATGCCACCGGAAACTATGTTGCGTGCCTCGATGATGACGAGTTTCCGGAGAAAGATTGGCTGCTCACCCTTATAAAGGCTTGTGAATGCTATAGCGCAGACGGGGTTCTTGGGCCCGTGCGTCCTTGGTTTGACCAGCCTCCACCAAGTTGGATTATTCGTGGTAGGTTTTGTGAAAGACCCGAACATCCTACGGGATTCTTGCTTCACTATTGGCAAACGCGTACAGGGAATGTCTTGTTTCGCAGAAGAATTCTCGACGGAATCCAAGTTCCTTTCAGGCGGGAATTTGGAAATGGTGGTGAGGACCAGGATTTCTTTCGAAGGATGATCCAGAATGGATGCCGATTTGTCTGGTGCAATGAAGCGCTAGTTCATGAGGTCGTTCCCCCGGATCGCTGGGAGCGTAGATACATGCTCCGTAGGGCTTTGCTCAGGGGCCAGAACGAAAAGCTTCTCCTCACTCCGATAAGCCTCGGCAAGTCTATACTTGCGGTTCCTTTCTATGCATTGATTCTACCGTTCCTACTCCTTGCGGGACACCACGTGTTCATGAGCTACGCTATTCGGCTCTTGGACCACGCTGGAAAGTTACTTGGAGCTATGGGATTAAAGCCTGCCGGTGATCAGTATCTCAGCCGTAAGGGCTGTTAGCCTCGTTTGTACGGGTCTTGCTTGGGTACCAATCGAGCGCTGGTCCTACCACTTTCTAAGCAATGTACTTACGGGCCTCACCAATGACCAGATCGATCCAGTTACGGGAAACTCTAGAGCAGAGCCTTGGGCAGGTGATTTCCTGGGTGCAACGGAACGAGTACAAAGCCTATGAACCGGCTGATGGGAATTTGTCCTGGTTGTTTTCACTCACCGGGGGCTGCATTTTTCCTATGCGAATCATTCAGCAGGTGGTCCTTCGCGCTCCGATCAACATCCGCCCGTTGCTTGGCATCCCGCCTCACGAGTCGGCCATCGGACGCGGGTATATGGCATGGGGATACTTGCTGCTGTATCGGGTAACCGGCAACGAGAGTGCGCGTCGTGAAGCCAAGGCCTGTCTCGAATGGCTCCTGACCAACCATTCGCCCCATTCTATCGAACTGAGCTGGGGAGATCCCTATGAGTATGCGACGCGAAGTGGCCGGCGACCCTATGGCGAGCCGATTTTGGTCTGGAGTGCGTTCATCGGCCAGGCTTTCCTCGAAGCCTATGCTGTGTTGAGAGATGAACAGTATTTACGAGCGGCCGACAGCGTGGGCCGCTGGATTCTGAAGTTACCGAAGGAAGGCACGAATTCCGGCCACTGTCTGAGCTATGTCGCCTACCGGCAATCCTCCATCCACAACGCTAATGTCGTGGGTGCGGCGTTTCTCGCACGGCTGGGAGCGCTCACCGGGAATCAGGAGGCGATGACGATGGCCAGAAGTGCCATGATGTACACCTGCTCCCGACAACGAACCGATGGGTCTTGGTACTACGCCGAAGAGCCGAAGTACCACTGGGTCGATAGTTTTCATACGGGCTATAAGCTTTCGGCTCTCAAAGGGTACCGGGATGCGACGAAAGATGAGTCTTTTGATGCCTGCCTGGAGAAGGGGTTGTCTTTCTATACGTCTCATTTTTTTGAACCTGACGGACGGCCGAAATATTTCCACGACAGCAGGTACCCGGTCGATATTCAATGCGCGGCACAGGCCATTGATACCCTGGCGTCGTTCGCTGCGTCCGATTCACGATGTCTGGCCCTGTCGTTGAAGGTCGCGGAGTGGACGATCGATCACATGCAGGCCAAGGATGGGCATTTCTTCTACCGTGACCTCGGTTGGAAAACAGTCAAAACACCCATGCTGCACTGGGGGCAGGGCACCATGGTGAAAGCGCTGTCAGTTCTGTTGGGAACACTCTCCAATCAGGAGGGATCAATTCCTGGTCCTGACCACGCATTTTCGGGGACCATGCCATGAATGTGACGTATACGCTCATCACGCCGGCCTGGAACGAAGAGGCGCACTTGGAGCACGTCATTGGCTCAGTCGTTCGTCAGTCGGTCTTGCCGGTTCGATGGGTCATCGTGAGTGATGGTTCGACCGATCGCACGGATGCCATCGTGGAGTCCTACGCGGGAACATATCCGTGGATTCGTCTCTTACGGCTGGAACGCACCGCCGAGCGCCACTTTGCGGGAAAGGCGCGAGCCGTAAACGCAGCGTTCGAGTCGTTGCAAACACTCGAGTTCGATCTTGTGGGGAATTTGGACGCGGATATTACCCTTCCTCAGGACTACTACGCGTTCCTGCTCGGGAAGTTTCTCGCATTGCCGGACTTGGGAGTGGCCGGAACCCCCTTTATCGATGAGGGGGATGTGTCTGGCAGTCACAGCTACGGCCATGCATTCGCAAATCTCAGCCATGTGTCCGGTGCCTGCCAATTGTTCCGACGCAAGTGTTTCGAGGACATCGGTGGCTATACTCCGATCAAAGGCGGCGGTATCGATTGGGTGGCGGTGACATCCGCGCGTATGAAGGGCTGGACGACGCGCACGTTTCTCGAACGGACCTGTGTGCACCATCGGACGATGGGCACCGCCGATCGTGGCGTGATCAGGGCACGCTTTCGTCATGGGCAGGAGGACTATCGCGTGGGAAACCATCCCGCATGGGAGATTGCGAGAGGTGTGTTCCAAATGAAAAATAAGCCTCGAGTGATCGGAGGACTGTCCCTGATTCTTGGATATACCTGTGCCTGGCTCTCGCGAAAACCGAATCCGGTGCCGGAGCCATTGCGAATGTTCCATCGAGCCGAGCAACTGGAAAGGGCTCGAAAGATGTGGTTATCTCGAAAGTCGCAGCCACAGTCACCGCGTGACATGTAGGATCCAGGAGACATGGGAATTCACTCATCGAGTACGCCTGAATCATCGCGCATCACGCCTCCATCGATGTTGGTACTGGCCTATACCCATTACGAAAGCGATCCTCGCGTGATTCGTGCTGCCGAGGCGGCTCTGGAAGGCGGTTTTTCTGTCGATGTGATTGCGTTGCGACGGCCGGGCCAATCCTCGTGCGAAACTGTCCGCGGGGTTCGCGTGTTCCGTGTGCAGGCTCGATATCGTGGGGCGTCTCGCCTGAAGTATTTGCTCGAGTATGCGAAGTTTTTCGTTCGATGTGCGGCGATGTCAACCCGCCTGAGTATCTCAAACCATTACAAAGTCATTCATGTTCACAATATGCCCGACGCGTTAGTATTCGCCGCCCTGGTTCCTAAGCTGTTGGGTGCGAAGGTCATTCTAGATATCCATGATCCGATGCCGGAAACCTATGCGTCAAAGTATCGCAGCATTGCGCATCATGCTGTTAACCGGCTGCTCCTCATTGAGGAAAAGCTCAGCGTGACCTTTGCCGATCAGACGATTACCGTCAGTGATCCGGTGAAGGACGGCATTTTAGTCCACCGTGGCTATCCGAAGGACCGGATTGGGGTCGTAGCCAATTTTGCCGACGAGAGTATTTTCACGCCCCTGGTGTATCCGCCGATTGAGGGAATGATCCGCTTTGTGTTTCATGGGACGATACTCGAGCGGTATGGCCTGCGCACGCTCGTGAAAGCCGTTGCGCAAGTGCGCAATCGGGACCGGATTCGGGTCAGAATTATCGGTGAAGGCGATTTTAGCGCCGCATTAGCGGCCCTGATTCTCGAGCATGGAGTGGGGGACATCGTCGAATTTGTGAATCATGTCTACCCCTTGTACGACATCCCTGGAATTCTCTCCGATTGTCACGTTGGCCTCGTTCCCCTGGACATCGGCACCTCCGTCGTGGCGAATTTCGCGTTGCCGTTGAAGCTTGCTGAATACACGTGCCTAGGCTTGCCGTCAATCACCGTGCGAAACGCTGCGATTGAGTATTACTTTCGCCCCGATGAATGCATGTTTTTCGATTCCGGCGATGCGACTGCGCTGAGCCAGTGGATCGATACGGTCGTGGAGAAACCGGATTGTTTGATGGAGTATCGAAAGCGGCTCGGCGAGGTCCGTGACCGGCTCTCCTGGAAGAAGGAGAAGGAAAAGTACATCGCGATGCTTCGGAGTATGACGGGAGAAACCGAACAGCCTTCCGTGAGGTCCTCGGTCTGATGCTCCCCCTGCTTCTGTTCACCGGCTGTCTGTTGTGGTTGTTGTATTATGACCGGAATACAAATCCATCCGTGTCTGCGGCCGTGTGGGTCGTCGTTGCCTGGGGAGTGATTTGTGGATCGAGGCCTGTGACGGAGTGGTTCAGTGTCACCACCACGGAGGCTCTTCGGCCAGGTTCCATCGATGAGGGGAATCCACTTGAAGCCGGGGTGAGTCTTTCGCTGATTGCCACGGGGTGTATGGTCTTACTCCGCAGAGGGATTCGCTGCTCGCTCGTCATACGGCGGAATGCCTGGCTGTTTGTGTTTTATCTGTTCTGGCTGTTGAGCGTCTTGTGGTCAGACTATCCGCTCATCACCTTCAAACGGCTGGCGAAGGATTTCGGCAATGTCATCATGGTCTTGGTGCTGTTGACAGAATGGGATCACTACGAGGCACTGAAGATTGTGGGGAGGCGAATTGCCTATTTTCTTGTTCCACTCTCGATTCTGCTCATACGTTATTATCCAGATTGGGGACGAGCCTACATCGGCTACGATCAAAGCGAAGTCATGTGGGTCGGTGTCGCCACTCATAAAAATACACTTGGGGCGCTCGCTTGTGTGGGGGCGGTGTTCCTTCTTTGGGAATTTCTCGATTCGCGGTTCAAGTCACGACAGGGATTGGCCAAGTCAGGGGCGATTCCTCGACTCGTCGTCCTGCTGATGTGTTGGTATCTGCTGGTCATTGCCCATAGCGCGACCTCTCTGCTCTGTGCCGGTCTGGCGTCGGCCCTGCTGATCGTCCTCCATGTTCCTTCTGTCAGACGGCGGCCCGGCCAGTTGGAAGTGTTCGGACTAGTCGTCTTGCTGACGATTGTGACGATGGATTCCTTCTTCGACGTGAAGGAATTATTTCTGACAGCGGTCGGGCGCGATGCGACGCTGACCACGCGAACCGTGGTATGGCCGGTCTTACTCGCTTATCAGGATAGTCCGCTTTTCGGACCAGGCTTTAATACCTTTTGGGCGGGGCAACGTCTCGTTCGATTGCATGCGGAGGTCGCCACCATTATCCAGGCGCATAACGGATATCTTGAGACCTACTTGAACGGAGGTATGGTTGGGGCTGGCTTGTTAGGGACGCTGCTTCTCTCGACCTACGTCCGGGTCAGAAAACAACTTGTCGCCGGTGTTCCCGATGGAAGTATTCGGCTTGTTTTCTTGTTGCTAGCGGTCCTGTACAACAATTCCGAGGCGTCGTTCAATAAGAATGGCCTGATCTGGTTAGTCACGTTGGTTGCGATGATGGAGTATGGCTCACGGGTGCGTAGCGTCAACCGTGTTAGCACTGCTCAGTCTGTATCCTCGCCCCACCAACAGGCTGTTGCTCAAGGTGTGTGAAACCTCTATGTATGAAAAGGGAGTTGTCACGCAGCGCAATAGGGCTCTGGATTTCTCAAAAGGCGTTCTGGTTCTATTCATGGTGCTGTATCACTGGATCAACTATTTTGTCGGTGTGTATGGACCTATTTACACCTACCTCAGATTCATTCCGCCGTCCTTCGTGTTTATTACGGGCTTTTTAATCGCTAACGTCTATCCCGCGCGGTACGGGCTCAGCAGTGTGCACGTATACAGGCGGTTGATCGTAAGGGGGGGTAAGCTACTACTCTTGTTCCTGTTCCTCAACATTGCCGCTAATTTGGTTTTTGTGAAAAGTTATAAAGGGGCTATGCCGGGCGTGGAGGGGTTCTTCCGTGACCTAGTGGTTATCCTCACTACCGGAAATGCCAAGGCTGCCTTCTCGATCCTCGTTCCTATTAGTTATCTGTTGTTCTTGGCTGCTGTGATTTTCATGGTAGGTCGACCGTGGAAACGGATCATTCCTCTGATGTGCTTTACCGCATTTGTCAGCATCGCGGTGTTGGAGATGTATGGTGGGGCGGGTTCGACCCTTCCGCTTCTTGGAATCGGAACGCTTGGTATGTTCCTCGGTATGTATCCGATAGAAAAAGTAGAGTCTCGGATCGATTACCCTGTCGTCGTTGTGAGCTTGAACGCAGGATACGTTTTGGCGATCGGCCTTCTGGGTAGCACATACCCGGTCCAGGCAATCGGCGTGGTTCTCAGCATAGCCCTCATCTATTTGGCTGGGATGAGGAGCGACCCCTGGTATGGAATCAAAGATTTGATGGTCTTGTTGGGTCAATATTCTCTCTTTGGTTATGTTGCACAAATCTGCCTGTTGCAGTTGCTGCAACAGGGGCTGTCTCAATTGAGGCTGACCGATTGGAATTTGTGGGTGACGTCTTTCCTCGGCGCATTTGCGTTGACGATTGTGGCAGTGAAGGGCGCAGAGTCTGTTCGCGCCAAATTCCCTCTTGCCGACCGGTTCTACAAACTGACGTTCACTTGAATAGAAAGTACATCCTGTCGGTCGTCCTTTGTGCGTCTTCGAGCCTCCTTGAGTTATCGCACTTGCACATTGGTTGGAATATCCTGAGGATTGGTGCTTCTAGCGGTTCCCAGCGCCTGGAGCGGATGGGGGTATGTGTAAGGCGTGTAATGGACGGTCCAGGTGTTCGTGGCGGAACAACGATACAGTGTACCCTGTGGACCTTCATTGGTGGCGAAGTAGCCCACCCCTCCGCCAAGCTCGGCGGGATTCGTCGTGCAGGTTGTCGGGCGATTCGCCAGGGTGCCGAATCCCATGCCGGTCGTGCCATTAAATGGACTGTTCGGGGAGGTTTGGGCGCTGTTGCTGACAGCGTCGTAATAGTCGCGATTTGCCTTGATATGGTCAGCTACGCTTGGATTGGTCGCACCCCACGGGTTTTCGATCGCGAGTGGCACCTTATTTCCCGTGGTGAAATCTACATTCATCCATGTGTAGACGGGTGCGAGGGTGCCGTAACTCGGAACCCCGCCCGCCGGGGCTCGACCTGGTTGCATCCAGCAAGGATAGCCGAACATTCCAAGTCTATTGCCATCTCGGGCTTGAGTCCCGTCACAGCGTCCCCAGGAAGGGTCGTACCCTGCTGTTACCGGGTCGGCCGAGCGATAGTGAGTGAGTGAGAGCGCGCCTCCGCTAATGGTGCCCGCATGCTTAAAACTGTTTCCCCAAACAAAGTATTCCCCTGATCCCTGATGACGGATAAGGCGAGACCCGTCAGTCCAATCACCCGATCCTGGGGTCCGTTCGACGGTGTTGCCGTAGGCCTCGAAATTCACCACGGTTTGATGCACGACCCCATGCGTCCCGGTATTGCAGTTTTTGGTGGTGTTATATCGGAACACGATAGCCGCCGCTTCCCACGCGTCCATGCAGGGTGAGCCGAGATCGCTGGCATTCGTAAAGTCGAAGGTATTGTCTTCCATATAGAGATTTTGGCTAGAGCCCCGGAGAGATGAGGCCCAGCGATCAGGGCTGCCTGGCCCCAGGTACTTGAGTCCCATGAAGTTGTTAGTGCCAGTGAACCTGTTATGGTCAACGACTCCGTAAAACTTCCCGGTCTGATTTGCCGCCCCGAAAAAGATAGCGATGGTGCCGGTTGTGAAGTTATCGAATGTATTGTGATCGATCCTGACATTGTTCATCGTCCCAATACCTGCAGACGCCAAGAAAATGCACAGGCATCCATTGCCGCCAGTAAACATAAACCCAGAGACTCGGTACGTCTTTGTGTTGTTACCAGTCAGGTCCTCCATATAGATAACGGAGCTTGATCCAATCGTGGCCGTGCAGGCACCTACACTCGCACAGATCAGTGTAACTCCCTTGTCGTTGTGGAGCGTGATCATGCCACTAGTCCAGGTGTACGCCCCCGCATCAAACGTGAAGGTCGCGCCATCCGAGGCGTTTCCCATTGCGGTATTCACCTCGGCAATCGTGCTGCCCGCAGTACAACTCCAATTCACACCACTACCAATGCAAGCGGCTTCAGCGCCTGAGGCCCACAACACTAACAGGAAAAAAATGGTTCCTAAGATTTGCATCATGTACTCCTTACTGCGTCCTGTTACTTCTGCCCGAACTGACTCTTTTATGCCCCAGCATGTTGCAACCCAGCGGCTATAGAGTGGCGGAGTTATTCGCGCCCATGCAGTATTCAATGGTTTAGTACCTACAGTGGGAGCAAACAATATGCCAACGGGCACTCTACAGTCCCGGCGGGGTCAAAAGGAAATATTACAGGAATTTGGTACGGTTATGAAATGCTGATGACGACGGTACCGTGGAGTCTCGACATTCTTGTTTCCCCTTCCATCCTTTTTGGTGCGCCGGTGCAGGAAAGTCCCTTCGGCAAAGCCTGAGGCATCAGCGCGCACACCATTGTGAAGCTAGTCAGTTCCCGGACCTATAACACAGGGATTTTAGTCGGTACCACCCAGATTTGGCCCGGAGTCGCCTGCGTTGACTTTGGTGCATCACATACAAGAAGGCCCATATGAAGAGTATTTATTATGCGTTGAAGCCGGCTATTCCGCGGGGCCTCCGTATGGCGATGCGTCGTGTGTGGGTTCAGTGGTTGCGGTGGAGGAATAACCAACCTTGGCCTATTCAGGAATCAGCAGCCAGGCCTCCGGCGGGATGGCCAGGTTGGCCTGATGGAAAGAAGTTTGCGTTCGTGCTGACTCACGATGTTGAAGGCGCGAGCGGGTTGGCGCGCTGCCGGCAGGTGGCGGAGCTCGATAAGGCCTTAGGCTTTCGCTCCTCTTTCAATTTTGTGCCGGAAGGGGAATATCGTGTGTCTGATTCTCTCCGGACGTTTCTGACAGATGAAGGCTTCGAAGTTGGCGTTCACGATTTGCATCATGATGGTTCCCTCTATCGTTCTTCGCGCACGTTCAAGAAGCAGGTTCAGAGCATCAATCAGTATTTTAAAACCTGGGGAGCCGTGGGATTTCGGTCGGGTTTCATGTTTCACAACCTTGAATGGCTCCACGCTCTTGACGTGTGCTACGACGCGTCGACCTTCGACGTGGATCCTTTTGAGCCACAGCCGGATGGAGTGGGTACGATTTTTCCGTTCTGGGTTCAGGGAGAGGGCTCAAGGGGGTACATGGAGCTGCCGTATACGCTCCCGCAAGACTCCACCCTGTTTGTCCTCTTGAAAGAAAACACGATCGACGTGTGGAAGAAGAAGATCGATTGGTTGGCAGCCCACGGCGGCATGGCGCTCGTAGTGGTTCACCCGGACTATATTTCCTTTCAGGGTAAACCGAATTCCTGGGAGTATTCAGCCGATTTGTATGAAGGGCTGCTCAAATATGTGGCCACGCGTTATGGGGAGAGTTGCTGGTTTGCTCTCCCTCGTGAGGTGGCTCAGTATGCGGCGCAGTTTAAGCCGTGCGTGATGCTCCCTGGGAACCGTTCCCAAGGGTAACCGGCCGCAGCCTGCAAAGCCTCATTTCGCTAAGCGATTCACCGATCGCCTCAGATTTATCCACTCCATCACATTGTTTTCTGTCCCGTCCGCAGCGGTCCCATGGGTTGCGGAGAGGGACCGTTGCACGATTCGACTCTATGCACCCAGACAGGCAATGGGAACAGTATCTGCGGCATGGTTTGTTACGCCTCGGGATGAAAATCCGCGACTTCGTTCATGGCGTACTGACGGGAACCGGACTCAATGGTCGAATGAACAGCGCACGCCATACATCACCGATTAAAGTCTATGAGGAGGAGGCCTTTCGATATCTCTTAGACAGTGAATCCAGAAGGTCCAAGCGGTCGGGGCACTGCTGCCAAATTCTTCTCGTCTATCGAACCGATCCACAAGAGGCCGTTTTGCCCATGGAGCCTGCTGTCGCCGAGATGGTCGTGGCGGTCTTATCCCGTACTCTTCGGGATACAGACTATATCGGATGGTATCGCGATGGGAGGGTCGTGGGGGGGGTCCTGACGCTGTTGGGAAAAGATTCTTCGGTGGATGGGAGCTCGCGCCTTCGGACGAACCTGACGACCATTTTCCAGTCCGAACTCGGACAGCAAGACCATCAGCCTGTGCAGGTTCGAGTGTATGCACAGCATGAGCTCAGCACATTGGAGTTATTGTAGCAGGATGGAACACCGGTTCGGCGGCCTTCGGACTCTCGCCTGGATTATGCTGCGGCTTTGCCGTCGACTTGTCTAGGCTCCGTACAGATTCTTCTTGTGTGGCTTTTCTCCAAGAGCTAGTGCGGTGCGTTTCCTACTCGCCGCGGCTTTCAGTGATCACTACCACGTCTTCGACACAGTACGAATTCTTTTTCTGATGCTTCGGGGCTTTGCGGTACATCCCGGACGCGATGATGTCTATTCATGGGCACAACTTCCTTTAAGGAGTGAAATCATGGTGAAACTGGCAGTCATTGGTTACGGCTACTGGGGCCCGAACATTGTGCGCAATTTCTCCGGGCATCACGACTGTGAAGTGGTGGCGGTATGCGATAAGAACCCTGCGGCCCTGGCGCGCGTGTTGGGCCGACACCCTGGTGTCCGCGTGATGACCGATCCGGATGATATTGTGACCGACCCAGAGATCGATGCGGTGGCGATCGTGACGCCGGTGTCGTACCATTTTGAGCTCGCCAAGAAGGCTTTGGAGAATGGGAAACATGTGTTTGTCGAGAAACCCTTTACGGCGACTTCGGCGCAAGCCGAAGAACTCATTGAGCTGGCTGAACGCCAAAATCTCCAGATTATGGTGGACCATACCTTCCTATTCACCGGGGCTGTTCGGAAGATCAAACAGCTTATCGATGACGGGGCCTTGGGGCCTCTCTATTATTACGACTCGACGCGGGTGAATCTGGGCCTGTTCCAGCACGACGTCAATGTGCTGTGGGACCTCGCGCCGCATGACCTGTCGATTATGGATTACCTGATCGGATTGGAGCCGGAATTGGTCGTGGCCACCGGAGGCGCCCATGTTAATAATCTTGAAAATGTCGCGTACTTGACCGTGTATTTCCCCAACAATGTGCTGGCCCACATCAATGTTAATTGGCTCTCGCCGGTGAAGGTTCGGACGACACTGGTCGGCGGGCAAAAGAAAATGTTGGTCTGGAATGATCTGGATCCAGCCGAAAAGCTGCGCGTCTACGATAAAGGCGCTGAGGTCCGGACAGAGCAGGGGGTCCATCAGGCGTTGGTGAGTTACCGTACGGGCGATATGTGGGCGCCAAAAATCGAAGAGCTTGAGGCGTTGCAGGTGGAAACGCGCTATTTCCTGGATTGTATCCAGAGCGGGACAAAGCCCTTCAATGATGGAGAGGCGGGGTTGCGCGTCGTGCGGATTCTCGAGGCGGCGGAGCAATCGCTGGCCCAGCACAAGGAGATTGTGTTGGCGTAGATGTGGGGCGCGGAGCGGTTGTGTTGTGCCGCTGTCGTACGACCGGAACCGGATGCTTGTGTGGCTGGAATATGGGAGAGCGTAAGAAGCGCTCGTGGGCGGGGAGGCAGATGTGATGGAGAATGTGCAGGGAATTCTTGAGCAGGAGCTCTTCGCGCATACGATCACACGAGAGCGTAAGAGAAGTGAACGGTCCGGCCTGGCCATGGCACTGTTATCGGTAGAGCTCCAGGGCGGGAGGCGATCGGACGTGGACTCGCGCTGTGGGTTGATTGCGACGGCACTGTCGACCATCCAATCGGACATCGATCTTGTGGGTTGGTGTGAGTCCCGGGCGAGCATTGGATTGCTGTGTCTTGAAATCAACCCGGAGCGTTTGGCCGCCACGTGCGATCGGCTTGACGCCCAATGTCGATACGCCCTCGCCCGGCAGGGCGATGCGGCTCTCGCCGACGATGTGGTGGTCAGGCTACGTGTCTATCCCGAGCCGTGGAAGGCGGACGCTGCGGAGCAGCCGCCGGTGGACCCCCTCTTTTTCCCGGAGTTGGATGCGAGTCCACACGGTGGGGGCAGTGTTCGAGGGTTGAAGCGTGGCGTGGACGTGTTGTTAAGCCTGCTGCTGCTGATCCTGCTGTCGCCGTTCTTGTTGGTGCTTGCCGCATTGGTCAAACTCTCGTCGCCTGGGCCCGTGATCTTTCGCCAAGTGCGGGTCGGGCAAATGATGAAGCCGTTTATGATGTGGAAATTCAGAACGATGTATGTGAATGCCGATCACGGGATTCACCATCACTATG
>CAADGK010000114.1 GCA_900696515.1 uncultured Nitrosospira sp. | reverse complement strand
TCCAATGACTGTCCAATGGAGGTTCATTGGACAATTCGAAAATTGTAAGTAGTTGAAAAATGGTGAGCCGGCTGGGACTCGAACCCAGGACCCTCGCCTTAAAAGGGCCCTTCTTGCATTCAAAAATACTCTATACTTCAGCAGCTTATATAGGTTTCGCAAAATCCGTGGAAGTCAATTCCAGCAACGGCATTTCAATCACTTGCACGATCGTTCAATCTCCGCTCTCAACCGGCACCGCCCAACTGTCTGCTCGGAATTGTGGTCCGAGTTCTCGGCCATGAGGATACGTCCAAGGCCCGCCAGCCAGCCAATGAGAATCAACTACCCTTCCTCTGGCAACGGCTATCGTCAGCGGCATCAGCCCTCGCCCGTATGTGCAGGTTCTTTCGCAGAACGGTCTCACGCTTCGACCAATACGGCCCGCCGTACTCTTGGCACGCCAGCCTTGCGGGCTTGCCACAGGTCATACGCGGCCTGCTGCGCCACCCACACATCGGCACGGCCTCCGTGTTTCACGCCAAGCCATCCTTCTAATCGCAGGGCCATTTCCGGAGAGATCGCCGCGCGGCCATTCAAGACACGCGATAAGGCAGCACGTGTCACCCCTAATTGCGCCGCAGCTTGCGTCACATTCAAGCCCAGGGCAGGAAGAATATCCTCTCTCAACGTTTCGCCTGGGTACGGTGGATTATGCATCCGGCTCATATTGTCTTCCTCCTAGTGATAATCTTGGTAATCGATGAGGACGGCATCCCCGCCATCGAAGCCAAAGGTCAGCCGCCAATTCCCGCTCACTGACACCGCATACCGGCCTGCAAGATTGCCGGTCAAGGCATGCAGCCCCCATCCCGGCACGTTCATATCCGCCGCCGTTTTGGCCAGGTCAAGCCGAGCCAGTTGCCGTTTGAGCCGAGCCGCATGGTGTGGCTGGATGCCGGCCTTGCTGCCAGTTTCAAAAAAGCCTTGCAACCCCTTGTGCCGGAACGTCTTAATCATACCATGAAACTGTATAGCGTAGCGTTTCGAATATCAACGCCATCCGTAACAAACCTTGACTATCACAAATACTTGCCGAGGAAATATACCGGCTCTCAAAGGTGAATAACACGCTGCATAACCCGGGGCGAACTACACCGTTGGCCGATATTCACAAGTGCCAACACTGTTATCCGATTAGCCGGCAAGGCAGACACCGCCTCTCATACGGCGATGTGGCCGATCACAATGACGGAGAGAGATCCGGTACGGCTCTTTCTTCAGCTTGCGAGCCCCCTGGACGTTGGCAATAAAGACGGCGCGCTTGGCAGGCTGACGGTCAAGATGCCCTGTGCTGGCCAGCGTCCTTGATCAACGTTTACGCCGCCGACATATCCGAATACTCCATGCCGGCCAGGTATGAAATCGTATAGATCGATGCAGTAGAGAAGGACCAATCACCTCGTGCCGACAGGTCGCGTCACGAACCAACTCTCCTTTGGAACGGTCACCTTGATGAGGCGTCCACTTTGTCCTCGGCCTCAGTCATTCTGAGAAAACTCCAACATTTACCTTAGATCAAGCCCTTGCTGTTCTGCGGCCGCAACCTTCCAGCGCGTTCGCGATGGGCTTCCGCCCAGCATGTCATGGGGTTCTCGAATCTCATATCCCATCTTGTGATACGCCTTGACTCGGTTCCGATACATGTTCAGAAGCATGGCGTTACTCGAATCGACATAATCTACGATTCGAACATGGGTTTTACCTTCAACTAGGCGATGGAGTCGGCCTGCATATTGGACCATCCGTCCTTCGAATGACAGCGGTGTCGCCAAGACAAGCGTATCCAGTTCAGGGAGGTCAACCCCTTCGCCGATCAATGGCGCCGTGGCTACCACGAGCAGGGGCAGGCCTTGGCTTCTGATCTCACGGATTCGTTCAAGAGCCAAACGTCGTTCTTTGAGAGATACATCGCCATCGAGCCGAGCCACCGCGAGCTGAGTCAACGATGGCTCCGATTTCGCCAGGGTCTCGACTCCCGTTGTCAGCGTATCAAGGTGTTCCTTCCGGTCAGAAATCAAGAGCGGAAATTGCTTTGCTGAAAGCGCCTTCACCACGTCTGTCGCGATCCGATTATTTCTTTCAGCGTCGTTCACAAGACTATGAATCAAGACATGGTAGGCCGGTTTCGGTCCCACTTCGCTGGGCGAGCGATACCCGGTCTCAAAGATCGTGACGGTTTTTTCGAGCTCGCCTTCATCTGCAGACACAATTTCATGTCTCACCGGACCACACTGCTGAAAGAGAATGGCCTCAAGTCCGTCCTTTCGATGCGGCGTGGCGGTCAGCCCAAGCACATACCGTGCGGGGAGCTGTTTGAGGACTCCCTCAAAGGACACGGCCGGAATATGATGACATTCATCAATGATGACGTGCGAGTAGCATCCAGCGATCTCGCGGAGGTCTCCCCTTCGAGTCAATGTCTGAAGCATCATCAGGTCAAGCTTACCGGTTGTTTTCTTTATCGTGCCCCCAAGAATCCCAATATCCTTCGGATTGAGTCCAAGAAATTTGATCATGCTCTCCTTCCACTGGTCGAGAAGAGGTTGTCGGTGCACCAAGACAAGGGTGGACACTTGTCGTTCGGCGATAAGCGCGCAACCCACCACCGTTTTACCGAAACCTGGGGGAGCAACGAGGACACCAATGTCGGTTTTCTTGAGTGCCTTGACCGCCTCTTTCTGAGATTGAGTCAGTTCTCCAGCGAATGTAACCTTGATTCGGCTCTTGGCCAGCCGTTCATCGCGTTTGACGACGTGCGCACCAGCTCTCTTGAGAACAAGGACAATCTGGTCGAGCAGGCCGCGAGGTAAAATCATCTCATCCGGGCGCAACTCTCCGGAAAAAATAAATCGCGCATGCGGATAGGTCTGCATCCTCATTCTTTGCAACTTGTAGAACGTTGGATTGGGAAAGCTCGCCGTTTTCTTGAGTCTTCCAACGATCTTTTCTGGCAATCCTGTGAGGGGCACGAGAATCATGGAACCAACGTTGAGTTCGACAGTGCCTTCGATAGTGGGCTCCGCGTCATCCATTCTTCCGATTTCGGCATCCATGAGCGATCGGTCCGTTACCCATGCGACATCGTCAAAGGCCTCGTTTCGCGTCGAAGCTTTCGGGGGGCTTGGAAGGAATCGGTCGAGCAGGCGTTGAACCTCTTGATAGTGGGGCCTTTTCACGTGCGCCAGATATTCCCACTGGTCTTGAATGACGGAAAGCCGTTCATTCAGGAAACAACTGTTGCCGGACTCTCGGGGTGTTTTCTGCAGAGGCAGCGCGATCAGGTTCCCGAACCCACCTTTGGGCACATAATCCTGACTGGGGAAAAAGCGGTCAAATGAGTCCATGCTCAGTTGGTGCCGAGCCTCAAGACAACGCGAGAGAATCAGCGTGCCCAAATTGCGAGCGAGTCTAGCGGGAACTTTTCCGTCAAAGAAAATCCATGCATGAGCTCCTTGCCCAGAACGGGATCGCTCCACAGCCACTTCGATTCCAAGCGCCTTTGCACTCTCTCTGTACGCGCTGACATCCTCCTTCCATCCTGAGCCGTCAAAATCGCACGCGAGAAACGCACACGAATCATCCGCATCAATCGCATACGTTCCGATCGTCAACTGGCCCTGAAGATGCGCTTGGGCCGCTTCTTCATTGAGAGGAAGAAACGCCTGATGGCCACAATCGGTGCATTTGATCCTTGGCTTCTGACAAAGAGGCGGCACCCATTCATTACGGCAGGCCGGAGCATACCCGGTCTTTCCCGACTTGGCATTTTCCCACCGCTTGGGATAGACGCTTTCACGGCAACGGAACAGCTGCAGAAACACAGCCAGCTGTTCCTCTGGAGTGACGGGGGCTGAGTCTCGAAGCGGCCTACCTAATAGTGAGCGCTCCGTAACCTGAGTTGACTCGGTTTCCCGATCACTCGCTCCTTTGAGTTCCTTGATAGCCTGAAGGACCTCAGCCCTTTCGACATCCAGCTGCTTGAGTCGCAGCTCGAGAGCGCAGAGCTGCGGCTCTGAGAATTGTGGAGCCCCTGGAGCAACCACACTCAAGCAACCTGTTTCTTCGACGGTTTTGGCTCAACGGCAATCTGCCCGGCCATACCAAGAACGGCGAGCAGCTTGGCAATTGACTTCAACGAAATGCCGATATCCTCGGGATCTAATAGTCGTTGCACCTGAGAAGGTCCTGTGCCCAACATCTTCTGCAGCGCGTTCACGCCGATGCCTTGGGCCTTCATCATCGCCCGAAGCTTCATCACAAATTGACGTTTCATCGCCCCGGCAATCACCTCGGCCTTGAACACGTCACCTTGTTCATTCAACCAACCATCAAATGAACTTCCAGCAGCTTTGGATACTTTCCTGGTCTTCATATCGCCTACCTCCGCTCCAAATAGTCCTTCAACCTTCGCCGAGCCAGTGCGAGATCGTCTGCCAGTACTCGCTGGTCCTTCATCGCCGCATGAAGAAGTACCACGACCCTGCCATCGTCGAACGCATAGAAAATCCGATAACGAACCTTTCCCACTCTCTCCCGCAGCTCAAAGAGCCCCCTCCCCAGCGGGCACGCATACGGCATGGGCAGCGCAGGACCATTCATTTGCAACACTTGAATCGCCTGCCCAAGCTGAAGCCGCTCACTTCTATTCAAAGACTGTAGCCATTCCCTGACCGGCTCAGCACCCTGAGGCGTCCGATAAAAGATGACCTTGTACGCAGAAGCAGATTTGGACGCATCCATCTTGACACACTAGTACAGACGCTACCAATATTAGTAGCGATTATGCAAGTCCTGCCGAGCTTGGCGGGAATAGAACCGCTTAAAGATACCCTTGTCATGGGGATCAGCAAAATGCCGGCCTTGAAATCAGTGATGTGAAGAAGCTGACACGCTGCGCAATGACAGGACAATCGTTTCATGCCCTAGTCACAGGCTACACAGTAGTGAATGTACTGAGCCGGGGGCCCTCGCCTCGGAACAGTCGAATTAGCCCAACAAAAACACGTTTTTTACTGCCACTGGCAGTCCTGTGGAAGTGGCAAAACTCGTAAGTGCTTGATTTGGTGAGTCGGCTGGGATTCGAACCCAGGACCCTCGCCTTAAAAGGGCCGTTCTTGCCTGCAAAACTACATTTGTATTCAATAGCTTGCGTGAATTTCGCAAAATCTGTGGAAGTCCATTCCAGCAACGAGATTTCAAGTACTTGCATCAGGCTTAAACACATCAACTCCTCTCGCCAGATCGAAAAAATGCATCGACATTGGCAGTAGACGTCCCAGAAAAAGGCCAACGTCGAGAAGCGAGAAGTTTCCCCTTGGCAGTGTCTCCTTGACCGGGGAGCTTACAATCATTGAAGCCTGGCGCGTGGACTATAATCAGCGTCGACCTCACAGCTCGCTTGGGTACCTAATCCCAAGCAAGTTCGTCGCACAACGTCAGGAACAACCGATCGCCGAAGAAGTCGTCTGCTCTCGTTAAGAACACTGGGCCAACTAGGCAAGTCTGGTGAAGGTCGAAACGAAGACACATCGCAATCTCTTAGGGAAGGTCTGATTAATTCGAAGTTCCAGGCAGCGCTGAGTTAGATTCCCTGTGTTTTAGACGCCGACTGATCAAAATCCTGAATTAATCAGACCTTCCTTAGCTGCTTCTATCAATCAATGAAGTTTGAGGGTATCGCTACCATCCAGGGGCTCCTTCTAAACGCAAGAAATGCACATTCCCCGCAGCATCTCCTACAACTATGCAATTGCTGAGCTGGGAGATTGCTAAACATTTCACAGAGTTTTCTAGAACTAGAGTGGCAACAGGATTCTCTCGCCCTAGTCCCCAGACTGCAACACGACCTTCATGGTCACCCGCCACTGCACATCTTAAATCCGGAGACATCGCTACGGCAGTGGGGCACTTTAACACCTCTTGGCATGGCTCCATCCACTTACTAGCCCTCATGTTCCATACCTTAATGATACCGCTAGCCATCGCAATTATAAGACTACGACTATCAGGACTGAATGCCAGTGCTGACACAGTTCCATCAATGCTCGAGGCCAAATCAACAAGCCCGATCTTAATCCATCCTAATTCAAGAACTTTAAAGGAACCATCGCGCTCAGACCAAGCCAGCCACCGTCCATCTCCGGACACCGCAATTTTACATACAGCACTTGATAACCTAGTTACTAGTTTGTCATATGTTCCATTGAACAAGCTCGCGTTAAACGCCTGAGGAGAGTGTTTGCATCTCTCCTCAAATTGTTGTCTCCTAGGATCAGGTGGCCGGATTAATACGGAGGGCCTAGACTTGTCCAGTCTCCACTTCACAATTGACCCATCATCGTTGCCTGCGAAGGCCGTTTTCCCGTTTGATGTCGCCGATACCGTTACACACTCGCTCTCCAAAACCTTTCCTTTAGAAACCCAGAAATCATGCCCCCCATATCTTTCAATAACAGTCATATCACTGAGAGACCACCTTATCACTTCTCCGTCTCTAGAGACGGTAAGGCACGCACCTTCATTATCAGAAAGGGTCACACATATGACCTCCGCTTTATGTCTATGGAATAAGCTATTGGGTTTTGCATTTTTCAGATCCCACAACTTTAAGGTCATATCACCAGAACAACTCAAGATCTGACTACTTTCTCCCAACTGAGCAATCGATGTAATGCTGGCTCCATGACCTTGAAGATCAACTTGCGCTTCTTCTTCCTTCAGTCCGTAGAGACGAATTATTGAGTCAGCTCCGCCGGAGATCACTCTGCCTTGCTTGCGTGCAAGGAGAATCTCCGTGACTCTCCATTTGCCCTCACCAAGCTCACTAGAAACTCCACGATCGAAATCCCAAACTCGGACCTTTCCATCGCTGGAGCCCCCAAATAACATATGGCTGTCTTCTGAAAGCGCCACAGCACTAATGCTTCCAGAGCCACAAGCAATTGAATCCACCAGAGGTAATTCGACTCCAACAGCTTCAGATACCCCTCCCCCGCCTACTCTAGAAGCGTCCCAGATTTTTACCTTGCCGTCAGAACCAGCAGAAACAATACGCTTTCCGTCATGCGCTACAGCGAGGGCGTTCACGTAGCCCTCATGTGCTTTTCTTACGCACAATATTGGGTTCTCTTTAGAACTCGGGCCATCCAAAAGCTGTGAGAGAGCATGCAGCGTGGATCCTCGTGGCTCCATTCGACAGAGAGCTCCTTGTCCTAGGGTTGACACATTCCATACAGCCAGACCTCCTCCAAGAATAGAGCCCGTAGCGATGTGTTTGGAATCAGGGAACCACGAGATTCCACCCACTTGGTCCTTTACTGTTCCAGTGGAATAGACTGTCACCCAAAAAGACATTCGGTTTTGCTCCAAATCCCATACTCTTATATCCCCTTCGCTTGTACCTGAGGCGAGCCATTTCCCATCAGGAGAAATCGAAAGAGCATAGACGGAACCTTGCGATCCAGTTAAATTTTCAATCTTGCGTCGCTGACTGATATCCACTACGGCTATAGAATTTTTCCCGCCAAGATAAGCAGTCTTTCCGTCCTTGCTTACAGCTAATGAGAAGGGATGCTCTTCAAGGGTGATGCTCCAGCATAATGGACCATCAACCGGTTCAAAGCTCGGTCGAAGTGTCCTAAGCCATGGCCCCGCTGACGCCTCAACAAATTCGTCCCGTAAACCGACGATCTCTGCTTCGACCGATCGAATCATCCGCGCCCACACGTGCGGCACAAGCTGTCCACTGTCACGCTCTAGCTGCGTTGCGCTCAACTCAAGTACCCTACTCAAACCATCCAATTCCTGATCGCCTGTGGTGAGCGAAAAATCTGAAACCGTTTCAACAACACCTCTTCTGTGGATTTTTGAAGCGAGCCACCGCTGGTCCTTCAACAAAGCTCGCAGGTCAGCCATGCACCCTGCCGCCTTCATGTGATACGGCAGCTTTTGCACAAGATATGGTTCCACACCACATGCATACCAGCCATCGGGATACTTCGCCTTACATCCTTCCACGAGGTGCGCATGCAGTTTGGCAGTGCCCTCCTTGACCAGGGAACAGATAAAGTCTTGCAGCAGCGGATGCAATTCGATAGAAACCTGTCCGATTTCCTTCCGAACTCTAACCATTGCCCGTTGTGATAAATCGATTAGGATGCGCTCACATTCGGCTGCGGATAGCTGGGCCGTCTGGTTCCAGAGTATCGAGATAGCCTCGGTGGTGGGCACAGGGCCCTTTGTAAATATCACCAACTCGCGATAACGCGCTGCACTGCGCGGTGCGCGGAGGGTAAGTTGTTCGAAGCTTACCTGAAACGCTCGGAATACGTCTGGGTGAGGGTAGTCAGGAAATTCACGGGCAACAGCCTCCATATTCGCTGTGTCGAGTAGTTCAATAATGGCCTGCCAATCGAGCCCGTCTCGATATAACGCTCCACACAAGGCGAGAGCCAGTGGAAGGTTTCCAACACGTGTAGCGATGACTCCAGCCACCGACGGCAGCTCTTCAATCATCTGATCGGCCCACAAAGAAAGCAGCGCCAAAGAATCGTACTTTCCGAATGCGTCTATTTCAGAAGGCTGGATCCCCAGGCTAGTTAGCACCCCTGCGTTCCTCGTCGTAAGAAGCAATCTAGCGCGCGTCCCGAGAGCACTTCGAATTTGGGCAACATTCCTCATTTCCCATACGTTATCCATAACTATAAGGCATGTTTTCTCCTGAAGAATCTGGATTAGGCGAGCATGCCCCGTTTCAACATCCGCATAGTGATACGGTAAATCATCTAGCGCCACCCCGATCCGACGCAGAAGAGTGCCAGCATTGGCCTCAGGCCCAACATTGAGCCAAATAATGCCATCCTTGAATGCTCGTCGGACTTCAACGGACCGTGCAATAGCAATTGCTAATGATGTCTTACCAACCCCACCGATCCCGCATATTCCTGTAACTCTGTTATCTCCATCGACTAGGCTCCCCTCCCGAACGTCAGTCAGAATTCTATCTCGCAATCTTTGCAATAGCTCAAACAGAGGCAGGAAATGCGGTGGTAGCGACGGCATGGACGTGAGGATAGGTCCCAAAGGCTGCACCGGCGTGCGAAGAATCCGAAGAAGCTCCTCCACGGAGGAATCCCAAGGTGATTCTTCCGTAAAATTTACTGCGTGATACTTACGAAGTTCCAACGGTATTTGCTCATACTCTCCGACCCTTAAAATTGCAGTGACAGCTTTCGCATACAATAGTGCATGCTCCCATTCTTTTCTTACGTAGAAAGACGCGAGAGCAGCAGGACCCACAACTACAAGCACGCGGTCTGTTTCGGCTATTGCATCGCGGATCTCCTGATGGAAGGTCAACCCACGACTCTCCATTTTTTCCTTGTCCCACCAAACGTCAAAATCATTTTCCTGAAGCAGGTGATAGAGATCGCACGCAAACCTCTCGTCATCGGCCCGAGCATAAGAAATAAATATTTTCATAGTGGGGATGGGCTCAGGTGCTGCTCTTTCCGCATTTGATAAAAAGCGTCTTACACGTCAACTACTCAAAGCGTTTCTTCAACAAAGCTCTTCGCTATGAGTTGGCCATGAAAACCCCAGGAATATTTTCATCGTGTGATGAACATCCTATTCCACACCCTCGTAACCTCTACCCGGAGAGTAGCCATGGGGAGATCGCTCCAAGCCTCACTGCTTCGAGCGACGCCCCAGTTCGTTCTCGATCTCGATTGGCCATTCAATGCGTTCGTTTCGCCGCTCACGGGCTTCACGAATCAGCCTGAGATTTCTCGCCGTTGTCTCCGGCTCCCAAGCTTCTCGCACGGCGGCCAACGCATCGGCCAGCGCTGCCTCAGCCTTCTGTTGTTCGTTGGCAAGCACGGCCAATTCAAGAAGCGTCGCGTGGTCCCAATAGTCTGGCTTGCCCGAAGCGATGCGTCGTTCCACGGCGTACGAGACGATTGGAATGAGTCGCGCACGTCGCGGATCCGGAGGATCTTTAATCTCCATCAAGGTCACGGCGTTAACTCCGGGATAGGCATCGCGCCAATCTGCTTCAAAACCCTTGAGGTAGGCCTCAATGGCTTTGTCCAGTAGGCCGCGTGCAAGTACCTTTTCACCGAGTTTGAGAGCCGCGTCCCATCGGTCTTTATAGACACGCCCGAGAATGCCATAGGTTTCGCTGCTGGGCCCACGGTTGGCCAGCAGATCGAGCAACACTCGCTCCGCCTCTACTCCCCGACCAGCCCGATTCAATGCCAATCCCAACTGCTCTTGCACCAGCACGGTGGCAGCCAATGGGGAGGACATCTTCTGCACCAGCGCGCTCATGTCCTCCCATCCCTTCACGGCCCGGTAGGAGAGAAACAGATCGATCACCACTCCCGCTTCCGCATCGTGCACTGCCCCGAGTTCCTGTTCGACAGCCCGTACCGCATCGATTCCTTCCCTGCGGGCCTGTGTCAGTTTCTGGCGAAGCCCGTCGGAATAGTGAACCCGATCTCGAAACACGTCGGTCTTCAGCCGCTTGATTTCGGGGAAACCTTCTACCAACTGGAAGACTGGGCTGTCCGTCATCATCTTGCGCGCATCATGCAACTTTGTGGTCAACGACTTCAGGTCCGTATGGTTCGCTGATGGCTTGCCGTCAGCGCCGAGTTGATAAGGAACGGCGCGGAGCGGCGCTACATCAAATGGAAGCTGCCCTAGGCCGTGGGCAAATAGCAGCACGGTGCTGGCCGGTCGAATGGCATGGCGTAATCCCAATTCGTAAAAGACATTGGCATTCGCCGTAGTGAGATCAGCGATCGCGTACTCACAGAGGATCAACCGCTCATACATGGGTTTGTGGATGACACCACCGGTCATTTCCTCATCAGCCCGTAACGGCTCAAGTCCGGCAGCCACTATCGCCGGCTGGATGAGCTGGTCGTAGACAGCATCGAAGTCCACCAACCGGCCCTCAGCAGCCGGCTTCTTTCCAAACGGCATAAGCACAAAACACAAGGGCAGCATGGTAGTTCCTATAAGTTGGATTTGATTCGCTGTATCCCAACTCGTAACTTGTCACTCATTGGTTCTCAAGTCCGCTTAAACAGCGTACACAGATGATTTCATAAACCCAACCTGAGCTTCACCGGAACGTTACTTCCACAGCTCCCCTCACCAATGCACGTTCCTTCTCTATCTAATTCGGCCACACTGTAGTGATTTAGCTCTTAAGGCTTCGTTTTTGATCTTGACTTAGAGAATACCGTGGTAGGCGATTGGCCCAGGCTCGGACGAGGCCTGGCCCTGCATCTCTCAATTAATGCAAAGGCTCGTTCCGTCCATCGCGCATAATTGATCGAGTCCGTCCATCTTGGCTCGCCCTTCCCATCCTCGAACCAAACATCCACTCCACTAAATTGGAAGAACCCATAGACGATCAACCACCAGTAAGACTCGTTCGCGACGGTTTTCCCAAATCGCTGGCCTATGGCCGTAATGAAATCGGTTTCCCGTAAGACCCTCCAGTCTTTCTTCACATCGAGCCATGCTATCTCGGCAACAATATCTAATAAGGTGCATTCTCTAATGGATCGGAACCGCAAATGACTTTCAAGTTTACCGATCTCGTCATAGAACCCCCATCGCGGTCTCAGGCACCTAGCAAAGTCCCCAGATACCTCAGGCGTTTCCCAGTCGTCACGCTCAGGCTTAAGAGGCCCAAGGATTGCTTCTAACCTACTCCGAAGTTTTCTCTTGCCTCCTTCTTCAGCAAGCTGCACAAAATGTTTGCCGCCCATATCCGAGAACAGACGTACATCTGTTCCAATCGTTACAAGTACTGTTTTCTCTGGCTTCGTACCATAGGCCACGCCTGCCTCAAAAAGCACGTTCGGGCGCGCTTGCCAGCGGGTACCGCCCTCTTCATCGATGAGGTACCTCTCAGATTCGCTTTGATTTGCCTCATCCTTCTTTCCAAAGAGAGCAGCATGTTCGTCAGGCGTAAACAAGACAATGACCGCGTCCGCCTGTTCGATCGAGGTGGTAACGATATCCGCTATGAAGGGAGCTGGGCCCAATTGATTCGAAATACGCTCAAACGCTAACTCTTCCAACCCTAGGGCTTCGATGAACCTTGCTAGATGTTCATGAGCAAGTTGATCTCTGCCGTAGATTACGAACACCTGATGTTTTGGCAGGGATTGTTCGGTCATGATTTGTTAACCTTCAATAGGTCACAGCAACAGCAAGGAGCTCAGCCTGTAAACCCTTTCGCACGGGGCACGAGCAGAAAAGGCGGATCCTTACTCAACAATTTCTTGGACGAGACGAAAGCCAAGGTCATTGGTCCGATTGGCTCCGCCCCACCATCGGTCAGAAGAACCGAGTTCCACAGGACCGTGAAACCAGGAACCGCCCCGGAGTCCGTGCGCATCTGGCTCTTCTGCCTCATACCTATCGGCACACCACTCCCAGACATTTCCTGCCATGTCATAGCATCCATAAGGGCTCACCCCCTCTGGATACTGAGTGACTGGCGTCGTACGAGCAGTCAATATCTGAGTAGTATATAGTTTCGGACTGTTGCATTTAGTTTTGTCAAACTCATCTCCCCATAGATATATACGTCCATCCTGGCTGCGTGCGGCCTTTTCCCACTCTCGCTCGGTTGGCAGGCGTTTCCCTGCCCACTTCGCATAGGCCTCTGCTTCGTAAGAGCTGACTCCCACAACTGGGTGATCGGCCTTATTCCATTTCGTATCATCCCAATATCTTGGAACCGTAATATCGTTCTCTATCCTCCATTTCCACCCTTTAGGCGACCAATGGGCTTTACTCCCATAGCCATTTTCTAGGATAAACTTGCGAAACTTCTCATTCGTCACGGGATACCTATCGATCCAAAAGTCGTGATCAATCACTTCACGGTCTCTCGTTTTTCCGTACAGGAATGGACCCTTCGGCACCTTAACCATGTCGACCGGCTGTTCACGTGACTGCGGTACGACATTGAGAGTGCTTCGTTCGGTCTTAAGCCGTTGCTTAGCCTGAACGGCATAGTAGGGTTCTAAGTGATGCTCTTTCACATCCTTGACCTGTTGCTTTAGATGCTCAATTAACCGATCCATATCTCTATGAAAATCAGGATCTGCCCGTACTGGGATATCATTTCGGTATGACAACTCTCGGAGACTGATCGGGAGCCGAGCGGCTAGCGGAATGTTAGCGCCGCTGACGAGCACCGGAATTAATAGAATCTGTCGCTTCAACGCCAATTCGATCTCAATACGAACAAAATCGTCTGGATCATCAAGTCTGTACTTACCTTTGCCGCTCCGTGTTTTGATCCAATCCCGACCGATTACCGACAGAAACACTTCACACTTGGCCACTTGCTCATCTAGGTACGTGCGAAAATCGATGCCGAGTGGAATAGAATCGACGTCCTCAAAGATAGTCCTTGAACCGAACTCTTCAACAAGCCGATCATAAATTCGCCCCGTGACATCGGCACTATCCTCGCGTCGATAGGAAATTAAGATTCTGCTCATACTCGTGCAACCAGTATGGAAATCCCAGCTACCGACACATTTATCCTCGGAGCTTGTCTCATTTGTATGGGGTTTTGAATCACTTTATGGATTACCTCATGCGAGTGATTCGTGATAGGACTCGATAGCTAAGAGAGCACAACATTTAGAATCACGAAAGGTCCTGGGCAAGACGGAAGCCGATACTGCTGAGCCGAGTGTCAGCGTTGAGCCCGTACCGGAACGATACACGCAAGAACTCTGGCTCGTTGTTCCAGGTGCCGCCACGAATCACGCGCTTGCCGCCCTCGTTGTCAACACGCACCGCCTCCAGCTCACCAGGTTTTTGCTGGGTATTCAGGCACCATTCCCAGACATTGCCCGCCATATCAAGCACGCCTTGCCGCGTCGCTCCCTGTGGATACATCCCGACAGACGTCACCTGCCTCAACCCGCTTTCCGCACTATTACAGCGGACGGGATCCCAGCCTCCTTCCCACGGATACTTCCGCCGTGGATCACCATCCGTCGCGGCCTGCTGCCATTCCCACTCGGTGGGAAGACGAATCGTCGAGTTTAGGCGATAGCTCAGCCACTGGCAGAAGGCGATAGCCTCAAACCAAGATACGGTTTCCCGCGGTGCATTGACTTCCTGCCATGATGGAGTGACCGCGTCTTCGCTCTGGTCGATATCCTTCCACCACTCCTCGTTTCGATACCCGTCCCCTGCATTGAGAAAGGCATCGAATTGGGCGTTTGTCACCGGGTATTTGGCTATACGGAACGGTTTGATTATGAACACGTGGTCGACACGCTCCAATTTCACCTCTCCTCCAGGGATCTCGACCCACATGATGTCGGGCAAGCCGTTTGGACGGAGGCCGACACCGTCGCGCGGATCTCCAAGCGCAGCCAGATGCTGGCCTATTTTCAGCCGCTCCTTGTGGGAGAGCGCATTGCTCTGAAGCCGCTCGATGAGTTTGGATTGTGGTGCGGCATACAGTCGTACTACGTGATTCACTGGCTCATGCCTCAGACCGTCGATTATCCCTTGCAGCTTTTTGAGGCGCTCCTCGGACCACAGATAGCTGAGGTCATACCCGTGCCGTTCCCATTCGGTGGCCTCGATTTCCGCCTGCCGAAGAACAAACAACTGCTCACGATTACCTTCAATCCACGCGGCCAATCTTGGCCAGCCCTCGAAGAGCTTTTCATGCGCAACTGCTATCAGGCTTTGCTGTTCCGTTCCTTCAGCAATGAGAAAGCGCTCTTTGGTCAAGAGATCGATCACGGCTTGCATCGTGGTATCAAAACTCGCCTTCGCCGCCCGCCTCCGGGTAGGCATCCGATCCATCGTCATCATCACAAGCGGCGCGAACAGCTTCGCATAGACCTCTCCGTCATCAGTCCCTGTGATCTCGCAGATCGTTTTCTCGACAGAGGCGACATGAGTCCGCATGGCCCCGGCGAGCCCGCCCATATGATCAAACGCTACCTCAGTCAGTTCATCTCCCACTCGCTTGTCGAACAATTGCTGTAAGGCGAAGGCGAGCAGTGGAAAACTCCCACGCTCCTGGCCAACCTCATCCACTAGCCGCCGCACCAGCCTGTCGGGAATTTTGAGCCCTGCGCAGCGCGCCGGCTTGGCGATCATGTCGTGGATACTACTTCCATCGGGTGGGGCTAGCGCGTAGTAGCCTTGTCCATTCAGCACCTTCAGCAAATCCGGATGTTCATAGCAATACTGCAGAAAATCGCTCCGAATCGTCGCCAGGACATACAGGCTAGCGTCTTGGGCCACCTGATACAGCGCGGAAAGAAACGCTTTGGCTTGGGTTTGATCATGAACGGTAAATAGCTCTTCCATCTGGTCGACGAACACCACCAACCCATCGGTGTCCAAGCCCTTTGTGACAATCTCATGGAGATGTCGTGAGAGATCCCCTGGTTGTTTGCTCAGGTGTTCTGCCGATTGATACGGCTTCATTCCCGCACGTTCGGCATACGCGTGCAGGGCTCGCAGCAACGCATCAAAGGGATGGCTCCCCTGGCTCGGCAGCATGCGCACGCAGGTATACGTTTTTCCTCCCATCCCATCCTGTTCAATTCGTGGGAGGACACCGGCCTCCACCAGCGACGACTTGCCGCTGCCCGACGCTCCACCAATCAGCAGGAATCGGCTTTCGGGCTCTCGGACACGGTCGAGGATCTCGCCCACCTCCAGGTCACGCCCGAAAAACACCGACGCGTACTTGCGGGTGAAGTGCATGAGCCCTGGATATGGTGAGCCCTTTCTCTCAATATCCCATGTGATGGTTGCAGACGCAGGCTCTTGTAGACCACCCGACGACGGAAGTTGGTTGTGTGCCAAATGGCTCGTCACTGCCGCCTGAACCAAACTGGCCAAATGGTGTGGCGCTGAGAAGGGGCTCTTCATCCGTTCGCGGCCCAATTCGTCTCGCAGCCGCTTGATGTACCTTCCAGCTTCACCATCGCCGGTAAATGCATCCATCGAGGTGGGTGGGAACCCCGACGCCTTTTGATCGGCGAGAAATGTCAAGCAAGGTTTGTTGAGGTGCTGCGCATGACGGAGTTCAAGTTCGGTGATCGACAACCCATTCGGATTGTTATGGTCAGAAGGCGGAATATACCCATATCGAAATGCAAAGATCCCGACATAGATATCGGCTTGTTCTACATCCTTGAGGCATTTATCGACCGGCCGTTGGTCTGTCGCCACATAGTCTTCCATGGCGATCACGCGATACTCGCTCTGGCGTAGGGCCTGCACGACCGCAAGTCGGAAGTCCTTGAGGTCTTCAAAGGTGGAGGAGAGATAGATCGTGGTCATATGCCTGAGCTCTGGCATGCCTTACGAGATGACAACCTACCGTACCCCTCGGTATTGCACGACCAGCTGATTCATCGCCTCTACAATCTGATGGATATTCCAACTAACCCTTGGCCAAGGCTCTAACGGCGCAGGATAGTACCTGATCCTTCCGTCGCTATAGAGAGACACACCCATCAGCGGTTTCCCGAGCTCCAACGTTTTTTTCAATTCCCAGTCCACCCATTTGCTCGTGTATGTGGTAGGCCCGTAGAGGCACACGGTGAGAGTTGCAAGCTTGATCTGCTCTGCAATCCCACACTGAATATATTGGGCGTTATAACTATCGAATGGTTCCTTGATGGAGTAGTCATGAAAATCTAGGTCGGAACTCTCCAACCTTGCTTGTCCTCGAAAGAGGTTGACCCGCGCCAAATCCTCCTCAACAAAGCTGAGAAACGCTCGTATCGCCACCAACTCACCGCTTCTCTATTGCGCACATTTGTCTTTACCCCATCAAGCATCAGCTTTATGCGAGGCTCTATTCGAGCTCCTCGCCATGACCTGCCAGCTCAGCTATCGAGAGCTTTCATCAATTGCTGAGCCGGAGCTGATAAATCCGCCGCCGCTTGTGGGAAAAAACCGTTCACTTTGGTCCACCAGGTAACGTACCGATTCATTTGTCGGCGAGTGGATTCGATAGCGAACGCCTCATCCTTCGATTTAGCGACTCGTTGCTTGAATATTGTCAGAGCTTGCTTTGCCTGTTCGTATCCATCCTCCTTTGTGGCACAGATGGCCAACAGCCACAGCTCTGCGATCGACCCCCACGCCCAATGTTCATCTGGTCGTTCGGCATCTAATTGCGCCGCCTGCATCGCGGCATACCAACATCCGGGTTTCTCTATAACGCCTGATAGGACAGCTTCGAGAGAGAGCCACTGCACTCCGGTCCAATGGTGGGAGAGATTTGTCTCATATCCGCCCCTGTAGGCCTTGTGGGACTGTTGAAGTGCGTCACGAATCTCGGTTACTGGAACATTTGGATCGCGCCGTCGCTGTACTTCAAGAAGTTCAGCCAAGCGTTTGTAGGCGCTGCCAAGTAGGCCGGCGTTCTCTTGATACAGTGGGTCGTTCGAGTTCTGTCTAGTGGACGTTGCCCCTAAGAAATCTTTCAGCTCATCGATTCTTTCCTGCAGACTCTCTTTCACCTGGAGGAAGACGTGCTGCGATGTCGGACCACATTTCGCAACCTGGTCAGCCCATCCTTGAGCGACTTTGAGCTTTCCCAGGCAAGCCTCAAGGCGCATCCTTCGAAGGTGATTAGAATACCCCTCCGGCAGTTGCACATAAGACACCATGCTCATCCAATCATGCGAGTGTAACCGTTCCCTTTCCTCGTACAGCGCAACCCTGGTCCCATGCAGCACCTCACGCACATCCTTTCCACCCATATGCTTATAAAACTCCTTAGCCAGCAGCACCGAGCCCTCAAAGGTGAGTGGCAGCTGGGAACCGACGACTATCGGGACGCCAGCCAAATGCAGCCTCTGTGCGAGACTCTCATATGGCACAACGGTGTTGGCCTGACTGGCGCCATCGCAAACGGCCAGTGTCACTACCTGCGGCAACATACCTTGAGCGCTCAGCGCCTCCACCAAGAAGTCAGCATCCATGGGTCGCTCCTCTTTTGTTGCAAGAGCAAAACCCATTTGTGATTTTAAGGGATTTCTTGTGTTCGCCTTAGTCATACCGTGAGCAAGAATATGGACATGCGTGAATGGTTTGTCCTTGGCCTTTTGAAATAGATCTCGGACATCTTCCGGCGTAGCATGCTCAAGAATATGGAGGACCTTGCGATCGTCAGCCACACCCTCATACCCCTCCAAAGGCTCCACCCACGCCTTTAGACTGGCCCGAATCGCGTCCTTGTGTTGAGTAAGCGGCACAGAAGGACCGGCCCACTTGGGCGACGCAGAGATGAGGGCGATCCGTGGAACCGGAGACCAACTTGGCGCCCGCTCCTTGAATTCTCCACGAATTCGACGAGTTAAGACGAGCGGCTTCTCCCGCTGCGTAAACAACGGGACCCCCGTTCCATCGTTGGCAGCTTCGAACGGTAGAAGCCATAACTCCGCCGCACTGATCACAAGATCCACCTGAGTGGGTTCAACGCCGAAGTGTGGACTCCCCAACATTTGGGTTGCCTCGGCTGCTAATCTTACCAGGGCCGCAGTCCGTTCCTGCTCAGAGACAGAATCCGAATATCGCAGCTTGCCGAAGTCATCAAAGTAGTCGGCGTGACCATAGCTCGTCGAACACTTACGGACCGGCTTCGCACCTGAAACAGCGAGATATTCCCGTCCCTGTTCCAATACTGAGGCATTCGACCCGAATCGAAGAAACTCCATCATTTCTGAGCGCATTGTGAGATCCCTTGATCACCTCTGAAGGGCGTGTCACACTTTACAAATCGCTCTGCAATTTCCCCTTCAGCATTTCAACCTCTACTTTTTTGGGGTCGTGCCCCAGAACATCTATGCCGCCGAAAAAACCTATTTTGAACAACCGAATCCCAACGACTCCCGTCTCTCCGACACTTTTGAAACAGGCACTGCTAGACGACTCAAATGCGGGGGCCACTTCAACTTTCCCTAACTCCACCTGCTGCAGCACATTGGCTTTACCTGAGAATGAGACTTTTGTACCTGCTTCTCGGCACGCGATGATAATGCATTTCTCACCCGTATACGTGCTGCTCACAACTTTGAAGCTTCGATCCCACTCCTCCAGCTCTTTGAGCCGTCTAGCCACCCCATGAATGTCTTGCATATCGATTACCGAGAATTTGGCCTTAACCATGCAAGAGTTTTCCCTCTTGAATTCCAACTCGAGTTTGGCATCGAGGTTTGCCACCGGTGGGTACTTAGGGACTTGAGCACCGGCAACAAATCTCGTCAATGTGGTGCCATCCGACACAAAGTCCATCTCAGCTTCTCTACCGGAGGCTGTCACGACATCGATGCCGAACTTGGAGATATTGCCCATGGATCTGAAGACGCCGTCTTCAATAAGTCCAAAATCTCCTACCTTGATCGTATTCACCACTGGAAACCACGCCGCATACACTTGCAGTTGGTCCTGTAATGTGTCACTAAACGCTTCGGCTAAACCCATGATCTCCTCCTTATATGGTTATAGCTGCCTCTCGTACCACCGAGTGTAGTTCTCGTCTTTTGTGGTTAATCTGTATCTGAGCATGCATCGTTCGCCTACCATGTTAGGTGCGGCATTGACCTTCTCCACAGCCGGATCGGACAGGGTGACCCAATGTTGCAGGAAATGGATGCGGAGCATCCGCTCAACTCCAACCGGCGGACAACCGGCCCCCTCTGCCTTGGGATAGTGCGGCTCGATGACCGCCGCCAGCTCGCTCCACGGAATCACCTGCTCCATCTCCGCCAGAAACCGCTCGCGGCGGGTCAGTTTCCGATACGGTTCAAAGCCCGCTTCTGCAAAGGTCTGTTGCGACATGGGCGCGCCTCCTGATCGGTGCTGTGCTACGCGGGTAGCGCAGCACGCGCGGGGAATAAATCAGACCTTCCCTAGGTTGAAACCACCGCCTAATAACAGCTGCCGCCCATCTTATTGTTATTGTTAAAAACTGCTTTCACATGCCGCCTTCATGCAATGATGATGCTCAATGGAGTAATGTCGGATGCTGGCTCTGTGCATAGCCGAAGCCTCAGAATCCAGGGCAAAAGACCGTATGCACCACAAGGTGAATCTAGGAATAGTGAAATATCAGAGCAAGCAGCTGGATCGGATTAGATACAGTATGTATCTTTATCGGTACTCCACGTAGCCCATGCCACCTCTGAACCAACCTCGATAAGGCAGGATTCCTCTTGGTAATTTGTCATCAAACCATCCGGAATCTTTCACGAATGAAAGAGATATAGAATCTTAGAGCGTGAAGATAGTTCGGACCAAATATGTCCAGCCCACTCAGGCACGACAGATGCTCTCCCTCTCCGAACAGAGAGAAATCCGATGTCGCGATGGCATGATGTGTTCTCCGAGTTCAGGCGAATCAGATCTGCGAGCTTTATACTCCGAATGGGCACTCTGTTCTAGGCGGAAACCAGTGAAGACATCTGACGGGACAGTGAAGGACGCAGATGGTTCATACCTTTCGAGTGTTACAAGTTGTAGCAGTATCACGCATTTTGGTCAGATGGAACTCCGTGGAAACACAGCTTTCGGGCTTGGACGACCGAGCATTATAGGCAAGGTCTGATTGATTCACGTTTACAATGAACGAGCTATTTATGGGTTGGTCAACACGGGCAATCAGGTGGGAATCAGATGGCCGCAAGCGTCTTTGTCGGGGTTCGCCCACCGTCCGACAGCGCACGGCCGCCCAGCCGAGACACGGCCCCCTACCTTCCCGTCCACCGGCTGGACCGTCGCGCCAGGTAAAGATTCGTCAAGCCGCTGGTGACAAAGAGCCAATTCGTGTTCTTCGCCAGCCCCCGGTAGCGCACTTTGGCCCATCCAAAGATCTGCGTCATCACCAAGAACACATGTTCGACTTTCTCACGCTCCGCCTCACTCAGCGGCCAGTGCCGATGCGCTTTGGCCTGGATGAAGCTCTTAGCCTCAGGGGCATGCTGCTGAATCACCTCGGTGCCCGCTGTACGCCGCATCCCCCACCCGCGCTAGACGCAACCGATGAGGTTGATGATGCTCAAGCAATTGCCACAGCCTCAGAAGATCGTTTCTCGCATTGGTAGTTTGGGAAGGTGCATCCCGGGGAAAACAGGATCTTACCGATGCTTTCGGTCGTGAGGACAGGCAACGTGGTGTCCATACCATTAAAATACGTGCACCATGAATCTACTGCGATATCAGTGCAGATCTGATTGTGCAATGCCGCTCCGCTCTCTCTTATCATGACGTTCTATTGCAGAAGGAACGCATTCCAGCTTCACAAGTCATTGGTCGAGGCGAAGGTTTGGCAAGACACATACATGCGAGGTGACAAATGCAAGTTCTTGGCGACTTGATCTGTATCCCCGGGACCACAGATCCGGATCTGCCACTTCCTTGGTGGCACAGAGCGCCTCTTGGACTTAGCGATGATACACAAGTTTTTGTGGCGCTAACCGACATCGACACCAGCAAGAAAGATGCTCGGCAGGTCGGAGATCTCATAGTTACTGTACTTAACCCTAATTCATGGGAACGCATGTTTGGCCTGGAGTGTAAGAAAGAAGACCGGCCAGGTCTCATAGCCACTGTTTTTGAAAAAGTGTCGCCTCTAAATATCGCTCTCGCAGAAACGGTTACGGTCGAAACAAACGGCTTACATCATGTAAACCTCATTTGCGAGCCAGTTTCTAAAGAACAAAATGTTGAGGCAGAAATCTCAAGATTACGACAAGAGCTAAACAGTCTAGATTTCATCGTAGGAGAACCACGTGACCTGTCTCTTCCCCAGATTACATGGCAACGGACGGCCCAGGTACATCACGGATGGCTCAAAAAGGTAAAATGGAAAGAAGCCATAGAAAAGAAATATGCATCAACAATTCATAAGGTCGACCTCACCCGTGTTGTAGTTTCAGCTGACACAGAGACTCGTGTGCTTCGGTATGTCTTCCCTCGTCATGGAGCAATAGCAGTTCATATTAAGCATGGCGATGAACCTGGGGCTGTGGCAGCAGTGACCAAAGCTCTCGAGGAATGCAATGTGAATATTCTGTCTGCCTTGTTGCGCAGGAGCGGCGGTCGAGGATCAGATGCAGAGCTGGTAGCAGTCTGTGAACCAGTTAAGGAATTAACAGAAGGTGAAATCAAAGCGACGCAAGAGATGATAAGAAAACATGTCGGGGAGATTCCTGCGAGATTTCGTGCTCAGGCTAGATTTAACAGGGGCGTAGACGCTGCAAAAAGGATATATTCGCGCCATCCAGAAGAGGTGGTCGCCAGGCTTCCAGAAAACCTGACCTGGGCCATAGATAAGTTAAAAGAGCACTTCAAGCCGCAAATCGAACAGAAACAGATCCCAATCTTCATTTCGAGACGTTTCTCCGAAAGTAATAACGAGGCTGAACGAATTGCCGACGAAGTTCGCAAGTCACTCTTGGAAAACCAATGCTTTGCATTGGAAGGCGTAGTCAAAAGTGGTCGCGCGCCAGTCACCATATACGAGGAAGTGTCCTCAAAGATGTGGATGTCCAACGCCGGAATCGTGCTAGTCGTGAAAGAAGCGGACGAGAAAGCTCCACTGAATCTCAATTTAACTTATGAACTAGGCTTTCTTGTTGGACAGGGAAAGAGCGTCCTACTTCTTTTAGAGAACATACCTGAGTGCAAGAAAGTGCATGAGGCATTTTCGAATTGGGCTGGCGTTGGTGTTAGCGAATTTGATCGGAGCGTTTCATCCGATAATCCGAAGTCAATTAACTATCTCATTTCTCGCTGGATAAAAGATTTAAAGGCAGATTGGACTGTATAGGCCTTAATCTATCCCATCTTGCCTTCAACGGTGTCCCAGAACCGACAAATCCCATTGGTTGAAATGTCTTGTTGAGAGTTGGACTTCCCAGGCTTTGACCTTGTATCTTGCTCCCGCCTCCTCAAAGATGTCTTTTATCGTTCTCTGGGGCGCGATAGACCGAGCACGGGTGACCCGGCATCGATTTGGCGCAAGGCCGTCGCGATCTGCGCCTCGGAGAACTTGCTCTTCTTCATGACTACCCTCCTGGGTTGGAGGGCCACAGGCTAGCCGATTTTTCTAGAACCTATCTCAAAATCGATTTTTGAGGAGACCGACCTCTCGGGCTCCAGCCGTAGGCATCAGGAGGGGTTGCGTAAGCTCCCCCGTCAAGGAGACAGTATCCTAATGGAATGGACCCATCCCTCTAACTTTGGCATGGTGGTGGTCACATGAGTCCACCACTTCACTGAGGAGGGAGCCATGAGCATGACGACGCTAGGGATCGACATCGCAAAGAACGTCTTTCACGTGCATGGGCGGGATGCCGCTGGGCGACCCATGTTCCAGAAGCGGTTCTCGCGGGCCGCGTTGGTCACATTCATGGCCAATCTCCCCAGCTGCCGCGTCGGGCTGGAGGTCTGTAGTGAGGCGAATCATTGGAGCCGCACGTTGCAGGCATTGGGGTATGATGTACGCCTGATCAGCCCCCAGTTCGTCAAACCCTACGTGAAGAGTAACAAGAATGACTTCAATGACGCCGAGGCCATTTGTGAAGCCGTCCTCCGCCCGACCATGCGTTTCGTGCCTCCGAAAACCGTCGCCCAGCAAGACCTGCAAAATGTGCATCGAGTGCGACGACGCCTGATCGGGGCACGCACGGCGCTGGCCAACCAGATTCGTGGGCTGTTGGCGGAATATGGAGTGGTCGTGCCAAAGCAGGTGAGTCCCTTACGGCGTGCCCTCCCCCGACTCATCGAGGATCTGACTAATGACCTCACGCCTCTTGCTCGGATGACGTTTACGTCACTGCACGAAGAGCTACGGGGGCTGGATGCCCGGATCACCGCGGTCGACCAAGAGCTCACACGTCACTGTGTCTGCGATGAGCGCTGCCGACGCCTGATAGCGATTGAAGGCATCGGGCCACTCACGGCGACGGCGATTATCGCCGCGGTGGCCGATCCCCGCGTCTTTAAGAATGGGCGCCATCTCGCGGCCTGGCTCGGCCTCGTGCCGCGGCAGCACTCCAGTGGCGGCAAGTCCCGGTTGTTGGGCATTAGTAAGCGAGGCGATCGCTATGTGCGCACGCTTCTCATTCACGGGGCTCGGGCTGTCGTGGCACGGGCGGCGACAAAGTCGGACGCCCGCAGTCGATGGATTACCGACAAACGCCATCAGCGAGGCACCAACCGGGCTTGCGTGGCGGTGGCCAATAAGAACGCACGAATCATCTGGGCGCTCTTGGCTCAAGGCACCAGCTATCGACGAGCGGCCTAACGAAGCAGAGTGCGATGCGACTTGTCACTGCACAAGGTAAGACCGGTTGATGGCGAGATGGGTCGGACCAGCTCTTTCAAACCCTGGAAGGGGAGCAGGCCATGGAAGGCCGATATCCTGATAAGGCGAAAGAGCGCACATTCCATCACGGCCCGAACTGACCGATCAGTTCACCCGAAGGCCGAATATATGCCTGCAGTCCGTCCTTCATAGTCATCAGGTGGGAAGCCCTTGGCAGGAGGGATGGGTCCATATATGCTCCCCTTGAAATTGAGACCACCCCTACGACATGGTCCTGAGCGGACCGAGGAGGTGGCAAGATGGGAGCAGACGCAATTGAACCGATTGAGCGGTGGACGGCCAAACGACGGGGGACGCTCGTCATCAGCATCTTGAAAGGCGAGACCTCCGTGGCTGAAGCCGCCCGTCAGCATGGTCTGACCGTGGCCGAGGTGGAGGGCTGGCGAGAGAAGTTTCTGCTGGGGGCCGAGAATGCGCTCCGGAGTCGTCCTCGGGATGAAGAAGCCGTGAAGGACGAACAGATCAAGAAGTTGAAACAGAAGATCGGCGATCTCGTCCTCGACAACGCTTTCTTGCGGGAGGCCTTGAAACCGTACCCTTTAGACCGGAAGACATCCGACGCGTGAGAGTCACGCTGCCGGGTGTCTCGGAGCGGCGGAGCTGTCAGGTGCGTGGGGTGAGCCGCGCCGCCCTTCATCGGACTGACGTGACGGAGGGGCGCCGGAGGGCGGCTGACCCGCCGTGGACAGAGCAGTTGCGCGAACGGATTCAGCAGCACCCCACATTTGGGTATCGGCGATTGTGGGTGCTGTTGCGCTTCCGGGATGGGTTCGTCGTCAATCGGAAGGCGGTCTATCGGGTGCTGAAGCAGAAGGGCTGGTTCGTGCATCACCGTGTCGCCACACCACGCCCCCGCGTTCGAGGCTGGGTAAGTCAGGCCAGCCGGAGCAATGAGCGGTGGGCCATGGACGTGACGCATATTCCCTGCGGCCTAGACGGCTGGGCGCATCTGGCGGCGGTGATCGACTGTCATGATCGGGAAGTGATCGGCTACGAGTTCGCGTTGCGGAGTCGGGCGAAGGAGGCCGAACGAGCGGTCGAAGCGGCCTGTCTCGCGCGGTTCGGGACGCTGCGTCCCGTAGGCGCGCCTGTGCTGCGGAGTGACAATGGTCTGATCTTCCAGAGTCGGCGGTTTCGGCAAGCCTGTCGGGATGATCGCCTGCAGCAAGAGTTCATCACGCCCTATACGCCGGAGCAGAATGGGATGATCGAACGATTCTTTCGAAGTCTGAAAGAAGAGTGCGTCTGGCAACACGCCTTCCAGTCGTTCGCCGACGCGCGCCGCATCAGGCGTTGGGGTATCGAAGTCCGGTCCAATACCGGGCGCAACAAGCAATCCAGGTGGCTTGATTTCAGGGGAGCACTACAGACGTCCTGATGTCTCTTCCGAAGACGACGGAAGGTTGAAGCTTGCGCCGAACGTTCCACTTATCACCCGACCAGTCGACCGCAAAGACTCGGGACGGTACAAGTTGCACTCTATGCCACTTTTTATCCTGACAGATTTTCCGTTGTAATGATCGAAGGGCTCAAGACATGTTGTGTGCCCAGTATAGGAAAACATCTCGGCTCTGGAGGGAGAATGGAAACGGAGCGCGTGCCCATGGTTCTTTACCTAGTTGCCCCCTACTCTCGGTCCTTCCCCGTCAGGTAGTACTCGAATAGGTCGCACTCGGCTGCGACCCGTCTAACGTAGATCAGGAACTCGTCGCGCCGCAAACCAGCCTTCGGCACCCACGCTTCGCCCACTAGACGGCCCTTTTGATCGACTCTGAATCCGACTAGCTGCATCGCCCGATTACGTCGCCATGATCTGAGAGGTACATCCGGCATAGTGCTCAATACAGATGCGCGAGCCACAACTCCATTTAACTCATACGTGTCTGCTGTTTCACGAATGACAATGTGGTGTTGCCGCCCCTCTGATGGGAACACGTCGACGCCGTCGCCGACGATGACCACTCCCTCGGCGCCTCGGCAGAATTGTCTCCAATCAGACATGACCTGCTCCTCCTTCACGCTTGAGGTCCCCCTCGAATACATCTAGCGTCTGATCAAGCGAGGGCAGATGAATCTTTTCGAGGGCGTCCGCCTCCTCAGCCACGCGCCGCAACAGCATCGTGACGCGTGACACATCATGCTCGGGATCCCCAAGCAAAACATCCTCCTCAACGGTCAGGTCATACGAGGATTCATCGCGGCCGATAATCGCGCCAATTCTGGCTCGGCGCATCCGTGCACTTTCTTCCAGAGCGGTCACCGTCGATTCCGGCTCCACGAGACCGACTGGGCTCACGCATCTGACGACGACCCGCTCTCCATCAGACTTGAGCAACAATGCGATAGGCTGAATACGCCCTGTTGCAAGTTTCACCGTCCCGAGCAGTGTCCCGTTCCGGGAGGACGGTTCCCACTCGATCGCAAGCCCGCCATACTCTGCCCGCGCCAACTGCTTGAAACGCTCGCATATCGCGGCCGTCTTCGCTTCATCGCACTCCAAACACTGATGCCGCCCCTCAAGGGCCCACTTTGGGATCGGAAACGCAGTATGGAGTCGTCCTCGGATTGGCTCAACAGTGCGACGGCTGTCGACTATGTCGCGACTGACGTCAACGCGCCGACGGTCGCCTTTCGGCACAGACAATCCTTCGTGCATCAGCCGCAGGAAAGTGTTCATACGCTCCAGGACGCGCTGCACCTGAAGCACCTCGACAGTGGCCTCCAGATGCGGATAGTAGATTTGGAGGAAATCCTCGCCATCAGGAACCGTGTCGAGGCCAGAGAGACGCCGGTCTGTCTGTGAGCGCACACGGTCGATCCTGCCGACGCGTTGCTCCATTGACGAAGGCGTCCACGCGATGCCGTAGTGGTGTACTGCCGAGCAGAAGGTATGGAGATCCTCTCCTTCCTGCAGAAGATCCGTTGAGATCAAAATAAAAGGATAACCGGGCATTCGGAACTGCTGGAGCAGAGTCCTATTTATCTGACCAGACATCCCACCGATGGGCTGCTGCGCTCGCAGAATGGACCCAAAGTAGCGGGCTGTTTCGGCGAGCCGCATGGAGCGAGCCTCGGAGGCATTAACGTCGAGAATGAGGTCGAAGTTCTTGGCAATTTGAGTCAGTTCATCGAAAGCGCCCCATGCCCGTTTACCAAGAGGCGTCACGCGCTGCACCTCGAGTAAGTCGAGATACTCATCAATACGTCGGCGATCCGCAGCATCGCCGTCCGCTCCTTCGGCCTCGAGTGTTCGCTGCTCGATGCTACCAAGGCGTTGGATCGTCAGAACGTATAAGTCAATGAGCGCATGTCCGAGGCGCGCCGCGGTTGCCAGCACTTGGGCCCGTTGCTGCTCTTCGCGAAAGCGTTCGCGCTCTGAGCCCGCACGAGAGCCTGGCCACAAAGCCTTCCGCAGCTCCGCACGATCAGGCCGCCGGAGCTCGGTATAGAATGTAGCTTGCTCCAACGCATCGGTTACGTCCGGAGCTTCGCCAGCAGGGGCGTTTCGAATGGATGTCTCGAACCGCTCGTGCCAAATGGTTCGCGCGCGATCGCCCAGAAGGTCCTGCTGTTCCTTCAACAGCTCAATGGCCGCTGCCTGCGCAGCCTCGAATCGATCAGCCCTCTGAAGCTTTTTGGCTCGACCAAGGTACTTCGCGGCGCGTCGGCTCAGTTCCTGCCGTAACGAATGTTCGTCAATCTCCAGGCGCTTCCCCAACGCCTCAGCTACACTACCAGGCCTGGCCCCGAGGAGGTCCATGACGCAGTTATCTTCAAAGAACGTCGAGTACGCAGTCCCTTTCTGGATAAAGCGCCGTTGAATATTCGCGCCACTGACGACCCCTTTTGGACCCTCACCACGGAAGAACCAAGCGAAGAACGTGTCCGTGCCACCACGATCATCGGTATCGAGATCGACGCCAACAGTCTCTGCTGCCTGGACGGCCGTGGCTCTTGCCTGCCGTGCTGTTTCGGCCAATCGCTTCTCCTGCTTATACTTCTGTACTACTGCGTCAAAACGCACCAACACGTTTGGGGGAAGTCGCTCACGCAGCACTTGAATCAACCATTCATCGTACTTTTCATCGAGCTTTCGCTTTAATTCGTCAACGGACTTAACCCGGCGAACGAAGACTAGCGCCTTCTTCCCAGTGGTCCACGTATTCTTGAGAGAGTCGACAAGGGCGTCCATCTTCGGGTGTGGCATCTCCTTGCCAAAAGCATCTCTGTAGTGGCGTGCCAATCGATTCACATCCCGAACGTCGATGCCCTCACGGGTTGCCATGCGTAGAGCCTCGTCCCGCACGTCATCCGTCTGATCGGCGTCGTCAAAGTTTCCATTTGTTTCTTCATCAGCTCGCTTGAGGCGTGTCGTTTCCAAGAAGCTCTCAAATGAGGCGAGCATCCCGATCTGGAAGGACATGTTGAATGTTTCAGATCCAAGAAGTTCCGCAACTTTCTTTTGCACGAGCGCCACAATCAGCCGCTGGCGATCGTCATCCACGCGGATAGGGTCGTCGTGATGGTGAACACCACCACGACGCCATTCTCGTCGGTATTGGTTCTTCGTCAGGTCCTCTCCACCAACACGCATCGTGGTAACACGGCGAACGAGAAATTTGGCTGCCACTTGCTTCTTGTCGTCTTCAGTCAATGTGTCTTCGCGCAACCCACCAAAATCCTTGCTTAATCCGAACACGTCCAATTGATTCCAGACATGTTGGTAGGTCTCCTCAAGCGGCGTGGCCGATAGAAACAACACCCGCTTCACGCGTGGTCCATACCCGGCGAACTGACGCTCAGCCCCAGTCTCGGATGGATGTCCGAACGCCAAGGCCAAGACCCGATTTCTGGCCGCGACACCGGCCCTGAAACCATGCTTAAGATTGTGCCCCTCATCTACGATAACCAAGTCGAAGACCGGCAACGCGCAGCAGACAGCCCTCGCAATGTTGTCTTTGAAAACGTCCTTGTTACATCTCAGATCGAGCGCAGTTTCTGGTAGCCATGGAACTTCCCGCCGCAGGTCGTCGCGGACACGTTTCCAGCCTCGCCGTTCTACATCGTCGCTAAGGGCTAAGCTGAACGAGCTCAGCCGAAGGAAAAAGTCTCGCTTTGAGTCGATGACGACCTCGCGAACAAAGTCGATGAGGTTTTCGCAAGCCACCAATGGTCGGGCGGGCTGCCCATCGATTGCCCTTACACGGAGGTCAGGGTACTTGACGTTGTAGGCGACAAAGTTCCCGAACTCCTTCATCCATTTGCGCTGGATGTTTCCCCTTGGGGCAATGATCAACACACGGAAGTCAGGTTGGAAATGGCGAAACAAGGCTAAGACCCCGAGTGCCACATAGGTCTTCCCCATGCCGACTTCGTCAGCGAGGTATGCGACTCGGTGTTTCTCGAGGATATTGTGGATCGCAACTGCGCCCTCGAGCTGTTCCTCTGCGCGGGGGCCGGATCCTATGCGAGCGCCGAAACTCAACAACTGACTCGCGGTGGCGATGTCGATCATGACGCCTCCGGAACGACCGGCGTAGCCCGATGCAGGAACCAGCGGTCAAACCAGTCCAGAAACGCTGCCATTTCTGTCGGATTGCGACCAATGAGACGGTCGCGGATGTGCGCTACAGCCCTGAGTTGTTCTTGGAGGTGCTCGGCGTCCGACACATGCTCCAGCCAGAACTCGGCGTAATCTCGCCTAAGTTCCTGAACAAGTTGCCGCGCACACAAGGCAACCAGGTAGTGATCGATGAAGTCGCCTTTACCATCGGCGCTGTCTTTGAACACTCTGTTCAGCAGAGTACCGAGTGAGTCGTATTTTTGCCCGAACAGCCGATATGTGGCCTCGCTCTTCCGACCTTCGCGCAGGGCGCACCGGACACTTCGCTCAAGATTTCCGAATGCCAGGAAGATCCCGGCAAAACGATCGAAAAACGTGGATTCCTGAGCAAGAGGTCCGCTTTGGGATACGAGCGTGGCGCCCTCACCCAGCAAGGCGACGTCAGGTGCCCGTGCATCGAGGAACGCGGCCCGTTGTGCCACGGTGAGGAGGGACCAGAACCGAAGTATTTCTGATGGAGACAGCTCGAATAGCAGAGACGGACGATGTGACATGCCCTCTTCCTGCACAAGGAGTAACCTCGGCTCTTGTCCCTCTCCGGCAACCGTAAGGAGAGAGGTCGATCGGAGTACGCGATGTAGCTCAGCGCACGCCTCTGTGGAAAGGGACCGCCACTCTCTCGACGGCAGCGCATCCGCCTCAAACACCTCCACACCTTGAGCCGTCACACTAAGTTTCGGCGATAACGACGAATCGTCCCAATAGACCTCAGCCGCCATGGTGTTCCACCAGAATCGTACGGATAACTTGGTACCGCCGCTCGCAGTGTTGCCCTCGCTTTCGAGACACGGCTTGTACTCCCGTGGACGCGAGCTATCAGCCATGAGCCACCAGTCTGGTCGACGCGGTGGGGACAGTTCCACGAGAAATCCTGTCTCCAGGTTGCCGCCCGGCCGATGAGCGGGACTCGTGAGGTTGACCGATCCGACGAAGAGGATTTCGCGCTTAGGCTGCCCCGTAAAGAACCGATAGACCTTCGCGTGAACCGTTCGCTGGCGCGCGTCTTCGCTCTTGCCTCTTCTGAGCAGGTCCTGAGGTAGCATGGCCCAGGTCACGTCCGGCAGACTTCGAACCCACTCATAGATCTGGCGCGAGCAGAGCGCCTCCCCGGTATGCGCCCGGGGCAGGAACACCCGCACCTCACGAGGCTTGAACTGACTGATCAGGTCGTCGAGTGGCCCAGACGTCGGTCCCTCATCAAAGTATGGCGAAATAATCTCCAGGTTCATCCCCTCTAGACCGCTTCCGACAACTTGCCGGAGAAAGTCGGGAACCGACGTTCGACCGTCGAAGAAGTGCCTGTGGAGAAGTCCTTCACTCGACCGCTTGGCACGTTGCTCCGTCGTCCGTAGGAAGCTTCGAATGGCTCGAAGAGAGGCGTGGCCATCAGATGTCTTCTCTCCTACCCGTCGTTCAATTCCTTCCAGGAAGCCGATGAGGTCGTCGCGCAGCCGCGTGGAGTCACCTTTGGCGATTTCCTCAGAGTGGCACACCTCGACATTTTCCCACCAACCCGCCCGGGTGAGGTTCGCGGACAAACAGGCAACGACCAGCGCCCTCGGGCGACGGCCGTCCTCGTCTGGTTCGAGGTCTTCGACGAGCGCGAAGACATTCTTGGGATGGAAGATGCCGGTTCGATGGCGAACCGCGATGCGTTTCACATCGAGGCGGGCGGGACCGGCTTCTGGAACGAGTCCGTTCTGGTCGTAGTAGACTGCCACCCCGTCGGGAACGGAGCGCAGCGCATCTTCGAGTTGCACCAGCTTGATCGGACTAGCATGGCTCAACGGCACATCGAGAAATACCGGCAGGATCTCCTGCTCGAAGAACTCGGGATCGAATCGGAAGGTGAGAAATACCGCAGCCACCAGACGGCGCCCGCGAAGTCTTTCTTCGAGTTGCTCGGAGAGGACAGCGTGAGGGATTTCAGCCACGGCTCAGACTCTCAACGCGAGGGCAATTGACCGTAACGAGTCGAGAAAGTAGGAGTGCCGCCAGTACTCTGGCAGCTCTGACCCCTTCGGCAACTCTGCGCCATCGTCACGGAACTTAACGCGAAGTCGTCCGTTGCTCACGTCCACCCACGGTGCCGATCCTGCCCGGCACTTCATAACTGAACTGTTCTGCTCCATGAGCAAACCGATGGCTCGCTCATAATCACCGGAAGCAAGCGTGTGTGCAATCTGCACCCATCGCTCCCCCGTTTCTGACTCTCCAGTGGAGTCCCGCAGTTCTGCCTCCAGAGAAGCAACCGCGTCCACATCAATTGTTCGAACAGAGGCTCCCCACTGGCTTCTGACCACACGCGACAGCTCAGTGATCGTCTGGCCATCGCTGGAGAGTAATAGGCCGAACAGCGCCACTGCAGGCGCCAGCAGCAGTTCGCTCGTGCGGATACACTCCAATCGTTCCGCCACGGCCTCCCCGGCTTCACTCTGCGCGCGACACTGCTTGGCTAGGTGTCGCACTCGAGAAGGCGATAGCTCCCACCCTTGATCATCAAGTGTGGAGTCCATTGCCGCAACGAGGAGGGACTGGCCTCCTTCAGTCCTGTCCAGGGGGCCACCTAGCAGGAGATGGAAGCGGTATATCTCTCGCTCTGCAATAGCGATACGCTTATCGAGAACCTTTGCAATCGCTTGAAGGACCCGACGGTCTGGCGTCCGGGGGTCGAGGTCACTCCACGGTTTTGCAAGCCGGGCCGTGATCACATCCGCATTCCGAAACCCGCATTTTGTAAAGATGGGCAAGTACAATTCTTCTACAAGATGGCGACCGGACGTCGTGAGCCTGGTCGGATTGCCTTCAACCAGTCCGGAAGACCTGGCAGGTACCGTGTAGAGCCCCCAGAGGCCATAGGTTTTCTGGTTACTGAGGATCTGGGCCGTCGAGTTCGCACCGAGACGGACTGGTGCGCCACCCTGCAGGTTCTTCTTCACGCGTTCGACGCCGCGGAATGCCCAATCACCGTTTATTTCACCCCGCGCGTAGGCCGCAAGCTGTTCCCATCGAAGAAAAACCGGAAGGTCCCCGTCCCCGCCAAATTCGCTTGCGACACGCTCGGCGAAGTAATAGCCAAGAAGCAACGCCGTAAAATCACGCACTGATGTACTGACCGTGGTCAGGTTCCCAACAACATGCCGCCCCAGACGCGCCCAGATGGTCTGGATCCCGAGAGGATCGCGGGATCCTTTGACTGCAGCCTGCGGATCGAGATCGGTAAGGAACGGAACGGTGAGCGTCACCTGAGGCTCCCCTTATGGGAGGAGTGGCCGAAAGGGAGATCTGCCACAAACAACTGGCAGCGCTCGATCAAACCGACGAGTTCTACAAGGTTGGCTTCAGGCTTTCCCATGGTCACCTTTTCTTGAAAGTGTTTAAGCAGATCTTCGGGACTAATGACAATGTGATCTGATGAGCACTAGGCCAGAAGAAGGGATGTGTGACCGCACGCACCTCAATCCCACCTTCGAGTTGAAGCCGCATAGCGCCTGACATGTCGGCAGGCATAAGCTTGAGTTGTTCTAACCTCTCTTTTAATGCTTGGTTCATCGCGAGCCTGATCCATCAGTAACACTTCCGGAGGATCTGAATAAATGTTGGGCTCAAGCTGTGGACGCTGAAGACGTCCGAGCCATCTATATGCTTAGTGCTACCTTATTACGTTTCATCGATATACAAACGTCGGGATAGGCACAAAGCACCGTTGCTTTATGGGCCTCTCAGACGGCCACATGCTCAGATGAAAATAAGAAGCTTTCGACTTCCGTCATCGTTACGCGATGGTCCTGCAACAAGCTGGTCAATTGATGCCGGCCTATTAGTTCAACACTGAGGAGGTTTGCTTGGGCACGTGCGTTTGAACTAAATTCTCTGTTCGTCAGCGCAATTTTCTTAAATTGCACTCCCGGATACTGGAATGCATATAGTTTTTCACCAGCGACAATTTCCTTGACGGCGTCCCAGCCCAAAGAACCGTCCTCAGATGAAGAGTGTTTTACCTGGATAAGCTCGCCCACATTAATAGTCTTTGCAACCACATCAACCCCACCATCTCCGCTCACGGGCGTTAATTTAACTGTCTTAAATCCCCGTTTCTTCCAAAGCGCCGCAATCATCGCTTCAAAATAGAGAGGATCAAGAGTATCGGCGTCTTCAATCAAGACTTGCTGCTCAAACACATCCTTGCCCACACCCACCACATCCTCGAATTCACTCGGGAGAATGTTCCCTGTGCCGTTAAGCATGTCTCCAGATAGACCGCGTTTCCTTTCGAGCAATCGATCCAATAGAACATCGAACGTCATAAACTCTTCGGCACACACAACAGGGTAATAGACGTAGACATCCCTCGTTTGCCCTATGCGGTATGCGCGATCAGTCGCCTGGTCTTCCTTGGCCGGGTTCCATGTTCGGGTGAAATGAATGACATGATTGGCTGCTTGAATATTGACACCGAACCCTACCGCTACCGGTGACAGAATTATGGCTCCAAATCCTGGGACTGACTGAAATTCCTTAATCCGCTTCTGCCTGCTTTCGGCACTAGCCTCCGCTGCAGAGGTATCTCCGTTGATGATATCCGGACGGAGCTTGAATACTTGCTCAATGTAGTAGGCCAACACCAATTGCATGTCGCGAAATTCGCAGAAAATGATTACCTTTTCGCCTTGCCGTTGGATCTGCTCCAAAGTATTTATCAACCAGTCGAGCTTGGGATTTTTTTGTCGAGCATCGGACAACGACTCATGGTCAAATGCTTTCCCTCGCTCTCTTGGATCCGTACACACTTTTCGCAGGAAGTGCAGCAGCCCTAGCTGATTCTTAAAAGGCCCGTTATACCCATCGACATGCCTCAAACGGTACTGCTCTATTGCATGCCCATATAGCTCACGTTGATACATGGAGATAGGTAATTTACGAGCGGATTCGGCGACGATTTTCCTCGGAAGCTCTTTTGCAACATCAGTCTTTAGCCGCCTCAATACTTGAGGCTCAATAATTGCGCGGAGTTGCTGTAGCTTTTCGGCGTGTTCGTCGGTCTCACACTCAATAGGGCGACGATACGTTTTTCCAAAGTCATTCAACGCTCCAAGTAGGCCGGGCTGGATGAAATCAAACAAGCACCATATGTCGACGAGCGAATTCTCGACTGGGGTCCCTGTACACACAATCTTGAACCCAACGTTCTGCTTCTTGGCGGCACGTGTCACCATAGCAGCAGGATTCTTAATCTTCTGGGCTTCATCGCAAATCATGAGAGACCAACGCATAGCAGCCAAAGAGAACTCTAGATCGCGAAGAGTTTCATAGGTTGTTAGAACAATTTTTGAATCGCCTAACCATCCCTCCCTTAGAAATCGACTGAACCCTCGCTCAATAAGATCTTTCTCAATCTCATGACTCTTTGCTCGCAACCGACCAACTGAATCGCCATACAGGGTGAGAAGTGAGAGCGCCTTCGGCTCAAAGAACTTTTCCACCTCTTCTTTCCAGTTTTCAAGCAATGAAACCGGAGCAACAACAAGAATTGGATCAAGATTGGGATTCGTCTCCAAGGCGGCAGCGATTACCGTTAATAGCTGCAACGTTTTACCCAACCCCATATCATCCGCTAGAATGGCGCCCCGGCAGTAATGTGGTGCTTTCGATATCAAATGCTGAAGCCAAGCGACCCCGACCTTCTGGTGGTCTTTTAACGCAATCCCAGGCTTTAACGTATTCGGCAATACAGGTGTGCGGTTTTCGAATTCAAGCTCAGAAGCTCGTGACTCCAAATACCCAGTGGAGCCGATATTTGTCTGGATGAGCAGTTCCTCACGTTCAATCTTCTTCGTAGAGTCAGATTGTGACTCTCCTCCCGTTTCCTTCTCGTACCTTGACCGTAATTCATTGACTAATCCTTCCGCCATTTCGACGGAAACCGAATCTGCTGTGCCGGGTATCGCAACGAATGTCCCTCCCTTCAACCGCGTTTCAGCAACAGCCTTCTTTAGGGTCTCAAATACCTTTTTATCGATACATAGCTCGAAGGATTTTCCATTTTCGAGTTTGACAGAGACTAGTTGAATATCGCCTTTACCATCCCCCCCACCTTCTGGAAACCAAGGATCTTTTTCAGCCTTGGATATATACGGCGAAACAATGTTGGGCTGCACCCCGATACCTGTTACACGCTCTGAATATCGTTGAAGGTCCAGCACCTCAGCCGCACGAATACTAACCTTAGGTCGTGTCCACCTCGCATAAATGTTCTTGAGGATATCAACCTGCTCTTGGGTATCCCCGACTAACTGGAGGCTATGCCCACGCCAATCGCATAACTCCAGGCCCATCTGCAATTTTGACTCAACCGTGACGACAAACTTCCGCAAATCTTCAGGATTCTTAAAGACCTCTAACTCTGCGTGCGGGGAATGGGAATCCGCAGTGGTAATGGTTACCCCTGCCTGGACTATATCGCTATCGCACAACTGCCAATGCGCGGTGAACCACTGGAACACAATTCCTGCCTCGCACCGCGCTTCATCGAATTGCTCTTCATCAATAACAAGATCTGCGTCCTCGCCCAAAGTGGCGTACGGATTACTAAGAAACCTTTCAGCAAATACGCCAGCGACCCTACGTCCTGGCATCTTTTTGATCGCTCGTAAGACCGAGCGAACAGGGGGTGTGAGCACCACCTCGATTAGCTGGTCTTCACGTAGAATTCTGTATGTCTCAGGGACGTCACTCCTGGTGTCGAACTGTCGAAGCCAGTTGTCTGGTGCGCCGGCAAACCAAGGCTGGACCTCTACGACCCCAGTACCATCAACATCGGTTTTGTTCAATTGAACGTGTAACTTTTCAGGGGTCAGCACAATGGTGTCGTTGAGAAACTGGTCCATCCTTGCACCTGCAACCATTGCCAACTGACGGACTTTCCCCCAATGCCTTCTGTTAGACTGAGGGGACCGCTGGCCGTCGGCATAAAAGTCTTGGACTGCCCGCAAGACCGCAAATACTTCCTTGGATAGCAAGGTTCGGCTGGCTCCTTCTCGAGCAACCGGACCAGTTAACTCCACCGCTCCCAAAAGCACTCCATTGACGAACCAGCCATCAATACCAATCGCGAAGTCGTCATCATCGAGAGTATTTTCGCTCCGCAGCGCTGGCTTAAGATCTCCTACGGGAGGCAACTCCAAAACGGTGATACCTTGGACATGCTCCTTGTCCGCCAGCAACTGGTAAGTCACATCCCACGACAAACTATAGGTTTCCCCGCTCTGTTTTACCTGTCCCCTCAGCGTTAGTTCATTTAGGTAGTGAACCGCCAACGGGCTCCGTATTTCTACGGCTTCGTCATCTGGTATACAGCCGGCGAAGATGTAGCGAGCCGTATCCCGGCCATACAAAACCCATAGCCGTAACCGGCTTTCTCTTTCGCCTGAGGACTTACGCCATCGCTCCATCATACTCATCTGTCTTTCACCCAAACCCCATTGCGACGCTCAAACTTAAAACCCCACTGACCCAGTGTTCCGCTTATCTTTGGGTTATCTGCATTCGCATACACAGTGAGGTTGCCACCCTTCGCACGCTGATCGATGAACCTCAGGCCTCGATCAGCACAAAAAGTCCTAAATACCTTATCAAAATCCGATGGCGCGAAGACTCCGCCTGATCTGTAGATTGCCTCTTTTTGCGCCCACTCATTTAGACCACGCTTTTCACCACTTTCCCATCCAGGTTGTGTGACTCCAATATGGTTACTAATAGCTCGTCGAAATTTCTGCTCCCATTTCTCATGCCCATCGACGTGCTTTAAGCTTCCGAGATTTCGACTATTCTTTAAGTCTTCCCGAAGGTGAAGTGCCCCCCCTAGCTGAAATGGGGGATTCCGTGCATCAAATAGGTAAGCCGCATTACCAGTCTCGCCAAACTCAACAACGAGTAGCCTCCCTATTTTCATTACAAATGCATTGTTCCCGTTGGTGGCGCCCTCAAGATTTATAGCTTGATCTCCCATTAGGGTTCGCAGTTTCTTAAAGTCAGGACTCCAATTGCTCCTAGCGCCTGCACCTAAGACAAACCATACGTTCTCAATATGCGATACATATTCCGCCCAAAATTGAAGTCTGCGTGAATCCGTAGCAGCGTCATGAGAAAGCATCTCAAAGAATTGCTCAATAAGCTCGAGCTTGATCCAGTCGGAAACCATTTTTCGTGCTTCCGCCGATACTCCATCCCAACGCGGTGCGTTAGATATGAGCAGTGGATTCCCGAGCAAATCGATGGAAAATATACGAAGAGCAGCATGGTCTGGATGAGAGTCTATCCGGGCATAGCGTTCAAGAATGCATTTCACTCCTGAGACTTGTATGGCCGGATTGTCTTTTAGCAGGCCAAGCAAAGCATCGACATAACGCCTGAATTGGTAGTCATCTGAACTACAGGCTGCCCGAACGGCGGCCATGAAGACATCTGCCTGAACCCAGGAATTCCTGGAAATACCTATTGTAGTAAATGCGTCACGTACCTGCGAAAGGTTACCCTCAAGAACTTGCTTCCCATATCGTTCGCACGGATCATCATCAAATAGATTTCTGTGCTCAATGACTTTCTCAGCCCACTCTGGCGTCGGTTCATGGCGAATCGAAGAGACTCCCGCTCTCAAGAATGTGCGCATTGAAAGCCAAGAACGATGTGCTCCATCTTGTAACGATTCCGGTTTGTATTCGAAGTATGCGGTCAACAGCGCCTGGAAGCATCGCCTATACTTTCGGGCCTGAGGACGAACTCCCTCCACTATATGCAGCAACTTCCCTACTAGGTCAGGATTGCGCAAGAGAAGGATACGATCTGGCATCACCTCTGTCGCGACACCATAGCAAACAAGTTTGACATCTCGGAATGATTCAATCTGGCTAGAACGATGGAACTGCCTGACGGCCACCGCTATTAGGTCCTTCTCAGGCGCGATACCATTCCCGAATCGGCGCTCTACTTCCTCGGCAAGTTGCGCCATAGGCTTCGGCGAGCTGAAACTCTCACGCCAAAGGCTTGTGTTCACACGGTCTAGTTCAGCACGCAGTTGATCAAGCGAGCCCATTAGCCTCCCATCGAGCAAGCGCCAAAGTTCCCTCGGGGAATATCCACCTTTACAGGTGGCTTTTCTCCAATTCCAAAATATTCGAGCCGGAATTCTATCCGTCGGCTTCCCTCGAGAGATGGCTTGGCCGAGTTGAAGGAGTATCCACCAACAAGGAATAGCTCTCTTATTTGTTCTTGTTCCTCAGGACTCATTTCAGCTTCACCGGAGCTGGGTGAGTTCAGAAGCACGCATAACACTCGCTGGCTTCGCTGTAATGAGAGATTAAGATTGAAAAGATAAGTGCCTCGTTGATCAGTGAATCCTTCCACCACAATGCGTTTCAGCCATTGTTGTCCAAGCTGACTTCTGGCAATTTCCAATACCTTTGGCACAAACTGTCTCAGAAGAGCGGCCTGATTAGCCTTCAGCTGGTGGCTTCCCGTGTCAAACAAAGCTCTCTCGCCGAAATCGATCACATTTCTATTTCGATCTACGGATACTCCTGGGAATTGCTGTGCCGCCTTCTCAACCTCTTCAAGGAGCCACTCAAGTTCTTTCTCACGCTCAGCGCGAGCCCTTTCGGCTTCCGTCACCGTTTTCGTAACAGCAAGCAACGCAACACTCATCGCAACAAGAAACAGCACCATTAGGGCAGTCATCAAATCCGAAAACGAGATCCAAAATGGCTTTTCAGGCTCATCTTTCCCACCCCGTTTGAGAACTATGCGAGTCCCAATCATCCCTTACTTCCCAGGCAATTTATCGAATACACCTTCAAGGTCCCCAATAGCGCCCGCTAGCGCACCTGTTGCTCGTTGCACATGTTTGTAAAATTCTCCGTTCACCTTTTCCAGCGTCGAATTAATCTGGGAACCAAATGCTGCATGGGCCTCAGCTAAGACCTTTGTGACTTCCTTCAAGTACTTCTCCGCTTCCACCTCTGCCTCGCTCAAAGCGACAGCAGAACGTTCCATGCGAGACATAATATCGGCAGTCAAAGATGCTTCTCGCTTCGCGGATTCTACTGATCCATTAAGAGCCTCGATCATGCTCGCTAAGGAATCGCGCGTGGCTTTATAGTCGTTGATTGCTGAATTGAGTACGGCGGCTGACCCAGTAAGCGCACCGGAGGCATCGCTCATCTGCTTGATTAGCTCTTGCGCACGATCCAACATATTGCTTGTTGAGTTACCTGCTTGTGAAAACTTCTCAGATGCTCCATACAATCGATCTGCGCCAAGATTCATCTTATTCAAGGAATCTGTCGATATCCGTTCCATAGCGACCACCGCATTGTGCATCGTTTGCGCGGAAACCGCGGACTGATCCAAAATTGTGCGCACTTCAGCAGAAATGGCAGATACGGCTGATGTTGTGCCCTGCTCAAGCTTCCGGTGTCTTTCCTCATCTTTTTGCGATGAATTATCCACTATGTCCTTAAGCGCACCGACTGCCGAAGCTACTTGCTGGCTCATCGCTGAAAGGGCTTCCTGTAACTTCTGATTTGTTTCACTCTGCGACTGCCCAACCTGCGCGGCCATTTGCTGAATTAAAGATTGAACCTGACCATCCATGGCGGCTTGACGCCCCTCAATCGCGGCAATCGCATCATTTAGCTTATCCGTCATGGATGTTGTTGCTTGAGTCCCGGTAGTACCTATGTCCGAAACCAGCTGTTGCAACTTACCGACTGCTGCTGACATTGCATTTATCGTTTCCTGCTGCATCTGATTGATCCCCGTAATCTGCTGGCCAAACAAATCACGGAGCTGCGCCGTGAGGGCTGACATGGTGTCAGTAAGTAATCTGTTAACTGCCTCTCCCTGATTTCCAGAGACATGCTTGACTGCTTCACCGATATTCGTGAGCGGCTCTTTTAGACTGTCATTAACGCCCGCAACAATCCGGTCAGCTATCTGGGTGGAACTGACGGTATTGGCCGAGATTTGTCTCTCGGTTAATTCCTCGAGAATCTGTTTCAAATCCCCCACCAGCGACTGCTTGAGTTGCTTCGCTTCCTTTGCCGAAGCCTCAGAAGCCTGTACAAGTCGAGAAAGGTATTCTTCACCAGCCCCGGCCTGAAACATTCCATCCAACAGCTGGCAAATGGTTTCCACACGTTGATACAAGGCCGTAATTAGCCATTTCTCGATAAATGTGATCAGCATGGCCAAGCCGATGGCGGCTGCTGACACGAGAAACGCCTCATGTACTCCTTGCAGCAGTGCATTAAGGCTTTGCCTTGCGGTAGCGGCATTTTCGGAAACTTCGAATGCCTGCAGGCCGTGAATTAACCCAAGAAAAGTTCCAATGATGCCAAGGCCCGTCAGGATTCCAGGAAGATGCTTGAAGAATTCGGTTCGGAGAACGGTATCTACCAGCGTTTCTGAACTGAAGAACGCCTCTGCAGGTATCGTCGATCTCTCTGCTACGACTTCAAACTGTCCAGAGCTCGGGTTCAGTTCCTTTTGTCCGTGTAAAGTCTCTTTGAACTCATTCCAGACGTGCTTGAGAACTTTATCGCCTTGGAACAGTGAATCTAATGCCGCGGAATGCTTCCCCTCCACTTTCCCAAGTCCTGCAATGAGTCGACGTAGCCTCACAATTTGGCGCAGACCGGGGAAAAGGAACAGGGCAACGAACATCACCACTGAAATCGTTAGCAGAGCGGCAACAACGTAAACGTGGGTAGGGTGACCGAGCAGTAGGTTCATTAGGCCCCTATGTTACAGAGACTGATCCCAAACGAGGTGCCGCCACATAATGTATTTTCTGGCGGCGAGGGCAATCGATAATTAGCGAAAATCCTTACCTATTTCCGTTTTTGAAAGCAATTATTCCGAAGGTGGGGACTCGTGATTTGAGGAGCCCGCAATTAAATAGTCCTATTCCTACAGATCTTCCGTCTCCCAAAGCACCCAATACAGTCGGTTATTTGGAGTGAGCGACTAATTTGCAAAGCAGGTTTATCGGCATCATCTTGTCAAGAGACCCTGGAACGGCTCTGGGCAATCCGATTGTCTGCAACTACTATCGCCAAGCACTGGGCACGTGAAATAGCCACGTTGATTCGATTTCGATCTAAAATGAACGCCACCCCCACGAGAATCGTATTCGCCGGAACTAGAACAGAGGGAGAGAATGCAGACCGGCACCTCCTGGCCTTGGAATTTGAGGCGATTCCCCACACCGTCTCCGTCTGTTGCATAACCTTTCGGATAAGTGCTCCCAGGTGCTGGCAGCCTTTTGCCTCGGTGCCGTCTACACATTCATGCAAAGGAGACCTTGCATATGGTCTGGCGTGGATGTCATGCCGCATTCATCGTGATCTGGATCGCTCCGGCCGAGACCGGCAGAACGATCCAGGCCTCCATGACCGAACGACCGGTCGCGCGAACCAGCGCGTCAGCGTAGACAGACAACTGCCCACCATGCTCGGTGGCAATGTGTTCCCATCTGTCTCTGGGAGCAGGATTCGCCTTGTGGTCGAGAAGCACCCAGCCACCGTCGTCTTCCAGCAACAGGTCGATTCGCCCCTGCATGACCTGCCCGTTAGGGAAAATCGATTCAATGGGGATCTCCGCATGGCGGCGACAATCCGGCCAGCGCAAGGAAATCCACTGGTCGAGGGCGGCGATGTGTCGCACCAGCCCGGACGGATCAATTGCGCCCTTTAGCCCAAAACCGTCGAGAATACGCGTTATCCGAGCCTCATCCAGCGGTATGCCCGGATCGGTGAACGCCGTCGCAATACAAGCATGAATGGCATTGCCAAGTGCCGTCATGTCGGTTCCTGTCTTCAGCGCGATTCGCTCTCCGAGCGACGCAGTATCTATGACCCTGCACGGTCGGGCTACAGAAGCCGAAGCGATTAGTGTTGCCGGCAAGCGTTCCGTGCGCGAGTCAGGAACAGGGAACCACCGGAGGGTCACATCCGACTCGGCCCTAGCCAGCGGCGCCCCAGGCGGATCCAGGCTCTGGAAGGCGAACGGAATATCCGACCCATCCGGCAGAACAATCGATGCACTTGCCACGTCCGGCACGAGCCAGGGAGCATTCAGGGAACCCAGCCATTCACCCGTCCCCTTCTTCGCGGGAAGCGCGAACACGAGAAAGTCACGTGCCCGAGTCATGCTCACATAGAGGAGTCGCTTGGCCTCGTCGATCGCTTCCGTGCGCACACGAACCCCTTCTGGCGACTGAGCGATCACATCGGCAATGTCGACCTTCTGCTGGCTGCCGAACGGCCATGGCCAATAGCGGATCCATCGGTCTTTGAGTGGCGCGGCGACGTCGAGGCTCGTGTCGGACCGGGCACCCACCGACCAGAGCCGATCCTGAATGTCCTTCTCCAGATCAAGGAGAATGACGATCGGCCATTCCAGACCCTTCGCCGCGTGATGCGTCATGACCTTGACCGCATCAACCGGCGGCTCGGCGAGCATGTCGAGCTCCCCTTGCGCCTGCTCCCCAAGCCACAGGATAAGCCCGGAGACCGTCGCCGGTTCGCGTCGCGCGAGACAGGCCTCCTCGTAGGATCGTGCAAGAGCCAACAGGGCTTCCAGATTGGCCAGCCTCACACGTGCGACGAGTTCGTCCCGCCGCCAACGCAGGACCCGGCCAACAAGATCGCACTGCGCAATGACCAGTTCCATTGCCGCAGCCGGCGACAGAAGTGGCGCCTGGGCGCGCAACACCGCAATTCGCGAAAGGATGGGATGACCGTCCTTGGCCTCATCTCGCCAGAGTCCACTGTCTCCACCACGTTCGAGATAGCGCAACCGATCGGCCAGCCAGGACTCCGGTTCCTCGCAGTCCGCGAGCGACACGATCTCGGCACTCGCCAGTGTGTCCCGTGGGTCGTTTAGTCGTCGTAGACACGCGAGCGCCAGCAGCGCCTCCGGAGTAGCCAACAATCCGGACTGTTGCGTGGCCCATGGCACGGAGCCGAAGCGAAGGGCTTGGGCCACCGCCTGCACGCCCGCATTAGTCTTGGAGAGTACCGCAATATCTCCATAGTGCGCGGCCCGAGAGCTTCCCGTTGCGGGATCAACGATGCAATATCCAGATGCGATGAGCGCCTTGATGCCTTCAGCGAGTGCCGCCGCCCTTTGCTGGATGTTCTTTCCGTTGAGCACCCAGTTGGCAAAGGCCGGGTCCGAGACCAGCTCACCACGAACGGGTGCAAGTTCCACTTCCGCGCGCGAGAGCCCAGGCGAAAATGCATCGCCGAAGGCGCTATTGACCAGACGCACCAGAGGTGGCCGAGACCGACGTGACTGATCAAGAACCTCTTTGGAGCCGCCCAAACTCGGAAGTTTTCCGAGCACGGCTTTCATCAATTCGGCGTCGCTTCCACGAAATCCATAGATGGCCTGCTTGACGTCCCCAACCCAGACTGATTCTCGGGCAATGCGAGACAGGCGCACAAAGAGTTGGAGTTGAATGGGACTGGTGTCCTGGAACTCGTCCACCAGCAGGAGATCCAATTCCTTCGACAGCACCTCGGTGACAGCCGGTTTTTCCAACAAGCCGAGAAACAAATGCTCCTGGTCTACGAAGTCGATAACGCCCAGCTCGCGCTTTCTCTGGGCGTAGGCATCGATCGCCTTGGCCGCGAGGGTGAAGATCGCGGCAAGATACTGCTCAATGTTTTGCCGCAGCCGAGGATGCGCGACAAACCGGCTCGCGATGTCCGTTACAGGTTGCGCGATTGTCTTGAGCCCCGCCTCTGGTGCGCCTTTGGAGAGCTTGACCCAATCGGCCCACGCCGCGTTGCCACCGCGGACGACGCGCTGTGTTTCGCGCGCGAGCGCAATGTACTCGGCCGTGTTCTTTTTGCCAGTCGCGCGCTTTTCGAGCTCGGGAACGATGGTCTCGATCGCGCTTAGGAGCGCTCCGTCAAGATCTTCGGTGGACGGCGCAGGAAAGTGGGCGAGCAGGTCATTGGCGTTGCGCCCGCCGAACGTCGCGCAACGCTCGGGTGCGATATCGTTTCCTCGGGCCTGGTCGATGAGCGCCTTGAGCGCATCTTGCCAACTCTCGATGCCCAATCTCCGCGCGAGCTCGACAAGCTTCTGTATCGTGGCGTGATCGGAGACCGCATCAATCGCCTCCCGCACCAGCGCGCCGGCTTGTGCTTCCTCCAGCACCCGTTGTTCCGGGGCCAGTCCCGCCTCGAATGCAAAGCGCTCCAGTAATCCCCCGCACACGCTATTGACCGTGCCGATGCGTGCCTGCCCCATCGAAGTGGCAAGCGTGAACTCCCCCTTCTCCAGGAGCGCGGTCCGGACCCGCTCGCGAAGCTCCGTGGCCGCCTTGCGAGTGAAGGTCGTCGCAATCACTCCGCCGGGCGTGGCCTGCTTCGAGATGAGCTTCTCGTGAAGAATGTGCGTCAGACGGTAGGTCTTCCCGCTACCCGCACCCGCACTGACGAATCTGATCGCGCCAGCCATCGTCAATCCTCCCAGCCGGCAAGCGAGCGGTACTCGTTGTAGGCCTCCGGCAACTCTTCCGGTGTGAGTGCATTGGGCGGCCCCACTGAGTCCGGGGTCGGTTCGATGCCTTCGATGACCACCTCGACCATTCCCGCATCGATTTGAGACCGGCGCCATTTCCACGCGGTGAGGAACTGCTCCCACAGCTGCGGCGTGGCTCCCGTGGTACGGGATTGAACCGAAAGTGCCTCAGGAAAGAATCCCGAGTCCGGCGCGAGGAGGCGAGACGCCTCGAGGATGAAATAGGACACCTGCGGCCACGCTCCCGTTTCCTGACGAAGCATCTCCGCATACAGGGCCAGCTGCAGATGCCGATTTTTCGCGAGCCGGTCCTGGTGGACATTGGCGCCGGCCCATTTCATGTCAACAATCGCCTGCCGGCCCGATTTGTTGCGTACGACAAGATCTGCTGTCCCTTCGAGATCGCCCCCTGGGAACTGACCGGCAAGCTCGCGCTCCGGCTCCACCACATCAATGCCGGCCGCCATGAATTGTCGTTGGAGCTCTTCGAGCGCACGCCCCAGCGCCGAGCGCAAGCGCTCGTAATCCCCGCGCCGCCCCGGCATCAAGAGGACGGCGCCTTCCTCCGCCACCACCATTGCAAACTGCCCTGAGAACCAGGCCTTCAATGCGTCCCCGCGAAGAGCCTGCGCACCCTCGGCACGAAAGAACCGATCGATCAGCCGATGGGCAAGATTACCGTAGAGCCGGTTCCCATCGGTGACTGCCAGCAGGTTGGACGGGTTCAGCCGCGCGGGATACTTCAGAACCCACTGATAGGGCGCATTCAGAAACGCATTGAGGCTGGAATAGGATTCGCAGGGACGAAGCAAGAGCTTGACGTCTGGGGGCAGCTTCCACCACCGCCTGCGTCGCGGGAGCAGCGCATGTGCCACGTCCGGAAGAGCTTCGCCGCCACGACCCGTCACCAGCTCTTCCAGCGGTTCCGGGCGCACGCCCTCAACCAACCACTGGATTTCCTGCCAGAGCGGGTGCATCTCCTCACCTGGTGGAGGAAGAACGAGGAGGAGCTGCTTCCGCGTGTTCATGATGGGGCGAAGCCAATCCTGGCCTCGTTGTGCCAAAATCTCGTCCAGGTGCGGGAGTTCCGCGCCTGCTCGTGCGAGCGTCTCAAGTTCGCTTCGGCTCCAGGGATACTGAGCGGGCAACGACGGGGCTCCCATCTGCCACCAGATCACCCGATCGAAAGGCTCTATCAATGCCCCAGGATCGGAGACTGACGGCACACAACCCACCTGAGCCTGCATCGCGAAGTTCGGCGCACCGCGGCCCGTACACTGAGCAACCAGCGCCTCAAGCTCCATGGGTGTGATCGAGGATTCCCCCTGGGCGGCCAATGCCTCGAGCGCCGCGGCCACCGTGACGGCCTGTCCGTAACCCGTCGCGCTGGCCGCCCTTTGAATGGGGTGCTGATCCGCAAGCCTGGCGCCGAAATAGTCACGTATCCCGCGCGTTCGTTCGAGCAGCACCGTGAGCGGAGCACCTTGCGCCGGGCTGTATCGAGGATGCTCGATCCAGAACGCCAGGGCTTTGCGAACATCGGCGGCCCGCTCCGGATGAAGCCGTTCAATCTCCTCAATGACTTCACGCCACCGTGGTCCAGCGATTCCGGGACATTCCGCGATCACCCCGGCCAGTCGCCGCCGGGCATAGCTGGGAACCGGGCCTATGGGGTGAGAAAGAAACTGAAGGAGTGCATAGACATCGAGCGGCTCCCACACCGTGGCGAGCGCAAGCGGCAAGACTTGAAGGGCTGGTACCAATGGATTGGAATCCTGGAATCCCTGCCGAGCGATATCGACTGCATCGAGCGTGGCGTCGAGTAACGAGCGGCCCTGCTCGGCAACAATTGCGACCTCTTCCTGTCGCGATGTAATCGTCCGAGCCACCCAGCGCGCCGCGACCAGACCCGTCTCCGCACGTACGACTCGGAGACTGCCATCGTCTGTCCACGCGATCTTCCCAAGGGGCTTCTTGCCTTCATGAGCGGACTTGAGCGCGATCTGGAGTCTTCCCAGTACGGTCTTCTCGCCTGCCGAAGGCCCAGACGTTCGAACCGATTGAACCGGCAGCTTCGCGAGCACGTCCCGCCAGCACTTCGGAAAGGCCTCTATCGGGTCGACCAACTCGAGCTGCTCGATCGTGGACTGCTGTCGCGAGAGGGACTCGGCCACGTGGACCAGTCGTTCCCCAATCGACGGAAACAGAAGATGCCGGGCGATCCCCTCCACGGCCGCCATGTTGGCGATCCGAACACCCGCCCCGGATGGCGCCTCACCGTTCCAACCGTGCAGATACCAAGTGTCCCGCCACGACAAGAGTGACGCAGATGCTCCGATCGGATCGATTCCAAACGAGGCATGGTAGAAACGGTCCGGCGCGTCGCAGCGTTTGAGACATTCACGGTACTGCGTCATGCGTTGCGCCTGTGTGCAGTCCGCACGGAGCAAACCGAGTCGTGTCTCCAGCAGGTTCAGCAATCCGAGGGGGCCAAGCACGGACATTCCCAACCTATTGGCTGGTCGCCATCCGTGTTCGCCATCCAACCGCAGCCCGAACGCGATCTTCACCTGATAGCCCTGTTCGCCCACATCCAGCAAATCTCCATGCCCACCGCCCCCCCTCACTCACCAAGCTCTTAGTGCTATCGATTGCTCGGCACTTCGAGCCGAAACAGATAGCCGAGGTTGAAGAAACTGATGCATCTAACCGTGCGATCGGAACCCATTACAGAATTGGGATCGTCTCCTCCTTGTCACTCCACTCACCAGGCCTAACCCGATAGGCTCTCTGGCTGCAAAGAGGCTACCATGGCAGCGTGACATCCCAGGTCACAATTCTGCCAGATTGTGACTCAGCCCCAGACGCTAATCCACTGAATATTTTTCGACCCATCCGCACTGCGATCGTCTCACCGCATCCCGTCAACTCGCCCACTCCTGCCGGATATCAGCGGCACCGCGAGAGATCTGAGCGGTAAACCATCGCTCCGCATGAAATCGTCTTGCCTCTACGCATCACCGCCATCGGCTCCTCTCTGGAGAGGACGAACATCGAGCCATCATGCGGGGATATTGGACCAGTTCAGCCACCATGCTGACAAC
>CAADGK010000113.1 GCA_900696515.1 uncultured Nitrosospira sp. | reverse complement strand
CGCGTGTCGGACACCGTCAAGACAGCGACTGCCACAGCAACTCCTGCTTGAGCCATTGCGATCATAGACAACCCTCTTCACGATCGGTCAGCGCATCGCGCACCACCATCACCAAATGCTCGGCCTCTGACACCTTCACCGCCCAGCGGAGACTAGCGGATCCACCGACGGCTTCCTCAACCAGTGCGGCGATAGCGCGGCTCAATGCCAGTGCTTCCGCTGCATGTTCCAGACGCTCCAATAGCACGCCGTCAGCCTGAGCAAGCTCCCAGGCCTGGAAATAGAGCGTGAACAGCGGCGCGATGGAGGCCGATTTCGCAGTTGAATCTTCCTGGACCAGTCCTGCAGCCCGCTCCCTATCGGCATTCATCGGCCAAAGTGACTTCCTCCCATGCGCACTCATGCCATGACCTCATGTTCCGACAGCTCGATCACCCGCGTTTTCACCAATCCTCGTTCGCCGAACGAGACGCGCCGACGCCAGGGAAGCCAAACGCCACTGACATCCCTATATTCATTGACGTAACTCTCCATTCCGATCACGGCCTGCCCATCGAGCGAGAAATAGGTCATCACATAGTGGCTGGAGTATTGTTTTCCATCCGGCGCGTAATCACAGCGCTCGATGGTGTTGACTCGCCGCTCCGTCATCGGCGTGATCCGTCCGATCTGGGTGTACTGACCATCCTTAATCCGATACCAGGAATCGAGTCGCCCCCCGGTCAGCAGCACACGGCGGCCTCGTGGATGCGGTATAGCAGGGTCATCTTGAGAGTCGAAGGACAGCACATACTTGCCATCGCCCTCCTCAAACGTCGAAAAGGCCAAGTGCATTCCCTGCGTCCAGAGCCGTTCTCGCACCCATTCTTGGAGAGCGGCATCGGCTCCGTCCAATTCAACCGTCGTGTCCTTCCTCGGCACCAGACTGACCCGGCCGGTGTGGACACGCCCCTCATCGTTCAGCGAGAGTCTCGCTCGATACCCCCCAAAGCCTGCCGGCCACCGATACATACGACCATGGGCGTCTTGAACCAGACGGCGCGCGGCCGGATCATCTGCAGGCTTTGTCGCCTGGACTTCCATCGGTTTCAACGTCCCGCTTCCTTGCATCATGACGTCCTCCTTGTCGCACCACTCCATCGTTTCGTTTGGCGTTTCCTCCGGCGGGCCGGCCTCACCAGACACGTTTCCAAGCCCTCGAGAAATCGCTGCCACGGCACACGCCGTCCGATGACCACGAGTCTGGCATGTGATTGCCTGACTCCTCTATAAGGAGTCAGCGCCAACGACCCCATGATCCATTGGAGTTCCTGATACCCGGTTCGCCCCTGCACTTTCACGAAGCCCTTCATGCGGATCACGGATCGTTCGAACCGTTTCAACCAGGCTTCGAGACGAACGGGATCAAAGGGTTTCAGAATCTTGAAACTCCCACTCTGATACCCGGTCGCTGAATCCTTGACCATCCCCTGTTCAATCGATGGCGTCTTCATTGTCGCCATTCCAGTGAACAGTCGAGCCACTTCGACCTCGGCATGCACCGCCCGGACGATTGTGGCCGTTGGATTCGCGGCCTTGATGCGCCGTTCCACGAGATCCGCCTGACGACTGTTGATTTGATCCAGCTTGTTCAACACCACCACATCAGCCTGCTTGAGGTGATCTTCCGCTGCAGGCCAATAGGTCCCGAGCTTCAAGAACCGAGGCCCATCGACCATGACGATTACCGAAGCCAGGGCCCCTCTGGTTCTTGCATTCGACTGAGTCAGCGCCTTCTCCACCCCCATGACCACTTGACCGGTATCCGCCAGTCCGGTGGTCTCGATAAAGAGCGGCGCCCCCTTCGTCTCCTTCACCAGATGTTCGACTTTTTCGCTGAATTCTCCCGACAGGTCACAACAAATACAGCCACTGAGCAGTGCCTGAAGCTCGATGTCCTTTGAACGAGGATGGTCGTGGAGCAACGCTCCATCCACATCGACTTCTCCGAATTCATTCATGAGCACGGCCGGCTTCACGCCCCTGTCCAGTTCATGCGCCAGTGCCCGCTTGAGCAAAGTGGTTTTTCCACTCCCCAGAAATCCAGCGATCACATAAATCGGTGTCACCTTGTTGCGGCGGCGGACATGATCAGTGCTGGTCATGATGTGCCTCCTCGTTGACGGCCATCTTCTCGATATCGGAGAGCCCGACCTCAGTAGCTGTCTTATGAATCTTGTACTGTTGGGTATTGCCTGGTCCTGTGAGTACGGCGATTACGGTTTCGATCGGCGGACAGCCTGGCTCGCGACATTCCAATTCCGTGACCATGACCGTCGTCTCATCGTTCAGATGGAATACCACTCGGGTCCAGGCTTTAATACGATCGGCCTGGTCCACCGGAATCGTCCGCCTTCCACCGAATAAGTTCATGCCCGATCCTCAATGCCATGCACGGAAAAGAGCGATACCACTCCGTCACTGGCGCCGGTCGCCAACCAAGCATCTGTGGAACTCCAGGCCACGCAGGACAGTCCACCCGTCTTGTTCACTTCTTGACTCAACAGCGGCTTGGTCGTCTGCGGTTCCCAGATGCAAAGCAAACCCTCTTCTCCCACCGTCGCCACAAACGACCGGGTGGGATGGCAAGCAATGTCCTGAATCCATCCCAGATGTCCCTTGAAGAGCCGGCCGCCGGTCCCTTCGAATTTCTTCATATTCCATGAGACCAAGGATGGACCGGATGCGGTGAACAGGTTGAGACCGTTATGGTCGAATCGCACCGACGTCACCTTCACGGGATAGCCGGACATGTGCCAGTTCTGCTCACTGTCCGTGCGGAACAAATGAACCGACCCGTCGAGGTTTCCCGAGGCCAGGTATTCCCCGCTTGGACTTACCGCGATTGTCAACAAGGCTCCATCGTACGGAAATTGGCGAACCGGCTGCTCTTGACCGATCTTCCACAACCAGGCTCCACCATAGGCAGAGGCGACGACGCCACCGCCACGCGGCATCCAGGTCACGGCTGAAATCGTGGTTTTAGCGGCCGGCACTTCTGCCGCCAGCTGCGGGGTGCTCGTCGGATTGATACTCCAGATGCGAAGTATTTTTCCCGCTGATGCTGCCAGAAACTTCCCATCCGGCGACCACGCCAGATGCTCCACCCACGAGCCTTGCCCTCCGACGGGAAGCGCTCCTCGTTCTTCCCCTGTATCCGGATTCCAGATTCTGACGACACCATCTTGCCCCCCTGTCGCCAGATCCTGCCTCGTTGGATGCCAGGCCAGCGTGAGGGCTGACTGCTGATGACCTTGCAGTTCACAGACAGGGCTGAGGGATCGACCTTCCCAGACGGCCACCTGCCCCGACGCAGAGCATGCAGCGAGTCTCGTACCACCTGGAGCAAAGGCCACACGATGGACGTAATCACCGAGCATCGCTCGCCCGATCGGACTGAGCGTGACAACCGCCTGCCGCTTGGCTAGACGAGGCATGATCGGAACCCCTTCGTCAGCGCATCCCGATCCAAATCTTTCCCGATGAACACCAGCTGGTTATTGCGGACTTCACCGGATTTCCAGGCACGATCAGCCTTCCCGTCGAACAGCATATGCACGCCCTGGAACACAAACCGATGGTCACGATCTTCGACATTCAGAATGCCCTTCATCCGATAGATTTTTGTCCCCATGGTGCTCAGCACTTCACGAAACCAGTCGTTCACTTTCCCCTCATCCACCAGTCCATCCTCAACAAGAGCCACGGAAAACACACTGGGGTCGTGCTGGTGTGCCTCTTCTCCGAGAAAATTCGGGTCGATTTCGAGCTTGCGGCTCAGATCGAACGCGCCGATATTCAGCAATCGATTGATCTCAATTTGCGCATCTTTGGTCCGATGAATCTTTGCCATCACGTTGATCGCCCGTACTCGCGCTTCCAATTCGTTGACCTCTCCCGCCGGAACGAGATCGATTTTGTTCAACAGAATGACGTCGGCAAAGGCGATTTGCTCCTTGGCCTCCGGGCTCTTATCGAGGTGCTCCCAGATATGTTTAGAGTCGACGACAGTCACGATGCCGTCCAGCAACAGCCGCCGCTTCATCTCATCATCCACAAAGAATGTCTGCGCAACCGGCGCAGGATCGGCCAATCCGGTCGTCTCGATCACCATGTAATCGAATCGATCTTTCCGCTTGAGAAGATTCCCGATGATCCTGATCAAATCGCCGCGCACGGTGCAGCAGATGCAGCCGTTGTTCATCTCAAAGATCTCTTCATCTGCCCCGATGACGAGCTGGTTATCGATCCCGACTTCACCGAATTCGTTGACGATGACCGCCACACGCTTGCCGTGCTCGGTCGTCAAGATTCGATTGAGCAGGGTCGTCTTTCCTGCCCCTAGAAAACCGGTGAGTACCGTCACCGGCACTGGAGCCAACAATTCAGCCGTGGTCGCCATACACACCTCCTCATGACACAGATTGAGAAACTTATCGGACACCTTCTGCAGGAGAAGATCGGATGCCGTGCTTCAGGGCAATGAAGAACGGCCAACCCCTTGAGTGCCGGATTCCGGGAAGCGGAATGCGACGACTACCCGATCTTCCCCGCACAAGGTGCAGAGAGCCGCAATCAACAGAGGAACTGATTCGGATTGAAGGCTACAAAGCGGATGAAGGAGGACCTCGAACAGAATCAGACGAACGAAACACAGACGTGAAAATGAGATGAGGCGGAAAGGCGGTGGCGACGAAAACAGGAACAAAGACGGGCGGCGGTGTAACCGAGTGCAATCCGGTACTGGCGGCATGATCCAGCCAGGTGCAGACATCTTGATCCGAATGTTCGTGAGATGTACCAGCCGCGAAGGTGTGTTCCAGCAACAGCGGCTGAAGGGTCAGCACCAGCAACACATAGCCGACAACGAGAGCCCAACGGCTCACCGTCCTGAACCAGGCCTTTATCGACATTGTGGACACCATCCGAAAAACTCCAAGGCATGACCATCCACGGAGAATCGAGTCTGTTCTTCAATGAGTTTTGTCAACTTCTTCAACGGGCAGAGCATCAGGTCGAGGATTTTCCCACAACCTCGGCACTGAATATGGTGATGATGAGCCCGCCCATGCACCACTTCATAGCGCATCTGTCCTTCCTGAAATCCGACGGCATTCACCAGACCGAGCTCTTGGAGCATCGCCAGGTTACGGTAGACCGTCACAAGATCGACATCCGTTTTGGCCTTGACCAAACCCGCATGCACCTCAGCCACTGTAATGGGGAGTGTATTCCGCTCAAGAACGGCGAGAATGGCCTTCCTGGCCCTCGTCAGCTTCTTTCCGCCGGCCTTGAGACTCTTCGCGATCGCAGCTTCCACGTGACCCCTTACATGCAAGTAGATTGCATTTAACAGTTTCTAATGATGCAAGTCAAGCAAGCGGATCCCGAACCACATCTTTCGACGAGGGGCAGCAAAGCGAGGGCATGGCTCCACGATTATGATCCCTACGCTTCATCTCGATGAACCATCATCAGTCTCAAGATAGCTGGCATGAAGTGAGACGGTCCCACGACTCTCCTTCGACACATTCCGAATGGTGATCGCAGTTGCTTGACGGAGAACGACGCGGAGAACACGATGGGCGCAACACTCATGTGCCGCCATGCGCATCCTTCCATCAACCCTCTTCAAGATAGCGACTCGTTCAACCAATCCAGTCACTTAGTGACACACTTCGCTGACATTGGACCGGGCAGGCTTCGATTCTTGGCCGAACATGGGTTGCGCCACAATCGATGCGAGACGGCCAACCGCTGAAGCAAACGCCTGAAATTCATCACGTGAAAAGTGAATCGTCATGGGACCACTTGATAGGCGAAGCCCTCCGCAATCGCACAACACCAGTCTCATCGGCTGATCTGATCCTAATCGTTTTTCCATGATCCGTTCCTTCCTTCGTTGTTTGGGTTGTTTTTTTACTATCTGGATACTCGATACCGTCTCGAGCTGGTCGCTTGGTCGAGGTACGCATGAGTCTCCTCACGAGGCCATCCACAGTTCATGCACTTCCAATGTCTCGCCTGATAGAAATCCATCGGCCATTGCCCGACTAACAACCCTCCGCATTTCAAGCAGATTCTGTGCATATTTATTCCTCCTTACATGCAACGATGCTCGCCTTCGTCATTAGCTCTCGAGTTCGTCCGAAATGAAAAAGCCCACGGTGTCTGAAACACTGTGGGCTCTGGTCGCGTTGACCGCTGGCCTCTACCTGAGATTCTCTACATTGCCATCTCATTATTTGATTTTGATAAATAATATCATTACATGACAACGTCCATCTCTGTCAATCCCCCGCGAGCTACCCGTAAATAACGTTTTCCCAGGGCGGCCTTCCGCTACTTACCGAGAGACAGAGCAGAACCTCGTGTCGGATGTTGCATGGACCGGCCAACTCCGTAGGCTTTCTCTCGTTCCTCAGCTCATGCTACCATGTCGCCGATGCTCATCGACACGCACACGCATCTCGACGACGCCCGCTACAACGACGATCGAGAGGCCATGATTGCCCGAGCACGAGAGGCGGGTGTTGAGGCGTTCCTCACCATCGGTTGCGATTTGGCCACCAGCCAAGCAGCCGTTGCGCTTG
>CAADGK010000112.1 GCA_900696515.1 uncultured Nitrosospira sp. | reverse complement strand
TTGATGGTGAAGCGTGGCAGGGTCGCCATCGTTCCGACATGGACCGTGACGGACTTCTATTCCATTCTCTGCGCCCGTGCTCACGAAGGGCAGATCACACGGGATGATTGTTACTCGGTGCTGTACAAGTTTGAAATTGAATCCAAGCAGGGGCTGTATCAGTTCATTGCTCCTCAGATGGAGACCTATTTGACCACAAAGGAGCTGGTCTTGGAGTATCCCTTTCTTCGCTCGACCCAGGTGATGCATCTGGCATTGGCGTTGGAGCTGAAGCCGTTACGATTGACGGTCGTCAGCACGGATACGCAACTATTGGCGGCCTCGAAGTCCGCCGGGCTGCATATCATCAACCCCGCTGAAGATTAACTGTGTCGGAACGTGGTCGTCCCGTGAACGTTACATGACTCTGATATTGGCAGCCCGTTCACGGGCTGCTTCGTGGGTGGCCTGACGAAGGAGTTCGAGGACGACCTGGTTCCATCCGGCAGGACCGATCCCGGGGGCTCGGATGAGGTTCGGCAGATTGATATCCGGATCATACGAGCCGTCAGGCCGTTGCACCAGCACCGGATGATCGACTGTCAGTAGGAGTGGAAGATCGTTCAAGCTGTCGCCGATGCCGATCGTCTCGATATCGTCGGGCGGGTCTTGTCCATGCCCCTGTCGTCGATAGCAGCGGAGCAGGATCTCTGCGGCTCGTCCTTTGTCGTTATTGCCGGTCAGGTGAAAGAATCGCCCTCCTCTGGTCCAGTTCAGGCCTCTCGTCACGATCTGCCGGCAAATCTCCTCGATTAATTTGGGTGGACCATTGACGAGGAACGGTTCGTCAAACTCCCGCAGTTTGGCCCGCAGCGCATCCTCGCGCATCAATCCCGTCGTGGCCATAATCTCCTCGACCGAGAGATCACCGAATCCTTGTAGTGGGGTCCCTACGGCTTCCTCGATTTGTCGGAGGACATCCCGGAGCAGCGCGTAGGGGGTGCCGAGCTCAATGACATGATAGGAGGCACGGCGGCGTGAGCGTTCAGGCTGGAAGCCAAAGGTTTCGAGCGGGACATACACGGCTGCGCCGTTCTCGACGATGAACGGATGCTGATGGTCAAGACGTTCCCGTAGCGGCTCTATTTCAGCACGAGTTTTTCCCGAGACCAGGATGATGGGAATGCGCTCGTCACGAAGGGCGTTCAACGCCGGTCGCGCTTCGTCGAAGGAATACGTCTCGCTGTCCAGGAGACAGCCGTCCAAGTCCGTGAGTAGCAGGTAGCGTGGCATAGTTGTTAGAGGTGTCGTAAGTCCTCGTTGACCTGTGAACGTGAATGTCCGATGAGACGTCGCTCCAAGAAATCTTTAGCAAGATCCTTGCCGCCAAGCCCCAAGGCGAGTGCTGCAGCCAGGACCAAGCCACCCCAGGTGATTCCGAATCCGACCACCACGATATGCTGGGCGATGCCGAGCTGTTCGAGCGCCATGGCGACCGTCAGAAGCTGAATGCCCCAGCGTGTGCCGGCGGCAATCCACCGGGCCGGCGGCAATCCCGCATTGACGGCGGCGATCAGGACGGCCTGGGACACGAAGTTCGAGACGAGATAGCCGATGATGCCGATGACGGCGGCCGTGACCAGGTGCGGAATATAGGATAGCAGTGAGTGGGCGGCTTCATTGATCGGGGCGACGTTGAGCGCGCCCAGTGAGGCGGTGGTGGAGAACATGACGATGAGCCAGTAGGTGATCCGTCCGATGATATAGGAAGGGTCCGTCTTGATGCCGCCCCTGAGGAGAGCGGCGGCGATCCCGATCCGATCGCACAGCCGGTCCAGGCCGATCATCCTGAGCAGGCGTTCCGTAAAATGCCCGGCTCCCCATGCCACGGCCAGACCGACCAGCAGGAGAATCATCATGGCCAGGATCTTGGGAAGGATGGCGAGGACAGATTCGCCGAGTGCCGCAACGGGTCCGAGTAGCGTCTGTTCCCAAGTTGACGTCATGGCTGGCTCCTTTCAGGATTCGCGGGGGCCGTACTGATCACATCCCGCACCTCATGAGACTGAGGCCAACGAGTCACAAGATACGCTTTTTCTTTTTCAAACGTCCGGCAGAGCCCTTCGATCAGGTGTTCGGCTTCCGCGGTCGTCAATCCCTGACTATCCAGCACGAAGGAAGCGGTTTTCCCCAAATAGAGTGGCGTCAGCGCCTTCAGAAGATGCTCTTGGGGGAGCACATTGCGATGGTGGGCCAGTGCGGCATCATAAATGATGTGCGCCCACAAGGAATCGGGGATGCGGAAGTCCCGCGCAGGAACTTCCCGAAGTCGAGACAGCTGTCCGAGGACCTCTTCGGAGAGTATGCGCACCCAAATGTCGTGCAAATCGGTCAGGCCGAGATGAAATAAGTCCACCATCCGCTCGACGTTCACGTTGACCGGTTCGACACCCACCTCATATTGGAAGCCGAAGAGCGGCACCTTTCGTGATTCGGTCACGGAGAGCCAGGTCGGGGCATGTGCTTCCATCAAGGCGAATAAGGCTCCCACGACCTGTCGAAGCATGGAGGAGAGGTCGGCAGCCGGATCCTTCGGGTCATGAATCTTGGCGCCCAGAAAACTCTGGCAGACCTTGGCTCCGTTGGTCATGGCCTCAGTCGTCATCCAAATGTCGATGCCAAACCGCGCGACGTCGGACTCCCACACGTGTTTTTCCAGGTAGTGCTGCGCCAGCTCTCCGGTGAATCCGAAATCTCCTCCGATCGGCTGACGAACTTCCTGGCCGTAGAGGGCGCGAGTCAAGGGATAGGCGATGCTGTTCGTGATGGTGCCGTCGTATTTGTGACGCCGATAATAGGGCGCCACGTAATCGTATCCTTCCTTGATGATGGGGCGAAGGAGCAGTTCCATCCACTCAGGCGTGATGCTTCGCACATCCGAATCAACCACGGCACAGGCTTTCACTTTCAGCCGTCGGGCGATCTCGAAAATGGTGCGGAATGCGCTCCCCTTGCCGGGGATTCCATGATACGGGGTCACAATTCGGTGCAGAGTGCTTTGCCGATCGCTGATAAAGAGCGGTTCGAGATCGACCATGGTATGGGCCACGATGGCCGGGGTTTCGTCGGTGGAGCCCCCGTCTGAGTTGACCAGGACGGCGCGATACCCGTGGAAATATTTCGCCAGGCCTGCGCCGACGGCGCGCACGACATGGCCGATCGTTTTTGCATTGTTGAAGCTGGGAATGCCGACCAGAATGTCCGCATGGTGGACCGCATCCAGCAGATCTTCGGTTTCAGCAGTGAGTGGGATCAGGCCGTTGTTCATCATGAGACGGGCTGCCGTGTTTCCGCTGCAGGATCCCAGGTATGGTCTTGCTCGACCGCGTCCATGAGCCGATGAAAGATGTCGGGGACAGCGTGGGTCACGCGGCTCCAGTTCGAGATCATGGGAACTCCCAGCGGATCTTCAAGAAAACTGTCGGTGGCCAGCGTCATGCCGCGCAGAAACACTTCGACCGCACGTCGCTCCTCGTGGCGGTCGAAGCGCAGGCTGTTGATCGCCGCGTCATTTTCATAGCGACTAATGGCTTCCTGCGCGGCCTGAAGGTACGTCGCGCGCAGGGTTTTGAGCGTGCTTTCCGAGAGCACCAATCCCTCGCTTGCCAGGTTGCGGAACAGCGACTTGGTGATGTCCACGCACATTTTCAAGAGGCCGGCATCCGGATTGTGGGTCGAGAGCGTTTGATGCTTGTGTTCATAGGCGTCGGCGATATCGGCTTGGCAAATCCGCCGTAGCGCGCAATTCCGATAGACTTCGGCCAGCATGCCGACCTCAAGCCCCCAATCGCCTGGAATACGGTTGATCCAGGCCAAATCGCGCACCATCGCAAACTCACCGGCCAGCGGGTAGCGAAAACTGTCCAGAAATGAGAGGAGGGAATGCGGTCCGACCAGCATTTGCAGACTGCGGATCAAGGGCGTGATGAAGAGTCGTGTTACGCGCCCATGCATCCGGTCCGTGACACGGCTGTAATATCCTTTACAAAACTCATAGGCAAGGTTCGGATTGGCGATGGGATAGCAGAGTCGAGCCAGATACTGGCGATCATAGCTCACAATGTCGCAATCATGGAGGGCGATAATCTGGCTCTGGCCACGAGCCAGAACATAGCCGTAGGCTGTCCAACACCCGCGCCCCTTGCCTTGGTGTCCGATGTCGATCTCGTGTGAAACCAGCACATTCAGGATGGCCTGGATACGGGCGCCGTCGTTCCAGATGACGCGGACGCGCTGAGGGAGCTGAGAAAAGAATTGCTTGGCCAGCCTGAACTCCAACGCGGAGGCGTGATCCAACGAGATGACGATCTCATTGATGTAGCGAACCTCGCTCAAGATGTCGACGATGCGTTTGAGGGCCGGTCGTTCAAGTTCCGCATAGAGCGATGGAAGGACCAGCGCGATCGGGGTTGTTTTTGCATACCGCTCCAGTTCCTGTTCCAGTTGCTCGGTGTTGGGTTGGCCGAGCCGGTGCAGGACGGTGACGACGCCGTTTTGATAGAAATCCGACAAGGTATCCTCGTAACCGGTCTCTGATTATTGCTGAACACTGATCCGGACGTAAAGACGGTGAGGCAGGGCAATGCACGTTCCGTCCGGTCGACTCTTATACACTATCAGGGACAAGATTGCAGGGGGCGTGCCACCGGGGATGCTTGAGGAAGAGTGAGCCAGGGGGGACTAATTTGGGAGAAATTGAAGGATGCGTCTTCTCTGAAATAGATGAGAGGTGTAGGGAAATACAGGCAGGATGGATGGTTTTTCCTATGGCTTATCGGTGGACAGCTTCTTTCCCAGGCGCCGGGCTAGGCGGACCATGCCGGGGGAGCGGTCGCCGGGGTTTAAGAGTACGTTAAGCACATGCAGGCGATTCTGATCGGCAAATGCCGTGGCGAGATGCTGCTGGAACTCCCGCTGGGTGCTTACGCGTACACCGTTCCCGCCTCCGATCAGGTCACAGATTTTATCGTATTGCCATTCATGCACGTCGTTAAAGGGGCCTTCCAAGATCTCTCGCTCGGTGGAATAACCTCGGTTATTCAGGAGGATCACAATCGGGGCTTGTCCATAGCGGACGCAGCTGGCCAGTTCCGTTCCGGTCATTTGGAAGGCTCCATCCCCTACGAGTACGATCGGTCGCAGGCTGGGGTCGGCGAATGAGGCGCCTAATGCCGCCGGGACGGCGAATCCCATGGATGTATAGTAGGCCGGTGATAGGAACTCGAACCGATGGCGGACATGCAGATCCGCCGCAGCAAAGAGCGATTCGCCTACGTCTGCGATCACGACGGTCTTCTCTGTAAGCACGGTATCCAGATGCCGGAAGAGCCCTTCCAATGTCACCGGTGCATCCAGGTCCGGCGTAGTTGGTGCCGGAACGGTTTTAGCCGGGAGGGTTCGCTGGGAACGTGAAAAAGAGGGGAGCGGCGATCGCACCAGCCCTTGAACGAAGTCCTGGAACTTGATGGATTCATACCGGTGGTGTTTGATAGCGACTCGATCGGCAGTTGCATGGATGGTTCGGCCTTCAGATAGCAACGGCGATGTCGCATCCAGATCTTCGACATCGGAGAGGATGGAGCCCAGGATCAACAGGCAGTCCGAATCGTTAATAAACTGCTGGACATCCTCGCGGGCAATCAGGCCGCCATACACGCCGACATAGAGCGGATGGTCCTCGCGAATGATTGATTTCCCGAGCAGCGTTGAGGCAATGGGGATGTTGAGTTGCTCGACGAGCCTGGTGAGATCATCTTGCAGCCCGAATCGACCGACTTCAGCCCCCACGAGCATGGCCGGGCGTTTGGCCGACGCCAGCATGATCCGCACTTCACTGAGGGCTTCTTCCAACGCGGCCGGGTCACTTGGTGTATCCTCGATGCACATCGGTCTTATTCCGTCGGTAAGCGGACAGTGGACCATGTCCCTGGGAATCTCGATATAGATGGGGCGGCGGTAGCGTAGGAGGGCGGCAAAGGCGCGATCCATTTCGCGCTCGGCGGTCAAGGGATCATCCAGCGTGACCGCGGCAACGGTCATCCGCTCAAAGACTTCCCGTTGCGTCCCGAAGTCGCGGACCATATGATGCAGATAGGGCGTGCGAGTGCGTTCGGACAGACCGGGTGAGCCGGTCAGGAGCACCACCGGCGATCGTTCCGCATAGGCACAGGCAATGGCATTGACGGTGTTGAGCCCGCCGACGCAATAGGTGACGCAGACCGCTCCGATGCCGTTGATGCGTGCATAGGCGTCTGCCGCAAACCCGGCGCAATCCTCGCGCGTGGTTCCGACATGTTTGATGGGCGAGGCTTCGATCAGCTGATAGAGCGAGAGGACATAGTCGCCGGGAATGCCGAAGATATGGCGCACCCCAAGGCGATGCAGGCGATCCAAGACCGCAGAACCAATGGTGGCTTTGTCACCCATTCTTCTTTATCCTCACACCGACAGTGAATCAGCTTTGTCATCAGGAAAACATACTGACCGAGGTTCGTCAAGCAATGAACGTGTGGTGATCGTGACGACGACGCTCGCTCGGTGACCATTCACGTACAAAGGTCGCTCCACTATGTTACAGGAGAACAGACGATGACACCGATCGCTCACGTCCGCCTCACGTCACTCCGCGTCCCGGAAGGGCGGCCTCTCTGGCTCTTTGCCGGGCATGTCGGACCGCTCGTCGGTCAGGCCGCTGCCGGGGATCTGGTTGATGTGCTGACTCCCAACGGACAATTCTATGGACGTGGTCTCTATAACCCTGGGTCGAAGATCCGCGTTCGCCTCCTGACCTTTGAGGATGAACCAATCGACGAAACGTTCTGGCGAGGAAGAATTCAGCAGGCGATCCGGCTCCGGCAGCGAGTCGTCACACAGTCTAATGCCTATCGACTGATTTATGCTGAGGGTGATCGACTGCCGGGATTGATCGTGGATCGGTATGATCAGCTGTTGGTCATGCAGTGCCTCTCGTTCGGTATGGATAGCCGGAAAGAACTCATCGCTGACCTGCTGATGAAGGAATTGAATGTAACAAGGGTCTATCTGAGGAACGAAGCCAAGAGTCGACAACTTGAAGGATTACCGCTTGAACGAGGATTTCTTCGAGGCAGTGGTCCGACTCAAGTCGAGATTCAGGAAGGGGCCCCCAAGTTTCTCGTCGATGTGGAGAAGGGGCAGAAGACCGGTTGGTTTTGCGATCAACGGGAGAATCGGTTGGCGGCGGCCAAGCTTGCGGCAGGGGCCGAAGTGTTGGAAGTCTTTTGTCATACCGGCGCTTTCGGGATCCATGCCGCGTTGGCAGGAGCCGTATCAGTGGAGGGGCTCGATGTCAGTTTAGACACACTAGCCATGGCGAACACGCACGCCAAAATGAATCAGGTCGAGGATCGCTGCACCTATCGCCAAGCCGATGCCTTTGAGGAGATGCGCAAGCTAGTGAAGGCAGGGAGACGTTATGATGTCGTGATGCTTGATCCTCCGGCCTTCGCGCGCAGTCAACAGGCCCTCGCTGGTGCCTTAACCGGGTATAAGGATGTTAATCTCTTGGGCTTGAAGCTGCTGAAGCCGGAAGGATTTCTCGTCACCAGCTCCTGTTCCCATCCTGTCTCAGAGGCAGATCTCTGGAAGAGTATCCGCCTCGCAGCCCGCGATGCCAAGCGAGACATCAGACTGATCGAACAACGAGGCCAGAGCGCCGACCATCCCATCCTCGCCAGCATGCCAGAGACGCGGTATTTAAAATGTTTCATTGTGCAGGCGTTGTAGCGGAGCACACGGGACCCGTTCATTTGTAAGAGCTGGATTGATAGGCATTGGTTGGTCTTTGCACAACTAAACAGTTGAGTGTTAAAGGTTGGGCGGAAAAAGAGGATCTGATGGGCGGCCTGTGATTGGGATGTGGGACTCTGTCTTGTCTGTTTACACGAAAATTCCTCGGTAATGTGGTCTCATTGGTAGAAAAAGAGAGGTTGTGGTGCTCCTTGTAGAACCAGAATTATCTCACTAGATTAAACGAAGTTAACTTATTATTTCATGCCGACTAAACAGTGTGGAACGCATGGCTGGACGAGTTGAACATGAGGTCATAAAAAACTGGCAGCACTTCGTCGCTATTGTTGACAACTATGATATGGGTCCACCACACCAGCCGATCTTTCTCTTCCGTGGTCAGGCCGATTCAGATTGGCCACTTGTTCCTTCCTTAGTAAGAATGGCAAACCGCTCTGCTCTCGGAAACGAGCATGTTAGCCAACTTGAAGCTCAGCTATTGCAGGAATTTATGAAGCAAGCTCATTTGCATCTTTCTCCGGAAATACTTCCAGCTAAGGGAGACTTATTGAGCTGGTGGACTTTAATGCAGCACCATCACGCACCGACTAGACTTCTAGACTGGACCTATTCGCCCTTCATCGCACTATATTTTGCTTGCGAACAACTTGATCGTCAGGAAGGGGCAGTCTGGATGGTTGCATCCAGGTTCATTTCAGACCAGATGGTTGAAAGGTTCCCAGATTGCGCTGGTTATGCGACTAGGGCTCGACAGCAGCAATACTACCACTCTTCGTCTGGACCAGATTTTTTAGAGTTCATTGAAAGAAATACTCAAACAGCTCGGATGGTTGCTCAGCAGACAATGCATTCCGTTTCTACAGCACCGTTAGCAGATCACGGAGAACTAGTCTGCAGCGTTTTGTCAGGCAATGAGTCAAGCAAGGGCAACCCTTTTAGAAAGTTGATAATTCCCGCAGCGAGGAAAATTGAATTCCTGCGTTGTCTCAGATTCATGAATGTAACATCAAATGCTCTATTTCCTGGTGTTGATGGCTTAGGTAGGTCTGTGGCAGAGCTGGCGTTGCTTAGCTGCAATCACTTCAAGCTACAAATTACTGCGGAAAAGATCTATGGAGAGAAGTCATCGTAGTAAACATTTTCGCGTGAAACTCAACTGTCAGGAACATCATCAAGCGATCGGGGTGTTTTATTGACAGCCTTGCCTTCATTGGATTCAAGTACCCGATATTCAGGGTGTATCCTGCCTGTTGTTGAGGGATAAAGGCTGCAGCGGGAGGTTCTTGGTGAGGTTCACGAGAAAGCTGTTGGCGCGCCACGCAGTTCAGTCTTCCACGCCCATGCCAATCACGATGAGCACCGCATAGTCCTGCTTCGTGCAGCCCTCGACTGGAGGCATCGCGCCTCCTGGTGCAACGGGAAACGCCGCCTGCTTCGCATTAGCCGGTGAGCACGCACCACCCACCGTCGCCGGTGCGTCGCGCGTCGGCTGGTTGGCTGCTTCATGGTCAACCGAGTATAAAGAAAGATGCCCGACCCCTTTGATTCAGCTTCTCAGATTACGGGGATGGCACGCTGACGACACGGCGCACCGCCATGTCGTCAGCAATCTACCAAGAGTCACGATAGGAATGGCCTACACTGGCCAACCAACCGGAGCCATCTCTCTCCTGCCCTTAATCATTTTCCTACTTTCAAGAGCCATCCGTCGCCACGCTCACAGAGATTGGGGCCTTTCGCCGTAATAGCCACTCTGATGAAGGTGTCTTTGGCCGAGGCGGGGATCTTGCCGCTGACGAGAAACCCATCGAAGTGAGGCGTCACGGTGACGGGGACGTTTTCGTCCTTGATCATCACGGTAATGGTTTTGGGAAACGTCCCCTTGGATGCCACAAACGAAAATGCCGATTGCGGCGCGACTTCTGTATTGTTGTCTGCTTGTGAGTATGGCTTCGGCATGAACGTGGAAAACGATACGACGCCGCAACCACCAGCGCTGCTAGAGCCGGGAGGGGGGGAATCATAGCCGGCCCAGACCTCGCCGATGTTGCCGAAGGCACTCAGTACCATAACGATTGCTAGGGCATGTCGAACATTCACGATGACACCTCGCTGTTGGTTGTTGATAGTGGCCGGGATGGCGGAGGTCAATGAGTATTGCCTATTGTGTAGTCCCGGGGAGATGAAAAGCAAACATCGGATGACTTGCAAAGACAGGGGTGGGCGGTTTCCTCGTTCTGGAGACTCTGCACGTTGCTGACGGGAGCATCGCGAGTCGGGCTGACTGTTTCCTTCGAACCAAGCCCTGACAGTGGCCGATCCGTCGGTGGATCAAGCTGTACCGGAGGATGTGACGAGCGGCTTGGGATGGATAGAATAAATCGGGAGTCTTGTATTGCAGTCGCCGCGCAAGTTGTCGAGGCGCCACCGCAGATCAGTTTTCCACGCCCATGCCAATCACAATGAGCACCGCGTAATCCTGTTTCGCGCAGCCCTCGACCGGAGGCATCGCTCCCCCTGGTGCAACGGGAAACGCCGTTTGTTTTGCTTTGGCCGGTGAGCACGAACTCCCGGCCGTCGCTGGGGTATAGCGTGCGGACCGGCAGGCGAGGTGGGTCACGTCGTAGAGCGTCGCGCCTTGATCGAGTTCCCAGCGCCCGTCGCCGTGGCTGTCGGGAGGATGAATCGTCAACACTGCTGTTACCTTTTGAGCGCCGGTGACCACATATTTTCCGGGAGGGAGCGGAACAGTTGGTTGCTCCATGATGAGGCCGTGCTCCTCCAGCCACCAGTCTGCTTCGTTGAACTTCCAACGCGCCGGGGCAACGCCGCCGGCCTCCCTCAGCGATTGATAACGGTTCAGCTTCACGCCTCGAGGCCCTGGGTCCAGCGGCCACAGACCCCATAACTGCGCGCCGCTCCCGGATGTCGTACCTGGATCGCCCAACGCCGCAATGTACTGTGTCGAAATACGCCTGAACTTCGTCTGACCCCTGTCTGCGGCATAGACCGACTGAGTGACGATCGCGATTGTCAGTAGCCAGACGGTTGCCAGACAGGCGTGGCTCAAGAGATGACGCCTGTTCCTGGTGCAGGCCGACACGGCATCGTGCGGTATAGGGCTACGCATCCTGATCAAGCAATGAGTGAACAGCTTCATACGATTCTCCTTATCAGGAAACATTCGCGCCGATCAGGTTGCCAATATTCTTTGCCAGTGGGGCCAAACAGATCTCCAGAGAGACATCATCCTCCGCTCTTCAATCGTTGTAGTTCTACGTGGAGCGTCTGTGTGCCGTCCGCAATCCAAACCTGTTCGTCTTGAATCGTCAATTGTAACTGCATGCCGGGATTTGCCATTCCGGCGAGAGATCGAACGCTCTCTATCGGGAGCAGGATCACAACGAGATTCTTTAGACGGTCAAGCGAGGTACGCTGGTTCTCCCACCAGGCTTCCGCACCGCGAGCTCCGTAGACATAGACAACGACCTGCTTGGAACGACCGCATGCCTGACGAATGGTTTTTTCATCCGGCTGACCGATTTCAATCCAGAGATCGATGGCCCCGGTGGCATCCCGTTGCCACAGGGCCGGTTCATCCTCGGTGTCGACCCCACGGCCAAATGACAGGGCCTCATGTGCGTGGAGTGCGAAAGCGAGTACGCGTACCATCATGCGCTCCTCGGTCTCGGATGGATGTCGTGCCAGGGTCAGCGTATGGTCCTGGAAGTAGTGACGGTCGAGATCGGAAACCTGGAGGACGGCTTTATAGATGGTTGCGTTCGTTGCCATAGCGTCAGTGGGGCGAGGGGAGGCCCTTCACGAACAGTTGCTCGACGCGCGTGCGCGCCCACGGAGTCTTGCGCAGAAAGGTCAGGCTCGACTTGATCGTCGGGTGGTGGCGGAAGCAGCGGATGGGGACGCGCCGACCCAACTCAGGCCATCCATGCCGTGCAACCAGGGTGGTGACGATCGTTTCCAATGTGATTCCGTGCAAGGGATCGCGAGGGTGAGGTTGTTGAGCGTCCATTTCTTGACAGACTACAGAAATGCTGTGCTAAGGTAAACTTGAGATTGCAGCCGGTCGTGTTCGGCACATACTCTTAACCAGGGAGGGGCATGAATATGAAGAGCAAATTCTATCGCGGGGCATTCATTCTTGGAGCACTTGGGATGTTGGTGAGTGTTCCGGTGCTCAACGCTCAGCCGTCTCCAGCCGGGAACGTGTTGGACTCCATTGCGCACGCGAAAGAGGCGGTGGAGCATGGCAAGCAGGGGCATGCCGACGCGGTGGCGGCCCATGCGGAGAAGTCGCGGAACCATGCCGAGCGGGGAGGGAAAAATCCGCACTTGGGCGAAGGGATCAAGCATTTGACGGAAGCCATCGAGCATGGCAAGGCAGGCCACGCCGATGTGGCCACGCAGCATGCCGAGGCAGCGCTGACACATTTGAACGAGGCCAAGTAAGCGTTCGTACCTCCAGCGGTTGTGAGTGTGTACAAACGGGCAGGGAAGTACTTCCCTGCCCGTTTGTATTTGAGTGTGGAGCACCGGAAGGAGAGTGATTCATGCGGGTGATTGTCGTTGGGGGTGCGGGAACCATCGGGTCAGCAGTGGTGGCTGCACTGCTACCTCGGCATGAGGTCGTCGTGGCTGGGAGGAAGACTGGAGCCGTAACTGTCGATCTGGCGTCGCCGGATTCGATCCGTGCGATGTTTCAATCAGTGGGAAAATTCGATGCGGTCGTCTGTGCGGCTGGGCAAGCGAAGTTTGGAAGTCTCGATGATTTGACTGAGGCAGACTATGCCTTCAGTTTCTCGAACAAGCTGATGGGGCAAGCCAACCTCGTGCGGATCGGCCGGCAATTCATCGCCGATGGCGGGTCGTTTACGCTCACGAGCGGGGTGCTCGGTCAGGAGCCGATCAAGGGCAGCGCTTCGATTAGTATGGTGAATGCCGGGCTTGAAGGTTTTGTCCGGGCGGCTGCTCTGGAACTGCCATATGGGATCCGAGTCAATGTGGTGAGTCCACCCTGGGTGACGGAAACCCTTGTTGCGCGCAAGATGGACTCTACGCACGGCATGCCTGCCGCAGTAGTGGCGAAGGCCTATCTCTCCAGTGCCGAAGGTACGATGACGGGCCAGACACTCGATCCACGAAGGCTTGCAGGTCTCTAGATGGGATCTGGAAGCGGTGAGAGAAGAAACATGGTTCGGTCTTCTGAATCCCGCGTCACCAATTCGTTTACAGCTGACTCCCGCCGGGTGTTTTATGAGGCTCATCCTTCGATAGCTCTGTATATGCTTGTCGTCGTGTTGATGGCACCGTTTGCAGGACTCTATGTGGCAGGACTGCTAGGGGTGGTGGTCGGCGTGTTGGTTTCTGCTGCAGCCTATGTGCTCGCGCCTTGTCTTTCGAGATGGATTGGCGGCTGACTCGGCTGAGCCAGCCGCCCTCTGTCGTCCCTTATTGTTGCTGGATGGCCGAGAGGATCCATCGACCATTCTGCACGCGCATGAAGGTCCAGGTTTCGCAGGCTTCTGTCGCGGTCTCTTCACTCCCTTCGATGAGATAGCCCGGTTCCCCACGCGGGATCGTTGCGGAGACGGTGTAGTCACGGGCATTCCAGCGGAGGTCGACCGTTGCATAGTCCGTGGTGTCTTCGGACCAGGCCTCGCGTACATCACCCTTGAGCAAGATCACATCTTCCACCCGGTTCTGAACTCCTCGACTGTTGTCCTCAGCCAACGCCGTATTGAAATAGCTCAGTATTTCCGGCGTCACACAGCGTCGTAATGCCGCCACATCTTGTGTGCTCCATGCGGATTGAATATCCGTCAGCAGTTGCTGGAATGTGGCTTTGTCTTCAGTGGTCACGCTGTAGGTACCAGTGTCTGCTTGGTCGACCGACCGGTTGGCCGATACGTCGAGGAGGCTTCCTCTGGTCGTGGAACTGCGTGAGAGTCCGGTAAATACCGGTGCAGGAGTCTGTTTGGACTTTCTGAAAAAGTAGAAGATGCCGGCTCCGATCGCCATCAAGAGGAGAATGAGTCCAAAGGAGTTCCCTGATGTCGATGTCGGTCCTGAACCGGATCCCGACTCTGTCTCCGTGGTCTTGGCGCTGCTCTCGGTCGCACCGAAGAGCATATGGCCCAGCCATGTTCCGGCTAACCCACCGGCGATCCCGGCCAGGAGGGGATGGCGTTGGAACCAGGACCCAGATGAGGCAGGCACCGGTTGAGATATGGGACTATTCGTTGTCTGATGCGGCGGCGGTGTCGCCGATGGTCTGGGCGTGGCCGACTGTTCGATGGGTCTGGCCCCGTTGTCCTGGTGGGTCCGTGAGCCACGGCTTCCAAAACCCATCGATGAATTTCCTCCGTGTGATCCGCCGGAGAACCCTCCGCCTGATCCCCGTGCCTTCGCCATTGAGAGGGTTGGCACGAGCAGTAGCGCAGCGATAAGACTGATCGCGATGAGGTGCGAATGTTTCACCATGTGATGTCCTTTCATGACTGGGTGGCACATGCGGAGAAGTCGCACCCATCCTAACAGTTTTGAGCAGAAAAAGCCGCACACGTGCCGGGAGACTCAAGGAGATGGTCGGTCAGCTTCGTGGAGCCTGGTATTCACACCGGAGATGAACAGCGGGTGCCACGTGGAGCGATGATGGGTCTGTACGTCGTGCTCCAACCCCCATGGAGTGTATCCCTATCAACAGCTGGCTGTCGGCGTCCGGTTGAATTCCGCGACTGTGGGAAACACGAGTGCCGCAAAATCCCAATAACGCATCCGGATCGCTTCCGAGTGAGTCCCTGCTTCGAAGAGAATGTCTTCGTCCCCGATGAGCGAACGGTCAACATAGACCGGAAGGCCGTAGAGGGTGCCGAGCGGCGGCATCGCGCCGACTTCGCAGTCGGGGAAGAGCCGTGTCAGTTCTCCCTCGGTCGCAAGTCGGACGCGGTGGGTGCCAAAGATTCCTCGCAGGCGTTGGAAATCGACCTTGGTCGTGGCAGGCAGGACCATGGTCACGAATCGTTCCTTGACCTTCACGATGACTACCTTGGCCATGGACTGTTCCGGGAGATGAAGCGTTTCGGCAACCGCGCGCGCACGATCCGTGTGAGCGTGAGCCAAGATATCGTAATGGACATGTTCGCGATCAAGGCGTGACTTCAGGGTGCGTGGAATAGGCATGGCCAGACCTCCTGTGGTGGTCGATTCCCAGATGGAAATCGCTGGTGGGGAATACGGCGAAGGAACTCCTGGAAGATGCGGAAACGATGGTCGGAATCATCTTCATGACTACGACTCCATGTAGCTCATGACGACCGGCAGGTATACGGTGAGTATATTCCTTTTAACGGTTTTAGCAAATCTGCGAGAGGCCCATTGCCTTGAGCTCTCCCAGCGCGTGGTCACTCAGGGCGAGAAGAGGCCAGTCTGGCGGCCTGATATAAGGCTACTGCGAGTGGGGATGGTGCAGCCGATTCAACCCATCGAGGGCTGCGGTGCGATAGCACTCGGCCATCGTGGGATAATTGAAGACGTTATGGATGAAGTACTCGATGGCTCCTCCATAGGTGAGGACCGATTGGCCGATGTGAATCAGCTCCGTCGCTCCGGCTCCAATGATGTGGACGCCCAGCAACGCGTGCGTCTCGCGGTGAAAGATCACCTTTAAGAGACCATGGAGGTCGCCGCTGATGTGCCCCCGCGCCATCTCCCGGAAAAAAGCTCTTCCGGTGGCGTGCGGGACGTGTGCGGTGGTGAGCTCCTCCTCGGTGAGGCCCACCATCGAGACTTCGGGAATGCTGTAGATGCCATACGGAATCACTTTGGGCCTATGTGTGGCGGGTAGTTGAAACGCATGGCAGGCTGCGAGTCGTCCTTGTTCCATTGCGGTTGCGGCCAGCGCGGGAAACCCGATGACATCCCCGGTCGCGTAAATGTGGGGGATGAGTGTTTGGTAGTGGGCATTGACGGATAGCTGTCCCTGCTGGTCCGTTGCAAGGCCGATTGCTCCCAGATTCAGCGCTTCGGTGTTGCCGATTCGCCCCATTGTGTAGAGGAGCATATCAGCGGTGAGGGTTTCTCCATTTTCAAGGTGAACCGACGGGCGGCCCGCCTCATTCACCGTGACGTTTGAACAATCATGTCCGAGTCGCATCGTGACCCCATTCTGCCGCATCTGTGCCTCAAGGGCCTGCGCGATTTCCAGGTCCAGGAACCGCAACATCTGCGTCCGTCGATCGATCAGAGTGACGTTGATTCCGAACGCAGCCAACATCGAGGCGTACTCGGTTCCGATGACGCCCCCTCCGAGCACGATGATGCTGGTCGGGTTCATGGTGGTGCGGAGGAAGGAGTCGGAGTCGCAAATAATCAGGTCATCAAACGGGATGTCCGAGGGTCGGCGTGGTCGTGAGCCCGTGGCCAGTACGATGGCTGAGGCCTGAACCTGCTCGATCTGCCCATCCGATCGCGTCACGCTGAGGGTATGCGGGTCGAGAAAAGCGGCCGTACCTGGAAGGATGTCGATATGGTTGCGCTGCAGCTGATGAGTGATCACCCCGACTTCGGTCTCAATGACCTGATCTTTGCGGGTCATCAAATCGGGGAGTGTCAGTTGCCTGGTGAGTGCTGCGCCCAATTGAGCCAGCCCTCTCCGACTTAAGCCATGGAGATACTCGATGGTATCTTTGAGAGTTTTGCTGGGTAATGTGCCGGTGTTGAGCGAGGCGCCGCCAAGTTGCCGGGCCTTCTCAATGATAGCCACGCGCTTGGACAGTTTCGACGCTTGGACCGCCGCCTTCTGGCCTGCCGGTCCGCTGCCGACGACCACCATGTCATAGGAACGCATACAGGGGCACCTGCATCGGGTCCACGAGTGTATTGCGGGTACGATATCGTGGAGGTGTCTTCTCGCCAAGAAAATAGACGATGTGCGAATCCGCTCCTTGAGTGACTGTTACGCGAGGGTGAATTCAGAGACAGCCTTACTCCATGCTCCCGATTTGCACCGGTTGTTCTGATCCTCTTACAATGGGTAACAGACTGCTCTATTTGTTCGACGGCTGGTCCTTTGTGGAAGGCATGGTTCAGATTCAGTATCCGGCAGGAGGAGAGCATGGAACCAGATGTGGTGAGACAGCTTGGGCCATTGGCGGTCTTGGCGGGTATCTGGGAGGGAGAAAAGGGCGCTGATGAGGCGCCATCGGATGACCGCGGGACGGAGCAGAATAGGTTTCGTGAGCGAATCACATTTGCTCCGATTGGGGCAGTGCGCAATCATGAACAGGTGCTCTACGGTTTACGCTATGCGACAATTGCGCATCGAATCGGAGAGACGGATCCATTCCATGAGGAGGTCGGGTATTGGCTGTGGGATCCTGGAGAGCGACAAGTATTACGTTGCTTCATCGTGCCGCGTGGGGTGACCGTGATGGCCGGCGGTACGGTGGAGCCTTCGGCCACAACCTTTACGCTTGTGGCAGAAGGCGGGTCGGAGACCTATGGGATCTGTTCGAACCGATTTCTCACCAGGGAGTTCAAGACGGTGCGCTATGAACTCACTGTGACGATTCTTGATGCGAATCGATTTCACTACGAAGAGGATACGCAACTCCGAATGCCGGGACGGAAGGATCTATTTCACCATACGGATGAGAATACGCTCACGCGTGTCTCGATATAATGTGTTGGCATTGCAGTGCGCCCTGAAGACCGCTTGAATCGAAGTGCGGCAGGTTGTAAGGTGGAAGTCATGAGGTCAGTGTGTACCGTCAGCGAGTCTCTCGGCGCGAGCATCATGATCGCAGTGAGCCTGTGGGGTGGATTCTCCTATGCAGGGGCGATGAAAGACGGACCCGTTCCGATGGGATCGGCACATTCCGAGATCACGGGACCGTCTGTGCTTGAAGGGGGAGGGGAAGTAGAACGGAAGCAAACGCCATCCGCGTTACCGGCTGGAGAGAGCGCGATGGTTTTACGGACCATCCCGAGCCTCTCGGCGCAGGTTTCGGTAAGTGGTCTGAGGGTGGTACCCTATGTTGCAGCAGGGTTTGGCGGTGGCTATATCACGGAGCTGGATCGGGCCCTTCATGCCGTGCCATTGATCTCATCAGTTCCGCCTTCAACCGCGCTCGGACTGAGGAACTTCTTTGGGCCCCATCTTATCCCAAACGAAGTTCACCTCGGCGTGCGCGTTCCGTTTTGATCGATTCCCGGCTAAACGGCTCCTTGCCGGAAGTTACTTCCATATCCTCACCTGGTCCTGGGAGACGAAAGGTATTCTATGAAGCAGGGGTATCGTCTTGTCCTGGTCGATAAGGATGGTGTGCTCGTCAGCGAATTTCAATTGACGGAGAATGCCCTCAGCCAGCCGGTGGCCTTTGTGGCGAAGCTGCGGGAAGCGATTGAGTCTGTTGAAGAACAGGAACCGTAAGGCCGTCTTGGCCAGCGATCACCGGTGCGAGGTGGGCAGGAGAACAGCCTGCCCACTCCCTCAGCGAGATCAAATTACTTCGCAACTTTTAAAAGCCACCCGTCCGCACGCTGACAGAGGGTCAGCCCTTCAGCGAAGATGTCGACCCGGACGTAGGACCCTGTTGCGCTGGCAGGCAATTTGCCTTTGACCAGATATCCATTCCCTTGTGGCGTGATGGTAACCGGGACCTTCTCATCCTTGACGGTGACCTTGAGGCTATCAATACGGGTTGCCTTCGACGCCAGAAATGAGAAGTCCGACTTCGGTGCCGCCTCATTGCCCTTTTCATAGGAATATGGGGGGGGCGTAAAAGCGGAAAAGATCACGTCCGCACAGGAGCCCTCCGCGGTACCGATATTCGGGCTGGCGTCGTAGGCCCAGACGTGGCTTCCTACGCTCCAGATAGTAACTGCCAGAACCAGCTGTACAAGATTACGCAGCCTCACGGTATCCCTCTCTATAGAATGTGGATGATTAGGCCAATACTGAGAAAGCGCCGGTATTTTCTACGTCTGAAAGAGAAAAAACAACCCCCTTCTGTCTATTTGGTCAGCAGATTCCGTGGATACGGGGCCCCATCATCCATGTTCGGAGATGTGTGGATGGTGAGGCGACCGGTGTCTTACCGGTCTTGGAAAAGGCTCCCCGGCTCAGGGGAATCGACCATGCTGTTTGTTGGATGGAACTTAGGCGATGGTGAGAGGAGACGGTACTGGTCCTCACCAGTGAGATCGATGAAACCCGCAAGGCTTCGTTTGGAGACTTCACCGAAACCGGATTGGATGGTGTAGTGGTCGTTACCGCCTTCGTCCACAAAGACGGCCCAGCCGTGGTAGTCAGCTTTTCCAAGGCCGGTTGTGTGATCAAATCGATAGGTGTCATGACCGGTTCCCGCGTCGATGGTCAAGCTGACGCCATTGTCCCACGCCACTCCTGCGTTGTAAAAAGGCCCAGGTGACTCATACCGATCGTTCCCCAGATAGTCAATGAAAAGTGCGACGCCATAGTGGGCGGAGGCCCCATGCCCATAACGGGCGGCCCGATATTCATCCTCGCCGTTCAGGTCGAGCAAGATTCCTGCACCAAAAAAATATCCCATTCCCTGTGAGAAATTTGCGCTTTGATAGCGATCATGTCCGTTTAGATCCAACAGCAGACCCATGCCACCGGCTAAGCTCTGCTCGACCCATTGGAGCTGTGTCGTCAGGACGCGCAAGCCGGCGCCTGCGCCGAGGCCGAAACAATCATATTGAAACTCCGGATCCCCTGGGTTCGCCTCCGGCGCCTCATGAGCGTTGTAGGCGCTGGGAAGGACATCCCCGCATTGGTATTGATCATCGCCGTCACTATCAATGACGGCGCCGAGTCCAAGAGGCCCTCCAAACCCGAGGGCAAACCCATGGCTGATGTAGCGATCATCGCCGGCCCTATCGATCAAGAGCCCTAGCCCGCCGATGGCCGCACCCTGCGTCAATCGGTTGCCATGGTACCGGTCTTGTCCTTGTGCATCGATCAAGATGCCAAGTCCCCCGAAGCCCGCTCCGCCCGACCCCGGGGCAAGTTCATACGTATCGTCACCGGACCGGTCGAAGAGAAGACCGACGCCGAGTCGGCCCGTGGCTAATCCCAACGGAGCTCCGGTGTAACGGTCATTGCCGGCCAGATCGATGACGACGGCATTGCCATGTCGGACGTCGCGCGATGCCCCGACGACCCCGCGATACGAATCGTCCCCTCCAAGATCAAGAATGAGGGCAACAGGTCCATCTGATTCATAGCTGTTGGGACCTGGGCCTCCGATCACAATGAGTCCTTCCGGCGCATTCCGGACAAACCTAACCTCACCGGTGATACCGGGGGGAACCTGCGCAGGAGGGACGGAATCCGGAAATGCCGTTGCGAGCGCTTCAAGCCACCGTGCATCGGTCAACTGTGCCAGGATTCGGCCTGCCGAAAGGAGATGCTCATACCGCACGTGCTCGCCCAAGAGCTTTGCAAATCGGGCGTTCGCGTGGATCTGGGACTTTGCGACATCCGAGAGCACGGAAATTTGCGGGGTATAGGATTCTGCCAGTGCCTGTCCGTGCTCGAAGAGGAAGACACGGTCCTCTGCTGAAAGGTCGGCCAGTGCAAGTTCTCGCTGGAGCGCAGCCTGGTGAAAAGCTTCAAGGATGAAGCCAATGGCATCCTGGCGATGTGTGCCGGTAGGGATGGAGAGCTGTGGCGCAGATGCCGAGGGGCTATCCATGATGGCTTCAAGCCTATCCAGGAGGGTTGGAAGATCCAGGGGCGTGGCTCCCGCCAGTTCTGCGGCCAGGAGTCCATGGCGTTCAAGATTTCTCATGCCGATCCAAGGGTCCTTCAGCGTATCCGTGACGGCTCGTTGCTTGTATCTGGCCGGCACTGTCCCCACCGTCTGATGGGAGACGATGAGAGTGTTGTGGGCTTCATGCGATGTGGGAGAGAGGAGGCTCTGGACAACCGGACCAACCCGATCGATCACCCGTTCCCTTGCGGCCGGTGAGGAAGCGGACGACGGGAGGAACGAGGAAGGGATGTGATGGCTGCTGCATCCGACAAGCGGTAACAGAAGGACCAGCATCAAAAGTTCGCGCATCAGATCCTCACTACTGGATCACAGGCGAACCTGGTCGGCGTGCTCATTCCTGAAGTGTATCAATAGAGATCGCGCAGGAACAGTTTGTTTCACGAAATGGGTGGGAAGGCTGGTTCGGCTCTTGGTCTGGGCGCTTCACGCTTCACGAACGGTGAGCGACGGATTGTGTCGCAGCGGTGTATCGGCGGTTGCAGGAGAAGTGTTCCTGGATTATGCGGCCTAGTCGCTCGGCGGTTCGAAGTGTCCGGAGGGGCGTTGTTGCCAGGGGACGGTTGCTTGCCGCGACTGTTTGGCGAGACTTCGGAGGCTCATCTCGGCCGCTCGTAATAATTTTGGATCGCCGGATTGCATGAGCGTCGTGAGGAGAACATAGAGCGACCGATCTGTTCGTGAACCAGACAGGATTCGGTCGGTCACCGGATCAAGCTGAGTGCCGTCAGGTTCCTCTTGTTCATCTTGGTCTGTGAACAGGTATTCAAATGATTTGGGACTGTCAAATAGCCAGGACGGGGGAATATGCAGGGCGCAGGCGAGTGCTTCGATGGTACAGGCCGTCGGGTCCGCTTGGTCCGATTCGATCTGCTCCAGAAGGCTGGGGGGAATACCAGCGGCGTCTGAGAGGGATTCGATCGACCGCTTTCGCTCGAGCCTCCAACCCTGAATATATGGCCCAATCGGCATGGGCTGATCATACACAATGAAGCAAACTGCTTCAAGGAACGGCTCACCGCATGGATTAAGTTCCATTTAATAACAATGAGTTGCAGGGCATTCCCGATTCGCTGTGAGATCGGGTATAATGCGCGCTCTCGTTCCAGAGTACCTGTAAGGAGGTTGGATCCATGTTAGGAACCGATATTCGCGGGATCATGGCTGAAGAGGAAGAGGTGCAACGTCGTCAAGAGGCCCTCAAATCACTCATGACGATGAGAGCCAGGCAGCTTCGAGAATCGTTAGATGATCGAATCAAGCGGGCCAGAAACAGCGGGGATTGGACACAACTTTCTAAGGCGGAATGTGCCAGTCTGCATAAGCAGGAAAAGGCCCACTTGAAATCTCAGCTGGAGCAACTCCAATTTGAGCAGACCAGGACTCGTGGCAAATTGACGGCGTTGAAGCGGGCGAAAGCTCGCGCTCAGCGGATTCGCGCGGCGGAAGCGGCGTCCGAACGAAGGCGTCGGTGAGCGACGGTCTTGGTAGGCCATGTCCTCCCGATATGATGTCGGGAGGCTAGGTGGGGACAGGGCCGCATCTTCAGACCCTGACTCGCGCGCAGGGCTCTCTGATTCGACAATTGCTTCGTGAAAAAAGAGTCAGATCGAGCGAGGAAGCCTTTGTCGTCGAGGGAGCCAAATCCTGCCATGATGTGATCTCCGGACATCCCCAGGCGATACGGAGCTTGCTTGTGTCGCCGAGCTATCTCCGGGTTGAAACCGATGCGGAGAGGAAAAGGCGTTCCAGCCTGGGCGCCAGACAGTTCTTGTGTGCGGATTCTGTATTTGCAAAATTAACCGACGTCGAGGTGCCACAGGGGATTTTAGCAGTCGTTCAACAACCACGATGGGACGAAGGGCAGCTGCTTGGACGATCGAGGATATTGGGCATCTACGGGGATCGGTTGCAAGATCCGGCGAATGTCGGAGCGATTATTCGGACCGCTGCCGCGCTGAATCTGTCCGGCGTCTGGTTGAGTGCCGATTCCGCTGATCACTTCAGTCCCAAGGTTGTTCGTGCCACTGCTGGTACGCTCCTGAGTCTGCCCACTTTTAGAACCGCGGATCTTCGGACCGTGACGTTGTCTGAATGTGAAATATATTCAGCGGTTCTGTCATCAGCTGATAAAGTCCCCATTAGAGAGATTCGAACCACACCCAGCCGGCTCCTGGTTGCTGTCGGTAACGAGGGTGCGGGGCTGTCATCGGAAGTCATGCAGGCTTCTCAGGTCAGGTTTTCCATTCCACTGGCTGAAGGGGTTGAGTCATTGAACGTGGCGGCGACGGTGGCGATCTCGGCCTTCTACTTCAGCGGATTGCCGATTGACTCAAGGGCTCACGGCGGGAAGCCGCCACGGTCGGTCTAGCTATTTGAAAATCAGATAGGTTCGGCCTAGGATGACTGAGGGAAGGGTGGTGACGTTGAGGTACGGAATGAGGATGTGGGTAGTACAAGCTTTACTGCTCCTGGGCACGGTGAACGTCGGATCCGTTGGATTGGCCGCAATGTCGGTGTCTTCGGAATCAGGGAATCAGGTCTATGGTCTTGATACGATCGTCGATCTGGCCTTGGCCAAGAATCCGGTCGTCTCGCTTGCAGAAGGCACGATTGAGCAGCAAAAAGGTCAGCAGACGGCGGCCGGGGCCTATCCCAACCCAACCGTTGGAGGAGGTGGCGGCCACGGTATGCTTCGAGACACCAATCGGGCAGGTAGCGGGTCGAGTCTGGATCGCCAGTCGCTGACGGAATACAACGTCGTGGTTGGACAACCGGTCGAATGGCCGGCGTTGCGTGCGGCGCGCCAACGGGTAGCGGACCTTGGATTGGCGACGGCCAATGTCGGCATGTTGGAGACCCGCTTGAACCTGACCTCACAGGTCAAGGTTGCCTTCTATGATCTACTGCTGGCGCAACAGGATGCCGATCTGGCGAAGCAAAATCTCGATACCGTCGAAGGCGTAGCCCGGATCGTGAAGGCACGGGTCAAGTCCGGAGAAGCTCCACAGTTTGAATCCATCAAGGCGGAAGTCGAAGTCCTGAAAGCTCGTCAGCAACTGGCCCGTGCGGATAATCTTGTTCGGATCAGCCGTGTTGCCGTCGATACGTTGGCCGGCGGTGCGCTGGGGCCCACGTACATGGTGCATGGTGAATTCCGAATGCTTCCTCGGGACTTGCAGATTGAGGGGCTTATGGCTCGGATGATGGACCAGCATCCAACTATCCAGCGCTTGCTGAAGTCCGTGGAACAATCGGACTGGAAGATTGAATTCGAACGACAGGCGCGTGTGCCGTCGGTCACGGTCAATGGCAGCTACTGGCGTGAAATGGGGCGAGAAGCGTTTCAAGGCGGACTCTCAATCCCGATGCCGCTGTGGTATCGACGTCAGGGAGAGATTGCTGCGTCATTAGGGGCGAAGCGTCGAGATGAGGCAGAGCTGCTTCGGACGCGCAATGAGCTCGGGCGCGCTGTCTATCAGCATTATCAAGATGTCCGTACGACCGCCGAATTGATTGATGTGTTCGACAAGGGGTTGCTGAAGCAGGCGCAGGAAGCGCTGAGGCTGGCGCAGTTCAGTTTTCAGCAGGGAGCCTCCAGTCTTTTGGAAGTGCTGGATGCCCAGCGGGTGCAACGACAAATCTTGCTGGACTATGCCCTGGCGCGGCATGACCTCTCCGTGTCACTGGCCAGGCTGGAACAAGCGGTAGGGGGAACCTTGTGAATATGCAGTGTCATACCATCCGACTTCCGTCGTCATGCCTGAGGCGAGGGCTGTGGACCGTGCTGTTCAGCGTCATGATCCTGGAGGCAGGCTGTGACGGCACCCCGAGTGATGTCGTGGCCAGTAAGACGCCGACGCCGGCTTCCACGCCGGGACGCATTACGTTGTCGGCGGAAGAGTCGACACGGGTGGGGCTGGTGGTTCAACCCGTCGTCCGCAGTGACTTCCGCACGCACCGGGATTTCCCGGCGATCGTGCAACCCAATCAGCGGAATATGGCGGAGATCACCACTCTGGTCCGAGGCCGAGTGGTGGAGGTGTATGCCGATCTCGGACAGGAAGTGAAGGCGAACGCGCCGTTGGCCATTCTGTACAGCAGCGAGCTGGGACTGGCGCAGTCCGCGTACCTCAAGGCCAAAGCCAAGCTCCATGTGGCCGAGCAAGCCTTCAATCGTGCGCAATTTCTGTTGCAAGAGCAGGTGATCGGCGAGGCCGAGTTGCAACGGCGGCAAGCGGAATTGTTGAGCGCCCAAGCCGAGGGCAATGAATCGCATGATCGGCTGAAGTTGCTCGGGATGAACGACGAAGAGTTCCGCCGCCTGGAACGCAGCCGGCAGATCCGGTCGGTGGTGCCGATCGTGGCGCCCTTCGGAGGACGGATTATCGGGCGGAAACTGACTCGCGGGGAAGTCGTCGAGACCACCGAAAATCTGTTCGTGATCGCGGACCTGTCGGAGGTCTGGGTGCTCGCGAACATTCCGGAGAAAGACATTCCCTTCGTCCATTCCGTGCATGCGTCCGGTGGCACGCAGGTCGATGTCCGGATCAACGCCTATCCAAAGGAAGTCTTCAAGGGGACGATCACGTATGTCGGCGATGTGCTGGATCCGATCACGCGGACCATGCAGCTGCGGATCGAACTGCCGAACCAGGACGGGCGGCTGAAGTCGGAGATGTTTGCCACCATTCGGCTCTTTTCCGAGTCACAACCGGATCGATTGGCGGTGCCGGAGGCGGCGCTGCAACGGGATCAGGGGCGCACCTTCGTCTTTGTGCAACGAGGCGCGAACGAGTATGAAATGCGCGATGTGCACATCGGCGAGTCGAACGGCACGCTGACGTCCATTCTCGGAGGACTGAACGAAGGAGAGCAGGTGGTGACGCACGGCGCCTTTGTCTTGAAGTCCGAGTTGTTGAAGAAACCCGTCTGATGGTCTCTCGTCTCCTTGACATGTCCTTGCGGCAGCGGATGTTGATCATCATCTGCGCCCTCATGATCGGGGCCGGAGGGGTCTATGCCTTTCGGACGATCCCGATCGATGCCTTTCCGGACGTGACCAGTGTATTGGTCCAGGTGGTGACCAAGGCCCCAGGGCTTTCCCCGGCCGAGGTGGAGCGGTTGGTGACCTATCCGATCGAGCTTCAGCTCACGGGCGTTCCCGCGCTCACGGAAATGCGTTCTCTCACGAAAGTCGGGCTCTCGCTCATTACGATCGTGTTCGACGACTCCATGGACATCAACTTGGCCAGGCAATTGGTGCTGGAGCGATTGCTTGAAGTGGAAGAACAGCTTCCCCCCGGTGCCGAACCCATGCTGGTGCCGAACAGTACCGGCTTAGGCGAAGTGTTTCAGTATTACTTGCAAGCGCCTCAGGGAGCCGCAGTCGACGCGGAAGTGGACCATCAAAACTTGATCGCGCAGCGCACGATCCAAGACTGGGTCATTCGACCGATTCTGAAAAGCACGCCGGAAGTCATCGACGTCAATTCGATGGGCGGGTACGTGAAACAATATCAAGTACTCGTCGAACCGGGCATGTTGCGGAAGTTCAATTTGACACTTCGCGACGTCTTCGATGCGGTGTCGAGGAACAACGCCAACGCCGGTGGAAATATTCTGGAAAAACATGCGGAGAAATATATCGTGCGGGGGAACGGATTGATTCGCTCTCTACAGGACATCGAGCGGATCGTGGTCAAAGAGACCGGCGGGACGCCGGTCTACGTCTCCGACGTGGCGCAAGTCGTGATCGACCACGCCGTGCGGCATGGCGCGACGGTTCTCAATGGGGAGCAAGAGGTGGTGAGCGGCATCGTCTTGATGTTGCGGGGAGGGAATGCGCGGGATGTTGTTCAAGGCTTGAAGGCGCGTGTGGACGAGATTCACGCCAAGGGCCTCTTGCCGAATGGATTGCGGATTGTCCCGTTCTACGATCGTATCGAACTGATCACCGAAGCATTGAACACCGTCTACAAGTCGCTGGCGGAAGGAGTCGTGCTGGTCGTGGTCGTCCTGTTCTTATTTCTCGGCAATATCCGCAGTGCGCTCATTGTGGTGGGAACGCTGGTCTTGGCACCGCTGGCCACATTTATCGTCATGGGGCAGATCGGGTTGACCGCCAATCTGATGTCGCTCGGAGGACTCGCGATCGCGATCGGGATGATCGTCGATGGTTCGGTCGTCGTCGTTGAAAACGTCTACCGCCATCTCTCGCACCATTCGGCCGCCACCATGCCGAGGTTGCAGCTTGTTACCAATGCCGTGAAGGAAGTCGGCCAACCGGTCGTGTTCGGCATTCTCATCATTATTCTGGTGTTCTTCCCGCTCCTGTCGCTCCATGGCATGGAAGGCAAGATGTTCAAGCCGCTGGCCTATACCATCATGATTGCGCTTCTCGTGTCACTCCTTCTTTCCCTGACGCTGTCGCCGGTACTCTGTTCGCTTGCCCTGAGGCAAGGCAGTGAAGAAGATCCGTGGATCGTGAGAGTGGCGAAGGGGCTCTATGCGCCTACGCTTCGGTGGGCTCTTGGACATCGGGTGACTGTCTTGGCAATGGCCATTGGGGCGCTCATCGGGGCATTGTCATTGGTCCCGTCATTGGGGACGGAATTTATCCCGATTCTGAACGAGGGGTCAGTGGCCCCACAGACGATTCGGCTTCCCAGTGTGTCGCTGCCCGCCTCCATCGAGATCGAGAAGCGGATGCAGCAGGCGATCATGGAATTCCCGGAAGTGGAGATGGTCGTTTCCAAGATCGGGCGAACGGAGCTGGGCAACGATCCGCAAGAACCGAATGAAAGCGACCCCGTCGTTCGGCTTAAGCCGTTGGATCAATGGACGACGGCTCGGACCATGCCGGAGTTGATGCAGAAGTTCCGTGAACGGTTGACCTCGGTCTCCGGCGCGACCTTTTTGATCAGTCAGCCGATCCAGCAACGGGTCGATGAATTGATTTCGGGTGTCCGTACGGAAGCCACGGTGAAGCTGTTCGGCGACGATCTGGAGACCCTTCGGAACAAAGCGCAAGAGATCGCCGAGGTACTTGAGTCCGTGAGGGGTGTCCGGGATATCAAGGTGGAACAGCTGTTCGGTCAGCCCTATCTGACGATCGATATCGACCGCAGCAAGATTGCCCGCCATGGGATCAATGTCGCGGATGTACGGGAGATTATTACCACTGCCATCGGTGGAGAGGCCGCGACGCGCGTTTATGAAGGCCAGCAGCGCTTTGATCTTGTCGTGCGATTTCCTGAGCAATATCGGGACAGTGTGGAAACGATCAGTAATATCAAGGTGAGTGATCAGGCCGGGGCGCTGATCCCGTTGGCAGATCTTGGTACCGTTCAGTTGGAAGAGGGGCCGGGGCGTATCAGCCGTGATCAGCTGCAACGGTATGTGTCGATCGGATTCAATACCCTTGGACGAGATATCGGAAGCCTCGTGGCCGAGGCGCAGCAGAAAATTGATGAGCGTGTGGCGCTGCCGACCGGGTATCGGGTGACCTGGGGTGGGTCATTTGAGAACATGGAGCGGGCGATGGCGAAGCTGAAAGTCATCGTGCCGATCACCATCGGACTGATTTTCTTTCTCTTATACTCCACATTCAACTCTCTCCGGCAGGCGACGCTGATCATCTTGAATTTGCCGTTTGCGTTGATCGGGGGAGTGGTGGCGCTGTGGTTGACCAAGGAGTATCTCAGTGTGCCGGCGTCGATCGGATTCATCAATCTCTTCGGTGTGGCCGTGCTGAACGGCATCGTGCTGGTGTCGTATATGAACAAGTTGCGCGAAGACGGACACAGCTTGGATGAGGCGGTGACATCCGGAGCCTTGCTTCGGTTGCGCCCGGTCTTAATGACGGCCTTGGTCGCACTGTTGGGCCTTGTGCCGCTTGCGTTTGCTCAGGGAATCGGCTCGGAGGTGCAGCGCCCGTTGGCTATCGTCGTCATCGGCGGATTGGTGAGTTCGACACTCCTGACCCTGATCATGTTGCCGGTGCTCTATCGGTGGCTGGAAGGCCGTGGACAGGGTTCACGTCAAACAGGAGAGCCGCCGAGCGGATCGGGATCGCGTGAGTTATCACAGGCGGCGGGCGACCGGCATCATGGGGACGGCGAGCCTCGCTTCACACGCCATCCCGGCGAGATCCCATCGGCGTGATGGACAATGGATTCGGGGAAGGATTGTTGTGATATGCGGAAGAGATTTCTTCAAATGGTTTTCGGCGTAGCCGCCGTCATTGTGGGCAGTCAGCTTGCCATAGCAGCGCCGACAGAGACCGTTCGGCCGGATATCGATCAGGTCAAAGGGAGAAAGATTTTTGCGAAACATTGCGCCGGTTGCCATGGGTCGGAGGGAAAGGGAGACGGGTACCTGTTACTAGGGCCTGACCCGGCCAATCTGACGAGACTCACCACCAAGAAAAAGCCCGATGCACTGTTGCTTCAGACAATCCATGAAGGCAAGCCCAATATGCCGTCATGGAAGGGCCGCTTCTCCGAAGACGAGAGTCGAGCGGTCCTAGCCTACATCCGGGCGCTGAAGAAATAACCCTCTCACCAGTTTCCGTACAGTACGCGAGAGTCTTTCAAACGCTTCGGGTTATGCGAAGTGTGAGGGGCTGAGGGCTTCCCATACGTCCGATGATCTCCTGATACAGAAGAATTCGACCGGGTGCGGAATGTGGTGCCGAGGGACAAAAAGCAGCAACTGATCCTTGCCGTGATGCACCGGCTCCTGCCTGGCGTGGGCCTCGTGCAGCCGGTGAAAATGGGAACAGAGGGAAGGGTGACGTAAATCAAGTTCTCTTCGTGAGGGGATACATATTCCGCTTGTGGAATATGTTCGGTTTGTAATATTTTTGACGAAGAGATGTTGAGAAGATGAAAGAGTGGACCATTATTTATCGCCCGCGATTCTCAGCGTGGCTTGAGCAATGTACAATGGCCCTACAAACAGAAGTTCTCGCACATGTAGAGGTGCTCAGCAGATTGGGTCCGAACCTCGGACGGCCACGGGTGGATCATATCAAAGCTTCCACACATCCAAATATGAAAGAGCTTCGCGTTCAGTTCAAAGGTGACCCTGTGCGCATCTTGTTCGCGTTCGATCCAGCGCGCCGCGCAGTCTTGCTTTTAGGAGGCACCAAAACTGGCGATAAGCAGTGGTACCGCCGAAACATTCCGCTCGCGGATCGCGAATTTAGTGTCCATGTACGGACCATGCAGATGGAGCAGCGGTCAACACGTCGCAAGGAGGACTCATGATGATCACGCATCGAGATGTGATGAACAGGCTCCCAAAGAAACGCCGTCGGGCCATTGAGGCACGAGCGGCGCAAATCCTCGCCGAGGAAATGACGCTTCAGGAGTTGCGTCGTGCCCTCAAACGATCGCAAGTCACTATGGCGAAGACGCTTGGTCTTCAACAAGCTGCGGTGTCACGGCTCGAGAACCGAAGCGACTGGCGCCTCTCGACCCTTCAGGACTATGTCCAGGCGATGGACTGTGAACTTGAAATTTATGCCCGTGAGAAGAAGCGCGGCCAACGCCGCCTGATCCGCATTCTTCCGAGACCACGGTCTCGCAGTTCAGCCGCATAGGAACGAACGACCGTCACGGTCTTCGGGATCGACAGGCCAGCGTCATAGGGCAGCCTTGAAAAGGCGTTGTCCCAGTCTGACCGGTGTATCAAGTCGAGTAAAGGTGCGTGGCACATAGGTGCCCGCGATGCGTGACGGTGCTGTGAGCCTATCAGCGCTTCTCGCGCTTAGTCAGCAATCCATGCAATCGTCCGATCACTCGACTCATTCTCGGTTCGACATTAACGGGTCTGCTCGTTCTGATTCTCTTTGCTCTGCTGATTTACGTTACTCCGTCGAGGTCTTACCGATCCGAAACCGGTGCGTTCATCTGTTTGTTGTCGTCGGTTGATGGTAATTGTTCGGCCATGGACGGCCGGTGACCTGCCGCACTGCAGATCGGGCTTCGGGAAAACAAGCTGATCGAGATCCATGAAGAGTGGCTGATGCAGCGGGGAGACGGCTGGTGGGTGGTTCCCTCGCCCGGCCAGACAAAAATCAAAGGGGTGCCTAAAATGGTTCCCCTGAATAGTCTGGCGTACGAGGCGTTGTTCGGAAAAACTCCACGAATCGGTGGGCGCTTTTTCCATCACTGGAAAGACGGGAATTCTTTCAAGCATACCTGGATGCGAACCTGCGAGCGGGCAGGGGTGCACGATCTGCACTTCCACGATCTTCGTCATACCTTCACGACCTGGCTCACACAATGTGGCGTGGATTACGCTGTGATCCAGACGTTAAAAGGAGAGCCGCTTCCTGGTTCGGCGAAGTACTACATTTACAATTGGAACGCGCGATTGCGGGATGCTGTGACCAGGCTGGAAGCGTTTACGAAGGCGGTTCTAAACGGGGAAAACGACGTTCAGGTGCCAGTTACTGCCACTTGGGTGCCAGTTGTTCAAAACGTGAATCCTGTAACTATGCGAAATATGGTGCCGAGGGACAGAATCGAACTGTCGACACCAGCCTTTTCAGGGCTGTGCTCTGCCAACTGAGCTACCTCGGCACGGTGGGGGATGCGGCTTGCGAGGGACACAGGCACGATCAATAACAATTGATCGGCGCATCTTACCAAGGTCGGTAGTCGAAGTTCCACATATTTTGTGCGGCAAAGATAATCGGCTCGGCCTGAGCCATGGAGATTGGGAAAAGCCTGGGCTGTCAGCCTCATGTCAGATATGATTTATGCGGCTGTACGGTGGGCTTCTATCATCTTGGCAGGGTTAGACTATGCCGTCGATTCATCTCCTAAAGGACGAGGAGACATCCTCTACTGTTCTTTCGAGTGTTTCCGTCTCTCCGGGCACTGTCTGGCGCTACATTGTCGTGAGCGCAATGCTGGTCATCGCCATCGGTACGTGGTTGGTCTGGTTTTCGGCGTTTATTCAGCACAACCTTCAGGAAGAAGGTGTGCGGGAAGCTTGTCAACGGGCTATGCCGGAAACGGCTGACCGATGTTTCGATACGGTGATCATTCAGCGAGGAGGGATCAAGCGATGAGGAAGAGGCTGTATCGGGCATGCACGGCTCTTGCTCTATTCGTACTGATGGCTCCGGCCGCAACGAGTTGGGGGCAGGACGCCGAACCGCAAGCCAGACCGCGAGTGGAACTCTCAGTCAGGTCATGGATGTTTACGACCGGCAAAACCACATGGAGCCATGATGCATCCGGACTTGACCCACGACTGGGTGATCCGACGTCCGAGCTCATGTATAAAGACAACGATACTCATATTATCGAACTGGGAGGGCGGCTGAATTTTGGACGTCGCGGGTTTCTCCAAGCCGAAGGAGGATTCTCCGTTTCCTTTGATCGTGGCCTTCTTGTAGACGATGACCACACGGCCGTGGGGGGACAGCACCTTTTCTCACGAACGCACAGCGATCTCTCGGGGTCAGGCACTCAATATGTGACGCTCAATCTCGGCGTTCGCGCCCTCGAGTTTGCAGAATCGCGAGGCTATCTCGAAGTGTTCGGAGGGCTGCAATACTGGAGAACGAAATATGAGGCGATCGGTGTGCGGCAAGTCGTCTGTAACTCCTCGGGAATTCCCGGTCTATCCTGCACACCGAACTTCACTCTTCCGGGTGTGCTGGCCATCAGCAATACGACGCACTGGTTCACTCCGATTCATGTTGGGTTTAACAGTGAATACCGCCTCATTCCGCGTGTCAGCCTCGACCTCACAGCGGCTGTCAGCCCGGTCAGCGTCCTCTATAACGAGGATGTGCATCATCTACGCTCGGATCTTCAGCAAGGCCCGAGTTTTTCCATGTGGGGAGTCGGGGTGAGCGCCAATGCAGGCGTTGGCCTCAAATTCCTCGTGACACGACATCTAGCCTTGACGGGAGGCTATCGCGTCATGTGGAACCGCACCTATGCCGGTGAGTGGGAGAATCATCCTATCGGTGCCGGATCAGAAACGGCTCCTCTCACTGGATTCCAAACCATCCGTCACGGTGTGATGGTCGGACTGACAGGCTCCTTTTAAACTGCTTGGATGGCAGAAGAGTTACCGTCTCGGTCGTCCAGACGGCAGGGTCTCTTCTTCGTATTCGATAAAGAGGTGTTTGGCTTCGGGATAGAGGTGGCCGGGATGTCCCTGTAGAATGCCCAGTGGTTGTGCAGAGTATGGGGATTCGGGGAACCATTAACGCCTTGCACGTCCGGAGGGTAGAGTCTCTTCTTCGTATTCGATGAAGAGGTGTTTGGCCTCGGGATGGAGGTGGCCGGGATGTCCCTGTGGAATGCCAAGCGTGCGAAACAAGGGGGTGAGTCGTCCATTGGGATGCAGATAGCCGGCTCTCAGGGGCACGGTGCGTTTGCTGTGTCGCACCAGTCGACAGGGGGTTGCCCGGATCGACGTCAGCCAATCGGCGATGTCCTGAGGATTGCCGATGGAGGCAGAGAGTAACAAGAGCCTCGCCTGGGAGGGGCAGAAGATAATCGTTTCTTCCCACACGACGCCACGTTCCGGATCAGCCAGATACTGGGACTCGTCCAGGATGACCAAGCCGAGCGTGTCCAATCGGACATCGATCTCACCACTCGCGGCATCGTAGAGCAGATTGCGGAGAATTTCCGTGGTCATGACGAGCAACGGGGCCTGTCCGTTTTCCTGGCGATCACCGGTGAGAATACCGACCTTGTCCGGTCCGAAGATCTTCGAAAACTCCGCATACTTGGTGTTCGACAAGGCCTTGAGCGGCGAAGTGTAAATGACACTGCGATTGTCCTCCATGGCCCGTCGTGCCGCTTCAATTGCGACATAGGTCTTCCCGCTTCCGGTCGGGACGCTGATTACCACATCGGTCTCACTGACTGCGGCCAGGGCTTCAACTTGCCAGGGGTCCTGGACGAAGGGTTGTGGAGCCGGCACACCGAGCCCCTGCAGCCACTCTGTGAGGGAGACAGGAGGATCCGATGGCTCCGTGTCCGAAGACCTTGGTGCAACGTGCTTATGAGCGCCCGGTGGAGCCCCCGGTCTTCTCGATGATCCAGGGGTCGGGCCGGATTGACGTTCTCCAATCAGCGTCAGCAGATCGGATTCGAAGCCGGCGCGATTCTGGCTCGAATGTTGGAGCAGCAGCTCAATCAGACGCCGCTTCCCGGCACGAAAATGGCGCTGGACACGGCCGCGGGCCAGACGATGCAGCACCGCGACGGGTTGTTGAGCCAAAAGCTTTTCGAGTTCGTCGGTGGTCATATTTTGAAGTGCTGAGAAGTGAGTGCTGAGGGCGGAGTCGCAGCCACACTCAGTCCTGAAGCCTTGTCCCTCAGTCCTGCACGGTTCATGGCAGTTCCTCCAACACGCCGCGCCGGATCAAGGTGATTGCGTGGGCAGCGGATTCGGCGAGGCCGGGGTGTGTGGTCTTAAGGGTTTGCACCTGCGACAAATATTCCAAGGTCCTGGCCAGCAGTCGATAGATGTCGCCTTCAGCCATGGTGGTCAGCCGACAGAGTCCGATCCAGGTGAGACTTGGATCTGCCACCCAGCGCTCTACCAGGGCAGCCACATCCGCACGGAGGAGCGGAGGATCTTCGTAGGGCGACAGGCTTTCCGCGAGTTTTCGAACTTGCCCGAGCAAGGAACTCAATCCCGGAGTGATGCGAGGAAAGGCCCCGGGGCGATCATCATCGTGGGCCAGGCTGGCTAGAATGCCGGCGAGGAGGGACGGGTCTGCGCCGGTGAAGGCCTCGGCGCGAATCAATTCGGTGATGAGCAACGAATGGTCGATTCGGATCAGTCGCGCCCATTCTCCTTCCGCCGTCAGCTGCGTCGTCAGGGTGAGATAGCCGAATTTCTGCAAGACTTCGACGCGTTCCTGGAATCGATGCCATAAACTGGTGCGCAGGGCCTGAATGGATTTGGTATGTCGCTGTTGCTCCTGCCGGAGACGTGACGCGGTGAGGAAGTCCTTTTGGCAGGCCGACCGCGACGAACAGGTCGGACAAGGAAAGTCTTCGAGTGATTGGACGACGGCGTCGGGGAGCGGCTCGCCATCGGTGGACACCAGGATGGGAAGCAGGGGCAACCGGAGCGGCAGTTCGTCCAGCTGGTGGCTGAGCCGATCGAATGTGTCGGTGGAACACCAGGGATAGGCCGATGTTTCCGGACAGTCATAGGTGCGGTCGTAGACTTCCTTCACGCTGGTGACCGGACATTCCGTGACGGCGCTTTCCAGCCTCAACACGGTGAGCATTGAATTCCTCTGGCCTTTGCTCCGGTATTGGCGAAGCACGATGCCCCGTCCTCTGCTGAATCCGACGACCCGCCCCGGCGTCAGAAACGGCAGCCGCGCGGCAATCTCCGGTGGTTCAGTGCGATAGGTTGGATGGCGCGTATGGCGGTGTCTTCGCGCATGGTCGAAGGTGTGCCATTGAGTGATCCAGTCCGTACAGACGCGAGGGCCGAACGGTTCCATCTTGATGTGGAGGGCGTCGAGCTTCTGTTCGAGGACCTCGGCCCGCTGATTCAACTGAAACTGAGCAAAACTCTTGGCCAGGATCCCCTGGATGTGTTCATGGGGATGGGCTTTCAAGAGGTTCAAGACCATCGGATAGCTGATGGTAAACTGGCTGTCGATGGCTTCCGGCTGCCCGGTCAACCCCTTGGTCAGCACCGACAGATCGATATAGGGCGAAGGAGTGATCACGGCAAATCCGACATGGTCTTTCCCTCGGCGTCCGGCTCGCCCCGCAATCTGCTGGACTTCGCCGGCCGTCAAGTCGGTGAAGTCGCGGGATTTGCGGATGCTGGATTGCGTGATCACGACCGTGCGCGCCGGAAAATCGACACCGGCCGCCAGGGTCGTGGTGGCAAAGACCGCATCAAGGTGCCCTTGACGCATCAATTCTTCGACGGCGATTTTCCAGGTCGGCAGATGCCCGGCATGATGGGCAGCCACGCCGATGCGTTGCACGATGGGAATCAGTGGGTGTTCGGCAATGCTGGGATGTTGAGCCATGACCCGCTCGAGTGCCTTCGCAATCGCATCTTGCCGTACGGACGGCAGGACGAAGTTGGCATGGTCGAAGGCTTCCATGGCCTCATCACAGGCTCGCCGTGAAGTGAGAAAGACGATCGCGGGAGTGAGATGTTTCTGACGGAGCGCGGAAATCAGGTCAACCGGATGGATCGACGGAGGCATGCAGCTTCATTCCTTTTGAGATGACCACGAGGCCCGATTCCGTGACGGTAAATCGTTGCGCGTCGGCCTCTCGGTTATACCCGATCTCTGTCTGGGGAGGGATCGTCACATCCTTGTCGATGATGGCGCGCCTGATCCGACTCTGTGCTCCGATCGTGACATTTTCCATCACGACGGATTCACGGATATCAGCATGGTCCTGTACGTGCACGTTCGGGGACAAGACCGAATTCTGGACCCGCCCACCCGAGATGATGCAGCCGCCGCACACGATTGAGTCAAGCGCGACACCCATGCGGCCTCCCTGAAAATCCTGGGCGAAGACGAACTTGGCCGGTGGAAACTGCCCCTGATAGGTTCGGATCGGCCACTCCGCGTCGTAAAAATTGAACTGCGGATCCACGGAGACCAGGTCCATATTGGCTTCCCAGTAGGCGTCGAGCGTTCCGATATCTCGCCAATACTTGACTGCTTTCTTGTTCGCGTCTTGAAATTTGAAGGCATAGACCCGTTTATCGGCAATCATCTTCGGGATGATATTTTTCCCGAAGTCGTGCGCGCTGCCCTCTTTGGCATCGGCGAGGAGGTATTCACGGATCACCTTGGTACGGAAGAGGTAGATACCCATCGAGGCAAAGGCATGGTCCGGATCGTTGGGGAGCGGAGTGGGATTCGCCGGCTTTTCATCGAATCGGGTAATCCGATAATCTTCGTTCACGGCAATCACGCCGAAGCGAGACGCTTCTTGGATCGGGATGTCGATGGCGCCCACGACCGCATCCGCACTCGTCGCGATGAGCCAGTGATACATCTCCGCGTAGTTCATCTTGTAGATGTGGTCGCCCGCGAGAATCAGCAGGAACTCCGGGTGTTCATCATCGATCAAGAACATGTTCTGATACACCGCGTCGGCCGTGCCGCGATACCAGTCTTCGCTGATGCGTTGCTGAGGAGGAACCGAGGCGATGTATTCGTCGAGGTCGGCGCTGAGAATGTTCCAGCCGGCTCGAATATGGCGATCGAGTGAATGGGATTTATACTGAATGAGGACGGCAACTTTACGGAGTCCGGAGTTCAAGCAATTGCTGAGAGTAAAGTCGATGATACGATATTTTCCGCCGAAGGGAACAGCGGGTTTGGCCCGTTGTGCCGTGAGGGGATTGAGTCGTTCACCTTTGCCGCCGGCCAGGACCATCGTGAAGATATTCTTCATCATCTCGATTCTATCAGGACCGTCTTGAAATAGAAAGAAAGCGGAATCGTTGACTTCCCGTGCCATGCGGATAATACTAGCCCCCAGATCGCCGGACTGAGCCGCTCGGCTCGGTCGGCCATGACCAAAGGAGTGAGCATGAAGCGAGATGTCGTCATCGCGGCTTTGCCACGAGTCGATTCCAGGCGTGTCACGAAGCTGGGGGAGAAAACCTCGGACCCACTGCATAATATGGCCTGGCGGCTGGAAAAGTTGGAGGAGCAGATCCAGAAGTTGTCGGAACTGGTGCGTGATCATGCGGAGGACATGGATCGACTGGTTCGCATCGTGGCCGAGAACCAGGATGTGGTTCGTCAGCAGTTGCTTCGAAAACATCATGAGAAGGTTCGGGTACGGAAGCATCTTCGAGCCCTCAGTTCATAAGGTCGGCGCAGCTCGCTGGTCTGAGGCGGGCAGCCAGGGAGAGCGCTCCCGCTACATTCCGGTCGGAACCTCACCAACGACATGGGGTCCATTATCCGCATGTCCTCGGCGCATCGATGATTTCATCGATGCGTGACTGCGAGACGTATTGAACAATTTGCAGAGGAGCGCCGTTATCGTGAAGCCATTGTGTCTTGTGTTCCGACTCGCCATGGTGGGATTGCTCAGCGTGACAGGGGTCGCAGACCCTCTGTATGCATGGACGGATCAGACTCGGGCGTGGCCCGTTCAGGTGCCCTATGATGCTCCACCGGTCAGTCCGGATGTGCCGGATGTCTCAATTCCCCCCAACAAAACTCCGCTCGGCCCGGAAGAGCTCAAGCGAGCCGAGGCGTTGTTGCCGTTGCTGGAAGGGAAACAAGAGTTTTGGGCCATGGGGGAATTCGTACATTTGGGTGAATCCTCTGTTCCGGTGCTGGTCAAGGCCTTGACCATGTCCAGTCCAAGAATCCGATACAATGCGATTGAAACGTTGTTGATGATGAAGGGAGTGGCCGGCGTGCCGGCTCTTGTCGAGACCGCGAAGGAGCCGGGCGAACTGTCACGAGTGCGGGAACATGCGTTACGCGTGGCCGTTCGTCTGGATGCGACGAAAGCCTCCGAAGCCCTGGATGTCATGGCCAAAGATTCCAATCCGTCCGTGAGAAAGGCCGCTGCATTTGAGTCGCGGTATATCCGCCAGAAGGCCGTCATTCCGATCCTGATTCCCATGGTCAGCGATGAGGAACGGTTTGTGGCGCTGTCGGCGCTGCAATCGCTCTGGATTCTGACTCGCCATGAAACGGAATTTCACGATTGGGACACTTCGACGAAACAGGATCGTGCGGCTTGGTCGAGTGAATGGGTCGAGTGGTGGGACATCAACAAGGAGACCTTTGAGATTCCGGAACCTCGCCGACCCAAACGGAGCCTGTGACGGGAGGCTGAGGAGGTTGCGGGGTCAAAGACGGCTATGTTACGAATACTGTAGAGATTATGAAATTGAAGACAGGAACCATGCTGAAGATCGCCAAACTTGGGAATCCGATCCTCCGGAAGGTAGCGGCGCCGATCGATCCGCGAGAGATCAAGTCCTCGGAGATCCAGCGGTTGATCGACGACATGTTCGAAGTGATGTATGACGAACCGGGTATCGGGCTGGCGGCGCCTCAAGTCTCACGCTCGATTCAATTGGTCGTCATGGGCTGCAGAGGGGAAGGAGGCTTTCCCGAAACGGTCCTCATCAACCCATCAATCGTCTATTATGGACCTGAACAGGTGGAGAATTGGGAAGGGTGTCTGAGCGTTGACGGCTTGAGGGGGAAAGTCACCAGACCGTCACTGGTGCGGGTCAAGGGGTTGGACCGGAAAGGCAAGGCCTTGGATTTTGAAGCGACGGACTTATATGCGGTCTGTATCCAGCACGAACTTGATCATCTGATCGGCAAGGTTTTTCTTGATCGTATGACGGATATGTCTACCCTTACCCAGTTGGAAGAATTCTCACGATATTGGCAGAAAGAATCGAGTAACGTCATTTGATGCCTGCCGTGCCGAACCGCTTGTGAAAGCCCTTCTTCGTGTCCTGCAATATCTGCGACCCCATCGTACGCTGGCCGTTCTGACTTTGCTCTGCGCCACTTGTGCAACGGCGATGGAGCTGGTGCCTCCCTGGGTCATCAAGATCATTATTGACGACGTGATCCAAGCCAAGCAGGCCTCGTTGCTGCCGGGGGTGATCGGGCTTCTGGTCGGCGCCTATGTACTCAAGAACCTCTTTGCTTCGTTGCGTATCCGGCTCAATAACCAACTGGAGCAGACGGTGGTGCACGATCTTCGACGGCATATTTTCGCCGCGCTGCAACGTCTGTCGATCACCTATTTCGAGAATCGCTCGACGGGCGAGATTATGTCCCGCGTGACCAACGATACCGAGCATGTCGAGCGGATTTTTATCGATGGACTTGAAGGGATGATGACGGCATCGTTGACTCTGGTCGGCATCACGGGACTCTTGTTCATGCTGAATTGGAAATTGGCGGCGCTTGCGCTGTTACCGATCCCGCTGCTCGCCCTCTCGGCCAGTTGGTTCACATCCAAAGTGCACGGCTACTATCGGGAGACCCGCCAGAGTGCCGCGGAGCTGAACGGCTACTTGCAAGATGCCCTGTCCGGTATCAGGGAAACGATGGGGTTTGGTCGTCAGGGGCACGAGCAAGCACGATTCGACCGGTTGAGCCAGGCCTACAGTGACAAGAATCTCAAGGCAATGGTCTTATGGTCGATGTATTCGCCGGGGATGATTCTCATCGGCGCCTTCGGGACTGTTTTGATTCTCTGGTATGGTGCCGGCGAGGTGATGGACGGGCGTCTCACACTGGGCGAGTTGGTCCTGTTTCTTTCGTACCTGGCGATGTTCTATGTGCCCATCAACCAGATCCACTCGGTCAATCATATGCTGCAGCATGCCTTGGCCGCGAGCGAACGGGTCTTCGACGTATTGGATACGGTGCCCGACGTGGCTGATCGTCCGGGCCTGGCCGCCCCGGGTGATCGTGCGCAGGGTGACGTGCGATTCGAGCAAGTGCGGTTCCACTATCGGCCTGACGTGCCGGTTCTCAAGGGGTTCTCAGCGAGAGTTTCCGCGGGCGAACGTGTGGCGTTGGTAGGGATGAGCGGAGCAGGGAAGAGTACCCTCTTAAAGCTATTGATGCGGTTTTATGACGTTACAGACGGAACGATCCTGATCGATGGGAAGGATCTTCGCGATCTGCCTCTTTCCTACCTCCGCCGGCAGATCGGGTTCGTTCAGCAGGAACCGTTTCTGTTCAATGGGACTGTTCGAGACAACCTGCTCTATGGTGATCTGCTGGCAGATCAAGATCGATTGGAAGCGGCGGCGCGAGCGGCTCGAGCCCATGAGTTTGTTGCGTCATTGCCTGAAGGGTATGAGACCTGGATCGGTGAACGAGGGGTCAAACTTTCAGTCGGGCAAAAACAGCGGGTCTCAATTGCCAGGGTGTTGCTGAAAGACCCGCCGATCGTCATTTTTGATGAGGCGACCTCTAACATCGATACGGAGACCGAGGTCAAAATCCGGGAGGCTTTGAACGAACTGACCGCCGGACGAACCACCTTCATTATCGCCCATCGCCTCTCGACCTTGCACGATGTGGACAGGATTCTCGTACTTGAGAACGGACGGTTAGTTGAGGATGGTCGCCATGAGGAGTTGTTGAGCCGGGGCGGAGTGTATGCAGGCTTGTACGAAGCACAGTTTCAGACATAGCCGAAGGTTGGAGGGTAGAGGGGTAAGCTGAGGTTAAGATCAAGGTCAAGGGTCAGCAGATTCTTGCTCAATCTTAGCCGCAACCGCAACCTTTCCTGTAGAACGGCGGTTGCGGCTAGAAATCAGGACTCGTTATACTTCTGCAGAAGAACGAGGGAATGGGAATCCTATGGTGTTGGTGTACGAAAGCGATCCACTGGACGACGAACATGCGCGCGGGCGATTTTATCATGTCTGCCGGGGGCGCGTTGATCAGACTCCCTTGAATGTTCCAGAACCAGATCGGCCCTACGAGTGCCCAGAGTGTGGGATTGACCTCGAAGCCGAAGATTTCTTTATGGCTCTTCAGAAAGGATCGGTATAGCCCTATGGCTACAAGTACGGGACGAAAAACAGTCGGAGTGTCGCGTGGCTTAATGATGCTCTGCGACATCTGTTATGCCCAGGTCATTGCGGACAAGCTCACCGATGAAAAGAATTTTGTCGCAGACGCGGATACCCTCTTTGATACCATCTGCTGCGGATGCACCGATATCAACCGCCCCCTCATCGACGACATGGCCGGGAGTGGGGAATAATAAACGGTCGTGAAGCGATCAGACTCGAAGCAAGTGTCCACTGTTCTATGATCGAGTAGTTGCTATGAACGTGAGTTATTTCGAAGACGCCGATACTCTTTACATTGAACCAGGATTCCGCAGTTGACCCCGGCTCTTCTCGTCATTCCCGCATGCTTCAACCGGGGATCAGGAACATCCTGGGGTTAGGATGTCTGTTCCCTGCTTAAAACCGACGGGGACATGTGAGTTCAGGGGGCGTTAGACCTCGATACCCGTCTGGGCGCTCTTGAACGCTCCAGCGACCTGCTCTTTCCTCTACCGATCCCTGGTCATGGATTTCTTCTACAGGCTGATCTCAGAACCGGTGAATCTCCTGGTCGATGGGTGAGTAGGCAAGTTGATCACATAGCCTCTCAATGCCGCATTCTCGATAGAATATCACAAGTTATTGATTGTATTGGTAATTTATTTCTTTTTTCATTGAGGTGTTCGTGCTAAGATTCACCCCGCTGCTTTCTTTACGCCATGGAGTCTCTCCTGGTGATGAGGAAGTGGGGAGGTGATAGGGCTATCACCTCCCCTTTTTTTTTGCCTACCTCCTTCCTTGTCATGATCGCTTCGGTCGTTCTGTCCGCTTTGGCCAGGTTCCCTATCTCATAAAGTGTCGGTCGTTACTATAACCAGTTGGATCTGGACGCTGTTGCCGATTTCATTCCGCTGGAGGGCTGGTCGGTCGAAGTGAGGTCTCATCAGTCATGCGGAATCTTGCGGGGGGGAAGAGTCTTTCGGACGTGTCGACGAGGCGCATTTGATCGGACAGGGACTCTTGCACTGCGGTATAGGCCTGAGAAGGATCGAGAACGAGGGATGATGAGGAGGCGACCTGGTCGGCGCCTCCTCGCGGTGTGAACGATTACTTCTTTTTCTTGGCCGCCTTTTTGGCTGGCTTCTTCGCTGCTGCTTTCTTCGTCGCCATGAGCATGTCACCTCCCTTCGACTGTAAAATGGTGATTGTTAGTGTGTGTGATATAGCAGAGTTTGCGCCGCGAGTAAAATGTTCTCGACATGATTCAACCCGGTCGGTGGAAATATGGATTCCTCAATTTTCCGGCATCGTGGGCGACTCTACCGGATGATCAACGGATTTCCGACAAGCTGCATGTCTATATTCGGTGAGCGCACATGGGATGAGTAGGGAGACTGGCTGCTGCGTTGATGGGTCGCGCGGTCATTGAGGCAGAACGAGGAGGTCGTCGTGGAATGCAGGATTTGCCTCTTGGAGCATCAAAGCAAGAACAGTCTGAGGAAAGAGAGATGCAGCGACCAGTTAGTCATTGGTAAGCCGAAGGGGATGAGCGCTCTCGACGCGTGGATAAGCGGAAAACGGTGTTCTGCTGAATGAGGCGTATGATCTTGGCAGAGAAACGGCGAGAGTTATCGTTCCTTGCACTCCTTCCCATTAAAGTACATACAGGTCGATTCACCTGATTTGACCTTCCAGGTTTTGATCAACGGTAGTTTGTCTTCGCCGCGCATCTCCACAACAAAATCCACGAGGCCGGAGATGGGAAGCTTTTCCATGTGCGGTTTGGCGGCCTCCGGGACTTCGATATAAAACACCGTGGCGCTGGTCGAGATGAGGATCTGACTCTTTTCCTTATCGATGTAGATGACGGGACTGTAGAAGCTGCGGTCCTCGGCGAAGACAGGTACAGCTGTCATGGTTAGAAAAAATAGCAAGAGGCTGAAGTTCAATAGTTTCATGAGCGATGCTCCTCGTCTAGGTGCTTGAGGAACATTAGTATATTTTGAAGTGGAATGTGAACCGGAAAAGTAGGCTTAGCGGATGATGACCTTGGCAATGGAGACCTGACCGGACTTAATCCAATAGGTCTTCGCGTCCGGTTCCGCATTCATAAGCGAAACGATGAGATAGGCGGGGAGAGGGAGATTGATCTTAGGCCAAATTTCTTCGTAGTCGGTGGCAATCTTGATGTCGGTGACAGAGGGACGAGCCGGATCGTGTGGGTGTGAGTGATACACGACTTGGAGATCGAGTCCGTTGTTCCGCATATCTTTCTTTGCGGATGAGAAGTCTTGCATGTCCATGACGAAGGCGATCTCTGCTCGCTCTTCAGGAGAGAGGCGCTCCAGATGCGCCGCCTTTGCCGAATCGAACGACGAGAGGTTTTGCGCGCCTTCCATCGCAACAATGTTCTTGATGCGATAGAGACGGCTGACCACGCCGTTATTTCCAGCCAAGAGCCCGCAACATTCGTAGGGAGTCAGTTCCTTCGCATGGGCGATGATGTCGTCAAGAATTGCTTTGGGAATAATGAGGTCTGCCACGGTAGTCTTTACGCTTCCGGTTTCACCGTTCGGCAGGCTCACGGCCCTGAATTCTATCGAAGGACGAGTGACGCTTCACGGGGTTGTCAAATGGTGCAGCTGACTGTGTAGTCCAGACTCAGGTCTTTGATTTTCGGATTCGGCCCGCACAGAGGACAGGCCGGATCTTTGGGGCGACTGACTTTGCGGAATTTCATCTCGAGCGCGTCGTAGATCACCAGCTTATCCGCGATGGTCTCGCCGATCCCAAGAATTTCCTTGATCGCTTCCGAGGCCTGGAGGATCCCCATCGTACCAGCTAAGACACCAAGCACACCGGCTTCTTGGCAGTTCGGGACCAGCCCAGCCGGAGGCGGCTCGGGATAGAGGCAGCGGTAGCAGGGATAGCCTTGGTGCGGCTTGATCGCCGTGAGCTGACCTTCGAACCGGAACATGCTGGCGGAGATCAGCGTTCTCTTCGCGAAGAAGCAGGCGTCGTTGACCAAGAAGCGAGTCGTGAAATTATCCGAGCCATCGAGTACGATGTCGTATTGCGAGATGAGCGGGATAATATTGTCGGCGTCGACCAGCTGGTGATACGCGTTGACGGTAATTTCAGGATTGATGGCCGAGAGCGTCTGTCTTCCGGACTCGACTTTTGGCTTCCCGAGCGTGGCAGTCGAGTGCATGATCTGCCGTTGGAGGTTCGACAGGTCAACCACATCGCCGTCGACCAAGCCGATAGTCCCGACACCGGCCGCAGCGAGATAGAGACCAGCCGGCGATCCTAAACCACCGGCACCGATCAACAAGACCTTGGCCCGCTTCAGCTTGAGTTGGCCCTTGCCGCCCACATCCTGAAGGATGATGTGCCGGCTGTAGCGTTGAATTTCTGATTCGGAGAGTTGCATTGCTTAAAAGCTATCAGCTGTCAGCCTTCAGCTATCAGTTTCGGGCCTACTTCAGGACCTGAGAGCTGGATGCTGATTGCTAGACGCTATCCCTTTATTCCACCACATTCAATTCAATCGGGTCGACGCTGCAACCTTTTTTACGCAGGCCTTCGAGCGCGCGCTCGATTTCTGCTGTGTCACCTGTAAATTCGACATCCGCCCAGCCCGTCGTGTCTCGCACATCGGCTCGCCTGACGTCTGTGACGACGTTGTACTCGCGGCCGATCTGATAGATGATCGGCTGCCGAATCCCCTCTTCAGGAAAGCGAATATGGAACCGCAAATGCGCCATGATTACCCTCCCGCGATCGCCGGCACGATCGAGACTTCGTCGCCGGTTTTCAAGGCGGTATCTTTGCCTTTGAGGAAACGGATGTCTTCCTCGTTGACGTAGATGTTGACAAACCGGCGCAACTCTCCGCTGTCGTCGCAGAGGCGGGACTTAATGCCGGGGTACGAGGCTTCCAGCGTATCGACTAGATCAGTGATCGAACCGGCTGCGATGTCGACTTCTCCCTGGTTCTTGGTCAAGGGACGCAGCGGAGTTGGAATACGGACTTTAATCATGAATCACCACCACCATTTTTACCGAGTTTGAAGTTTTTCTCGAAGGCGACGAGACTGGGTTGAATGCGGGTCGGCCGACCAACGGCATCGATCACCGCTTCCTGCGTCTTTAACCCATTGCCCGTAATATAGGCGACCGTTACCTCGTTTTTCTTGATAATCCCTTGCTTGACCAGCTTCTTCAGCACGCCGATCGTGACTCCACCGGCTGTTTCGGCGAAGATGCCTTCGGTCTGGGCCAGCAGCTGGATCCCTTCCACTACTTCCTCATCCGTCACCATGTCCATGGCCCCTTTGCTCTCGGCCGTGGCCTTGAGCGCGTAGTAGCCGTCCGCCGGATTGCCGATTGCGAGCGATTTGGCGATTGTTTTGGGTTTCACCGGTTTGAAGAAGTCACGACCGGCCTGAAAGGCCGTCGAAATCGGTGAGCAGCCTTCGGCCTGGGCTCCGTTGATCTTCGTGCGCACCTCGTCGATCAACCCGACGTATTTCATCTCATGCAGACCCTTCCAGATCTTGGTGAGAAGCGACCCAGAGGCCATCGGGATCACGACTTGATCGGGGGTCTTCCAGCCTAATTGCTCGACCGTCTCAAAGGCCAACGTCTTGGAGCCTTCGGCATAATAGGGACGAATATTGATGTTCACAAACGCCCAGCCATGTTCACCCGCGATCTCACTGCACAGCCGGTTGACGTCATCATAGTTCCCTTCCACCTCCACGACGTGCGGCTTATAGATCAGGTTGCCGAGCACCTTGGCGGCTTCAAGGTCACCGGGGATGAAGACGTAGCAATGCAGATTCGCGGAGGCGGCGTGGGCCGACACGGAATTGGCTAAATTGCCGGTCGAGGCGCAGGCGACGGTTTCAAAACCGAGCTCGCGTGCCCTGGTGAGAGCAACGGCAACGACGCGGTCTTTAAACGACAGAGTCGGATGATTGACCGTGTCGTTCTTAATGTAGAGTTCGTCGATGCCGAGATAGGCACCGAGGTTTTTCGCTCGTACCAGCGGGGTAAATCCCGCATGTGGACCCACGAAGTTGGTCCCTTCGACCGGCAACAGATCGAGATAGCGCCACATGCTGTCCGGCCCATCCTCGATCTTCTTGCGCGAAATCGCCTGCTTGATTTCGTCATAGTTGTACTTCACTTCCAGCGGACCGAAGCACATTTCGCAGACGTGGATCGCCTTGGTCGGATATTCTTTCCCGCATTCGCGGCATACCAGCGCTTTCATCTTGCTCATCGCGGCACCACCTTCTCAAATCCTATGCAGAGGGACGCACTGCACATCCCGCATAGGGGTCCCCATCGTCAAACAATTCGGTAATCGTCGGATGTTCTCCGCACAGTGCACAATTCGGGTTCCGGCGGACTTTGATTTCTCGGAACTGCGTTTTCTTGGCATCGAAGTCCAGCATACGGTCGGTCAACGGCCGCCCAATGCCGAGGATCAGCTTCAAGGCTTCCGTGGCCTGAATCGTCCCGATAATACCCGCCAGGACACCGATCACGCCGGCTTCCTGGCAGGAGGCGACAAGACCTGGTGGAGGAGGGGCCTTGAATACGCAGCGATAGCAGGCCGACTTTTTCGGGATGATGGTCGTGACGCGTCCGTCAAATCGAAGAATGCCGCCATGGACCAACGGTTTATTTGCGAAGAAGCAGGCATCGTTGATCAAAAACTTGGCGGGGAAATTATCCACACCGTCGATAACGACATCGTAGTCGTTGAAAATCTTGAGCGCGTTGCCAGCGGTGAGTCGCTCTTCGTACATCGAGACGGTCACATCGGGGTTCAACGCCTGGATTTTTTCTTTGCCCGAGAGCACCTTGGGGCGTCCCACATCGGGAGTATGATGCAGCACTTGGCGTTGCAGGTTGGTCAGATCCACCACATCGCTGTCGATCAATCCGATCGTCCCGACGCCCGCGGCAGCCAAATACAACGCTGCCGGTGAACCAAGTCCTCCGGCACCGACGAGCAGAACGCGGGACTTGGCGATTTTCTTCTGTCCCTTGCCGCCGACCTCGGGCAACAGGATGTGCCGGCTGTAGCGGTTTATTTGTTCTTCGGTAAATTCCATCGCGTCGCTCGCGATCTTGAGTTTCTAGTTCCAAGTTTCAGGTTTCAAGTTCAAACATGAAACAAGAAACCTTAAACTTGAAACTGCTAGATATTAAAATATTTCTCAATGCTGATATAGCGCTCGCCGGTGTCGCATAGGATGGTGACGACATTCTTGCCCGGTCCTAGTTCCTCGGCGATCTTCCGCGCCGCAAATACATTGGCGCCGGCGGAAATGCCGACCAGCAGGCCTTCTTTCTTTGAGAGCTGCTTCGCGGTCTGATAGGCCTCGTCATCCGTTACCGTCACCACGCGGTCGAGTGTTTTCCGATTGAGCACCTTGGGAATAAAACCGGCTCCGATCCCTTGAATCTTATGTGGTCCCGGATCGCCACCGGACAACACCGGTGACGTCGCCGGTTCCACGGCAATGATTTTGACCTGTGGATTCTTTTCTTTCAGGAATTCGCCGCATCCGGTAATGGTCCCACCGGTCCCGACTGCGGCGACGAACGCGTCGATCTTTCCTTCGAGTGCGTCCCAGATTTCAGGTGCCGTCGTCATCTTATGCATGGCCGGGTTGGCCGGGTTCGAGAATTGATCCGGCATAAAGTACGATGGATTCTGGGCCAAGATGCTCTCGGCTTCCTTGATGGACCCTTTCATACCCTCCCAAGCCGGTGTCAGGACGAGCTGTGCGCCATATGACGACAACAAGCTGGCCCGCTCCATGCTCATGCTTTCCGGCATGACGAGAATCAGCTTGTATCCGCGCACGGCCGCGACGAGGGCCAGTCCGATCCCGGTGTTGCCGCTGGTCGGTTCTACGATGGTTCCGCCCGGTTTGAGCTTTCCTTGCCGTTCCGCCTCATTGATCATGTTAAGGCAGATCCGGTCCTTGACGCTGCCTCCGGGGTTGAAGAATTCGACCTTCCCGTAGATCGTGGCCGACCCCTCTCTCGAGAGACGGTTCAATCGTACAAGGGGAGTCTTACCGATTAGTTCCGTGATATCGTGATGTAAAGTCGTGTTCAACAACCGCCTCCCATATAGAAGAGGAACTCGACGTGGTCCCCTTCGTTGAGGTGAGTCGTGGCCAGATGGTCACGATCCAGCACTTTGTCGTTTACTTCAACGGCGACCATCTGTGGTTCGATATTCTTGGCCTTGAGTAAATCGAGAACGGTTCCTCCCTGGACTTCTTCAGGCTTTCCATTGATTTTGACCTGCACGGATTCTCCCAAGTTGGCTTAGAGATTAAAGAATTTCGAAGCTAACAAAGGCAGGCGTTGCTTGTCAAGGCTGCGTTATGCCTATGAGAGACCGGAATAGGCAAAAGGATTCACCGCTTCGTACCGGCGCGTGTCTAGGCGGAGGAGATCCTGAGAGGATTGCTTGACATTCGCTCCGTCCCATCGCCACTATGCCGCCTGCACGTGAGAGGGAGAAGCTGAATGAGCGGCTTTTTCTGATAAGAACTCTCAGGACATCACCCGTCGAGATGTGGAAAAAGAATTTTCTGTTTCGTGCCGCAGAGTCAACGCCACTCGCCGAATCTGAGAACGAGCTGTTCCATGATACAGAACCGGCACTGGACAGCGCCGGCCTCGTGCTGGACAAATTCCTCTCGGTATGGGTGCAGGGTGACGGGACCGAAGAGCAGCCGTCGGCCTATACGAGCCTGTATGTGCGAACCGCGATGCTGGATGTGAAGAAACGCATCAGTCTTCTACAGCCGCTTCAAGGGCGCTCCCTTCAGATCAAGCAATTGCTCACGCCGGACCAAAAACAGTTTCTTCGACAATGGCTTCAGGTCCAAGCCCCACAGGCCTGGGAGTCGTCGGATGATCACTTCCGCGACCTCTTTGAGCTGGAATGATCCGGGGGTCACCGTCCTCTTTACTCACGTGGTGTTACCGGCTGGTCATGATCTGGCTGCTGGCTACTGTCCTGCTTGGGGCGGGCAGAACAGTTTCAGCAGGATCGATCGAGGTCTGGTATGGCCCGGAGGATCGGCCGCTTGAACATCTTGTGCGGGTCTATGATCGTGCCAAACGATATATCTTTGTCGCGAGTTATGGGTTCACGTCGCCGCTCTCGGTCAAGGCATTGGTCGAGGCGACACGACGGGGGGTCGATGTTCGGATCCTCACGGATCGAGAACGCCTCAACGATCCGAAGCAACGGGCGGCGCTCTCCGCGTTGCGTGAGGCCGGGATTTCCATCAAGATCAATCAACACGACAGCCTTATGCATCTGAAGCAGGTCGTGGTCGATGATGAGGTCAATACGAGCGGTTCGATGAATCAGACGACAAGCGGTAATCAGTACAACGACGAGCGGCTGGACATCATCAGAGACCATGCCATTACCGTGAAAGCCCGAGAAAAGTTTCTGTCGCTGTGGAAAGACCAGGAACGATTCCGGGAGTGGAAATAACTTGAACGTTGGGGGTAAGGTGGCTCCGTCGCGTCGTCGTTGAGGAACTATGGTCGAAGAAACCGACATTGCGGTTGTGGGCGCAGGTGGCGGCGGCGCTGTGCTGGCCCTTGCGTTGGCGCAGAAGGGGATCAAGACCATTGTTTTGGAACAGGCGCCGGGCCCGCCGCAGGGGTTGCGGGGAGAAATTCTCCAGCCGAACGGGCAACAAGTGCTCGATCGTTTGGGACTGCTGAATAAACTGCCGGGATCCTCCACGCGGACCGTGCATCAGTTTCATTTTTGCCGGGTAGGTGGCCGGCGGCTCTGCACCATCGACTATCGTGACTTGCCGCCCCCGTATAATCAGGCGGTGGTGACCCTGCCGAATGTGGCGCATCATGCCATTGTGGATGCAGTCGAACGAGAACCCTCCGTCTCGTTACGGTACCGAGCGACCTTTACAGGATTGCTTCGTGAACACGGACGAGTGGTCGGCTTGACCGCCAAGCAGGGGGACCAGGAGCGGACGATCAAGGCAAAGATCGTGGTGGGGGCCGATGGAGCGTTCTCGAAAGTCCGCGAGGCGTTGCAGATTCCGGCCGATCTCTACCTCTACCCGCAGGGATACTTGATCGCGCTGTTGGACGCGGCGACTCCCATGAGTGAAGCGAAGTATTTTGTCGGCAAGCGAACGATTCTTGGTTTGTTTCCTGCCGCCGGCGACAAGATTTATGCGTTCTACATGATCAAGACCGGTTCGTATGATCAGGTCAAAGCGCAAGGCCTCTCCGCTCTGCAGAATGCGTGGATCGCGATCGATCCATCAAGCGAATCGATATTTCGGACATTGGTCGATTGGAAGCAGACGGCTTTTTTGCCGACCGGGCGGGTTCGTACGCCCACATGGGTTGCCGATGGAGCGGTCTTGATCGGAGATGCCGCGCATGCCATGAATCCGCATGCCTCGCAGGGCCGTATGCAGGCGATGGTCGATGCGATGACGCTGGCCGACCTGTTACCGGAATGTCTCGCGACGAACGACTATGATGCCGCAACGCTCAAGCGTTATGAAGATTCACGACGACCTCACGTCGCAATGTTGCAACAGTTGGCCGATGAGCAGGTGCTGTTCTGGAATACGGCCAATCCGCTCATCGGCTTTCTCCGGGATCGCGTCTTCAGCACCCTGGACCGCAATGCACGCCTTCGTTATCGTGTGTTATCGACGACCGCCGGACTTCGTAAAGACCCTCCCTTCGGCATGCTGGATCGCCTGATGGCGGCCGGATTTCTGCCGGATCCTTCGGCCCGCGACATGGCAGCGGGAGGCATTCGGTAACGACATGCAGTCGGTTGATTGGACCATCGATGGATTGCCCGAGGAGACGCAAAAGCTCTTGCGTAGCTATGTGAAGGATGTGACCAAGGTCTATGGATCCGAACTGGAAGGCATCATCCTCTATGGCAGCGCAGTGCGAGGGGAGTTTCTCCCGGGGCGCTCCAATCTCAATCTCCTCTTGGTGATGTCGTCCTATGATCTGGCAACATTAAAAAAGTACGACACTCTTCACACACGCTGGAGCAAGGACCAAGTGGTTGTGCCCTTGTTCTTGACGGTCGATGACATCCAATCCGCCTCCGTAGCGTTCCCGCTGGAATATCAAGACATCCATGATTGCCGGCGGTTGCTGTGGGGGCAGGATCCCTTCGTGGGGCTCAAGATCGATACGCGTTACTTGGCTGCTGAAGTGCTCCAGGCCTTGCGTGGCAATCTGTTGCGGCTCCGGCAGCGCTTGGTGGAGGGCCGAGGCACTGAGGAGGCCATCACCATTCTCTTGACACTTTCGATTACGGCACTGCTCCCAGCGCTTCGAGGTCTACAGCGGTTGCTTGGACGACCGGTGCTCGCCCATGCAGAGCCGCTGTTGGAGGATCTCAAGACTGCGCTCGAAGTGGATTTGGCCGGCCTCCGTGATGCGCTGCTCCTCAAGCGGGGGCAGATTTCTCCTGGCCAGAAAGAGACTCCGCGACTCATGGATCGGTACTTCGAAGGTCTGACTCGGCTTGTCACAGCCGCAGAGGCACGGATCAAGTGACCGGAGCGTTACCAAAGACCGCATGGCTTGGGATTGCATGGGTGAGCTTGCTCGTCGGGCTGGGCGCACCACTTGCTCATGCCGCACTCTATGATCGGCCCAAGGAACGGGTTCAGCTTCCGGATCCCATCGGCTATGTCAGCGATCATGCCCAAGTTGTGGAGCGAGAGTGGAAAGACCGCATCCGATCCGTCTGTGCCGATCTTGAAAAGAAGAGCGGCGTCGAGATGGTGATCGTGACGGTGCCGAGTATCAAGCCCTATCCCTCTGCGAAGGAATATGCAGATGCCCTATATACAAAGTGGCAAATCGGCTCGACACAGCAGGAGCATGGGCTGATGGTGTTGGTGGCCGTGCAGGAGCGCCAGGCGGCGATGACCTTGGGGCGCCAAATGTTGCCGGCGGTCTCTCCAGAAATTCGGCATGAAGTGAGCCGTCAGTATCTTCAGCCTGCGATCGAACGGGGCCATTTCGGTGAGGGGTTGTACCGTACTGCGGTAGCTCTGGCGACACCGGCGCAAGAAGTGAGGCTTGAAACTCCGTCGCGTCGCCGCATCAAGGGGCTTGGGATTTGGATTACTCTTGGGACCACTGGCGCCATCGTGGGGTTCTTCTGGTGGCTCAGCCGTCCTGACCTTCGGCACCCCTATCGGCGGATTCAGAAGGGCGAGTATTGGGGAACCGGCCAAGGCGGCTTCGGCGGCAACTGGGGCGGCTTCGGCGGCGGGACCAGCGGGGAGGGCTATCGATAAGAATGACTTGTTGTCAGTTGCCAATTTTGCGATCGTAACTGCAGAGGAGGCCGACCTATGAGCACTTCCTACTCTTTGACTCGTTTTCCGCGTTGCCTGACTGTTTTTGGTATCGTCACCCTTTTCATGTCGGGTTGTTCAACCACAGCTAAAAATACGACGAGTGCTTCCACTCTTTCTTCAGAACCTACCGATGCTGCGATTGAGCGCTACATCCGTGCCCATCCGGAAGTGATCGAGCAATCGCTGCAGGAAATGGAAGCCAAGCGTGAGGCGGAACAGAAGGAGCGTCAGAAAGTCGCGCTCAAGACTAAGCAGGACGAGTTGTTGCACGACCCCTTGTCACCGGTCAGCGGCAATCTGAAAGGCGAGATCACCGTGGTTGAGTTTTATGACTACCGTTGCGGGTTTTGTAAGCGTGCGGCACCAGCCGTGACGGAACTGCAGAAGGTCGACCCCCGTGTGCGGGTGGTCTATAAAGACTTCCCCATCCTGGGCGAACCGTCGGAGCTCGCAGCGAAGGCTGCGCTGGCGTCTCAATCCCAAGGCAAGCACCAAGCGTTCCATGAGGCGTTGCTGGCTTCCCATGCCGATATGACCAAGGAATCAATTTTGAAGATTGCCGAGAAGACCGGTCTTAATGCGAAACGTCTGGAAGCAGACATGGCTGATCCAAAGTGGAAGGGCGTCATCGCGAAGAATCGGGCCCTCGCCCGCGAGCTCGGCATCTCAGGAACTCCTGGGTTCATCGTGGGTAACGAACTGGTGCCGGGAGCCTTGGATTTGAATGGGCTTAAGGAACTCATTGCGCGGGCGGGATATGGGAAATGACAGAGCTTGGTAGACATTAGGTCTGCAAGGACGATCATGGCAGTGTCGCTTGACGAAACCGACAAACCGGCTGAGAATGTGCCTGCAAAGCGGAGGTTCGTAACGCATGGGAATTACCTACATCGTGAACTCTCGATAAAATAGCAAGACAGTATGCCTACGATTTCGATGTTTTACGGGATTCTTATTCGGATGTTCTTCCGAGATATCGAAAAACATCATATGCCTCACATACATGCTGACTACCAAGGCCAAGTAGCAGTGTATTCCATTCCTGATGGAACGGTTCTAGCCGGAAATCTACCTCCCAATAAGCACAAACTGGTCGTTGCCTGGATTGAGATTCATCAAGAAGATTTGCTTGCGGACTGGGACCTGGCGATCAACGGCAAGACCCTTTTCCCGATCAAAGGACTGGACCAATGAAAATCCTGGAATTGCGGGTGGAACCGAATTGGGTGTTATCCGTTGTGGCAGATGATGGCCGTATTGGTCGGTTTGATATGAGTCCCTATCTACAGTATGAGGCGTTCGAGGCGCTTCGTGATCAGAACGAATTTATGAAAGTTGCGAATGGTGGATACTTTATTGAATGGAATTGTGGTGCCGACTTGTCGGCGGACACGATTGAAGCGCGGTGGCAGATTGTTGGAGCCGAAGCTAGGCAGAGAACCGCATAACAAATCGCACAGTGCTCGCCTCGAAGCCAACATGGCCAATCCCAAGTGGCAGGCCGTCATTTAGAAGAATCGAGCCCTCGCCCGGGAGCTCGGCATCTCCGGAACTCCTGGGTTCATCGTGGGTAACGAACTGGTGCCGGGGGCCTTGGATTTGAATGGGCTGAAAGAACTCATTGCCTGGGCGGGACAGGGGAAATGACGAACCTCTGAAAATAAGGCTGTATAGAAAGTCTGAGTAATTCTATGTCTCACTCAGCCAGCTCTCAAAGTGCTGGGGGGTCGACTGGTTTCTGCTTAGAACCACGAGTTAATCAGCCTTCCTTAGGAGATTTGAGACTACAGGATAGTGGGGGCATCATAACCTTGTGGGGTCCCAGCATGCGTTCGACACCAATAATGGAAGAGCTTGGTAAGTTCGTGGTTGACTTCCAATCAGTTGAAGCGGCGCTGGTTGATTTAATCATCAGACTCACGGATTCCGACCGTGAGTACATAGCGGCACTTGCGGCTGAGCTGGAATTTAATAGTAAAGCGCGCGCCTTGGACATAATCTTTGGGAGATTTTCACAACTTCATGGCCTAACCAATGAATCTCCGCATCCTGAATTTCATAAGCTCATGGTTCGGGTTCAAAAACTGGCCACTCGTAGAAACGAGATTGTTCATTCTTTCTACAACATTTTTGTCAATGTCGACGGAGAAGTTGGGATAAGACGAACACCAACAAAGCTGAAACCCAGTGGAGGAATTAGGCAACAAAAGCAGGAGGACATTCTTGCAAAGCAGCTGCAAATAGAGATCACTGAAATCAAATCTCTATTATCAGACCTTGAGTCTTACCGTCTTAAGGCAATTGATTTACTTAATCCGATAGAGGAATGAGACGGAATCAGCGGAAGGTAATTAGCTTCAATGGGGATCGCGTCTTATTATGCGACATTGAATCGCCGCATACCGAAGGCCGACCCTTCATCGAAAAGTAATTCTGGAAAATACGCATATTAATCCAACGCTCCTATGGCGAGATTCTGGAGCACATCATTGAAGGCAAATAGTCTGCCTTTTTATAGATCTTCTCCATCAGCGTGCGGTATGAAACACGATGATGGTACTCATCTCCTTGTTGATCACCGTGTGTTGGCAACGTGCCATGATACGCTGATGGTTCTATGCAGCATTGGCTGGAGGCTGAGGCGACACCTGACCGTTCTCCTAGCTATGTTCCTATTTGGGATTGCCGGGGTGCAGGATACGCATGCGGATTCTGGTTCACAGATTCAGGCGACCGAGGCGGCTCAGGTGCCGCTCTATGACAATCTTGGCACGCTTCACTATCCAATCACCACCAGCGTGCCGCTCGCGCAGCGGTATTTCGACCAGGGATTGCGGCTGTACTATGCGTTCAACCACCAGGAAGCCATCCGGTCCTTCCAAGAAGGGACGAGGCTCGATCCGAACTGCGCCATGTGCTACTGGGGGATCGCGCTTGCCTACGGACCTAACATCAATGCGCCGATGGATGCTGCGAGTAGTCGTCTGGCTTATGCCGCCATTCAGCAGGCCAGCCAGCATGCAACAGGGGTGAGCGATCGTGAGCAAGCCCTGATCCGGGCGCTTGCGACGAGGTATGGAGCTGAACCGTCGACTGATCGTACGGAATTGGATGGTGCCTATTCACGCGCGATGGCCGATGTGGTACAGCGGTTCACCAATGACCTGGAGGCCAAGACGCTGTACGCAGAGTCGTTGATGGACTTGAGTCCATGGGACTACTGGACTGCTGATGGTAGACCCAAGTCCCGTACGACCACGCTTTTGTCACAGCTCGAGCAGGTCTTAACTGCCGCGCCAGATCATCCTGGCGCCAACCACTTTTATATTCATGCGGTTGAGGCGGTTGAACCGGAATGGGCACTCGCAGCTGCCGAACGCCTCGCAGACCTGATGCCTGGCGCAGGGCATCTGGTGCACATGCCGGGCCACATCTATATCCGAGTGGGTCGGTACGAGGATGCCATCAGGGCCAACGAGCATGCCGTGCATGCCGATGAAATCTACATTCGCGACCACCATCCTGCCGTCGGCATCTACGTGCTGGGATATTACCCTCACAATTACGACTTCCTCGCGTTTGCCGCGAGCATGATCGGCCGTGAAGCGCAGGCCATTACTGCTGCAGACAAGATCGCGGCCTTGGTGCCGCAGGAACTGTTACACGAGCCCGAGATGGCCTTTCTTCAACATCATCAGACCCGCAATCTGCAGATGCGCGTGCGGTTCGGCCGATGGGACGAACTGCTGAATGTGGAGGGACCTCCTGAGGATCTGCCCCATGCCCGTGCAATGTGGCTGTACGCGCATGGGCGAGCGTTGGCGGCACGTGGTCATCTCAAGGCAGCCGATGCCACGCTGGTGCAATTACGTGCTATTGAGCAGCATCCTCATGTGAGGTCGCTGCGGCTCGAATTCAATACCTCCGGCGCCGTGCTGGACATTGCCGTCGAGGTGTTTGCCGGTCATATTGCCGCAGCAAAGGGCGATCTGCCCGCCGCGATCAGTCATCTCCGGGAAGCCGCGCGGCTCGAAGATGCGCTCGTCTATGGTGAACCACCCGAGTGGACGGTGCCGGTGAGAGAGGAACTCGGTGTGGTGCTGCTCAAGGCGGGCTATCCTGACGAAGCAGCGCAGGTATTTCATGAAGACTTGAAGCGATTCCCGAACAACCCTTGGGCTCAGCAAGGCCTTGCCGAAGTGCTCCGTGTACTGAATAGCGAAATGAAAGCCGAATGATGGAGTAGGGTGGGACAGCTCTGCGTGCAAGATCTGCGGACGGACGCGTACCTCCTCCGCCATCCCGCCCTCTTCCCTCCTGATCAGTGTTGCACCTCCCTCTTGCCATACGTATGATCGCCTCCTCCAACTCTTGAGGAGGTTTCATGGCACAGATCACCGAGATCGCTCCCGACCTGTTCCGCATTACCACGTTTGTTGAACCGTTTAATATCCAGTTCAGCCAGTTCTTGATGCGCGACGATCAGCCGCTGTTGTTTCATACTGGTCCGCGGGCGCTGTTTTCAGAAGTTAGGACCGCGGTAGCATCGCTCATTGATCCACGGAGTTTGCGGTGGATCGGATTCAGCCATTTTGAGTCCGATGAATGTGCGACGGTGCCCGAGTGGCAGCAACTGGCTCCGCAGTCAGAAGTCCTGTGCAGCGTGGTCGGCAAGATGGTGAGCGTCGATGATTGTCTGGCGCTTCGTCCTGCCAAGGGAATGGTCGATGGTGAGATCCTTGAGACTGGACGGTATCGCTTCCGCTTTCTTGCCACGCCGCATGTGCCGCATTGCTGGGAAGCGGGCCTGCTGTTTGAGGAGACTGAACGGACACTCTTGTGTTCAGACCTCTTTCACCAAGACGGGGATGTTGAACCGATGACGGAATCGGATGTGATCGGCCGATGTCGGGAGACGCTGGTGGGATATCAGCAAGGTCCACTGGCGAATTATGTACCCTAATGCTCCTTGACGGAGGCGACGCTGAACCGACTGGCGGCACTCCGGCCGAAACGGCTCGCGACGATGCACGGCTCGGTCTATGTCGGTGATGGCGGTACAGCTCTTCGCGATCTTGCCGTGATGTGGCGGGAGGTCCTCAATACATAATCAGAGTAGACCAGCCAGACCCACCGGAATCATATTTTGCTTGGGAATCACGCCCTTAGCGGTGATACTGCAACAGTAACACATCTAGCCACTATGAACCTCGGAGGGGGTATGACCGGTCCGGCCAAGATTGTCGTGCGGTATCAAAATGGATCAATGTTAAAGGGTTATGCCCAGGACTTCTCGCCAGGCGCGCAATATTTTCACGTGAAGACAGAGGGCGCCAAGACATCGGTACCGCTCACGCGCGTGGTCATGCAGGAGCTGAAGGCGGTATTTTTTGTGCGAGATTTTGCAGGGAACGGGAGTTACGAGGAAGGTAAGTCATTCGTTCCGGGCAAGCCCTTGTCCGGGAGAAAAGTTGAGGTCACGTTCCAGGACGGCGAACACCTAGTGGGAACGACCACCGGTTATGACCCCACCCGGCCTGGTTTCTTCCTCTTTCCGGCAGACGATCGAAGCAATAATATTCGCATGTACATTGTCGCCAAAGCCGTCAAAGGCGTGCGGTTCCTCTAGCTGAAGATGGTGCAGCTGTTATGAGGCGGCGCAACGGCGCAGACGGTCCATGATCGCCATTCCCAGCCCTTCTTCCTGACACGGTTCCACATAGATTCGATCCAAACCTTGTGCATCCAGCCGTCGGAGCGCTGCAAAGAGGTGGCGTGCGGCTTCCCGATGGTCGCCGGTGGTCGAAAGTACTTCGATCGCTGCAAAGTGCTTGTCCGTCGCACTGGCTTCCGAGAAGATCAACAATCCAGCCCGCTCGTTTTTCGTCACGGTGGGCCTGGCCTTGATGGAGGTCAGAATTGTGACGGGAGTTTGGGTTGCGTAATGGCGAGCCAGTTGCCCTGGGGCGGTCGGCTGATCCCCTGCGGCAGATGATCGACTGAGTGGGCCGATGACGGTGCTGAGTTGTTCAAGCGTGATGCTCCCAGGTCGCAACAATTCAGCCTGGAGGCCTACCAGTGAGACGATGGTCGACTCAACACCGACGGAACAAGGTCCTCCGTCGAGGATGACATCGATCGCACTCCCCAGCCCATCCGCCACATGCTGCGCCGTTGTCGGGCTAACGTAGCCAAAGGGATTGGCGCTGGGTGCGGCAATCGGTGTTCCAGCCGCTCGAATCAGTGCTTGCGCCACCGGATGATTCGGCATTCTGACGGCAACGGTATCCAGTCCTGCGGTGACGAGATCCGGAATGGTCGGCTGTTTCGGCAAGACCAGCGTGAGCGGTCCCGGCCAAAATTGATCGATGAGCTGCCGTGCTGTCGCAGGGAGGGCGCTCACCACGTTACCCAGCTGGCCTCGATCGGTAATATGGACGATAAGCGGGTCGAATCGCGGACGTTGTTTGGCTTCAAATACCTTTGCCGCAGCGTCAGGATTCAACGCGTCACAGCCGAGTCCATAGACCGTTTCGGTTGGAAAGGCCACGAGCCCGCCCATTCGAATGGTTTCGCCGGCCCGGTGAATGGATTCCGGTGCTGAGGCTGGGAGAAATTGAGCTTTCACAGGAGTGATTGTGCTGTTGAATGATGGTTTGTTGCTGGGGACCGGCTATTCCTTGACGGTCATGATCATGCTGATCGGATTGAGGGGATTATCATACTCATCGCGCGGCGTCGCGACGATCTTGTCCACCACGTCGATTCCGCGAAAGACCTCTCCAAATACGGTATAGCGCCGGTCCAGCCCGCTGTTGTCGTCCACACAGATGAAAAACTGAGAGCCGTTGTCGTTGAAATCGCGCGTGCTGTTGCTCTCGCGCGGCATTTTGGCCATGGAGAGCGCGCCGCGCTTGTGCGGGTAATCGTTGGGTTCAGGGGAGAGAAAGTATCCTGGTCCGCCGGTTCCATGGAGTAGGCGATCCGGCTGTTTGCTCAAGGGATCGCCGCCTTGGATGAGAAACCCAGGGACCACTCGATGAAAGGTGGTGCCGTCATAGACCCCATCTTGATCAGGTTGACAAGGTTCTCGACATGCCGCGGTGCGGCGTCGGGGTACAGGCGGATCTTGATCTCGCCCAGTTTCGTGGTAATGGTGATCCGAGGATCCTTTTTCTGAAACTGCAGTGTCATGGTGCTGACTGTAACAAGGCCATCCTCGCGGTGACAAGGACTACCGCTAGTGCTCAGCACTAGCATTCGTGAGCCGTTCTTCCGGATTGATGCGGAGCCATATACATCCGCCGAGCAGTGCCATGAAGGCTGCCAGGCTGAGCGACGCAGACCATCCCCACTGTTGCGCGATCCATGGTGTGAGCGTCGGGGAGACCGCCCCTCCAAGATTAGCCCCCATGTTCATCAAGCCGGACAGGCTTCCGGCATGGGCCGGAGACAAGTCGCTGATGGATGACCAGTAGGCGCCGATGGTGAAATAGAGCCATCCTGCTCCTAAGGAGAGACAGGTAATGGCGAGATAGGCTGATTCGACCAAGGCACCAATGGCAATGGACAGAGCGGCCAGACCCATACCGGCCATGCCGACGATCCGGCGCCCTCGAGTAATGCCATGTCGGGCTGACAGCCGATCCGTGACCCATCCGCCGAGGGGACAGGCCACGAGGATGGCCAGGAATGGAGCGGCGGCGAAGAGCCCGCCGCGTAAAACGCTGAAGCCCCGCTCATTGACGAGGTACAAATAGAACCAGGACATATAGACATAGGCGACATAGCCCAAGCATCCGTAACTCAGCATGAGCCACCAGACAGTGGAGGTGTGTCGTATGCGATTCCAAGGAATGGGAAGCTGGGGCTTCTGTACGGGTGCAGGGGCGCTCACTCCATGAGCAGAGGTAGGCCACGGGTGACTCCTGGGACGGTCAGCGGCAAGAAGCCACCAGATGACGGCCAGACCCAGGCCAAGCGCGCTTGAAAGATAAAACGCGGTCTGCCATCCATAGTTGACCATGATCCAGGCGGTGATTGGAGGGGTGATGGCCGCACCCACCCCGATTCCTCCAATGGCAATGCCGATACCAAGTCCCCGTTCCTGGGGAGGTAGCCAGTCTGTGACCGCTCGGTTAAAGGTCGGCAGCGCTGTCGCTTCTCCGACACCAAGGAGGAGACGGATCAATGCGAGTGCACCCACGATTCCCAATGGGCCGGCGAGGAACGACGTGGCAGCCACAGCCGTCCAGGCAGTAAAGCAGGACCACCAGATGAGTGCGATAGTGAGGACGATACGCACGCCCCAGCGATCGCTCAGCCATCCACCTGGAATTTGAAAGAGGGCGTACCCTACGACGAATGCGGAGAAAATCCAGCCCATCTCCTGGTCGGTCAGTCCCAGTGCAGGCATCATCTGGCGTGCCGTGACGGAAATATTGACCCGATCGATGTAGGTGACAACGCTGATGGAGAAGAGTAAGCCGAGAATGAGCCAACGTACCGGCGAGGGTGACGAATCGGCCCGAGGAAGAGGGGCCGAGTTACTCACGGCAGGTTCGAGAGTTGGTGAGGATGGTTCGCACGATCGGCCGGTTAGTAGCAGGATGAGTGGAGTGCCGCCTCTTGCACAGAGGCGGCACTCGCGCCGTTATTTTGCAGCCACGATCTCGAGCAATTCTACTTCAAATACCAAAGTAGACCCTGGCTTGATGGGCGAACCGGGAGGGCTGGCATCCCCATACGCGAGATTGGAGGGACAGACCAACCGACTTTTGCCACCGACCTTGATTTGCTGAACCCCTTCCGTCCAACACTTAATGACTTTGTCGAGAGGGAACGTGGCCGGCTCTCCTCGCTTGATGGAGCTGTCGAACACGGTACCGTCGATGAGGGTGCCATGATAATGGACCTTGACGGTATCGGTGGCTTTCGGTGTTCCACCGGTTCCCGGCTTGATCGGTGTGATCACGATGCCGGACTCAGTCTTGACGGCGCCCTTTTCTGCAGCGGCTTTGGCGGTGAATGCCGCTCCAGCTTTTTTCTCACTTTCGGCAGCCAGGGATACACGAGCTTGGTGAAGTTGCTGGATCTTGGGCATGAAGGTCTGGAGGTCGACTTTGGGAGCGCGCTTGAGCGTGCCGTCGGTTAACCCATTCTTGACCATATCCAATTCAGCCTCGGTGAGAGAAAACGCTCCGAGCTGCTGGCTGAAGGCCAATCCAAGGGCATACAACGTCTTTTGGTCATCGTTGACCGGATCTGATGCCGCCCACAAGGGGGCTGCAAGAAGGAAAAGCCCGGACACAATAGTCAGTATACGGGTTCGCATAGGTTGTCTGGTCCTTTCTTAATAAGAGGTCAAAGAAGCTTGCAAGCATACGATACGGATCTCGGTCCTACAATAGATATTTCACAGGGTGGAGGTCGGAGGTTTAGGGGAAAAGCGGTGGATTATGTTGAGACATTCATACAAGCAATAGTGGCGGAGAGGGAGGGATTTGAACCCTCGGTAGAGATTTTGTCCCTACGACGGTTTAGCAAACCGTTGCCTTCGGCCACTCGGCCACCTCTCCACGTCACGACTGTTAGGGATCGGGCCGCATCCACAGCGGAAATTGTCGCCAGGGCGGGACATCACCGACGCGGAGGCATCTTACCTCAGCTCAAGGGGGTGGCACAAGGGATGATTCGCATTCGGACTTGGTTCAACCGCGCAGACACATTCTCGAGGTTGTCGCACGGTGGAGCACCAAACCGCTGATCTCCAAGTATTGTGGTTCCCTCGACAATAGCTGCGTTTTCCATCGATGCAGTACGTTGATCACTCGATGGAGGTGGTGGAATGCGCGAGCAGGAACGTTGGAGTCGTTCTGAGAACCAGTGGGTTCCTCTTCTGCCTGTGGGGGAATGGGCCTATATCGGAGCCCCATGTGGCTGGGTCGCACCACTCCGCTGAGTGTCAGCAGGTGTAGTGTTTTCTGCTGTTGTCTGCTCTGGCCATGATCTATGCGGTGACCTTCCCCCAATTTCGTGGACACCTGGTTAAGCCACAGCCTCCCTCGCTTCGTACTCGGCCGGGGAGTGATAGCCAAGGGTCGAGTGGCGGCGTTGCCGATTATAAAACACCTCGAGGAATTCGAAGATGTCCTGCTTCGCTTCGTCTCGTGTGGTGTAGTGCCGATGATCGACCAGCTCACGCTTCAGTGTCCCAAAGCAACTTTCGACGCAGGCATGGTCCCAGCCGTTGCCTTTGCGGCTCATGCTGGGGCGGAGGCCATAGGCTGCAAGGCTGCGCTGGTAGCTCGTGGCCGCATACTGACTCCCACGGTCCGAATGGTGGAGGAGCCCCGCCGTGGGGGCTCGCTTCGCCAGCGCCATCGTGAGAGCCCGCTCGGCCAGATCGACGGTTAACCGCTGGCCCATGGCCCAGCCGACCACCCGGCGTGAGTACAGATCCAGCAAGACCGCCAAGTGGAGTCAGCCCTCCAGGGTCCAGACGTCGGTCAGGTCTCCGGCCCACACCCGATTTGGAGCCTCGACGGTGAAGGCACGATCCAAGGTATTCGCGGCCACGGGGAACCGATGCTGGGACTGGGTGGGGGCCCGCCACTTCTTCACGGTTTTGGCTCGGAGGCCTGCCAGACGCATCAGCCGTGCGACGCGATGCTCGCCAATGCCATGGCCTTGCTTGACCAGCGCGTCCCAGATGCGGGGACTCCCGTAGGTTGCCCGCGACTCCTGGTGGACCACTCGAATGGCAGAGCGTAGGGTCTGCGCCTGGATGGACCGGAGACTCTCGGGCCGTGATCGCCACGCGTAATAGCCTGCCGCCGAAACCGCGAGCGCGCGGCACATGAGCCGGATGGGATAGCGACGGGCGTGCTCCTGGATCGCGCGGTATCTCATGGGGATTCCCTCGCGAAGCACGCCGCCGCACGTTTTAAAAAATCCCGTTCCTTTCGGAGGGTCTCGTTTTCCCGTTTCAGCCGTGTCAACTCATCCTGCTCGGTACGCACCGATGGGCGCGTGCCGCCCTGGGATTCGATCGGTTGCTGCTCGCTCCTCCAGCGAGACAATATATTGTCTGAGATCCCGCGTTCTCGGGCCACCTGGGCCACCGGCCTGCCCGATGCCCGTATGAGCCGGACGGCCTCAAGTTTGAATTCGTCGGTAAACCAACGTCGCGTTGTTGCTGGCATAGTACCCTCCAATTTCATGTTTCTCCCACTTATGGAGGTGTCTGTGAAATCGGGGGAGGGTCAACCTGCATCGACCTGACCTGTGGACTGCCGTTTCTAGGTTAATGAGTCCTAAGCCTAGCCCCTACTTCCTTGAGAGGTAGCACTCTCTTCCGTGGGATAGCTGGCTTCGCGACCTCGTGCTTAAATCACCTTTGCAATGACGATGCGATCAGGCCGTAGGTGCTTGGGATTAAGGAGAGTTAGAAGATGAAATGGTCTATCCAGACTGGCGGACTCATGGCACTTCAGGCAAGTTCACGAAACACTCAACTGCATGAACTTGTGCAGCAATACCGGAAGGTAAAGCGCCGTGTGATGCGACGATCTGAAGGGGAGGTTTTTTTACGACGGCGATACTTTAAGATCCATGGCAAACCCCTCAATCTGTCGAATCCTCGAACCTTCACGGAGAAACTCTTTTGGCGTATGGTCACTTGGAATCGCGGAGACATACCATCACGATTTACGCAACTGGCCGACAAGTATGCGGTCAGACAGTATGTGGCGAACGTCGTGGGGGAAGAGTACCTAGTCAAACTCCTATGGCATGGAGATGACCCACGGGCTATCCCTTTTGATGCGTTACCGGCTAAGTATGTGATCAAGCCAACTCATGCCGCCGGACGAGTCATTATCGTGAAGGGGCAAGCCGATCGGGAGAACATTATTCGTCGACTATCGGAGTGGTTAGCCGATAATTACTACTGGGGTGGCCGCGAAGCACAATACTATAACATTCCCCCTCGGATCGTGATTGAGGAATATTTGAGCAACGATGATGGAGCCGAGCTATTCGATTATAAATTCTGCTGTTTCAACGGCATGCCAGAGCAGATCATAGTTCGTAATGAGACACACGATATCTGTCCAATCTTTGACACGGCATGGAATTTACTCGATCTTGAGGATGAGGAAGGTGCAGTCCGTCCGCAGGTGCCAAAGCCTGCCAATCTTGAAGAAATGACAGCACTTGCCGCCAAGCTCTCCGTCGGATTCGGATTCGTCCGAGTCGATCTCTACAATGTTAATGGGCGAGTCTACTTTGGCGAACTCACTTTCACTCCAGCTGGAGGGATCTTAAAGTATAATCCCGAGTGCTGGGATCTGATGCTTGGTGAAAAATGGAATCTGTCGCTGGATCGGTGAGATTTACTCTAGATCCTCGACCATACTGGTACACGTCAGAAACTAGAGAGTCTGTGAGCAGCAGGAGCCATCATAAAGTACTCGAATGGAGACCTTTCTTCCGTTCAGGCACTCACGAGTCATTGGCCTCAAATAGTTTTGGAGGTACTACTGTATGTCTCTAGAGATCAAGTCGTCAGTGCGAGCCGCTCTTCGGTATTTCTTGAAACCTACTTACAATCATGCTGCTGATATCCGGGATGCCAGGAGGATACTGAAGATCATCGAGAGCTATAAAGGCAAGGTGGGGAGTCATGAGCTAAGTTTGTGTGACGATTACGCGGTGGAGGTCCTCGGACATAAGCATTTCGCCCCATGGCTATATGTGTACACGGCTGTGTCAGGGAAGTTTAAAGAAGGCTGGATACCAGAAAACTACTATGGGTCAGTTGTAGTTCCAAAGTTGCAGGGGCGATATGGACGGGTTGCAGATCTTAGAGGCCTGAACGCAGTCATGTTGCAGAGTACGGCCTTCCCGGACTTGCTAGCCTATGCGAATGGAGTATTCTTTGATACTGCGTACCGATTTATCGCGCCTGACGCAGTGCGCGATAGGCTATTTAGGAGTCACGAGCAAGTCGTATTCAAGCTGGATCATTCACTTCAAGGGAAGGGAATACATTTTTTTTCTCGAGACTCGTTCAGTGTCGAAAAGATTAGGCACCTCGGAAATGGTCTATTCCAAAGCGCCGTGCAACCGCACAGGCTGTTTGCAGAGTTTGCAAATCATTCTGTTGCAACCATACGAATCACCACTGTGTACAAGGATAATGGAGAGGTTTCAGTCCGGGCGTGCCATTTACGATTGGGGAGTGGAGATGAGACACACGTCCAATCAAGGACCGAGATCCGAGTGCCAATTCACTTGGAAAGTGGGGTTTTCCAAGATGTAGGGTATACAGCAGAGTATCGTGAGATTATGACTCATCCGACGAGTCAAGTGGCATTTGCTGGGCACGTGATCCCTGCGTTTAAAGCCTGTGTCCGTACTGTAACTGAGTTGCATAGAAAGGCACCCTATACCCGATGCATAGGCTGGGATGTGACAGTTGATCGAGACGAGAACATTCAGGTGCTGGAGTGGAACGCGGAGCACAACGGTATCAAATTCAGCGAAGCCACACAGGGACCCTGCTTTGCTGACTTAGGCTGGGCGCGGCTGGGAGATCATGTCAATCGGTGTGTTAATGGAGTTCAGGCGGCGGCTCTCTCAGCCTGATCGTTCCCGCTGCCCGTCACACTGCCTGACCGGATCATCCTCCCATGGGGCTGGCCATATCCGGTATGCCGTGTAAAGAGCACGCATTGCGTGTGAGGGGTTCCTCAGCCAATGATCTGTGCTTTACTATGGCTGGAGGCAGCTACGAGGGACATGTTTCTGTTGACTCAGCAGCTGTTGAATCGGAGCAAGTCCTGTTGCCGGTTTTGCATGATGTGCCGCGAGTAGATGATCTGCAAGTGATCCGGTATGGCCTTCAATGGAAATAGGCGCTGAAGGCCTATGGCTCACATAAGATACGCTACAACCGGTTTGTACGAGGAAGCTGAACGGGGATCTTTAACACGATCTTCCAGGAATTGGCGCGATGCTCTGGGGCAAGAGACGGTCTGATGATTGCCGCCACCTACTCTGACAGCCCGCTGAACGGCGGTGAGTCTGCGTAAAACCGGGCACTGTCCCGCTGTATTGGCCGCATGAAAGGTGGTTTGAGTTCGAAGCTTCATGCGGGTGTGCGATAACGCAGGCGAGCCGGTGCACCTGGTGCTGACGGCAGGGCCTACCAGCGCTTACACCGCTGCGAGATGCCTGTTTTCCGGTCTTGCCAACGCCCCACACTTTATCGCCGATCACGCACTACTCCGCAGCATAGCCGTCACCCCTTCTAAAGCAGCAGGGTGTCACACCGTGCCTTCCATTGCGCAAGAACCGAACGACACGACACCGCTATAGCAAACCCTGCTCAAATAACGCCACACAATCGAGATCAGGTTTGGCCGGATCAAGGATTGGCGTCGGATTGCCATGTGGTACGATCGCTGTGCCCACACCTTCTCCTCGGCAATCTGTCTTGCCGCAACCGGTATCTTCTATCTCAAAGAGTGAGATTCGAGCTTAGACTGCGAACTACTATCGTGAATCCTCCTCGATCATGGTATCCGGAGTCGAACGATGTGCGCTCAGATCCACAAGATGTTCTGGAAGTCTGCCCCGAGGCTTCTCGGATGACCACAGTGACGGCATCGAGCAGAGAGGACCGACTTGTCCGCAATGCCTGTCGTTCGAAGCACCAATTGATAGGTCGTCCCTCCGCAGAAAGGACAAGCCTTTCCATGCAGCTCCCGTCGAATGGTTCCTCTAGGATTCGGTTGTTTGTCCACGTTGAGTCCTCCTACTCACGGCTGATGTGCTGTCAGGCACAGTCACAAGAATATGAGTGAAGGGAGGGTTCTTCTGGAGGGAGAAGAACCCTTCGTTGTTTACGGGTGGGCATCCGCACACAACGTCCTTCACCCACGTGTCTTGCTATTCCCTCTCTGCTGTTCATCTGGGAATCATGTTCTCTGATGGATCGCTCTCCCTTTATGCGCGAATCACAATCTGCTCCCACATCCGGTGCGGAACGGGCAGCGCCTGGCTTGTCGGTGCGATGAATTGTCTCAAGCGGGCTTGATCTTTGTGCGATGTGAGGAGCAGGTCGAGCTTGACCGAATGCTGTTTGACCCACTGAACCTCGGCGAAGTCGATGTAGATGGCTGAACCCTCATCATCAGGTAGCCACAGACGCAACTTGACATAGTCACCGGGGTGCAGGGTTTCAGGGCCTGTGATCGAGGGGGGAGAGGAGGAGAGTGCATAGATACATCCTTCGCCCTGTAGCCCTTCGCTTCCTTTTGACAGGATGCAATCGATTGCGATCTTTGAGACCATTGCCTGGGGCATCATCATTACGCCTCCTTAGAGATGTCTCGATGGTCATCGCACGGTAATACGAGAATGGGACTGCGACTACTACCCTGGTAGGTGGCAAGACCCATCGAACGGGGGTGTCGGCGGTGATCTGTCGGGTTCCCAGCAGGGCGGAACGGCGGTTCATGGATAGCCCATGCCACTCTATTATGGCTTGAGGGCCATTGGGGAGAAGGAGCAGTACTAAGACAAAATGGTAGGCACTACCCACTAACCAAGAGGAAGAGTAGCTTCTGCGGGTCGCTGCGTTTTGTCAGGGAGCAGAAGCCGTGTGCACGAAACTAGAGCCATTGCCGTGTCGCGAAATAGCTGAAGGACAGGACACAAAGGACTGCCATAATGCACAGTACAGCGGCCCTCGCAAGTGGATTATGAAGCCATTGGAGCGAGCTTTGAAGCAGGTGGAGAGAGACTGCCATGGGTCACCTCTCTTCTCACAAGGTGTCGTGGGCAAGCTGCGGGACGAATCGTAGTGTTGTAAGGCTACGCTTGGCAGATGAGTCTGTAAACAGGAGATTAATGGCTTCCAGGGCCAGTTTCCTGGTATCCACGAGCAAGACTCGCGTGATCAAGCCCGATCGGATCCTGCCAATTCAGTTTCCCATCTCCCTCGCTTGCTTCGCCCTCTGCCCGAACGCCTGGGCCTTCTCCGGACAGTCTATCCCCTGCAGGCAGATACGCTCGGCTTCCCGTGGTGTAGGAACTCTATAGTGTCGATGTCGAGGAAAGAGATCACCGGCCCCATGAAGTCAGCACAGGCCTCGCTCGTAGTACAAAAGAACAGAAGGTGGCAAGCGTGGCTCTAACGCGTACCAAGTCATTCCCCGAGAACTTTTCTAAAACAGTCACCTGCGTTGATCGCCTTCAGCATTGCACAGCTGAGGATCTTGGAGGACCCTTTGGCGTCGTTATAGATCAGGACAGCAAACATCTGGCCGTCGCGACAGGTCGCATTCCAAATGGCATCACCTGATTTCGTCGACCCCTGGAAGAAGCTTCGTGTCACGGAGTCACAGCGTTGTCCATTGCCTTGAAGAAACTTGGCAAAGAGCGTGTTCCGGTCTCCCGATGTCATCTGCTGTATACGGCCATGGGCGGGGTTCGCTGATGCTTCCTGTGTCCAGATTCCACCGAGCAAGAACACAACAATAAGCGCATGAACCATCTTGTATCCTTCCTGTTAAGTATTTCATTAGGCGAGGCAGATCCAGGATGATCGTTACTGTGTCCTTTCCCGGGTCATCTTCATGCCCATCTCAATAATCCGTCCGATATGCTCCAACAGCTCTACCGATTGCTTGGAGCCCATCCAGTTCTGATTCAAGCCCTCGAGAATCTCATTCACGCCTTTTTCTTCGGTCTGAGCTATCACGTACGGCGATGGGAACGTGGTTTCAGGGAGTCGAGCGTGTGGCTTCTTTGTTTGTAAGCCCCGATCAGTCTTTGACCGGTCTAACGTCACGAGTGAGGATGATTTCCGTGAGGCCGAGAAGCAGCTCAACCGGTACATCCAGGAGAAACAGGGCACATGTTCAGTGACACCTGGAAGAGTTGAGCGGGATGGTAGATCGGATGAAAGTTCACAACCTGTTGAAATATGGCGGAGGGGGCGAGATTTGAA
>CAADGK010000111.1 GCA_900696515.1 uncultured Nitrosospira sp. | reverse complement strand
TATAGGCTTAAAAAAGACAACTCAGCCCAAATCAGAGATGAGCCTGCTATGTGTCGAAAGAATCGATAGAGGAGGGGAGCTTTAATATCTGAGTTGTGTGACCCAGAGCCATCGCCGGCGGCCACGCGGGCGCATCTTGGGGGTAGGGGGGTGTCGTTAGACTCCCCCATTCTTTTTCTAGCCAATCGATCAGCTCCCACCGCTAATCTCAGATGCGCTCCCCTTGACTGGAAATGTAACTGTATAGTAACGTTAGGTCTATGAATAAACGGAAAAGCCATGAGTCTTCGCTTCTTCAATTGGAAATGCCTGATATCGTCGGCCTGCCGCGCAATTGGGACATTCTCCTCGAATATCTGCGGCAACGACGCTATACCTCCGGCGATGTCGAGACCTGCATCGGCGTGTCGCGAAAGGTGCTATTGGATTGGGACCGGGGGGGCATCTTGGATCAGCTCTATCAGGGGCTGGGATCAGGCCGAGGAGACGAACGCTTTGGAAAATGGCGGCTCTTTTCCATTTTCGACATTTGGAACCTCGCCTTCTATAAGCGCCTCCGTGATGTAGGGATTGATATCGCGAGATTGCGAGGGGTGAAGAAAGCTAATCCGAATGAGGTGTTTGAGGGAGGGCTCATTCAATGGTGGTTTTATCAAGCTCTTCCCTCCTGGATCTATCGCCAGCCGTATTGGGTGCATAGCGACCTCGAAAAGGATGTCGGCTATACCTCGATCGAACGAAAAAACGCTGCCATTTATTTTGTTCGCATCGCCCACGTCGAGTCGATGGGAGGGGATCTCTTTATCACCGTCAACCTGGTTCCGCTCATGGATAAAGTTATGGCATTGAACGGCCCTCTTCAACTGACGTTGGACAAAATAAAAGGAATCACGGTGCGAGTAGAGGAGCAAGAGCTTCGGCTTGAGCCATTGCCGAAGCCTGAAGATCCATGATCTCGGAACTGGGGTCATACAAACTGCTGCTGCACGGCATCGATACGGTGCAGTGTGCCTACTATCTGACGCCACCTTCCCCTAAGCACCTCGACTTCAGGGCACTTGCTGTCGTGAAAGAACAGCTGCGGATGGGCAAGAGCCGGGAACCTCGCGCCGTCACACTTGGGGATACCGAATTTTTCATTTACCCCTATGGCAGTAGTTCGGGCTATCCGTTTGTGCTGTCTAACGAAGATTTCAAAGTTGAACTGGGCGAATTTAACAATCCCTCCTGTTTCGTGACCTTCCGTAGCCAAGCCCTCTGGCGACAATCGGCTTCAACTCTGCACGAAAAATTTGTGGCCTGGGCCACGTCGGTTGGCTGTGAAATGCAGCAGCCCGAAAGCCTTTCGCGGGTGGATTTCTGCTTCGACTACTCGTTGGCGGAGCGAGACTTTGATGCCGATTCGTTTGTGAGTCTATCGGATAAAGACAGCCAGCATCGAGAAAATGGGACCGTGCAGACCTTTACCTTAGGCAAGGGGGATGTGGTGCTCCGGGTCTATGACAAGATCGCGGAAATCCGGCAGCAAAGCGCCAAGGTCTGGTTTCACGAGTTGTGGGGCCAAGATGAGCATGTCTGGCGGATCGAATGGCAAGTTAGGAAAGCACTTCTGAAGGGGTTCTCGGTTCGAACTTTTGTGGACCTACAGGATCGGCAAGGGGCTTTGCTGCATTTTTTAGCGGAAAGCCACGATACGTTGAGGATTCGGACGGAGGACAGCAATCGGTCGAGGTGGCCTCTGCATCCTTTATGGATCGATCTACAGCAACGGATTGCCGCCCTGCACATGCTGGAAACCAAGCGGATGGACGGCAAGGATCTGGTCCTTGATGAACGACTCATGCGGTTGACGATCAGTATCTATGGCTACCTGAAGCGGATGGCGGCTGTTTCTTGCGTAAAGCAAGAACAGGAGATGATGACCGAAGAAGAAGCCTTTCAGCTTCTTGGCGAGCGGCTGCATCGTCTGTTTGATCCACTAAGCTGGAAGGCCGATGTGCGGAAGCGTATGAAGGCCATTGAGTTGGGGGAATGGTGAGAAAGGCGGAAGTCCTGAAGCTGGTGCACGGCCATGTGACGCATGTGCTCCTTGTCGCTCAGGCGTCGTTGCCGTCAAGCCAGTTTCAGGCGTTTCGGACGGTGGTGCTCAATGAATTCGGACGGAATGGGTTGGAAGGGGAATTGGCGCAGTTAGAGCGGCAGGTAGGAGCTGAGGAACGGAACGGATTGGGCCGGAATATATGATGCACGAAAGGCGGTGGCCCATGCGTGTCCCATGAGATTCGACCAAACGAGATAACTGTGCGATTGGACCTTGAAATAGCCGACGTGACCGATGCCGAGCTTGCATTGATTGAAGCGACTCTCGGTGAACTAATTCAAGCGATGGTATTGAACCAAGAGGAAGAGGGGTGAGGCCATGATTGTGGCGTTATATGCGCGGGTTTCGACGAGCAAGCAGGCAGAAAAGGATCTGTCGATCCCGGACCAACTCAATCAGATGCGGGCGTGGTGCCGGGCTGGCGGCCATTCCGTGGGCGCGGAATATGTTGAGCCTGGAGCCTCGGCTACGGATGATCGACGTCCGGTGTTTCAGCGCATGATCGGCGATGTGTGCGTGAAACCATCTCCCTTTGACATCATTGTGGTGCATAGCTTCTCGCGATTTTTTCGCGATGCCATCGACTTCGGGATGTATGAACGGAAGCTGAAGAAGTATGGGGTGCGTGTGCAGTCCATCACGCAACAGACCAGTGACGACCCATCTGGGGAGATGATGCGTCAGATGATCAGTGTCTTCGATCAATATGCGAGTAAAGAAAATGGAAAACATACATTGCGGGCCATGCAAGAGAACGCCAGACAGGGGTTCTTTAATGGCTCACGCCCACCGGTCGGCTATCGAGCGGTGGAAGTGGAACTGCCCGGCAATAAGGGTAAGAAAAAACGGTTGGAAGTGGAGGAAAGCGAAGCGGTTGTGGTGAACCGGATCTTTCAATGGTACCTGCACGGAGATCGAGGCCGAGAGCTTGGGTTGTATGGGGTGGCGGCGCGTTTGAATGAGCAAGGCGTGCTGATTCGGGGGCGGCAATGGACCAAGGGCCGTATCTATGAGGTCTTGACCAACCGGGCCTATATCGGTGAGCACTATTTTAATAAATACGAAAAGCGAGGCAGGGATGTTCGGCGGATGAAGCCACGGGAGGAATGGGTGCCGGTCAAAGTCGAACCCATTGTGAACCAGGAGCTATTCTTGGCCGTGAAAGAGAAGTTGGAGTCGCGATCTCCTGAGCGTGTCCCCCCACGGGTCGTCAATTGTCCTACCCTCCTTACGGGCCTGCTCAAGTGCGGCGTTTGTGGGGCCGGGATGACGCTGGCAACGGGCAAAGGTGGGAAGTATCGCTATTACAAGTGTTCAAGCCGGATTCTTAAAGGGAAGGACACCTGCACGAGTGAAAACCTGCCCACAGAGCTGGTTGACCGACTGGTCCTTTCGTCCTTGGCGGATCGAGTCTTTACGCCCTCACGAGTCCAAAGTATGTTGGAAGGGCTCAGGAAGCGTTTAAAGGGGGCACAAACCAATCAAGACGGCAAACTGAAGCAGCTGACCAAGGAAGTCGAAGCCCTCCAGCAGAGAAGCAATCAGCTCTATGAGGCGGTAGAGAAGGGGTTATTGCCGATGGACGAGACGTTGACCGCTCGGGCCAACAAAATACAGGCTCAGCGGCAGGCCTTATTGCTCGAAATAGCGGGGCTTCGACGGCTGAAGCAAATGCCTGTGGATGCCCTTGGAGAGAAGAAGG
>CAADGK010000110.1 GCA_900696515.1 uncultured Nitrosospira sp. | reverse complement strand
GTCAGCTTCGCGAACTTCTTCTTAAAGACGTCGTCCGCATGGGAGCGTTCGTGTGCGTCGAACGAGCGCCAATAGGTGACGATCACATAATGGTAGTCGGCGGTTCTGGAAGCCGAGAGCGAGCCCTCGGTTGAGACGAAGCCGGAAAACTTGAACACTTGTCCGGCGATGAATCCGCCTTTCTCTCCTCCATAGGTTCCCTTGACCACCGCGCAGAGTTCTCCGACGGCTATCTCCACATCCTCAAAGGTGACGTTGGGCTTGAGTGTCACGGTGTTGAACAGCATTTTGGCGCCAAATGGAATGGTGATGGGTCCGAACATGTATGCCCTCCTGGGTTACTCGTGCCGGATAAAAACTGTCACGACAGATGCCGCCCATGACTCGATGAGTCTTGTAGATGGTCTATTGTTTATGAGACTGCGTCAACTAAAAGTACTCTTGTCCGGCGATTGGACTGAGTCGGTTGGCGAACTATTAAGGCCAAGGAGGGCGGTCCGACGTGGCCCAAGAAATCGTGAGTGGTCTAGCATGCGTGCTATTTTCTAGGAGGCTGAGAGGGCTCCGGCAATGCAACCGGTCAGCAGCGTCGTCAAAAAGGCGGTCCACAAGGCACGCAGGCCCAGGAGCGAGATATCTTTTGCCCGATGCGGGACCAATGCGGAGATGCCGCCGACAAAGATGCCCATGCTCGCCACATGCACGAATCCGCAGAGAGCATAGGTCATGGCCGTGAGAGACCGTGGAGAGAGCGGCGGTGGAGAGACGGATTGCACCGCAGCCAACTTGAAATAGGCTGCGACTTCCGTCTCAATAAACCGTGACCCGAGCAAGTCCGCGCCGATTTGCCATTCCTCAGGCCGGAGACCGAGGAGCATGGCGAAGGGCCAGGTCAGCCAGGCAAGGATCCGCGTGACGGAGAGCGGCGTTCCTTCGATTGCCGGAAGCTGTGCCAGCGCCAAATCGACCAACGCTTCCAATCCAAGAAACACGATCAGTAATGCCGCAATGCCGACGGCCATTTTCATTCCCTGTCCTGCACCATCGATCAATGCGACAATAAGGTTGGAGGGCGGCGGGGTCGTTTCATCACCGGATGTGGGCGATGTATTTTGGACAACTGGGTCGGCGGGCACGCCGCCCAGCGTCACGGGCTGCCCATCTTCGGGAAAGGTCAGTTTGCTGATGAGTACCGCACAAGGAATGGAAATAATTGATGCGGAAATCAAATGTCCGGCGATCTGAGGCACGGTCTGTTGCAGCGCCGACACGTAGATGCCCATGACGGTGCTCGCCACGGTCGCCATCATGCACGTCAGCACCAAGAGCAGTTCCGACTGCGTCATGGCCGCGAGGTAGGGACGGACAATCAGGCCTGCCTCGATCCCGACGAAGATATTCGCCGCGCCGGAGAGTGACTCAGCTCCCGACAATCCCATCGTCCGGTGAAACAGCCGGGCAAACAATCCTACGATCGCTCGCATGGCGCCGACATAGTAGAGACCCGACATCAAGGCGGCAAAGAACACGACCGCCGGTAGTGCTTGCGCGGCCAAGATAAACCCGATTGAAACAGTTCCATTTGGCAATGTCTGGCCGGGACCCAGTGCGAGGGGGCCAAGCAGAAACACCGTGCCCTTTTGCGAGGCGGTGAGGACGGCGACCACCAGATCGTTGATCATGCTCCAGAACCAGCGGGAGCCAGGAAACCAAAAGGACAGGATACCGAGTCCCCAAGCCAGCGCCGCGCTGCCCCCAATGGTCGTCCAGTTCGGCCGGGTGCGCTTTCCCGTGACCCAGGCCAGCCATGCGATCGTGGCGAAACCGATGCCCGCAATAAGGCGATACAGCCATTCCTCCACTGTCATCTCCTCCTGATGAAAGCCCCGCGGAGGCTACGTGGAGAGCCGGTTGCCGTCAAGGGAAAATGTGGGTGCGATCATATCGGGCGGCAATAGGCAGCGCTCAGTGTTGGACTGTTCACGCAACCGTATGCATGCGTGACGAGTCTTCCGGTTCCTCCTGCCCTCCCATCGGGTGGTTGTGCCCCCTACTGATGAAGGATTGGATCCCGCCGCGGCGAGGGCAAAATGGAAACCTGACGCACGGGCTTATCGAGTAACACCCTGACAGATTGGCTAACCGGAAGGAGAGGACAATGGGCATGTTCATCCACACCCAAGCAGGTTATGGGCTCCACCGCGGCGGCTATAAAAGCGTTCTTGCGTTCGGAGTGGTGCTGTGGCTGATGCTGTTGTCGATCGGTTGCTCCACATCACGGAAAGAATACGTGGTGGACCATGTCCGTGGGAACGATGTGACGGCGAAGGGTTCGCGCGACCAGCCATGCCAGACCGAGGGGCGCTGCCGAGTACTCGCTGAGCGTGACGGAGTGCGATCGTATTGGATGGTCTATCAATGAGGACAGTAACGCAGCGATCGAGAGAGTGCTGTGGCCATTCGGATGACTGTCCTGCGGCATGAAGAACTCTTCATGTGTTCATCATCTCGGCTTCATTGTGGAGGTGTATAAGGAAGGCAGGTAATACTAGAAAAGGGGTGACATCATGCTTTCCTTCATCGAAGCCTACGCATTTGTCGCGATATTCGGGATGCTCTACGGAATGTTGCAACTCTCCGGTCGGTGAGGCGCTCGATCCTCCAGTGAAGAGAGCCGGCGATTATTCGGGAAGTCCGAGGATAGTTACTGTCTATCGCCTGGTGTCGGTCTGGCGGATGCCTGCTAGAAAGGCCAGAAAGGCTGACGACCCGTAAACATCAGGAGTCGTTTCGTGATGGGCACCTGAGCGAACTTAGGATTCTTTGCTACAAGCAGTGCAAGGTCTCGTGTCTGGTGGTCCACAAAACTCATTCCAATATCTCCCTGACACTCTGGCAAAAAGAACTCGCCAAGATAGACTGTCTCGCTCGCATGGACTTCAAAATCGGCCTTGGGTGGTTTGAGATAGTCCCCATAGGGGTTCATCAGGAATGGAACTAAGACGTATTTCCCTGGGGGCAACTGGAGGATATAGAGGTGACCATGGTGGTCAGAGAATTCGCTCGCAGCATACTTGTTATTGACCTCCAGTGTGTACAATGCAGCATAAGGGAAGAACGGTCCACTTGCGTGAAAAATGCGCACTCCGGTCGGTGTACCAAGTGCATGACAAGGCACAGGTGAGCCTACGGAGAGGATAGTCATTCCTGTTTCGGCAGTCGCGGTTAACGGTGAAGCCAGATCGGCGCGATATTTGTTCTCGTGAGTACAGGCAGATAATGACGCGTAGGCCACTACAATGAGGGTGAGAGCGCAGCGTAGTTGATACATCAGGCGAGATCCTTCAGCCGGGCTATGACGCTTCCGCAGTGAGTGGGAGCCGCGCGTTGAGCTGCTTGTGGAGCAGCCAGGTCAGTATGTGACCTTTCGGAGTCAGCGAGAGCAGCACATACCGATCGTCTTGCGGTGAACGCTGTTTCGTGACCCATCCCTTACGATATAACTTACGAACCAGTTGACCCATCGTTGAACCGGCGACACCGAACACTTGGGCACACTGCTGGATCGAGCTCTCGGGATTTCGTTGAAGGTAGAGCAAGGCACGGGCCTGGGCAGGGGTGACTCCAAGGTCGGACAACTCTTCACGATAGGCATGCAACCACCTCAGGCACACTCGCCATTCTCTTGAGGTCGTCGACCGTGATTCCTGGAGTAGCCGCACAAGTCTCATGGCCGTATGCTGCCTCAGGATTTCAAACCTGACTACTGATTCTTCAATTCCTGCTGCCTCGGGTGGATGATCAGGAGCGGGCGTGGGCGAGGCGGATGTAAGAGACACGCTCGTTTCGGTATAGTCTCCAGTCTTGCTGTATCTTTCTCACCAGTTCTGAATCAGATCTGATACGATTCGCTGCCTCGCGGTCTCTCACACCGGAGTGTTTTGTAAGCCGGTTTGTCCCGTTCGGCGGGGAAACAACGGTATCAATGTCGCAACCGATGGACGAGCAAGCCCCCGAAAACCAGACGGCCACTCCGCCAGGCGGCGGTCCGATCGAGCGGTGGCAGAATATCCCTCTCTACGGACGCATCGTCATCGCCTTGGTGCTCGGTATCATCACCGGGTTGTTGCTCGGGAGTAATGCAGCCTCGCTAGCGGTGCCGGGGAAGCTTGTGCTGCGTCTGCTGGGGGCGTTGGCACCGGCGTTGATTCTCGCGGCGATCGTGCATACGTTCATGACGACGCGGCTGGGTGGGCCACTCGCTGTGCGGCTTCCACGGTTGTTGGTGCTGAATACGCTGGTTGCGATTACGGTTGGGTTGACCGTCGCCAATGTGGTCCAACCGGGACAGGGAGCCGGACTTACGCCGCCATCCTTGCATGAGGAAACTACAAGGAGCGCCAACCCGCTCACACTCTTTCTTGAGAATGTGCCCAAGAGTCTCCTGGGACCATTGGGCGATGATGGCAAGGTGATCGGTGTGATCTTCGTCGCCGTAGCGTTTGGCATGGCGCTACGCAAGGAACGGGAACGTCCCATCATGACGATCGGACACCTCGTTGAGTTATTTCTCGAAGTGCTGATCAAGATTCTGCACTGGATCATCGCGGTTGTACCTCTTGCGGTTTTTGGCATCGTGGCCAGCATTATCGGAACTGAGGGATTCGCACAATTTAGGGCGCTAGGGATTTTTGTCCTCAGTGTGTTACTGGCGCTTGTGATTCAGGCAGCCTATTACCTGGTTCGTATCCGATTCGGTTCGTGGGTGTCTCCTCGACAGCTACTGCGTGGTGGACGAGATGCGCTGGTCATGGCATTCTCCACCGCCAGCTCAACCGCGACGATGCCGGTGACCTATGCCGCGCTGAAAGATCGTGTGGGGTTGCGCGAGCAATCCGCCAGTATGGGAGCGTTGGTCGGTGCGAACTTCAACAACGACGGGACGGCGCTCTACGAGGCGATGGCGGCACTCTTCGTTGCTCAAATGATCGGGATGGACCTGAGTATTCAGCAGCAACTGATGGTCGTGCTGACGAGCATCATCGCCTCGGTCGGCGCAGCAGGCATTCCCGAAGCGGGGCTTGTGACGATGACCATGGTCTTTACCGCCGTTGGGTTACCTGTGCAATACATTCCCGTTCTGTTGACGGTGGATTGGTTCCTCGATCGCTGTCGCACGGCGATCAACGTCATGGGCGATATGAATGTGAGTTGTCTGTTGGATGGGAAACAGAAGGAGGAGACATCGTAGGAATTGAGACAGACCACTTCATCCGTTCTGAGCTTGTCACATGGCGATGTATTTTCAGGCGATACCGTTACTCCTTGGCGAATTTTTGTTTGTGCTGGTGTGTCAGGGCAGCCCTTAGTTTATCTTCCTGCTCCTTGCTGAGTGACGTTTTAAGGATCGTCCCTTCATAGCGGGAGAAGCTTGCCAGCAATTTCTCTTGGTCGACATTCCGGATGAGCAGAAAAATCGCGGACGTGCCTCGTTGGATCGTGCTGCCCAGGTCTTTAATGAACTGATCGGGAATTCCATAATCGCTCAGCAGGCCAAACTCACTGGCTCCCACCGAGACCGCTCCGCCACCCGCTCCGCCTGCGAGGCTTCCTAACAGGCCTGCAAGAGGGTTAAAGAACAACAAACCGATCAACCCTCCCCATAACATGCCCAGGGCGACACCATGCTGGGTGGCACCTCCGAACACGTCGACACACTGCTTCAGGTGGACCTTGCCATCCATGTCCCGGATGACGATGACGGCGTCTTCCAGGTCGAGGATATAGTTCGATTCCATGGCGCGCAGTTCGTTGAGCACTCGATCGGCCGTGCTGGAGTCCTTAAACGCGATGCAAACCAGTTCACTCATGATGTTCTCCTTAGGAACGGACAGGTGTTGCCACAACTTCCGGTGGCGAGGAATCAATCTCGTTGGTTGGATCTTAGATAACAGTAGGATTGTCCTCAGTGCAAGATGGCGGGATCAACTGCCTGATAAGTCGGTCTATCTCTAGGCTCACGCCCCTTGTTTTTCAGCGTCTTGTTCCCTTACTCTCAGCGGTTCTTGGTGTGGATAAACGGATTATGTTGCAAGCTGTTGCCCTGAGTTGTCGTCGCGGCGAGCGCCGGCTCTTTTCTGATCTCAATGTACAGGTTGAGCGGGGGAAGCTGTTGGCGGTGGTGGGAGAGAACGGGAGCGGAAAGACCAGCTTGCTTCGCATCTTCTCGAGCTTATTGCCTCCCGAGGACGGTTCGGTGCGATGGGAGGGGGAGGACATCCATCAGCTGAAAGAACTCTATTCCGGGCAGCTGATGTATCTCGGGCACCTCAACGGAATCAAAGACGATCTCACTGCGGTTGAAAACCTGCTGAGTTCGATGGCACTCGCCGGGGAGCCCTGTTCGGAGAGCGGGGCCAAGGAGGCGTTAGAGGCGATCGGGCTCAAGCGAGTGGTCCATCGGTTACCCTCCAAAGTGCTCTCACAAGGGCAAAAGCGTCGAGTGGCGTTGGCCCGGCTGTGGCTCTCGACGCGCCCGCTCTGGCTCTTGGACGAACCGTTCACGTCGCTCGATACGGCCTCAACCGCGGTGGTGACGCAACGGCTTCATGCGCATTTGCAGCGTGAGGGGTTGGTGGTTGTCGTGACACATCAGGAGATTGCGCTTCCCGCGGAGCGGCTTCAGCGGCTGAGGCTGGCTGGATGAGTCACTCCAGTATGTGGGACTCAATCAGTGGGATCATCCGGCGGGACCTGCTGCTGGCCATGCGCCGGTGGTCGGACGCCGCGATGTCGGTATTTTTTCTGGTGATTGTCGTGAGTCTGTTCCCTTTGGGGGTCGGGCCCGAGCCGGCTGTCTTGCGGACCATTGCCCCGGGTGTGCTGTGGGTCGCGGCCTTGTTGACGTGTCTTTTGTCGCTCAGCCGCGTGTTTACCCCGGATTATCTGGACGGTGTCCTTGAGCAGATGGTCCTGGTTCCCCAGCCGCTGTCGCTCCTGGTGCTTGGGAAGGTACTGGCCCACTGGATGATCTCCGGGCTCCCCGTTGTGCTGCTTTCGCCGCTTCTGGGGTTGCAGTTCGGCTTGGAGGGGGAGGCCCTGGGGGTGCTGGTGTTGTCGCTCTTGCTTGGGACGCCCACGTTGAGTATGATTGGTGCGATCGGCGCCGCGTTGGTCCTTGGCGTGCGGGGGAGTGGTCTACTGGTTGCCCTCCTGGTGCTTCCACTCTACGTTCCAGTCTTGATCTTCGGGGCCGGCGCCGTGACCAGCAGTATGGCTGGGATCGGCGGCGAAGCAAATTTGTCGCTGCTTGGGGCCTGTCTGGTGCTCTCACTCTTTCTGGCACCCTGGGCCACGGCGGCGGCGTTACGTATCGCATTGGAGTAAAAGGATTTCAAGCACGTGATCTGGTCCAAGTATTCAGCTCCGCAAGCGTTTTATCCCCTGGCAGGTCGCCTCATTCCTTGGTTTGCGGCGGTGGCCGTTCTCCTGATGGTCGTTGGCCTCTACATGGGGTTCTTTGTGGCACCGACCGACTTTCAGCAGGGAGAATCCTACCGGATTATCTTTGTGCATGTTCCGGCTGCCTGGATGTCGATGTTTCTCTATGTAGTGATGGCCATCTGGGCCGGTGTTGGAATGGGACTCAATGCCAGACTGTCCTTCATGATGGCGCAGGCGATTGCACCCACCGGGGCGATGTTCACCTTTTTAGCCTTGCTGACGGGAGCCATGTGGGGGAAGCCCACCTGGGGAGCGTGGTGGGTTTGGGACGCTCGCTTGACGTCGGAACTGATCCTCTTGTTCCAGTATGCGGGAGTCATGTTGCTCCGGACATCGATCGATGACTTGCGCCGTGCGGATCGGTCAAGCGCGGTGTTTGCCCTGGTTGGGGTTGTTAATGTGCCGATCATCTATTATTCCGTTCAATGGTGGAACACCTTGCACCAAGGGGCTTCCGTGAGTATGGCGACGGGTTCAAAAATGGCGGCGACCATGTTGATGGCCATGCTCATTATGACGATCGCCTTTTGGATGTACAGTATCGCGGTGATCCTTGCCCGGGTTCGCTGTGTCATAGTTGAGCGGGAATCTCTGCCGGCATGGGATGAAAAGCCGGCGGTGATTCACGAAGCAGTGGAGGCGCGCTGATGCAGTGGGGGAGCGCATCGGAATTTTTTGCAATGGGAGGCTACGGCCTCTATGTCTGGACCTCGTTTCTCGCCACGGCCTTGTGTATGGTCTGGGAAGTGCTGGCGTTATGGCGACGACGGGCGGCGGCGCGCGCCGAACAGCGTGCTGCGTTGTTAGGAGGCACGGATGAAACCGCGGCATAAACGTTTTGCCTTTATCGGTTTGGGGCTGGTTGTCTTAGGGGTTGCGACCGTGTTGATCTTGAATGCGTTCCAGAGCAATCTCGTCTTCTTTTTCACCCCCACGCAAGTCGTCAGCGGAGAAGCGCCGAAAGGCCGGAGCTTCCGCATCGGTGGGATGGTTGAAGACGGCAGTCTGGTTCGTGAAAAAGACGGCCTCACCGTTCATTTCATCGTGACTGATACGGCAAAGCGCTTGCCGGTGACCTATAAAGGGATTCTCCCTGACCTGTTCAAGGAAGGGAAGGGCGCGGTGGCACAGGGACAGTTGGGCAACGATGGCACCTTTGTTGCCAGCGAAGTCCTCGCAAAACACGATGAAAATTACATGCCGCCTGAGGCAGCAGAGGCGATGGCGAAAGCCAAGGCTTCGGGGGCGCAGCAAAGCAAATCACTCGTTGTTCCTCAAGGCACGAAAGACTCACTATGATTCCAGAGATCGGTCATTTTGCATTGATTCTTGCCCTGTGCGTTGCTGTGGTGCAGGGCATTCTCCCTATCTACGGTGCTGCGGTCGGGAACTCGGCGTTGATGGCCGTGGCCAAGCCGGCGGCGCGCGGGCAGTTTCTCTTGGTGGCCACAGCGTTCGGCTGTCTTGCGTACGCGTTTGCCGAGAAAGATTTCTCAGTGCTGTATGTGGCGGCGACGTCCAATTCCCAGCTGCCATTGCATTATCGGCTGGCAGCGATCTGGGGTGCGCATGAAGGATCTCTGCTCTTGTGGACCTTGATCCTGACCCTCTGGATGTTTGCCGTCACCCTCTTCTCTTCCCATCTCCCCGAAGCCACGCGTTCTCGGATTCTGGGCGTTATGGGTTTAGTGAGCATGGGATTCCTCCTGTTTATGTTGACGGTGTCCAATCCATTTGAACGGCTGATTCCCGCTGCTGCCGACGGCCGCGACCTGAATCCATTGTTACAAGACCCCGGCATGGTCATCCATCCACCGATGCTGTACATGGGGTACGTGGGTTTCTCCGTTGCTTTCGCATTTGCCATTGCCGCGCTATTGGGGGGAAATCTCGATGCAGCGTGGGCCCGCTGGTCTCGCCCATGGACGACGGTCGCGTGGTGCTTCCTGACTGTTGGCATCGCAATGGGCAGCGGCTGGGCCTACTACGAACTCGGATGGGGGGGCTGGTGGTTCTGGGATCCGGTTGAGAACGCCTCCTTCATGCCGTGGCTAGCAGGGACGGCGTTAGTGCATTCATTGGCCGTCACTGACAAGCGAGGCGGATTCAAGGTCTGGACCGTTCTCCTGGCCATCATGGCCTTTTCATTGAGTCTCCTTGGGACGTTTCTTGTCCGGTCCGGTGTGTTGACCTCTGTGCATGCGTTTGCCACCGATCCGAAGCGAGGTCTCTTTATTCTGGCGTTTTTGGCGATTGTCATCGGAGGGTCGCTGGCCCTGTACGCATGGCGGGCGCCGCGCGTCGGATTGGGCGGCAGTTTTGCGACGGTGTCGCGTGAAGGAATGTTGCTTGCGAACAACGTGTTGCTGGTGGCAGCGATGGGCGCGGTGCTGTTAGGTACACTGTACCCGTTGTTTCTCGATGCCCTGGATCTCGGAAAAATTTCGGTGGGACCTCCGTATTTTGACTCCGTCTTTGTTCCGCTCATGGCGCCGGCGATCTTTTTGATGGGGATCGGTCCATTGGCGCAATGGAAGAAGGCGAGTTTGCCGGATTTGGCAAAACGATTGAAGTGGGCATTTGGAGTGAGCGTGGTTACGGCCGTTGTCCTTCCCATTGTCATGGGCAACTGGACGCCCCTGCTGAGCCTCGGCCTTCTTATGGCCATTTGGATCGTGACGACTTCGGCGGTGACATTGCGTGAACGGCTGGCTCATGTGAACGGGAATGGGTTGGTCGAGCGCCTGGCTTCGGTCCCTAGATCCTATTGGGGGATGCTCGTGGCGCACTGTGGGATTGCGGTCTTTATCGTCGGTGTGACGATGGTAAAGGGTTTTGAATCCGAGAAAGATGTGCGAATGAATGTGGGGGAGACGGCGAATATCGGCGACTATACGTTCAGATTCGACGGGGCGCAGGATGTGGTTGGGCCAAATTATACGGCTGCGCGTGGCAGCTTTTCTGTGAGTCGGGATGGTCGTGAGACGACGGTTTTGTACCCTGAGAAGCGGCGATATACGGCGCAGAATCAGATTATGACCGAAGCGGCGATTGATCCAGGCTTGTTGCGCGACCTCTATGTGTCGTTGGGGGAGCCGCTTGATGACGGAGCCTGGAGCGTGCGGCTCTACCATAAGCCGTTTGTCGATTGGATTTGGGGCGGATGTTTTATTATGGCGCTGGGTGGTGTGCTCGCCATCAGCGATCGCCGGTATCGCATTGCCTGGCGCCGGCAAGAGCCGGCTGTGCCTGCGGCTACTCGCGCAGCAAAGCGAAAAGTGGCATGAACCGATTTCTCCTGCCGCTGTCGATTTTTATTGTTGTCGTGGTGTTTCTCGGGATCGGGCTGAAGCTCAATCCTCGTGAAATTCCGTCTCCTCTCGTCGGGAAGGCCGCACCGGATTTCTCCCAGCCACAGTTGTTCGAGCCATCAAAAGTATTTTCTCCGGCGGATATGAAGGGGAAAGTGTGGTTGCTCAACTTTTGGGCTTCGTGGTGCAGCGGGTGTAAGACGGAGCATCCGGTCCTGATGGATCTGGCCAAGTCTGGTCAAGTGCCGATCTACGGGATGGATTATAAAGATCAACGGGATGAAGCGATGACCTGGTTGAGCCGGTGGGGCAATCCCTATCCGGTCGTGGGCGTGGATGACGCAGGCCGGGTCGGGATCAACTATGGAGTATACGGAGTGCCCGAGACCTACGTGATCGATAAGCAAGGGGTCATCCAGTACAAGCAAATTGGTCCGTTGGATCCTGAGACCGTTGAGAAAAAGATCATTCCCCTCGTCAAGCAGCTTGAAGCACAATGAACATGCAATGGATCACACTCATCGTCGTTCTGTTCCTGTCCGGTCCCGTGTGGGCCGGGGAAGCCAGGCCGTTGGCTGATGACCCGGCGAGCGAAGCACGGCTCAAACATCTTGCCGTTGAACTGCGCTGTCTGGTGTGCCAGAACCAGACCCTGGCCGATTCCAACGCCCCGCTTGCCGAAGACCTGCGTCGGGAGGTCAGGGAAATGATTGCGAAGAACATGAGTGATCAGGAGATCATCGAGTTTTTGACCGCGAGGTACGGGGACTTTGTCCTGTACCGGCCGCCGCTCAAAGCCACGACGACCCTTCTGTGGGTCGGGCCGTTTGTGCTGGTGATTGTCGGCGCGACGGTGCTGATGGTCACGTTGCGGCGTCGGGCAGGTAAGGTGGTCGATGTGCCGGTCACGGAAGACGAGCATCGACGAGTCGAACAGCTTTTGGCCGAAGGAGGGAAGCGTCCATGACGGTAACATTCTGGTCTATCGTGTCCGCCATGACTCTTGCCGTTCTAGGACTTGTTCTACGCCCGCTGTTGATGCGCCAGTCAACCGTGACCACTGAACAAGAGAAGAAATTGCCGGTGTATCGGCAGCAGTTTTCTGAACTGGAGCAAGATCTTGCCAGTGGGTTGCTGACCGACGAACAGTACCAGGCCGCACGAAGTGAACTGGAGCGCCGCGTACTCGAAGAGACCGGTTCTACTGATACTTCAACGACGACCACGGGAGGACTTGTGAATCTTCGATTTGTGGCGCTTTCGTTAGCAATGATTATTCCCGCGTCCAGCGGTGTACTCTATTGGACGTTGGGGAATCCTGCTGCCATGACCCATCCGGCAGTGTCCGTCGCCTCTCAAGGCGGACCCGGCGGCGATCCGCAGATGGCGGAGGGGCTGAACCAGCTGATCGAACAATTGCGAAAGAAGTTGGAGCAGAATCCCAACGACGCGGTCGGGTGGGGGTTGCTCGCGCGATCCTACATGGCAATGGAGCGATACGCGGATGCAGTGCCGATTTTTGAACGGGCGACGAAGCTTGATCCCGACAACGCGAGTCTTCTTGCCGACTATGCGGATGCCCTCGCGGTGCATCAGGGGCGTAAGCTTGAGGGCCGGCCGGAAACCTTGATCCAAAAGGCGTTGAAGCTTGATCCGCACAACGTCAAGGCCCTCATGTTGTCAGGGACGATCGCCTATAACCGGAAAGACTTTGCCCGCGCGGTCAAGGAGTGGGAAGATGCCCACACCTATCTCCCGGCTGACGAACAAGAATCGTCTGATCAGCTCAAGGCCAGCATAGCCGAAGCGAAACGGCGAATGGGTGGTGGGCCGAGCATGAATATGCTGGTGGCAAATCCGCCGATGGAACAGGCGAAACCAGCCAAGGCGGCCGCGCCATCCGGCCAGTCTCGCGCGATTACGGGTAAGGTGGTATTAGGGCCGAATCTGGCGAACAAGGCTTCTTTGCCGGACACGCTGTTCGTGTTTGCCAAGGACGTAGCCGGTCCGCCGATGCCGGTGTCTATCGTGAGGGCGTCGAGAAAGGATCTTCCATTCACATTCCGGCTTGATGACTCTACGAGCCCGATGCCGTCGAGAAAATTGTCGGATATCGACACCGTTGTCATCGTCGCGCGGCTGTCGAAATCCGGAAGGGCAATGGCGGAAAGCGGAGACTTGGAAGGAATGAGCCAGCCTATAAAACCGGGTGCTGAAAATATTACGGTCGTTATTGATCGGGAACGACCGTAACCAACAGTGGAATCCTTATGGTTTTGATCAGGAAATTTGCGAACTTCTCGGATCATCGCGCGTGAAAATTTCTTGACTCTCAGGGAGGGCTGAGCTATATTTCGCCGCCGTTCCGTTTCTATTTTTTTGCAACGGGAATAACTGCGAGCATTGAATGAAGGGGTTTTGTTGAGAAGCAGGAAGCAGTGGCCATCAAACGGAAGGAGTCGAGCTGTGATGGTAAAACACATGGTGAAGTATGCGCTGGTGGTCTGCGGCGTGCTGGCGGCGGCCCAGGCCCAGGCGAATTTCCCCACCGTGCCGAAGGAG
>CAADGK010000109.1 GCA_900696515.1 uncultured Nitrosospira sp. | reverse complement strand
TCATGGATCGAGTTTCATGTTTCATGTTTAACGTTTCAAGTTATGCAGGAGTTACACTTCTCAGACCTGAAGCCTGAAAGATGAAACCTGAAACTATTGACCGTGCCGCTTCACGCTTCACGAATGACGCTTCACATGTTCAACGATGAACCATCCCGTAATCATCGAACGGATGTTGTTGAAGAACCCGGTCACGATCACCTGAACCACATGGATCAGAATAAATCCGACGAACGCAAAACAGGCAACAAAGTGAATCGTCCTGGCCGCTTGGCGACCACCCAACACCGTCAATAGCCATGGGAACGCCGTATCGATCGTCGGCGACATCGCCAATCCTGTGAAGACAATCAATGGCCCCAGAATGAACAACACCGTGGCGTAGGTCAGTTTCTGCAGCACGTTGTATCGTTTGGCTGCTTCCCCCGTGGGATGTCGAAGGATCAGATGCTCTTTGATAGACCTTCCAATACTTCGCAGATCCTTGCCCGTTGGAGCCAGATCGCGGGTAGCATGTCGACTCGCCAAGGCATAGCATGTGAACAGAAAACCGTTGATGACAAAGAGCCAGGCAAAGAACAGGTGCCATTGTCGTCCCATGGCCAGCCACTTGGCGCTCGGAATCGTCGCCCAGGCTGGAAATGCACGCCTCATCCCATCTGAGTAGCCGAGCACGCCTGTCGTATCAAACTGACGGCCCAGAATGGTTGTGATACCCTTGATCTCTCCGGACTCAGTTTGTACAGGTCGAATCGATAGCAAGGGCCAGTCACGATCGGAGCGATCGCCCCAATAGAGTGCCGGATGTGCATTGAAAATCTGCAGTCCGCTCATGATCAAAATAATGAGAAACGGCACGTTCAGCCAATGACTGATTCGTACCGGCATGCGATGGCGGTACACACGTTCACTCACAAGAGGAGGAGAGACCACGGGGGCACTTACTGTCGACAAACCTTCAGATGCCGGCGGCTCTGCCATCGGCTTCTGATCGGCGTCCTGACTGACTACTGCTTCCGACTGAATGAGTACCGCCATGATTCCACCTCCCCTCCCGCTCAATACACAATCTAGCGTTTCGTCGAAGGGAGGGACAGTTTCTTACAGCGGCACCGTTCGGATGGAAAAACAACAAGGCCTGCGATCGGATCACCCGACCGCAGGCCGTCGTCTACCAAACCTATGACACGAACTCTACCGGCGCTTAGTGGCCCATGGCTCCTTTCATCTCGCCTTTCATCGCATCCTTTTCAGCTTTCATGTCATCCTTCATGGCATCCTTCGATGCCTTCATTGAATCGGTCTTCGCTTTCATCTCACCCTTCATCGCATCCGGTTTCGCTTTCATCGCATCAGTGGCCGCCTTCATTTCCCCTTTCATCTCGCCCTTCATCTCATTGGCCATCTTGCCCATTTCATTGGCGAAGGAATAGGACCCGGCACACATCAGGCCAACGACCGCGACGGCTGCAATCATCATCTTCTTCATCGAAAACCTCCTGGTTGGTTGATAGTGGTGAATGGACATACTCTGAGCACTGCCTCCTGCTATTCTCGCACTCGCGTCTGCTTCTGAACCTCCGGCCAGTTGGCATCGGCCTTTTGGATATAACCCGGGATATCCGATAGCCATCGTGTCCGCACGGCCTCACTATAATTGAGATAGAGCTTACCCTGGACCACGGTAAAAGCTTCCGGGGCGATCTTGGCCTTATACCCTTTCGCCGTCCCATAGGCGCAATACCCACCATACTGCGGGGCGAACTTTTCAGGATCGGCTGCAAAGGCAGCCCGGTGCTCGGCCGACATAAACTGGAATGTCGACCCGTGATAGTCGGCACGAAAATCCGGCAGTCCCTTTACCGCCTTCATCTCGGTGAAATAGGCAACCGGATCATACCCGTCGATAGCCAGTCCGTTTCGTTCAAACAGCTGGGTGGCCGTCGCAAGAGGCGCGGCAAGCAGGACGGAACAGACGAGTACGATCAGGACCTGAACGTATCGCTTCATGATGCTGTTCCTTTCTGTTGCATGACAGTCAGTCGATCCTGAGAGAAACATCTTACAAACACAGGGCACGTACCGGAATTAGAACGGGGTCACGTTGACATACACCTTAATCACGCTCCGATCCGTTGTGAGCATCGACATCATGGCTTGATAATTCTCGAGTCCCGCCACCGGATGAGTCAGGAGTTTTGAGAGCCATCCGGGAAACTCCAGTTCTGCCCTCGCAAAGTCGTACACGCCGGCCTCAAAGTATTCACGATTGGCGTTTACTGTGCCGACGACAAGTTTATTGCCTAGCACAAAGTCCAGATTGATCTTGTCGGCTGGAATAGCATGTTGACGATCACCACCGGTCACGCTCGCCAGGATGAGGACCCCGTTCTTGCCCAAGGACTCCATCGCTTCGAATGCCACCGGCGAATAGCCCGTCGCTTCAAACATCAAATCGAAAGGACCGAACCGTTTTGCTGCCTCACGGATCGATACATCGTCGGTTGAGATGTAGCGCACACCAAGCTCGTCCAAGAGATCCAAATTGCGCGATGGCCCCGCCTGCTTCCCAAAGCTCGTGACCTCGAACCCCTTCATCTTCAGCGACAGGGCCGCAAGCAATCCGACTGTCCCTGCTCCCAACACTGCTGCCTTTCTAGGTCTCCAGATCTTGAAACGCCGCTGCGCCTCATGGGCTTGAATCAGCCCCTTTTGAATGATCGACATCGGTTCGAGCAACACCGCCACGTCTCTCAGCCCTTTGGGAACCTTCACAAGATATTCCGGGTCTTCCACAAACAGCTCTGTGAGAAAACCATGACGGAGGTTGATCCCTCGCTCGAAATAGATATCTTCCACTGTCATGTCATACTGGCCGATCTGGTCATAAAAACTTCCGCCAGGGCGACGGACAGTCGGCACGACATAGTCGCCAGGAGAACATTCCGTCACATGTGATCCAACCTCTAGGACGCGTCCGAAACATTCATGACCGATGACCAGAAATTCATGGCCAGGAGGCGCTTCGCCATACTCGGCCGCATTGATCTCTTTATCAGTGCCGTCTACCCCCACGCGCAGCACTTGCACGAGCACGCCACGCCCATGTGGCACTTCATGCACTGACGGCTTGGGCAGATCGACCAGATGGATCGAATCGGCTTGCCCCGGAATGACCGCAATCGCTTTCATCGCTACTCCCTCCTCCGCGTGGTATCACGGCTGGTGTCGATAGAGAATACTCAACCCATCCACCGGATCATGGTCGGCGTGACCGTTCTCCAAAAGCCCGCTGCAAGCGTTGCAAGTCAGGGGAAACATCACGTTCCCGGGGTAACATCCCCATCAGATCACGGACCATCGCAATCTGCTTCATGTACGTCTCGCAGCCGGCACAGATGGCCAAATGCAGGGCGATCTGTCGTTTCCGTTCGTCACCAACATGATCGTCCAGGTATGCTGAGGCCCACTGCACGACCTCGTGGCAGGTGATCTCTGGATCAATCCGCTGCCCCTCTTCTTGTGCCATCGTAGTCCCTCCTCAGTTCTTATCACTGAGTCGGCCCCGACGGCGATTTCTTACAGGGCGCCTGGTGGCCCCTCCACCAGGGGTTTCAGGTTTCACGGGGGGAGTTTCATGTTTCAGGTTACACAGAATCCCCAAATCCCAGACCTGAAACTTGGAACATGAAACATAAAACCGTGAGTCACGACGCTATCCTTCCAGATACGTCTCCACCGTCTGACGCACCCGCTCTCTGGCCCGATGCAGTCTGACATAGAGATTGGTCTCGGTAATCTTTAAGATTCCGCAGACTTCCTTGGCCTCAATTCCTTCGACATCTCTCAGGATCAGAACTTCTTTTAAATTCTTCGGCAGCGCCTCGATCGCATGGTTCATCGCATTCACCGCCTGCTGTGACGCCAGGAGCTTTTCCGGAGTCTGATCGTCCCACCGCTGTGGAGGAAAGGCCCAATGCCCGGCCCATTCACCAGACTGATGAAATCGCGACGGATCGACAGCTTCCTCGCCTTCCTCGTCGACCGACTCAAAAGACGAGAAATTGACGTGACGCTTCTCTCGAACCCCGCGATCTTTGGCCTTGTGAATCATGATCCCAAAGATCCAGGTTCTCAGCGACGACCGTCCTTCGAATCGATCCAGTCCTTCGATCACCGCCATCCAGGTATCTTGAACGACCTCCTCCGCTACATCTCGATCAGCCACATACCCCATGGCCGTTCTAACCAATGCGCCATGGTGGTGTGTGACTAACTCATTGAACGCCCCTTCATCGCCCTGTCTCAGCCGTGAGAGAAGGACAGCCTCTCTGTTCACCACTGCCGGTGGTTGCTCCAACTCCGGCTCTTGAACCGACACGATGCCATAGCTCAGGGATGTCGTAACTGTACTGGTGTGCACGTTCATGACCGGCCTCCAATCTGGAGCAGCTCCGTCATCAGGGCTGGAGCGCTCATAAGGGTGACATGTGTATGAGGGAATGCGTTCAGGACTTCGACTCCGCGACCGTCGATGTAGTCGACGTGGGAACAATCCAAGAACACCGATTTCTGCTGCCGGAGATAGGCTCGGCACTCTCCATCGAGCAGCGCTGCCCATTGCTCCGTGACCTTGCCCTCCAACTTGAGTAAAACGTCGCGGGCGCTTTCCTGTATTTTTGTGATCTTCAGCATCGCCGCCTCTCCTCCTATCTCAACGTGATGACAAACCTATTGAGCAACCACAGTGCCAGGGAGCAATGAGCAAGCGGATGCAATGTAAGTTATTGATCTCTTTTGGATGTTTAACCAAACCTGCACGAGGAGTCAGGACTGGAGAGCGGGGATGATTCCTAAAATATTGGGACCGTCCCAATTAGTTGGGGAAAATTCTTGGGAATCGCGACTGTGGAGTGGGACAAGAAGCTTAGATGAAAGACGAGACCTGGGAGCTGTTAGTCAAGAAGCGCGGCAAGCGCAGCGTAATCCATCGACGCTTTGACTCGGTCGAGCCAAGCCTTGCGTGCGGCATGTTCTGGCCGGTGACGGATATCCTTATCGGTCAACGTCACAATCAGAACGGCGATCACGTGTATTGTGTCAGGCTGATGATGATCGGGAAACATCGGATCGATCTTGAACGCGAAGGCTTGTTCCGCTGAGCCCGGCTTGAGATTGTTCAGTTCATAGTCGCCGCGCAAAGCCTCGCACTTCAGCGCGGCGCGCTCTGTGTGGTCCTTACGAATCTGCTTGGCCTCACGCGAGAGGTCGATGGCCTCAGCCCGCAACCGGTCGGCCTCGGCCTTGATGCCCGTCTTCGCAGCTGCCTGCGCCTCACGTTCCAATAGACGGGACCGGCGGAGGGTCTCCTCCACACGCCGTTTATCCTCGGCACCCAGTTCCTGTAACTTCTTGATCTGGGCATCCAGTGCCTTGCGGCCAGAGCCGTCCTGATCAACTAAGACAGCCGGCATGGCCAGTTGCTCGGTAGTGAACGATTCCCGATACGCCCGGTAATCACTCAGGCGCGTGGTAAAGTAGGTGTCCCGTGCTCCATCTTTTGCTTGATCGGCTTCGACATCCTTCGCCAGCTGCTTCATGGAATGGACATACTTCTCCGCACCAGCCGGATCAGTCTTTCTCAAGAGCGCCGCTGTACGATCGACGGTGGCCTGATCTGGCACCTTGCTGCGAGACCTCTTCGTCTCCTCCCACTCCTTCACCGCCTTCTCGCGTTCGACGCCGATCCGATCAAGCTGGTCTCCAAGCGTCTGCGGAATCCAAGGCACTCGGCCATTCTTAGTTAACAGGACCCAGCCACCGTATTCTGGATACCCCGCCACGGTGCCGGTCCGTTCGAACTTGCCAAACGTATCCAGAAACATTTGTTCGTGCACATAGTTGAAGAACACCGCAACTTCGCCATCTGATCCAGCCACACGGTCCGCTTGTGGGATGATTCCGCACTCCCCTTCCCACAGTCTGATGCCGACCGACGTCTGTTTCGGGTACGCCCGTACGAACAGTCGCGAATTCCAGAGCTCAAGAGGACCGGCAGACATCGTGGTGCGCATGCGAACGGGAACCGGGGGACTCATGAAATCGGTTGACTGTTGCACGATGGCTTCGGCTGCTTCCATGACCTTGAGGTGCCTTGCCCACCGCTTGTCAGTGGCGATGTCTTCATACTGGCGTGGCGCCCAACACTGGACTTGGGCATGTGCAGGTAAAAGGTCACTCAATGTAAACAGGAGACTAACGCAGGACCACATACAGGCGAGGAGTCGAGGAGTCATGTGGTTCAGTTCGGTCGGCTGATGCCGAGTTTCTTCATGCGCGCTTCAAGCGTCGTCGGGTTGAGACCAAGAATCTTGGCAGCGCCCTTGTCTCCGCTGACGCGCCAGTTGGTCTGTTCCAATATGTCGGTGATATGCTGCCGTTCCATTTCTTCGAGTGTCATGGTCTTCGCCATACCCGTCTTGTTGTCGGACGGGGAAAGCCAGTCAATCGGCTCGAGCTCAGGTCCTTCGCTGAGAATTACAGCACGTTCGATCACATGCTCCAGCTCACGGATATTGCCAGGCCACGAATATCGTTGGAGCGCCGTGATCATCCGCTCCGGAATTCGGTCGATTTTCTTGCCGAGATTGGTGGCGAACTTGCGGACAAAATACTGAGCCAGCAGAGGAATGTCCCCATCACGGTCACGCAGCCCTGGCAAGTGGATCGGGAATACATTGAGACGGTAATACAGATCCGGCCGGTACCCACCGGTCTTGGACAATTGTTCCAAATTACGATTCGTGGCCGCGATGACCCGCACGTTCACCTTGAAGGTCTGCGTTCCGCCGACCCGTTCGAATTCGCCCTCCTGCAAGACACGCAATAGTTTTGATTGCAAATCCAATGGAAGCTCGCCGATCTCGTCCAAAAAGATCGTCCCCTTGTCAGCCAGTTCAAAACGCCCCATCTTTCTTGTCAACGCACCAGTGAACGCACCTTTCTCATGGCCGAACAACTCGCTTTCAATCAATCCAGCTGGAATCGCGGCACAGTTGACCTTGACCAGGGGCCTCCCTTTCCGTGGACTCAAGTTATGGATGGCCCGGGCAATCAGTTCCTTGCCGGTACCGGTTTCGCCTGTGATCAAGACAGTTGAATCAGTGGGTGCGACCCGTTCGGCGTTCTTCAAGACCTTCTTGAGGGACGAGGACGAGCCGATCAACTCTTCAAAATTGTGCGTGAGTTTGATTTCTTCCTGCAAATACACATTCTGGGCTTGGAGCCTGGCATTCTCCTGCTCCGCCAGCACCTGTTCTGTAATATCGAGGAACATCGTGCGGGTATAGGTACCGCTGGGATCGGGGCGTGACCACCATTTCATCCAGAGGGGCTTTCCGTTGTCCTTCCGGCGAAGTTCCAGCACGACACCGCTGGTATCAATGCCTTTGCCGATCGAATCGAAGGCATCCTTGAGGCGACGTTGAGCCTCTGGCGTCTTCGGCACAAAATCTCTGCCATACAGCCCGTCCACCTGGTCAGGGGTGATCCCCAGTGACTTCATGGCCGTTCGATTGACACGAAGGAGCTTAGAATCTAACCCCTCGTACACGTAGGCAATCGGCGCTTCGTCAAAAAGGTCGCGCAGCCGCTCCTCATTCTCCTTCAGCACAGTCTCCATGCGTAACCGTTCCAATTCAGCACCGGCCCGCGCACCGAATACTTTGAAGACAGAGAGATCAAGCTGTTCAAGCTCCATCGGCCTGCGGTCCATGACGGCCAGATGCCCGAGAACCTCTCCGCCTGCACTCGCCACCGGAATGGCCAAATAACTTTGCACGCCAAGGCCTTCAAGATCATCTTTGTGGAGTGGAAACCGTTCTGCCACCTTGTCCGCACAATGATAGATTTCTCCGGCCAGAACCTTTTCGCAAGGAGTATGCGCGATCGCATACTCGAAATTGTCTTTCAGCTGATCGCTTGCCCAAAACGCCAACGTACGCACCTTTGTTCGGTCTGGACAAAACTCCGACACGAACGCATACTCGACACCGAGAGCTTTCGCCAGGTTTTTGACCAGTGAGGGGAAAAAGTCGGCTCCTGCTTGAGCTGCCGTTCCCTCGGCCAGCACCCGCAACATTTCTTCCCGTTCTCGAAGCGAGGTCTCGATGACCTGGCGGTAGAGCTCTACCCCAGCCCGTTCGCCGAACAGTTTGAATACCTCGATCTCGTCTGGCGTCAGAATCATGGGCTTCACATCCATCGCAACCAGATGGCCCAGGACCTTGTGTTTGGAATCTTTGAGCGGGACGGCGAGATAGCTGGAGACACCCAAATCCACAAGGTCTTGGTCGCGAGGAAAGAGCTTTTGAACGTCTTGGGCGTAGTGGCACGTTTCGCCCTCGATGACTTTTGTGCAGGGTGTACCGTCGAGACTGTATTCGACCTGATCCATGTACCCGTCGCCCTTCCAAAAGGCGAGGGTGCGGATGCGGGACTCGGGCAACAGGTACCCCACGAACGCATAGCGGATTCCGAGCGCCCCTGCGACATGCCGGACCAATTCCCGTAGAAAGTCTGACCCCGTGGAGGCGACCGTACCCTCAAGAAGTGAACGGAGAAACTCGTCTGCCTTGTAGCGGGCTTCCAGCCGTTGTGGATCGTTGGGCACCGTCACGTCATCCCTCAGTCAGCCAGGCCAAGGATAGGACATGGGAGAGGAGAAAATTGGCGGGAAGGAGAGTAGCACCAGACAGGCAAGCGCTGCAACTAATGGAAAACCAAACGAAGGAATTGCCCGAACCCAAGCCCCGCCCATATTGGCATCGTTCGCGGCAGCCCTATCTCAGCGATCGAGGTAGCAGTCATGGAGACACAAGTCGAATCACATGCCCATCGGGGTCTCGGATGAGCACTCCGACCCTGTACCCTAAAGCTCCGTCCGGCATTGTGACGACATTGGACGAGACGAGTTGTCCCACCCTGCGCAGTCCTACTGCGGCAGCATCCGCATCAGATACCACGACGGTCGTTTGCCAGTGCCAGAGGTCAGTCGGATGCGAATCGGTTGGAAATGGTCGGCCGGCATTCGGCCGTTCATACTCCAAGAACTCTATACCCGGTGGGCCCATCGTCGCGGTCAAACCGGTCACCAGCACGCGAGCGCCGGGGAGACTATCGAGATGTTCCTGTTCCGTGCCTATGTTCAAAGTATCGCCTGCGACCGTCAGGCTGAGGAGATCGCGATAGAACTTGAGGCTATTCTCAGTACTTCGTACCGTGATAGCCGTATGGTCGATTCCCAGAAAGAGGTCGGTGGTCGGTTTCTTCCAGACTGGGTTGCCTTTCCCTTCCGGAAACCAGAGCAGTTCGAGATTGTGCCCATCTGGATCGCGGAACTTGATCGCCTTGATGCCAGCAGCGGCCTGGTTCGAGAGTGGGATTGTCTGCGGTCTTGGCGAAATCTGCCTGACATGATGTTTGCGCAACTGTGCCCAAGCTGCATCCATGTCACGCACAACAATGGCGAAGTGCTGAAACCAGAGGTCGTTGCTGTACGAGGGCACAGGAAGCGGCCTCAGATCCGGAGGCGAGATGAACTGAGTCAGTTCGATCTGCTGCTCGCCGAGCTGCATTCGGACGATTCGCACCCGGACACCGAAGAGGCCGTAGAGCTGGTCGTATTCCGGCCCATCCACTTCTACATCGCTGATGACCTTGAAGGTCAGCACATCGGAATAGAACGCGACGGACCGATCCATCTCCGAGACAGTAAAGCCAATCGAACCAACAGCTGCCACCGATGTTGAATGGCTCTCGCCAGCGAGAACCTGCATCATGGGCAAACACGTCAACACGGCAAGGATCAGAACCGTTCGAATGAGCCAGCTCCTGAACCACATAGACTAGACTCCGTTCGAGATCACTGGCTCTACGGTCAGCCCATTAGCCACTTGAGCGACTGGGTTCGAGGTCTGGACATGGCCACGGATGGTCTGGAATTGAACCAGATCTTTTTCGAAAATCACGTCGAGGAGCCATTCGAGCACCACGCGGATTTTCTTTTCAATACGAGGTAATTTGCTCAGATACACGCCCCGCCATAAAGACCAGGCAATCACTCCTGAGAAATTGAAGCCCATGATTCTGGCCACCCCCGTGCGTCGGCCAATCGCGGCGAGCAGGCCGATGGTCTTGAATCGAAAGGGTTGCTGCACCCTCCCGCGAAAGGCCCCCATGACATTGTGGGCCACGACCGCAGCCTGACGCATGGCATGTTGTCCCGTAGGTGGATGGTACCCGCCCGTCAGTTGATCTGGAATCAGTGCGCAATCGCCCAAAGCCCACACACCTGGCCAATCCGGCACCTCCAGTAACTCATTCACAAGCAGACGTCCCCCTTTGGTCTTGCAGGGCAGCGTTGCGAGTAATGGATTGGGCGCAGTCCCCGCCGTCCACACCAGCGTGGTGCTCGTGATGTTGGTTCCGTCGCTCAAACGGATGGATTGATCCGACATCTCGACGACCTTGACGTTGGTTCTGATTTCCACTCCACGCTCCGTTAATTTCTCGTTTGCGTATCGGCCCAATTGTTGACCAAGCTCGGGAAGAATTTCAGGGCCGGAGTGTACGAGCACCAGACGCAACATATCGGGACGCAAATGCGGATAGAAAGGAAGCGCCTGCCGAAGAAAATCATTCATCCCGGCAATCGTTTCGACCCCGGCGAATCCGCCACCTGCGACGACGAAGGTCAGGAGCATCTCCCGTTCCGGAGCGGCACATTCAAAGTTGGCTTCTTCCAGATGGGCGATCATGCGATTGCGAAGAAAGATCGCATCGCCGAGGGTCTTCATCGTGAGGGATCGTTCACGAAGACCGGGAAGACCGAAGAAATTCGTGGTCGAACCAAAAGCCAGCACGAGATGATCGTACGGAAGAGTATGTCCGTGCCGAGTATCTCCATGAATCACATGAATCTGCTGCTGCACCAAGTCAATCGCCTCCACTTCACCGTGAAAGAACTCGACTCGACGCAAGAGCTTGCGAATCGGGCTGACGATGTTGGTCATATCCAAGTCACCGGAGGCAACTTCGTGCAGCATCGGGGTGAAGAGAAAGAAATTCTCGCGGTTCACGAGTGTGACACATACGTCCGAATCCCGAGCCAGCGTTTTTTCAAACTCGATCGCCGCATACACTCCGCCGAAGCCTCCGCCCAGGATGACGACGTGTTTCCGTCCGTGGGCCAGCTGACAAGACCGTCCGTGATCGCCTTCATTCATTCGAGGGATCATGTGTGCAACCTTTCCAGGAGATGGTCTCCCACTCGTAGCGCGTTCGCGATGATCGTCAGCGAAGGATTCACGGCCGAACTAGAGACGAAGAAGCTCGCATCGACGACGTAGAGATTGTCCAGATCGTGGGCCTTGCAGTTCACGTCCAACACGCTTGTCTTGGGATCACGGCCGAAGCGCACGGTCCCACACTGGTGCGCTGTGCCGGCAATGGGGATCTTCTTCCCAAAATAGAGATGCGTCGGCAGCAAATGATCTTCGCAGCCCAGGTGATTGAGCATGCCCTTGAGCGTGGCTGCGAGTCGCTGATGGGCTTCTAGATTGTTCTCCGTATAGGCCAGCGTGATGCTCCCATCCTTCCCAACAAGCACGCGGTTGTTTGGGTCTGGCAGATCTTCCGAAGTCATCCAGAAATCGAGCGAATGTTTCGCAGCGACATCGAGGGCCAGCCCCGGCGCAAAAGGCGGGGCCCCGAGCTTCAGCATTTCGAAGTCCTGCTTCCCGATCATCGAGATGTGGCCCATCGGGTAGTCCCAATTGGCGGAGGCGTAATAGAAGTCGTTCAAGCCAATGGTCTTTTGGAAGACGGTCGGATTCGGCCGCTTCGAAATCGCAAGCATGGCTGAATTATTGTGACACATATAGTGCCGGCCGACCATGCCGGAGGAATTCGAAAGGCCATTAGGATGTGTGTCGTTCACCGATTTCAATAGCAATGCTGCCGAGTTGATCGCGCCGCAAGAGACCACAACTATATCGGCCTGATACGTTTCTGTTTGCCCGTTGCGCTCCACGACGACGCTCGTAACTTCCCGCCCTGATGTACTCGTTTCTAGCCGAGTGACCAATGCACCAGTGACTAATGACACATTGGGGTACTGTAGCGCTGGATCAACGCAGACGACTTGCGAGTCGGCCTTCGCGTTCAACAAGCAGGGAAAACCATCGCAGGTATTGCAGCGAATACAAGCACCCTTTTCCGGCTGCTGCTCATTCAGCATGACGCCGACCGGCAGATGAAAGGGCCTGTGACCACACTTGAGCCAATCATCGTGCAGTTCTTGAATACGGGGCTCGTGTGAGAGAGCCGGATACTTGTAGGGCGCGCTGGCTTTCGGTTCAGTCGGATCTTCGCCACGGTTGCCATGCACGTGGTACAGGTGTTCGGCCTGGGTGTAATAGGGTTCGAGGTCATCGTAGGAGATCGGCCATTCCGGCGAGATGCCGCCGTGGTGCTTCACCTCGCCGAAATCCTGTGCTCTCATCCGCAGCAGCGCCGCGCCGTAGACTTTTGAATTGCCACCCACGTTGTAGTGAATGCCGGGGTGAAACGTATTTCCGTTTTTGTCCTTCCAGGTTTCTTTAGCCTTATAGCGGTTCTCGATGAAAACGGTCTTGCTGTTCCAATTGTCCTTCTCACGCAGTAGATAGCCTCCCCGTTCGAGCAGAAGAATCTTCTTCCCCGACGGCGCGAGCTTATAGGCCAACGTCCCCCCGCCTGGACCGGTGCCGATGATAATAATGTCGTAGTGAGATGGCATGGTGATGAGTCGAGAGTGGAGATGGAGTCTTACAACGGATGGGCGTTCGTGACAATCTCTTCTGTGAACTGTGCAATTCAGACCAACATTGAACGCAGAGGGGGTGTTAGAGTGAATAGGTCAATAAACAATTTCAAACTTGGAGGTTCTGATGCAAGTGATGAGTCGAATTGGGTTCATGGGGTTAGGCCTCGCATTAACCGGCTATTTGAGCGGAGCACCGGTCTTCGCGGCCGAGAAACCAATAGAGGATGGGTCCAAGATCGTGATTACGTCTCCTAAAGCGGGGGACAAGGTCAGTGACAGCTTTGAACTGAAGTACGAGTTGACCAAGGGGTCGCAAGCGGCTCATGCCCACGTCTTCGTGGACAATGAGTATCAGAAGGGATTTGGCGGAGTGTTCAAGGGGTTGAGCAAAGGGACGCACCAGATCACCGTGACGGGCGCCACGAAGGACCACGCCCTCGTCGCGGCCAGCCAGACCATCACGGTCGAAGTGCAATAGCACTCGAACCAGCCAGTTTCAGGCCGCCAGGGTCTCTCACAAGGGAGGCCCTGGTTCGCCTGGCTCCCAAGCCCGCATCCGTCCATTCATCAGCAGTCACCCCGTTCTAGGAACAAGATCTTTTCCCCTGACAGTACCAGTTTATGGGCAGGGTACCGCCACCATGACCGGTGCCTATGATGAGGCCGTAATGCGTCGTCATGAGAGAGAGTCAGACGAATGAGCATGGGCTTACAGCGTGGGAGGAACGACATCCCCCTGTCACTCCTCTGCTCCCGGAGTGTGCACGCGGGATCAACTTGATTCTCAAGTTAAGGGCGGTGCTCCCTCCATGGGCGCAGTAAGAGCGCTACGGGCACCATTCCAAATAGGAGCATTTATGGAAACGGTGCTCGCCTGGGTAAAGGGCGCGTCTCGGCACGCGACGGCCTTTCCGATATCACGCAGGAAGCGTGATGAGATCGCAATGGCCGGCAATGCGGGAGAAGTCTTTATCGGCAGTGAGCAGGGGAAATCCGTGCTGACAGCAGGCTGCGGCAATCAGGAACTCAATTGGACCGGCATTGACTCCCTTGGCACGGCAAACCGATCGCAGACGAGCAGCGGCGACATAGGTCTGTCGATCCAGCTCAAGAAGTGGGTATGGATCGAGAATGGTCAGCAAGCGGTCGAACTGTTTCGACGAACGGAGTCCGTCGAGGAGTTCCTGTAGGATATTGCCGATCAGAAAGAGCCCATCACCTGACTCCAGGTGCCGGCGAAAGGCACGGACATGCGGGTCGTCTTCATCAACCCGCGGCCTCCGAAGAACCAACGACCACACCGAGGTGTCAACGACCAGGTTCACGATCGCGACGATCCTTCTTGTAGTCCCAGCCCTTCCGGAATTCGATTGTGCCCAGCGCCTTTAGAATCTTCCGTTGCTGACGGCGCTGGATGAATTCAGTCAAGGCCTGTGTGACCGTTTCTTTCTTGGTGCGGAGCTTCCCGACCCGACGGGCACGCTCCAGTAACACATCGTCTATTGCGAGATTAGTGGCCATCCCTCCTCCATGTGTAGCGGCTACACAGAGCGTACGCTAGGTCGGCGCTGCTGTCAAACCATCGCGTGGATAGACTGCCTTGATTAGGTGCGATGGCGAATAACGGTGGAAAACGAGGATAGCCCCCACTTGTGGAGCATCAAGGGTTATGTACGACGTCTTCTCTTTGCCACATCCTTATCCTTTGTTGGTCGCGTAGATCGACCAACTGACTTTTTATGCCGTGGTGCAGGCACCTGTTTTCCAACGATCTTTTGGGATTTGACTTGGATACCAAGATCTTCTATTAGGACCCGCAGTGGTTCAGCGACTGACCAGGCTTGTGCGAAACACCCGCGAGCACTATGGGGAGCGTCGCCATCGAAAATCTCTGAAACCTGGCCGAGACAGGCGTCATTCAGATGCGCCTCAATCCCGTCCAGGAACCCACGCGCCTGCCGACGCACAGCCTTGCTGGTCCCGTAGACTTTGATCCAAGCGGTCACAAACGCCCCCAACAGGAAGGGCCAGACCGTTCCCTGGTGATAGGCACCATCGCGCTCTCCTACCCCGCCTTCGTACCTGCCACAATAACGAGGATCATACGGCGACAAGGTTCGAAGCCCGACCGGGGTCAGGAGTTGCTGCGCGATCAGCTGGAGAATCTGCTGCGAGCGGTCGCGCGGGACCAGTTCATCCACCAAAGAAAGAGCATAGAGTTGATTGGGACGGAACGACGGGTCGTCGCCCTCTGGTCCATCAATCACATCATAGAGGTAACCACCTGCTTCGTACCAAAACCGCTTGCGGAAAGATGCTATCGCGCTGCGGCGATCAGTCTCGCAGTGCACGGCATAATCTGTTTCACCAAACCGTCGCGCGAGCGTTTCGCCAACTTCCAACGCTCGAATCCAGAGCGCTTGTATCTCCACCGGCTTTCCATGGCGTGGTGTGACGACCCTGTCACCGACCTTGGCGTCCATCCAGGTCAATTGCACGCCAGGCACCCCGCCCACAATCAAACCGTCTCCGTCCATCCGAATCCCGTATCTGGTACCGCGGCGGTACCCATCTAGGATCTGTTTCACCGCGCGCCATGCGGTTTCGCGCACACTAACCTCATCCTCTGATGCCGCGAGATAGCGCTCGATCGCATGGATAAACCACAGCGAGGCGTCGATTGAGTTGTACTCAGGCTGCTCGCCGACGTCGGGAAAGCGGTTCGGTACCATCCCTTCGGACACATGTGCGGCGAAGGCGGCGATGACTTGCCAGGCCAGATCCAATCGACCGGTCACCAGACAGAGGCCAGGCAACGAGATAAAGGTGTCGCGTCCCCAATCAGTGAACCAGGGATAGCCGCCGATCACGGTCTGCTGGTCGCCTCGCTGGGACATATAGGCTTCCGCAGCGCACCAGAGTGTGCCGGCTAACGCGTCAACGGTTGGGGCTGTTTGCTTGAGCTGTTTACGTCTCGTTTGCTCCTGTTTCACAAGATCAGTAACTCCAAGCCTCTCGACCTGTTCTTCACTCGTCACGGCGAGGGTCTGAGAGGATCCGGCCTCAAGGGTGAAGGTAAACTCTCCAGGCGACCACCAGTCTTCTTCGGCATAGAGTCCCCGCTGCTGTTCGATGGGGAATTGGACCCGACGATACCATTCTGGCGCATAGCGATAGGTTCCTGAGTGAACCGCCCGCACCTGTGGCACATCAGGGTATAGACTCCAACAAACTATTCCCGTCTCGACCTTGGCTTCTGTGGAGAGAATAGAATTCTCATGATGCGTGGCATGATAATCACGCCCGGTCAATTTCGGTCTCACTCTGAGAGTCGCTCGTATTTTTTTCTTCCCGAGCACCATCCATCGCACAATCACCAGGTCACAGCCATGGACCATCACGATCTCACGTCGTAGAGCCACTCCGTGACAATCAAAGGTCCAGCTCGGCCAAGGATCTGAGGAAAACCCCGTGCAGTGTTGATACCCTGCCGGATGGACTGCTCCCGGATACAGATTCGTGGAGAGCGGGATAACATGGTCGTTGATCTCGAGCCATTCTTCGAGCTGGTTGACCAGGACAAACCGTTCGCTTGGCGGTTTCCGTGCCGTCAGCAAAATCGCATGGTACCGGCGGGTGTTGGCTCCGGCGATCGTGCCGGAGGCAAATCCCCCTCTCCCATTCGTCTCAAGCCATTCCAGACTCAAGGCATTGGGGAGATTCTGACAATCTTTTTTAGTAACCTTCATCTTATTGCTCCCCGCTATGAGCCATCAGCAGTCAGCTTCCAGCTTCAGAAAGCACACTTCCACTTCCCTGTCTGATTGATCGCTGATAGCTGAAGGCTGACGACTTCATCACTCCCCAGACTGCTGAATCAGCTTCGCCACCAAGCCTGTCCAGCCCGTCTGATGGCTTGCTCCGATGCCCGCTCCGTTATCCCCGTGGAAGTATTCATAGAACAAGACATTGTTTTGCCAGTGAGGATCTTTCTGGAATCGTTTCACACCACCGAAGACCGGACGATGCCCCTCGGCATTCTGAAGAAAGATATGCGTCAACCGGCGTGAGAGTTCAGCCGCCACCTGCCAGAGCGAGGCTTGGCGGCCGGATCCGGTCGGATATTCCACCGTATAGTGATCGCCGAGAAAATAGTGAAACTTTTGGAGCGACTCGATGAGGAGATAGTTGACCGGGAACCAGATCGGCCCCCGCCAATTCGAATTACCGCCGAACAAACCTGTACCGGATTCCGCTGGTTCGTAGTCCACACGATGCTCGTGGCCCATGACGGACATCACATAGGGATGATCTTTGTGGTAGCGAGAAAGTGCCCGAATACCATAGGGAGACAGGAATTCTTCTTCATCCAACATGTACCGCAACACGGACCTGAGTCTGTCGCGATTGACGAGCGAGAGAAATCGCCGCACCTCTCCATCCTGCGATTGTGTTTCCACGTGCTGCGCAAAGTCCGGCCTATTTTCGATGAACCACTGCATCCGGTGCTTAAAACGCGGGAGGCTGTCGATAAGCTCTGAGTCGAGCGTCTCCACCGCGAACAGCGGAATCAGGCCGACCATCGAGCGAACCTTCATATGAGTGGTTGCCCCACTCGGCAGATGCAGTACGTCATAGAAAAAGCCGTCTTCCCGATCCCACAACTCGATCTTCTCGCCCCCCATGTTATTCATGGCGCGGCAAATGTACACGAAGTGTTCGAAGAATTTGCTGGCGACATCTTCGTAGGCCCGATTGTCTCGTGCGAGTTCAAGTGCGATCGTCAACATATTGAGGCAGTACATGCCCATCCAACTGGTCGCATCCGACTGCTCGATATGGCCCCCGGTTGGCAGCGACGCGCTCCTGTCGAAGACCCCAATGTTGTCGAGGCCGAGGAATCCGCCCTGGAAAATATTCTTTCCGTCAGCGTCTTTGCGATTCACCCACCAGGTGAAGTTCAGCAGGAGTTTGTGGAAGACCCGCTCAAGAAACACGCGGTCGCCGATGCCAGTTCGTTTCTTGTCGATCTTGTACACGCGCCAGGCCGCCCAGGCATGAACCGGCGGATTTACATCACCAAACGCCCATTCATAGGCTGGGATCTGTCCGTTCGGATGCATGTACCATTCACGCAGCATCAGGACGAGTTGTTCTTTAGCGAACGCCGGATCAACCAGTGCGAGTGGGATGCAGTGAAAGGCCAGATCCCATCCCGCATACCAGGGGTACTCCCACTTGTCCGGCATGGAGATCACGTCGGCATTATAGAGATGTGTCCAGTCTGAGTTGCGGCCATGAAGACGGTCTCGTGGCGGTTCCGGCATGCTCGGATCGCCCTTGAGCCACCGATTCACGTCGTAGTGATAGAACTGTTTGCTCCAGAGCAGTCCAGCAAAGGCTTGCCGCTGTACGCGGCGCGCATCTTCCGACAGGTTGCTCGGCGCAAGACTGTCATAGAACTCGTTCGCCTCCTTGAGACGTGCCGAAAACACTGCGTCGAAGTCCTGCTTGGCGAAGCCAGAGCTCTGCACATCGTTGGTAAACCGTAGCTTGATCGTCTTGGTCTCTCCTGATGCGAGCGTCAGCACATACCGAGCCGCTGCCTTTGTCCCCACATGGTCTGGATTGACCGCGTCCTTTTCCCCCTGCACGACATACTCGTGAAAGCTGTCCTTCACGTACCGCGCGCCTTCTTGATCGCCATACAGACGGCGGCTGTTGGTTTCATTCTCCGTGAAAAGCAGGGTCGGCTCACCGTCGCACAGGAGGCGACGGAGTCCGTAGTAATCATGCTTGGTCTCGATGACGCTCATCCCGTTGGTCGACTCTCCTTGCCTGAAACGGGGACGCCGGATATCCGACCCCCAGGACCATGTGTTGCGATACCAAATCGTCGGAAGCAGCGTGATCTCGGCCTGCTCGGGTCCACGATTCACCACCTGAGTACGGATACAGAGATCCTCCGGCGAAGCCTTTGCATATTCCACAAAGACGTCGAAGTAGCGGCTTTCGTCGAAGACCCCGCTGTCGATCAATTCAAACTCAGGGTCGCGACGGCCTCGACGACGGTTTTCCTCGACCAACTGGGCATAAGGAAACCCAGCCTGCGGGTACTTATAGAGATATTTCATGTAGGAATGCGTCGGCGTCGAATCCAGATAGTAGTAGTACTCCTTCACGTCTTCGCCGTGATTCCCTTCGTTGCCAGTCAGGCCGAAGAGCCGTTCTTTGAGAATCGGATCTCGTCCATTCCATAGGGCGACGGCGAAACAGATCAGTTGATGGCGATCACAGATGCCAGCAATCCCATCCTCGTTCCAGCGATAGGCTCGTGATCTCGCATGGTCATGTGGGAAGGATTCCCAGGCGGTCCCATGAGGACTATAGTCCTCGCGAACGGTTCCCCAGGCCCGTTCGCTCAGATAGGGTCCCCAGCGTTTCCAATGGCGCTGACGCTGGGCGTCTTCTTCAAGGCGCTGCTGTTCTGCCAGGAGAGGTCGACGAGAAGCGGAAGCGGGTGGACGATGAGAGGCCATAGAACTCCTTCAGCCAAATGGTATAGAACGAGAGTCGCTCGGCCAACACAATCCTTACAACAGGCTAGAACCGAGCCGCACCGGTCGTCAAGCGAAGGCGATAGACTGCGGTGCCGCCAGTAATGAAGAGGGTCCGGCCATCTTCCCCCCATGCAACATTGGAGGTTGGCTGGCCGGTTTCGATATCACCCAAGTGTGTGCCGTCCGGTGCAAAGACACTGATGCCACCCGGGCGGGCGCCAAAGAGGTTCCCCCGTTGATCAACCTTGAATCCATCTGGACCAAAGAAGGGATCTTTGCGCCATTGGGTCGCATCAAAGAAAATGCGTCCATTGGTCACCGTGCCGTCCGACTTCACATCGTAGGCGAGCCAGGCCGCCCGTTTGGGGTCCACATCAGAGACGTACAAGGTCTTTTCATCAGGTGAGAACGCGATGCCGTTCGGCGCCTTGATGTCCGCAATGAGCAATGTCAGGGTCCCATCCCGAGAAAGACGATACACACCCTGCACGGGCGCCTTGTCTGGATCGTCAAAGGCCTTGGGTAATCCGAACGGCGGATCAGTGAAATAGAGATCGCCGTTTGAGCTGAACACCAAATCGTTGGGGCTGTTGATCCGATGGCCGTTGTAGCGGTCAGCCAGCACAGTCAATGTCCCATCGGCTTCGAGCCTCGCAATCTGGCGATCGCCATGTTTGCAGAGGACCAGCCGTCCAGTGGCATCGACGGTCAATCCATTCGAGCCTGGCTCCTTTCCGATGAACGGTACCGTACCTGAATAGCCGCTTGGCATGAGAAACGGCTTCACTCCTTGCCCCTCTTTCCACTGATAAACTTTGTTGGCGGGAATATCCGAGAACAACAGCGCTCGTTCTTTCTTGTCCCACACCGGCCCTTCCACCCAGATGAACCCGTCCGCGATCTTCTCCAGCTTGGCACCCTTCGGCACCAGTGCATCGAAACGTGGATCATGCCGAACGATCGTCGCAACACCGGCGGGCTCACCCTTGGGCGGCTCAGCCCATGCTGGAAGACCCATCAGCACACTCAAACACATGAGATTCGAGAGGGCTATCGTCCAGACTTTGATGACCTTCACGGCCTAATTCCTGCTACATTGGTTCTGATACGATAGATGCTACTCAACGCGGTCACGTACAGGGTCTTGCCGTCATCGTCGCCCCACGCCATGTTATGCGCCTCTTCCGGCGGCGTGAGGATGCCGAGATGTTTGCCCTCTGGCGAGAGAACCCAGATGCCACCCGGCCCACAGACGTAGACATTCCCCTGCTGATCCACCTTGAGCCCATCCAATGCCGTTTCGCCTGGTACAAACGTCATGTCAAAGAAGACGGTGCCCTTTCCGATCGATCCATCTGGCAGGACCGGGTAGCGCACCACGATTTTCTTCTTCTCGTTCCAATTGTCCACATAGAGATATTTCTCGTCCGGCGAGAAGGCCAGTCCGTTCGGCGCATCGAGATCGGAAGTCACCAACTGCACCTTGCCGTCCGCCACTCGATAGACGCCGCTAAACGGAAGTTCTTTCCGTGGATCGTCGAAGACCTTCGGCAACCCGAACGGCGGATCGGTGAAGTAGAGCGCTCCATCGGATTTGTAGACGAGATCGTTGGGGCTGTTGAGCTGCTTGCCCTCGTAGCGGTCGGCCAACACAGTGATGTTGCCGCGCGGTTCGACACGGATGATGCGCCGGTTGCCATGCTGGTCAATCGTCAGCCGCCCCTGCTTATCCAACGCGAGGCCGTTCGAGCCAGGCTGGTGATACTCGCCGATATTGAAGCCGCTATAGCCGCTCTTGGTGCGAAAGACCGACGCTTCACCGTCCGCTGTCATTCGATAGATCGTGTTGTCGTTGGGTACGCTGAAGAGGAGATAGCCTTCCACGTTATCCTTGCGTGGAACCCAAACCGGCCCCTCCGTGAACGAAAAGCCCGTGGCCAGTTTTTCAAACTGTGCCGACGGCGACACAATCGCATCGAGCGCCGCATCCTTACGCGCGACGCCCCCACCCCATTCGCGGGCCTCCTCGAAGCGCGCCGCTCTATAGAAATCGAGCGATGCTGACCGGACCCAGATGAAGTTCCCTGGTGGATTAGACAGAGGTCCGTTGGATCCCAACACCGCCAGTTGAATGCGCTGCCCCGGTTTCACATTGCGCGCAACAACGACGCGATTGGGCGCGTTGAACCCTCTAATAAGCTGCCCACCCGTCTGTCCCAGTACGAGTGGCAGCCTCCCGTTCACCCAAATCTCCGCATAGTCGTCGACAACAATCTCGAAGACAACCGTCGAGCCGGTTGGATCAAACGAGCCAATCTTGTCCGGGATGGTGATGTTGATCCGATACCAGTTGAAACAGAGCCGGCCATTGCCTCGCCGCTGTTCCAGCGATGCCGGTTCAATTGGGTCCCATTGCGAATCATCGAAATCTTTCACGCCGGCATGTGGCACCAAATCGAGCGTGCGATTGGGCGGCCCACTCGGACCTAGATCGGCGCCTGGCCAGTGATGAGCCACCTCGACCACCTTCGCATCGCTATACCGCCACTGGCTCTGGACGAGCTGAACTCCCTCCACCGTCATTAGATCCACGATGGCATCGGGCTTTTCCGCCAACACATCCTTCTGTGCGAAAGCTGCCTGGCTCCAGACTGTCACAACCAATACGGCTGTTGATACGACACCGTGCAACGTCCATCCTCTCATGGCATTCCTAAATCCTTGAGCCACTAGCTATCAGCAGTCAGCAGAACATCCTGGATGCTGTCTGAAAGCTGACGACCGATGGCTGATTGCGTTGTTAGTGAACCTTCACCACGTAATAATTGAACGGAGACGAGACCTCTTTAAACCAGTGCGGCACATTGTTGGGGATAATGACGACATCACCTGGCACCAACTTGCGAGTCTCCCCACCATCGATGGATTTCCCGCGCAGCTCGTGCGGCGCGATCTCCTTCGTCTCTACAGATTGCCCGCCAGTCACCAGTGTGGCTGTTCCTTCCAACACATAAACAATATCGGTATCCAACTGGTGAATCTCTGCGATGCCGGGTTTGTCGCGATGACTGGCATGGACCATATAGTTGCGGTCCGCATGCATCATCTTTTCATCTTCACCTACCAACACCGCTCCAGTGTTGAACGACGTTTTGACCGTCTTACTGTCGATGTAAGTCACTGGCAATACATGGCCGTTCGGCATCGCTGTCATTTCCATCGACTCAAGTGATCTAGCTCCAGCCAAAGCCAACTCCTCATCCTGCTGCGCACTGGCTGCCCCGCTGACGCCGATGGCCCCCACCACCTTGCCTTCCCATTCAAGCGGCACACCACCCTGCAGCGGGGTGAAGTTCTGCAGATCACCTCCCAGCGTCACCATCGACGTACGCCCGTTCTTGATCACATCTTCAAATACTTTTGTGGGCTTCTTAAAGAGCGCTGCGGTCCGCGCTTTGCCTATCGAAATATTCGCGCTGGCCGCGAACGATCCGTCCAATCGCTCCATCGCCAGCAAATTGCCGCCCTCATCCACCACCGCAATGGATCCACCCGGTGCATTGACGAGCTTTGCTTCTGCCACCACAGCCGCCACGACCTTCTTTGCACCTTCCAACGTGAGGCCTTGCTTCTCGGAGACTGAACCAGCGTGGCCGGAGGAGGCCAGTAGTCCCAATATAACTGCAGCAGCAAGCAGCATTTTTGAATATTTCATGCCAGTCTCCTTTTCCGATCATCGAGCGGTCAGCTTTCAGCTCAGGATGGATCGTCCAAAGCTGATGGCTGAGCACTGACAGCTGTGGGCTATTATTTTGTGAACGACGCTGCGATCGCGGCTCCCGCGATGGCAATGTCTTCGTCCTGTTGAGGAGTCTCGCCACTGACACCGATCGCCCCGATCACCTTTCCATTCACGATAATCGGTACACCACCTTGCAACGCGACCGCCCCATGCAGCGCCAAGGCCGACACGCGTCCGTTCTTCACTTGGTCTTCGAATACCTTGCTGGGTCGGCGATAGATCGCCGCGGTTCTGGCCTTATCGATGCCAACATTGACACTTGCAACTTGAGTATCGTCCAGCCGTTCCAATAACAACAGGTTGCCGCCGTCATCAACGACTGCAATAACTACCCGCGCTCCCTCGGTCTTTGCCTTCGCCTCAGCAGCAGCCATCACTTGTTTCGCACCATCGAGTGTCAACGCGGTCTTCTGGACGAGTTGCGCCTGTGCAATTCCAGCCATCATCCCCGTCACTACGGCAGCCACCGCAATCTTGCTGATCATCGCTGTCTCCCCTGCCTTCAGTCACCAGCCACCAGCTGTCAGCCTCGAACCTCCGAAGAATCCGAGAGCTGACTGCCAGTTGCTGATGGCTATGTGCTACCGGCTCATCGCCATACCGTCATACTTCATGCCGCTGTCGGCCTTCATGCCATTGCCGCGAGCTTCGCCCGACGCCGTCACGATCGGTTTGGCAAAGGACGCTTCGCCGAGCAGCACTTCCGCATAGGCGCACCAGATTTGGACCTTGGCCACGTCGTTGATCTGGACCGGCAAGGTAATGGTTCGGTTCTGCTTGTCGCCCTTGATGACGAGGCGATTCAAGAGATAGACGTTGCCCTTGGTGTCCACCACCTGCCAGTGCGGCGCGGGCGTATCGGGAATCTTGAACTCCTCCGACCAGGTCAACGTGTCGTTGTTGCCGGACCGTCCATGTGTGGCAGTCCCGCTGTTGGCCTTCACCCCCTCGAACTTGCTCGTCGTATGTGCATCGGCCGCGAATCCATTGGATGCGAAGACCAACCCGATTGCCGCCACCAGTGATAAGAATCCCATCTTGAATGTACACTTGCTACTCATCACGCCCTCCTTATGTGTTGTGTGATTGAATCGTGAGATCCATGAATTTTCTCTATGGCTCACCTGTATGCCAATCAGTCGAAGGTTCGCGTGAGTTCTTACATGCATTCATGAAGCGTGTAGCTAATAGCTGTCAGCGGAGAGCAAGCGTCCGGAGCCTCGCCAGTGAGAGACGAATGACGAGAATCAGACGTGATAGTTGCAGTGGAAGATGCATCGAGCATCGTTATGATGGTGCAGCTTGGCACAGAGGACTCGGTGGATGCCGTGGGTTCGCACATAACATTCCGCCGCCAACAGCATTCCAATGAGAGGAGCGGTAACATAGAGCCAAAAATCGGTCCAAAGACTGGCAGGAACGGCCGAGGCAAAGGTACGCGCGGGATTCATGCTCATGCCCGAGAGTGGTGCTTCCACGGCAATGTAGGTGGCAACCAGCGCTCCCGCGAAGACACCGGTCCATCGGTTCAGCGAGGGACGGTTTGAGACCACCAGCACCACGAGCATGAGCCCGAACGAGATGACTGTTTCTGCGATAAATGCGATCACAGTCCCCTCGTTTCCTGGTATTGTCACAACATAGTTGATGAAAGGATGCTCAATCACCGGACCCAATAGCTGAGCTGTGAGCCACAAGCCGATGGTTCCCCCAGTAAATTGCGCCGCAACATAGCCAACCGCATCTCTACCTTTGACCTTCCCCAGGCGGAAGAAAGTCGCGGTGACCGCCGGATTCAGATGAGCCCCTGATCGCTTGCCCCAAGGCGAATAGATCAGACCAATCGCCGTCAGGCCCATGGCGAGCCCCATAAGAATCCGTCTAAGCGTGGGATCAGGGAAGAGGTGGTGGAGATGTGACTGCGGATATTCGAAGGCGGCCGTCACAACAGCTGCAGAGGCCATGAAGAGGCCGAGCCCAACCCCCTCCATCACATATTCAAGCCAGTGACCACGCACATCAATGATGTCCTTCATTATGCCAAATACCGCACTGACATCGGTTGATCCTGTGGCATAGGCACATCGGTACCCATTAGCCCGACAGACTCTAGCAGTGGGTCGAACGAGGCCAGGCAGGCTTACACGGTTTTGAGTGAAACTGTGTCAAAAACCAGAATGAATGTCTGATTCAGTGAGTGCAACGCGCTATGAAGAAAGGATTCCTGGTGAGCTTTCAGAAATCCGAAACCGCTGCCTGATGGCGGTCACGATCCGTGTGGCTTCTGCTTCATCCAGGCCGGCCCCGAAGCGGTAGGTTCTCTCACCGCAGTCAAACGTGACCACTCCTCCGCCGATTCCCCATAATTGAAAACTGGATGAGAAGTCCAACGGACTAGATCCGGCTGATCTTATGCGAAGGTCCCGCATCTGGCCGAGAGTAAACTCCTTATCAAACCCGAATCCGCCGATATCGCGTCGTATTTTGAACGTTTGACCGCGCACGGTGAGCATCTCTTTGCCCATCAGCTGCCACAGCCACGCATACATCGCGACTACTCCACCGACAGTCCAGACTCCGAACCAGGCCAACATGAACAATTCTCCCTCAGGCGGGCTATCACCCTTCAGAAACTGGTTCGCGACCATCACTTCAGCCACCGCCCATCCACAAAGCCAGAACGCCAGGAAGCAGATCACAAACCAGCTTTTGCGACAAGGCATGAGAATGCGCAGTCCCTCCGCAGTATCCGCGATGCTGATTCGAGTATCAGTCGGTTGTCGTCTGGCCACCGGATGCTTACTCCAATGTGGCCGACATTATTACATTTCTTTTTGGGGGAAACACAAACGAGAAAACAGAGAAAAGACCTTCTCTCGTTGACGGCGCGAGGCAAGCACCGGCTCAGTGAGCAGGTATGTTCGGACCGATTTTGTCCATAATGACCTGTTTTACCCGATTGGCAAAGCGCCTGGAGACTTCGAGGTTCCGCTGCGCCTGCCCGGATTCCGACACGGTATAGGTCGCGGGTGGGGTCTGTGACGTAATCGTGGCTTCAAACACTACCGCCAACACCTTCACCGGTTTTCCGGTTGTTCGATCGATCCCGTAGGCCTGCTTCAATGACACCTTCGGCAACACTTCGACATCCGCACCAGCCGACAGATGGGGCTTCAATAACCCCGATCGTTCCTGTCCGCGATCGATGAGTTTAATCATGGGATCCGCGACAAACTCACTTCGAATCTGGTCTGCCACGGCTCCTTTTGCTCGCTCGGCCTTCTGCATCTGTTCATCCAATACCGCCGGTGCGAGATCGACATAGATGGGTTCGGTGGACTGTCGTTTCACCCCATTAGTCGCCTGATCAGGCCGTTCCGTTGTTTTTCGGCTGAGGTTTGCAGCTGCCTCTTGTGCGGCAACCTGCCGCTTCGCCATCGGATCATTGGCATCATAGATGGTGACCTTGCCCTGCTGATCGGTCTCATACACCAGCGTCTTCCCGCCTTGCTCGTCTACCCGATAGACCTTCTGCTCCCCGTTCACATTGGCCGTATAGTAATTACCGGAGCATCCCCCGATCATGAGAACGGTAACGGCACAGCACGCAGAACCGATCATCCGTAGGCAGGTCTGGATCACCATGAGGAGGACTCCTTGCTTCGCTCTCAGCGATTTGGCACGCGACGTCAATCCATCGATTGTAAGTGTAGCAGGATCACCCGCGAAGCCAAGGCGTGAAGCCCTCCCACCCCATCACGCTCAAGATAATGCCGAAGGTGCCGATGAATGACGAGACAATGCCTACGCAGGTCGTGGATATCGTTCACCTTGCTCCTTCGCCGGACAGCCTCAGCAGGCCCCCTGAGTGATGTAAGGACACGAACCGGTGGATACATCTCCCCGTCTCGCTCACCCCGTCACCCGCAGACGCGTCGTCATTATCGGAGGGGGATTTGGAGGGATGACAGCGGCGCGTTGTTTGCGCGATGTCGATGTCATCTTGGTTGATCGCACCAATCATCATGTCTTTCAGCCGTTGCTCTATCAGGTGGCCACGGCTGCACTGTCTCCCGGTGATATCGCCTGGCCCTTGCGCACATTGTTCCGCTCACAGCCCAACGTTCGGGTGGTCATGGATGACGTCATTTCGATCGATCGGACAACCCGCGTGGTCCGCCTCCGCGACAGCGCTCCTATTGGATTCGACGCCCTCATCGCCGCGCCGGGCTCACGCCATGCCTATTTCGGACATGACGAGTGGGAGGCGTATGCGCCGGGCCTCAAAACCATGGCCGATGCCATCCACCTCCGCGAGCGAATGTTGCGCGCATTCGAAGTGGCTGAACGACAGAGAGCCGAAACCGGGGCACAGGACCGTCTGACCTTTGTGATCGTGGGGGGAGGGCCCACGGGGGTCGAGTTAGCCGGATCGCTCCTCGAAATCGGCAGAAAAGCCATGGGACCGGATTATCCGAACCTACGGCTGGACGATCTCTCCATTGTTCTCGTCGAGGCGGGCTCGCGCATCCTGCCCGGATTCGATCCTGTGCTCTCAGCGCGGGCTCTGGCCGCACTTGAACGGATGGGAGTCACCGTCAAACTCAACAAACCCGTCACTGCCGTCCGCATCGATGGCGTCATGCTCGGCGATGAATGGATCGCCTCCACCAACGTGATCTGGGCGGCAGGCACCAAGGCGTCGCCTCTCCTGAATACCCTTGGCGTAGATCAAGATCCGTGCGGCCGCGTCACAGTTCAACCCGATCTCACGATCCCGGGAGACCCGTGGATCTTTGTCATCGGAGATGCCGCTCGTTGCATCGGCAAGGACGGGACACCGTTGCCCGGCATTGCTCCTGTAGCCATGCGAGAAGGTCGGTATGTCGCACATCTGATCAATCAGGAACTTGCCCCGGAGCAACGGGTTCCATTCGCCTATCGCGACCGAGGCATGTTGGCCACAATCGGTCGTGCGCAAGCCATCGCCCAAATCGGGCCGTTCCACGCGTCAGGCCCCGTAGCCTGGGCCTTGTGGTCCATCGTTCACGTCTTTTTCCTCATCGGGCTGAGGAATCGGGTGCGTGTGATGTTCGAATGGACATGGTATTACCTCACCTTCAAACCGGGAGCGCGACTGCTCTGCGAACAACCGGCCGTTCCCCCCACGAGCAACCATGCTAGTGCGCCCACGGGAGTCGATCGGAAATCCCTCCGCCGAGCCGCGTAAGATCGGCAACCGTTGTCTCTGTCCACGAGAGAGTACGTTCCCCACCACTCACGGTACTCCTCACTCAGGTTGCGTGACTGCTCCGGTTGACTCAAGCGCAAGGCTGCTATATGAATCGTGACACGCAACTGCGCGCTCCCCATCTGCTCGTCCTATTACGGAGAATCCACCGTGAAAGTCGTATGGCTGCTGATCCTGTGCAGTTGGTCGTTGAACATCGTGAGTTGTGCCGGAATCAAGCCGAAACAACCGCTTCCCATCGTCCCCTCAGTGGACCTGACCCGATACGCAGGAACGTGGCACGAGATCGCCCGACTCCCGATGTGGTTCCAACGACACTGCATTGATTCACAAGCAGCGTATACAATCCGTCAGGATGGCACGGTGGGTGTCCACAACGAATGTCTCACCGACCGTGGGACCGTAGACCAGGCCAACGGCATTGCAACGGTTGTCGATCGCACCAGCAATGCCAGACTGATGGTGACCTTCGACAACTTCTTCGCACGGCTCGTTGGCCCATCACGGGAAGGGAACTACTGGATCCTCGAACTCGACTCCAACTACACCGTCGCCATGGTCGGCACCCCAGATCGCCGCTATCTTTGGATTCTGTCGCGTACACCGCAACTCGATGACGCCATCTATCAACAGCTCGTAGCCAACGCTCAACGGCTCGGCTTCCCTGTTGCCGATCTGATCAAGGCGACCTCGCCTCGGAGAAGATAAGCCACCCACTCCCCCCTCCTTGCCCACTGTTGACAGGCACCGCTCCGGCGGGTAGGGTTTCTCCTCTCTCATCCCCGAGACCTAGGCTCGCAGCACCATGGACTCTCTCATGTTCCTCACTCTGTTCCTCGTCTTCATTGTCATCATCGGGATGAGTGTCGTGTGGCTCCGTCAAATCAGTCGGACAACTAAAGAGCGGTATCACCAGCATGTCCCTGCCGTTCGCATCACCAACTTGTCAACCTTGAAAGCCGAAGACACGATTACCTTCACGCCGGAGTTAGAAAATACGGGACCAGGAGTAGCCTACGACTTCCTCCTTCAGCTCAGTGGATGGGATGGTACTTTTTCCGTCAAAGCCTTCCACCCCCAAGGCCCTCGCTATCAGACACACTCCGTCCCGATCGTCCTTGGCCCGAACGCGCCGATCCGCACGAAGCTGTTGAGCCGGTGTTACTTGCGATTGGCCTATCGCGACTGCTGGGAGCAACGATACGAATGTTGGTATCCGGTGTCTCAAATCTCGAACGTGAACAGCCACCTCTACACGATCCATATCAATCTCAGCGAGCCTGAGTTCACCGAGCCTCATCCATCAGTCGGCACCATGTGGAAGTTGCTTCGCCGGAGTCCTGCGTATCCATAGCAAACAGGTTGGTCGTTCCCGGTCAGAATCGTTGATCTCACTTCCGATACGACTCATGGCGGGCCCTTGCATTCCAGGGCCGTGCCCCGTACCATTTTTGAGCAGCGGCACGGACCCGATCGAACAGCATGTAAGACCGCACCGCTTCGCTCGACTCTGACACAGTACCACCAGCCGACAAAGGAGACCGCCTATGCCATCGAACATACAGATCAGTCCTATCGTGAAATTCACCAAGACCGACGAGGAATGGAAACGGCAACTGTCCCCGTCCGCCTATCGCGTCCTGCGGCATGAAGATACGGAGCGGGCATTCGTCAATCCGCTGCACGAGAATCACCAGGCGGGCATCTACTACTGCGCGGGATGCGACCTTCCGCTGTTTTCATCCGTGCATAAATTCGACAGCGGGACCGGCTGGCCCAGTTTTTGGCAGCCGATCGACCCCCGGGTGATCGAAACTCGCACGGACTACACGCTCTTCATTCCTCGAACGGAAGCCCACTGTGCCCGATGCGAAGGCCATCAGGGACATGTCTTTAAGGATGGCCCCAGACCCACGGGTCTCCGCTATTGTATCAACGGAGTGGCACTGAAGTTCGTGGCTGATTGAGAATCACGGGTTGCGGCGCATTTCGTTTGGCCGATCGGACCCTACGTAGGTCATACAGGGCCTGTCCGAGATGCCCTCGCTTGCCCCCTGGTACTTGTGAGCATGTTCGCGGTACAATTCCCAAACACCACCGACCGAGTTCATAGTGTAATGCTCTCCCGCATACGATCCTGCACATGGCTTCTCCTCCCCCTCCTGCTGCTCTCATGCGGAAAGGTGAGCAGCCTGTTCGGATCAAAGACCGACCCCTGTTCCTTGGTCACCGTCGCAGAGGCGCAACAAGCGCTCGGAGAACCGGTAGCGGAAGGGACGCCGTCGGAGCCGAGAACATGCCTCTTCAAAGCTCATCGGAGTGAAGGCAATACCGTCACCGTTCAACTTCATGATACTTCGGGTCAGGACCGACGGGCCTGGTTCAATAAGGAGCGCCTTCGGCGAGACAGCCGACTGATCCCGGGGATCGGCGAGGGAGCCGTCAGAGTCGATGCGGCCTCGCTTTCTCGTCTGACCTTTCTCCACGAGGACGAGTTCGTCACCGTCATCGTCGCCTCAACCAAACAGAAATATCTCGCTGACGCCGTCACCCAGTTGAGTCGGACCGTTGCCGAGCGATATGGCGCCAGTGTAACCGCGACTATCCCTTCCACGCCATCCGCTCCTATCGCCGCACAGGAGTCACCGCGGGATGCCGGTTCTCGTATCGCTCCCGTAACACTCACACATACACGTCCTACTCCTGATCCCGGTCAGGACGGACCCAAGAAGTCTCTCTCCATTGATCCCAGCAATCTGATCGGGACCTGGCATACGCGGGTCTCACGAGGAACGACACAGCATGACCTCCTCCTCGTCATCAAACCGAACTTGGAATGGTCCCTCTCCTCGATGATGGAGTTCGACGGCATCTTGAATGCTGAATCGGGCTTGTGGTCCCTGGAACGAGCGAATACATTCAAAGGACTTGGATGGAAAGGGACCTATCGCATCACCGCGCCGAATACATTCGCCACGAGCGGGAGCGTTCAGGCCAACTGGAAACGGCTCGTGATCGATCAGAACCCTTCACGCATTCCGGCCGAACTCTGGAACCTGCGGCGCGAAGCGACCAGCGTGCCCGTCTTCCAACTGAAAACCGTCGACCCTGACCTGGTTGGACAATGGGAGGGCTCGGGCACCTATGCCGGCGGCCCCGCCACCTTCGTGTGGGCTATTCAACCATCGGCTGCCACGGACTTGTTGATTGTCGACAGTCTCAAGGGAACGGTGCAAACGAAGGACGGCTTGTCTCAGCTGCAACCGGCACAGAAAAAACAACAACGTGTGAGCGTGATTGCCGTCAACGATCATGGGTTGACCACGACAGATGGGAAAATCAACCTCAAATGGAACAAGCTGCAACCACCGCAATCCACAGAAACCCGTCAGCTCTAGCCCGTACGACCACCTTTCATGCCGGGCCTATGTCGTATGCGTAAACCACCTGATCATATAGGATTCATCGGGGTCGGTCGTATGGGCGCCAACATGGCCCGTCGCCTCCACGAACGTGGCTTTCACCTGACTTCGGTCTATGATCTTCATTCCACCGTTGCGCTCGAATTGGCCACTGCACTCTCTATCCAGCAGGCGCGCACACCGGCCGAGGTTGCCGAGCGATCATCCGTCATCATCACCGTGGTATCCGACGATACGGCGATGCGCTCCATTTTCTCCAAACACGATCACACGAGCCTCGCTTCTCACGCTCGAGAGCGACTGTTTGTCAATTGCGCGACGCTCTCCCCCGATGTCCATCGGGACATTGAGCAACTGGTCACGGTGGAAGGAGGCCTATGCCTTGAAGCCTGTATGGCGGGCAGTATCACCCAGGCCCGGCAAGGCACCCTCTACCTCATGTGCGGGGGCACGCCCGAAGCCTACACTCGTGCGAAGGTCGTGCTCGACGCTCTTGGAACGACCGTCCGATACATCGGTCCAAGCGGCGAAGCGGCGAAGGTGAAGGCCCTGGTGAATATGGTAATGAACAGCAACACCGCGGCATTGGCGGAAGGACTGGGGCTTGGAGCAGCGCTTGGGATCGACCTCACGCTCCTGCGTGAAGTATTCAGTCAAACCGGCGCCGCGTCACGAGTTTTGGAAACAGATGGAGAAGACATGCAGCAACGGGCCCACGACTGTTACTTTTCCGCCGCGCATGCCGCAAAAGACTCCGCCATCGCGCTGGATTTGGCCGGGCATGCAGGACTCTCGCTCCCTGTCGCGGCGGCAACCCTTGCTCAATACCGACGGGTGATCGCACTGGGAAAAGGGGAGCTCGACAAATCCGTGATTGCCGAGCTGACATTCCGTGACCGCGACGGCTCCTCACCAATACGGACCTGATCTCTTGCCCGGCTCCACGAGTTCACAGGCGGTGAATCAGGCGGCAATCGAGTCAGCCGGAATAGGGTTGTCTGGCTAGGGAGACACCGGAAAGAGCGAACAAAGACTCGGGCGCGATCAACTACGCTTCATGCTTGCAAAAAACTGTCTCACCTGTTCAACCGGCACACAGCCCACGAGCGCATCCCCATCCGGAGCGAGCAGGATCGGAACCCCATTTTGACCGGTCGCGTGCCAGGCCGTTTCCCATTTCTGAGCGATGGCATGGTTCGGCTCATCATCGTCGGCACCAATCTGCCCCCCTGCGATGTCCTTCAAAACCATTGGATCAGAAATATCCTGCCCGTTGCACCAGAACGCGCGATAGGTCAGTCGAACGAATTCCATTCCGGCTCGAAGATCATGCCGCAGGACGGCGACTGCCTGGAGAATCGCGGGAAGCGTATTCGGCTTCCCCGGGGGCAACGTAATCGGCAGTCCCGGAGCCAGTCGCTGCACCATGGACACCTCATGCCGCAACTCAGCTCCCAACGACCCGCTCCACGGCTTCATGGGACGAGGCAGATAGGGCGCATGCTGGACCCCGCGCCATTCGCATCCGTCGATCAGATTCAAATCATGCAGCCGTTCATGCAACGCATAACAAAAAGGACAATTGAAATCGCTGAAGAGAAGGACTCGGTTGAGGACAGGTCCCGTATCCATGCCCCCACTGTACCCAAGTTGGATCAAACAGTCCACTGTGATCGGACGGACAGAGGAGCGGCATGCCACGGAGATCAGGAGCCGGTTTGCCGGAGCAGTTCTTTGAGGCTTGAGCGAAGCGACGGCAGCGTCAGGGGTTTCGTCAAGACCGTATCCATCCCGGCCTGACGGCACTTCTGGGCGTCCTCATCGGAGGTATGGCCCGTGAGGGCCATGATCGGCAAGTGGCTCAGCGTCCCATCTTCGCGACGACGAATTTCTCTGGTCGCATCATAGCCGTCCATCTCCGGCATCTCACAATCCATCAATATGACATCATAGGCCGTTCGACTGATGGCCTCCACCGCCTCAAGACCTGTACGCGCCACTTCAACCTGGCACCCGAGCTTTTGCAAAAACTTACAGGCCACGACTTGATTGATCTCATTATCGTCGGCCACCAACACACGGAGCGCCCCGACATGGTCCGCCGTTTCCTGTCGATCCCCCCCGGTCGCGGAGATCGTCGTGTCGCGGTGGATGGCAGGAAGGAGATGGGTGGTGTAGCGGAATGTGCTCCCCTCCCCAAATACGCTCTCGACCACGATCGTCCCGCTCATCAATTCGACAAGTTGCCGGCAGATCATGAGCCCAAGCCCGGTTCCTCCGAATTTTCTGGCGGTGGAAGCCTCGGCCTGGGAATAGGCTTTGAACAGTTGCGCCTGTTGCTCCGGAGTGAGCCCAATCCCCGTATCCCGAATGCTCCACTGCAGCACGACTCCGTCGGATCGATCCGAGGGAGGACCGTTCAGCGACACGGTCACGGTGATGCCACCCTGCTTCGTAAACTTGATCCCGTTCCCGACAAGATTGAAGAGAATTTGCCGCAACCTGATCGGATCCCCTCGAAATTCCTCCGGAACGTCGGGATCAATCTTCACCTCGAGCGTCAGGCCTTTTTGAGACGCCAATCCCTCCGCCAATGTGATCACGTCGCCGATGAGGGCCCGCAAATTGACATTGGCGACTTCCAAGGTCATCTTGCCGGCCTCGATCTTTGAAAAGTCGAGAATGTCGTTGACCAGAGTGAGAAGCGCCTCGGCGGATCGATGCATGGTTTCGATCAGTTGACGTTGCTGATCGGTCAACGAGGTGTCCTTGAGAAGTTGCGTACAGCCCAACACCCCGTTCATCGGGGTTCGGAGCTCATGGCTCATCGTGGCGAGAAAAATCCCCTTGGCTCGCGCCGCCTCCTCCGCCGCTTCCTTGGCGCGACGCAGGGCCACGTCCGAGGTAATATCGGTGCCGTACGCTCGAACCTGTTCGGAGGCGGCCAGCGGGAAAAACGACCAGGCGATGACACGATCGGCCACGGCATGCTCGATTCGATATCGAGGAGTACCGGTCGACAGACACTCCCGCAGAATCTCCGAAAGGGAGTCTGGAAAGACGGCTTCGATGCCGTTTTCAAGGACGTGACACTCCGTCATGAAATTCAACGTCCCGGTATTCGCATAGAGCATCGCACCGCTTTCGTCGAACTCCACAATGGGATTGGGCGCATCTTCTGCCAGACGGGCGACACGCTGAACATCCCGTTGAGCTTCCAGGGCATGCGTCAGGTCTCGAACCATGACAAGCCCACCGACTCGCGCCCCCTGCAGGGTTCTCGGCCAGAACGACAAGGAGAGATCAAATTGCGTCTCATCCTCCCTCGTCCATGAGTGACGAGAGAGCATCGCCACCTCACCGGTACGCATCATCCGCGTGAATGGACAGGCCGATGATCCTTCTTCCGTCTCTTCCACACACCCCAGAAGATCATGCACGGTCCGGCCAACCAGATCACGGACGCGACCGAACAGCTGTTGCGCGGTAGGATTAACCGACAGGATACGTCCGGCTTGATCAACCACCACCACGGCTTCGCTTGAAGCTTCAAGAAGAAGGGCGCTGTCTTCTCTGGTAAGGAACAGCGCCATCTGCCCTTCGGGAGAAGAATCCGGGACTGCCATAGCCATAGACTGTCATCCTCTAAGGAAGTCGCACGGCTCGACCGCCGTGGTCCCGTTTGCGGCTTCGGTGGAACTCACTGAAGCATGTCACCCTTACGCACCGGCCCAGGAGACTCCCTGGCCAAGGCTTCACACCGGAATAATTGTGACGTCTCGCCCGGTGAGTGAATCAGACCTCTATCGGTTCATACAGACGCTCTCTGAAGCACCACTGGAAGCGATAACTGCATGGTTCTGTCGGATGTGATCGATTGTTCCCGGTTGGTGACGGACGAAGCGAAACGCTCAAGTTGTTCCGGGCTTCACCGATAAAGTCATCGACAAGGCATACTAGAATCTCCAAGGGAGGTGTCTATGATATCCGCCATACACACCGCACTCTCTGGCCTGGCAGCCTTCGGCAAGCAGATCGAAGTCGTGGCACACAATGTCGCCAACCTCAACACGGACGGCTTCAAGAAATCCAGAACGGAATTCGTCGAAGTCCAGACCGGCGGTGTCTTGCCCGTCGTCGAGAAAGACAATGCAGCGGGCCCGACGGTCCTACGAGATACCGGCGGCAATCAATTCCCGGTTGAACTCTCCAATGTCGACCTGGGGGAGGAGACCGTGCAACAGATTCTGGCTCAACGGAGCTTTGAAGCCAATCTTCAGACCATCAAAACCGGGAATTCCTTGCTCGGCAGCGTCCTCGACATCAAGAAATAACGGCTGAGGCCGAGATCACGGTTCGATCGCAATACTCGTTTCTCGTCGACCGCTTCAGATTCGGTTGAGACGGTCCGCCTCAACCCCGCTCCCCAGCGTCGCATTCCGCATAGCTTTTCCGTTGATCTGTATGCTATGTCGGGTCCATGACGTCACCACGTGTGCTGCTGGTCATTCCTCCACTCACTCAGCTGAACACTCCCTACCCATCCATCACCTATCTGACCGGGTTTCTTCAGTCACGCAGGATTCACACCGAACAGGCTGATCTCGGCATTGAAATGGTGCTCCGCCTCTTCAGTCAAGACGGCCTACGATCCGTCTTCAAGCAGCTTCACAACAACACCGCCGCCCTCCCAAGAGAAGCCCTCCACATGATGAAGGCGGAACATCAATACCTTGAAATGATCGAACCGGTCGTCAGCTTCTTACAAGGCCGCAACCCAGGCTTGGCCGCCCGATTGATGGAACCCAACGTCTTGCCGCAAGGGCCGCGCTTCCGAGGCCGGCGGACATTCCCTCGCTCCGTTTCTCCCACGGACCGCGCCAAGCAATGGGCCACATTCTTCCTGGAAGACCTTGCGGATCTCGTGCAAGCCACCATGACTCCGCACTTCGGATTGAGCCGCTATGCAGAGCAAATTGGGCGCAGCGCATCGTCGTTTGATCAAATTCTGACCTCACTGGCGCAACCGCGAAACCTGATTGATGAATGGCTGCTGGAACTCTTCTGGAAGCACGTCAGACGAACTCAACCGACGCTCCTCGGCCTGTCGATTCCATTTCCGGGTAATCTCTATGGAGCGTTCCTCATCGCACAGTCGATGAAGCAGCGCCATCCAGACCTGCCCGTCGTCATCGGCGGCGGGTACGTGAACACCGAACTCCGCCGGGTGGCGGATCCGCGCGTGTTCGACTATGTGGACTTCATCACACTGGACAACGGGGAACGGCCGCTCCTGTCGTTGATCGAACATCTTGCTGGACGGCGTCCCCGCCGGACATTGTGTCGCACGATGTATCGGGAGCAGAATCGCGTGGTATACACCCATGATCCGTCTCTCCCTGATTTCACGATGGATGAGATCGGCTGTCCGACCTATCAGGGATTGACGTTGGATCGCTATCTGACCATTCTCGACAGCACCAATCCCATGCATCGCCTGTGGTCGGAAGGCCACTGGAACAAGCTCACCGTGGCGCACGGCTGTTACTGGAAGCAGTGCACATTTTGCGATGTGGGACTGAACTACATCAGTCGCTACGAAATGACCCCGACTGAACGGCTCATACGGCAGATCGAGCAACTCATTGCCGAAACAGGATGCCGAGGGTTTCACTTTGTGGATGAGGCGGCTCCACCCGCCGCGCTGAAGGCACTGGCCTTGGGGCTGTTGGAACGACGAATCACCATTCGCTGGTGGGGCAATATCCGATTTGAACCGGCTTTCTCGCCTGACCTCTGCCGACTCCTGGCGGCATCCGGTTGCATCGCGGTCACGGCTGGTCTCGAGGCAGCTTCAGATCGCCTGCTGGCCGAGATGAAGAAGGGAATCACCGTCGATCAGACAGCGCTCGTTGCTGGCGGATTCAAAGAAGCCGGCATCCTGATCCATGCCTATCTGATGTACGGCTGTCCATCCGAGACCGTTCAGGAAACCATCGACTCACTTGAACGTATCCGCCAACTGATCGCGGCCGATCTTATTCAGTCGGCCTTTTGGCACCGCTTCACGGTCACTGCACACAGCCCGATCGGTCTGAATCCTGCCGCACATGGTCTACGGGTTCTTGGACCCACGTTCCAGGGTTTCGCCGAGAATGATCTTCAGCACGAAGACCGTGGCGGTGACACACCCGCCTGGCTCGGTGAAGGACTCCGGCGATCACTCCTGAACTATCTCGAACGGCGTGGGCTCGATCTCGATGTCCGATTCTGGTTCGACGAAAAGACCCCTCGCCCTGCGGTTTCATCCAGATGGCTTTCACGCCTGGTCACGCACCGACGAATCGATGAGGAAACGATCAGAGAACGTCGGTTGGTGTGGCTCGGTGGGAACGTGACCAGTGAATCCGTCGGTACGCGCTCACGCCTCATCCTCCGAGGACCTCAACATGACCGCATCCTCATGCTCCCGACTCCTCAAGTCCAATGGCTGACACAATTGCTCTCGGCTGCCACTCCACAACAGCCCTCTCAGACCTATCCGCACATGCGCGAGGCGGGGACAGGATTTCCAGGAACAGCATCAAGCTACAACCGGTTTCTCACATCTCAGGCTTGGAAACAGATCAGGGCCACTGGATTAGTCCTCGTGTAGCGGAGTAGCGATCCCACCAGGGAGAAAAAACAAAGGCCGGAATCCACGTGATGGATTCCGGCCTTTACCTCACACCAACTGCTCTCGATTACAGCGACAAGCTAGTACTGCAGCTGCAAGGCGACGTGGAACGAATCCACCTTGTTGCCGGCGGCACCGGCCCCATAGTTAAACAGGCCCTTGCTCTCAATGTCTCCGTACCGGCCATAGGCCGAGATCCGCGCATTGTGCCCGGAGATGATGTAGTTCACCCCGTACTCCCACTCCTGCCGCATCGCGCTGTACAACGGATCGATGCTGGTGAAGCGCGCGTAGGGTTGGAACCGGCCGATCCCGATCTCGTTCGGAATCAGGTACAAGCCGTACACCGTCCAGGAATGCCCGTTAAATTGACAAAAACAGTTCGCCGC
>CAADGK010000108.1 GCA_900696515.1 uncultured Nitrosospira sp. | reverse complement strand
GGGCTCCTTGTTTCTGAGCATATGAGTTGATCGCGAGTTGTATTAGCTCACGTGCGGCTTCTTTCTTGAGATGAAAGCCCCCTTTGCCTGGACGGTACCAAGGTCCAACAGCGCCTTTAAAAACCACGCCATCTCCAGAATCCAAAAACATCTGCGCGGCACAGCACGATGAGCCAGGCTCTGCGTTTTTGTCATCTTGCTTAAAAACCAGACCGACGTAGCAAACACCATCCCGAATACTGCCAATCTTCCACGGACGGCCTCCAGCTTTGTAAAAAGCGGTGGTCGTAATATTCCATGCAATGGCAGACTCGAGTTCATCTAGGTTGCGCTTGGGAAGACCAAACTTGTTCAGGAATTCCCGATGCGCGATCGTGCTTTCCTGAAGAATTTGGATCGGCGCATCATATTCAAGCAATCTGGCTTTCAATTGATTATGAAAGTTAACTTCATACGCATACGGCACGGCCGCAATGTTGTGTTCCTCAAACAAAGAAGGGGCTGACTGGAGTGACTTGGCATATGCAACAGGCAGTTTTGATTGAGCCACAATTTGAAGCCCAGACTCCACTGACGACATGGGACGACAATACCGCTTAACTTCATCCGGAATCACAACGAACCACAGATCAACCTTGGTATCCTCCTGCCGAATCGCTTCGATAATCCGTCGGGCATAGACATCCACCGTTTTAAAAACCCGCTGATACTTATCGTCAAGATAAAGAGCTGCGTTCAGCTCCACCTCGGAAATTTCGATAGCTATCGGCGGTTCAGGCCCCCAGGGAATCCGGAATGCTGCTTCGATCCCTGGAAAAGAAGGACGCGCAGTTCGTCCTTTGGACGAGGTGATGGGTCCCTGGATCTTCCTAACCCAATTCTTGTATCGCTTAATCCCGTCTTTTGTTCCAATTACTCCGGCTCGAATCCCATACGGCTTACCTTCGTCGAGAGGTCCAAATAGAGTCAGACCATCTCTTGGATCCTCCATTGATTGCCCATACTTGAAGAGAAGCCCAGGCTCATTGATTTTAATAAGATCCATTAATTCGATTCCCGATCTGAATTCTTTGGCTGATCCTCGGTCGAAAGAGGATCGTCATCATCATCCTCTTCCTCGTCGGCCATCTCATCAAGAGCATCAAGTTCAGTATCAGGATCCCGATACGACACAGGACTATTGAACCCTATCGGTTCCGTTGCAATTGTCACAAAAGAGTCAGTTCCTACAGAAATACCAATTTCTGAATTGCCAGAGCTGAGCCAAGCCATAGCTGCAAGCATTCTGTCGCGCCAGTCGTCATTCCACCAGTCCTTGCATTGGCTCCGCCGAGCGCTATGAAGCAACCTCTTGTTATCAAGAACTAAAGACCCATCCTTGGTGAACACCACGTGCGCTTTCATTGCAAAGGCTGGAGTAGGGTGAACGAGAGGAACGGCTGAAAGTCCAAAATGCCATAACCTCCTGTATTCATCCTCGCTGGCAGTGGCCTTAACCGTTTTATAGCCTATGAGATTCCTCGACGCCTTCTTCCCCGATGCACCTTTAAACGACACAACTCCGTCACCAAGTTGAACGGTCGTCGGATAAATACACTTTGATCCATTTGCCAGAAGATACGAGGAAAGTCCTTTATCTCGGATAAACTTGTCCCAAGATAGGGCCAGCAGTCGTGAGACAAAACCTTTCATCTCCTTCGTACTACAGAACCCCGGAATCTCTTGCCCGCCTAATTGACGTTCAATCGCGTATGTCTTGCTCTCTGTAATGACAATGGTGTCTCCGAGACGACCGCTGAAATCGCTCGCTGGAGCAAATGAAACCAGATAGTGCTCGTGTTGAAATCCGGGGTAAGGGAGATCGGATTGAATCTCGATCTTGCCGATTTGTGTTCGAGAGAGCGAATGAACGTACAGGCGCGAAGGGCGAATATGCACAGGAAACCAATTCGAGAGGTATTGTTCACCCTCAGCGCTCACGCCTTGTGCTGCTCCAAAATGATCTCGCCACCATGTGGCAACAGCAGCAGGCGAGAAATTCGGGCTGCGTGTTATTCCGTCAAGATCCAGCTTCGCCAGAAGATCCTTGAGACCGCTTGCCCACCCCTTGTTAAAAGGAATGGCATTCAGGCGAGCGAGTTGAATGCTGAATTCGCGAGGAGGCAGCTCATCAATAAGTATTGGAATAATGAAATCCTGAAACTTTGTATCCCGTGAAACATTGGCCGCGACCTGCAGCTCTTGAAGAGGGCCATCCTTAATATTCGATGTTCTGGAGAGGACATACACAAACTTTGCCGTTCTTTCGCGAATAGCGTGCTCAATATCCTTCCAAAAGTCTTCTCCACCTAAGAGTTTTGTAAGATCGCACCAGACTGGATACCCAGCCCTCGCCACTTGTAGTGCAAGCCATAGCGTGAAGTCATTGTCCTCCGGATTCGCATGGCTGATAAACACCATGTCACGCATGCGCTTTAGCACCGGCTCCGACGCTCGCTGATCCAAGGCCTATAAAAGTTCCAGAACGAGTTTGCCAAAACTGGATCGCTGACCATTATCCGGTAGGTACAATTGGTCCTTTCCTCCACTAGGCGAAGACTCCCGCTGCTATCCCTCTCGATTCTAAGTGCCAATCTGTTTGTGACAACTTGTCTCATGACATGGGCACATTCTGTCAAAGTGCGAACAACCAACACCCCATTTGCCACCCCTGTATCGAGGTTAACCTGTATACCAAGTGGATGCTTTTCTTTGAGGAGACCAGCTTTCCGTTCAAATTGTTCCCCATCGAGCCTAACCAGCTCATCTTGGAGACGGCAACGATCCCATTCTTTCATGGCTCCACCCTCGCCAACCATGCTCTTCGCATGACGTTCCACTAGCTTGGATCTGTAGTAGTCTTCCTCCGAACAGGCATGAATCACGCTGTGGATTCGAGCCACATCCTGACACAATTCGCGATAACGCGATTCATTATCCTTTATTTGGGGAACATAGACGATTACTGGTTTACCTTGAGCCAGCGTGACCGCAAGCTCAGAGTCCTTTCCCAGGGTTTCTGTAGTCTGAGCACAATAGACCGTGCATTTGGCTCGACGAAGCATCAGACTTTCGCCAAGCCCTTTTTCGATGCGATCGTCACAAAACGACTGGGTGGGGTCAAAATATCTAAGTTTTAAATCAGCCAATTCCGGCTTTTCAAAAAGCCGTTTGGTGACGGTGCCAACAAAATAGAAGTCTTCGATGTCCCTCATCGAAGTCGCAACATACACGTCCATTTCATCGCTACAGAGGTAGACGTGAAGATTATTGCGCCCTACCTCGCGAACCTGCTTCAGGCGAGTTTTCCTGTCTTCGTCATGCCCCTTTTCGATAGCCTCTCCAGTTACATGCCCAAGAAAATAGGTTTCTGTGGGATCAATCGGAGTTACTGAACGCAACGGCTGTGGCCGTTGGTTAAAAATGGTTTCATCAATTGGACTGAGATCTTCCAACTCCCGTTCAAGCTCACTTGTCCTCATCTGACACAAGGCTTTGAAGCCGAACTTGATATTACCGTACTTGAGCAATGCCACTTTTTGAAAACTTTCAATACCAAGCTCAAATTCCTCCCGCGTCACTCCCCTCGCAGCAGACTTGCCTGCCGAAAAGAATCGATCAAAGAAATCGCTCGTTACCGTCTCATATGCGAAAGCAAGAAGGATTTCATTTAGTTGGCTTACCCCGATCTTGTGTCTTGCCCAAAAATCATTTTGATCGAGATCGTCGAGAAAGCATCTGGGAGCGGAGCTGTCGTGCCCGGTGAGCTTTGCAATGAGCGTCCTCATATGTATGCCCTCCAATTATCCTTCCCTTATGCTTTCTACCAATCGACCAAGATTGATATTGGTCATCAGAATACTTCCACTCCAAAACGAAGTCACCTTCTGTTTAATTGTCCAAGTTTTCCTCGTAGACACATCCAGAACATTGGCATTACTACAAGCCTCCGCTTTCCCAACGGCTCCGCTGCATGTGGGATATGTTGCCGAGCCCATTTGATAGAAAATTCGCCAAGGAGAATAAGCAGTCTTCTTGAAAACAAGTATTGAAGAGGCTGGTCCTTCAGATTACCGCTTAGCAACGGGCGGCGGCGCGACGACCGGATTTGGTTTATATGAGGGTGAGATCGAGAACGATCCAGATGGTAGTCCGCTTTCGGAATGTTCAAGTAGACGAGGCATGGACGCAGTGCTGGAGGCCCCTGCACCTTATGATGACCGGTCGCGATCCGGCGAACGAGTCTTCGAGACGTCCCGCGATCGCTCACTCAAGTAACGGACCAGGTCTGCGGCCAGTTGCCGATCCTCCCCACGATCTGACCGGGCTAATGCCCGCATCACCTGCTCATAATTCCGCACGACTTCTTGGACTCGCCCATGTCGATGCGTGGTGCGCTTCAGCTGCTCCAGTGTCTCCCCTTTGTTGCTCGGTTCCTGCAGATGCCGCACCGTCCAACGTACGTGGGTTGTGCGGTGAATGCGGCTGGTGGTCGTGGCTTCAATCCCATGCTCTCGTAAGGCCTCTGCAAACCCCTCACGCCAGCGTTGCAAATCAGCCTTTCTCGGATTCAAGCGAATCCCATCGAGGCCCGCCGCTTTCACCGTCAGGTGGACATGTGGGTGCGGAGAGGGATGCGGATCCGGATCAGTCTCAAACGTGTGGAGGACCATCGCGTACTGAAAACCCGAAAACTCTCGCTTCGCAAAGTCACGGGCCGCACGCTGCACAGACAATGGATCGGTGCGTGTCGGCATGGAGAGGACGAGATGAAAGGCATCGCGCATGGTCGAGTCGGCGAGGATCGGCATCCCGCCATCGCGCCATTCAGCTTTCAGATCGGCCACAGCCTCCCTCCCGAGAATCACCTGACCATCCTGATCCTCAATCTCGAGGTGGCCATCCCGCGAGATGTAGGTGAGGTTGTTCGAGATGCCCTTCATTCCTTTCGGCGCCCTGACGAGTTTCACCACGACTTGCGGCGCACGACGGACCATGGCTTGTAGTTTCTGCCGCACATAGGTTGCCCGAGCCTGCGGCGTGCTGAGCCGTCCCCCAGTACTCACGAACTTGTTGGAGCTCAGACGAACATTCCTGCTGGACCGCGGCCGTGGGAGGGTCTCCGTTGAGACATTGAAGAGCCGACTCCCCCACTCATCCAGCTTCAGGTCGATTGGACTAATTGAAGGACTCATTGGAGAGACCAGCGCGCCACTGTCCCGCGCAAGACATCGGAGACTCTGTCGGTGTGGGTTCGGATCACGCGGGAGAGTTCGGTGATCACCTCCACCCGAAACGCAGTTCGGTTCTGAGGAGAGGTATTTAAGACTTTCGCGATCTGGTTCAGGTTCCTTCCCAAGGCGAGGAGCTGTTGATTGGAGCGGGTCAGCGCGGCGAGTTCCGACTGCCCCACATGCGGTTCCCCGGTCAACTTGCTGCGGATCATCGCGACCACCCAGTTCGTCGGCTGATAGCCCTCATGCCGGGCACAGGTTCGCAGCGCGGCGAGTTCGGAGGGCGTCACATTCAGTTTCATGCGGGCGGTGGCTCGTTCTCTTCGCCGGGTGACGCGCAGCCGAGGAGGAGCGGCCTGTGTGGGGTGCCCGTCCAGAGCCTGCCGTAAGACCTGCCGAAGGGCATGGCTCGGTGTAACCCCCTGCTGCTGACACCAAGCCTGCCAGGGTGCTTTCAGCTCTCCCAAATCCACGGTGATCGTGGTGGTGCGTTTCGTGGTCATCCCCACAGGCCCAGCAAAGTCAGGGTCGGTCCAGCGTTCCGGTGACCACAGTGATGAGAGGCATCAACGCGCATGGGCAAAAGCATACAACACACCAAAGATGTAAGACAACTGGGTCTTGAGACCATATCCTGCAACCTCTCAAAATCGGTCTTACACCATGCCTACGCCTATTCGGCAACCTCTCAAAATCGGTCTTACACCATGCCTACGCCTATTCGGATCTAAGACCACACTTCAACCGTTCGCACTGGGCTAAGGACGCCAGAAATTGGCCCCGGATCGGCCAGTCGATAGAGCCTCCGGTAAGCCGGGCATGCCTGCATCGTCCGTTGGCTAGTCGGGTTTCTGGCAATGCGGGGGGCCCGATTTGGGGGGTTCTCTTCCTGTTATCCTGTGACAGAGAACCCCTCATACGTTGTTGCGGGCATAACCATGCACATGACCGGGACAAACGTTCTTCGGTGCCTTCTGGCCCTCGGCATGATGAGTGGGCTCGTGGCCTGTGGCAGCTTTGCCAACTGTTTCAATAGCGGGTTCGCCCCCGTCGCCTGTGGCGGCGGGTATAGCGAGAGCGACGTGTCTTCCCTATCGCAGCCCACGACCACCTCGGCGGAAGATCGCTGGATGGGCGCAACTGCTACAGGCCGCACCGTCGCTGGACTAGTCCTCGACGACGGGTCGTATTTGCTGTTCTATACGGCACGAGACAATCCCAACATCCTGGCTGGACTGGTTCAGGGCACTGGCACGTCTCACTCCGGCTCCTTCGGGTCCTCGAGCACCAGAGATTTCAATATGGAAGGCGCAGGCATTCGCGCGGCGACAATGAGTGGCAGTTATGTGCCGAGCAAGTGCTTTGACGGGACGATCGCCTACGTCACTGGCGAGACAGAAAGCTTTACGAGTACGTCCTATGTGGACTCTGAGTCGGCCCTGAACATGAGTCTTGTCGCAGGGAACTATGCTGGGCTCCGTGCCGACTATCACACGGTCACGGTGACCGTGGATTCAGCCGGGACGCTTTCAGGTCATGCAACAGATGGTTGCACCGTTGCGGGGACCTTGTCTCCTCGGGGAAAGGGAAACGTCTTTCATACCTCGGTGACATTCGGAGGTGGCGACTGTCGCGAGGGAACCGAGACGCTCACGGGGGTGGCCTTCTATGACGCCGCGACCAACCAGCTTTACATTGCCGCCCTCAACAGTGCCAGGACCAGCATCTATCTCTTTCTCGGCACGAAGCGGTAAGGTTCACCGGTTCCATATTCTGTAAACGTTTCCTTTTTGACGGGGCATAACCTGATCAGATCATGCCCCCTGAATAGATCGACGAGATCACGGGGACAGGACCTCTCGAACCGCAGTGGGGGCAAAGAAGCCCTGTTCTCGGAGCGTGGCAAACCAGGCCCTGGCAAATTCTTTCAAGTCCTGTTTCAGCCTGGGGAACACGTGGCTGCGCCTGCCCGCCTCGTCGTATCGATAGACTTCATGGAAGATTGCCAGGTAGTCGTTCCTATATGACACCGGTTCGGCTGCCGGGCCATCGGCTAAGCTATGAAACAGGAACACCATGTCGGGATCGCGCATCAGATCGCCGTTCTGTTCGCCGTAATGGCACAGCGACACCTGCCGGTGTCCGTCTCCACTCGATCCAATCTCCTCGACTGAGAGTGGCATGTAGCCAGATACGGTGATCCGCACCGCACATGCGCCGTTGAGCAAGTGATTCAAATCCGTCTCAAAGGCTTGATACGGTTTCATGATCGTGTTCCTTTCTTGGCGTGAAGGAAGCCCCCGGCCCGAGGGCCGGAGGCTTCCACACTGCGATCAGCGACCCGACCGCTCGGTGACCCAGAGTTTCGCCTGTTGGGCGACGACTAAGAGTGCTTCCAGGTCCGCCAGGCCGAATGACTCGGAATTCTTCCAGACTCCATCCTGGCCCTTGTATGAGCGGGCCACGGTCACGTTGTAGAACGGACCGTTCATGCCCTCGTTCTTCCAGATGCTCGCCTTGATGCTGCTGCATCGGAGCGTGGTGACCGGCTTGGGTTTCTTGTCTTGAGGTGCCATGGTGTTGTCTCCTTTAGTTAGAGTTGATGTGTTGGCCTCTCACCAGGCGTGGAGGCCACACAGCGACGACAAAGGAGACAGAGTGGCTGTCGCTACCTGGCGGGCCGGTGGGCGCGATGCGGAGGAATGCCCGCGTGCGGGCATGATCGACGCAGCCCACCGGTGGAAAGCCAGGGCGACGGCCGGATGCGCACAGGCACCGGCCCTGAAACCACAAGCCGCCCCCCCCGCTCACCAATAGCAACGCATGACAGAGCAGATTTAACGGACGAGGCGAGAAGGTCCTGTTCACAGATCAAAGAGACTAAGCCCGTTCGCCACGGCGGAAGAGAGTCAGCGTGTCGGCTTCGATGCGGTCTTGAGCTTGACGCGGTTGTCGGCCAGCAGGCGACGATGCACCAGGCTTGATGGTTGTTGAACGTAGTGGAACGCCGAACGGCTCTCGCGAGGTTGCCGGGGGAGCTTCACCACTGTCGTGAAAAAAGGGATCAGCATCAGAGGCGAGCGTAGTACGACACAATCAAACGATCCCGCAACGCTTAGACCAGACTGAGTTTGAAGGGACGGATGGACTGGATGGCGAGAAAGTCCCGTTGATTCTGTGTGACGACGGTCTTCAGTGTGCAGCTAGTCGAAGGAGAGGTTGGTATCAAGAACGAGGCGCCGCATCTCACCGAAAGACTCTTCGTAACTGCATGCGGCCCTTCGCCCGCTTCAAAGGTTGATCGAGTGTGTGCTCCTCCACCACAAGCGCAAGGGCGCGTTCGATGGCTTCGGTTTCCGTTTTGGCACCCAGCACGGACTTCGCGCGCGTCAGCTTCGCTTGATCGAGCTGGAGATGTTTGTGTCGCCTCACGGCGCGGGGTTTCATGGTCTCTCTTCCCTCGACTTTGAGTCTCTCTGCACTCTGGATGCTGAGGACGCACTATCGGCGCGCGCTGGCAACCTTTAGTCGTGTTGGAACGAGATGGCAGGCGTCCGCGGTCACTTCCAATTTGCCACCGAGCACGCCGAGAAGCTTTTGCAGGGTTGGAAACGCGGGGAAATGGGCCCCGCTTTCCAAGCGGGCGATCTGCGGCTGTTTCATACCGGTAAGTTTCGCGAGCTCGGTCTGACTGAGCCCGCGTCGTTCCCGCAGCCTCGCGAGCTCCACAGCAATCCCCACTTCCTGCTCCGCCTTCGCAAGAGCCTCGGCGAATTTTGGCTCCTTCTTGATCTGTTCGTTAATGTACTGTCTATGCGTTTTCATCGTGGCTCCTTTGCTTGACCTCTTCGTATCGTTGCTCCGCAAGGACAATGTCTCGTTCTCGCAGTTTCTGCCGCTTCTTCTGGATCGCATGCAGGATAATGAACCGCTGTCCCACGAGTGCGGCATAAAAGAACCGGTACTCCGTCCCCGACCATTCTGGACGCAGCTCCCAGATCTTCCCCCGGACGTGTGCCGCAATCGAGGCGGGAAGACGCGTGCCATCACTTTCTAGTCGACTGATATAGGCCAGACATTTGGCTCGTGCCCCATGGGACAAAGCGTCGAGAAATGCCTCGATCGGTTTATCTCCCTGCGCTGTCTCATAGTAGACTACTGTCCAAGCCATGCGGGTAAACTATAACACTTATGTTATAAGTCGTCAAGGAAGGGATCGTGTGGGCGAAGGGCTTCCACCGCTTCGATTCCTCTGCGACGTTACTGATCAACCACCTATCTGTGACAGCGGAGAGCTGGACCGATCACGAACGGCCCCACACAGCAGACTCGCACACCGACCTCTTTTCAACACAGTGTTGCGCCCCTCACCCAGGCCGGGGCGCAACAGAATGTCCCGGTTTGTGGCCACGCACGCTTGCACCCGTGACACCGTCCGCGGTGGCGCGGTTGCCACGGGCGTGCCACACCCCGGGCGACGGGTATTGTCTCGACACGGTCGAGTCGCATCGTGCGACACGACGGTGCCAGACTTCACCTGGCACGGCGTCTCGAGACGCGGTGCCTCAGGAGACATTCGTGCGCCACTCCGCCGCTCTGCAGACCTTGGTGAGTGCCTCCCGGAACGCGGCCGGCACCAACACCGGAGTCCCTTCGCTTCTGTGGCCACCCCTACTTTTTCGGTATGGTTATAAAATTTGAACCTTCTCATAAGTGCTTGAGAGAGCAATGACTGAACAGTGAATCACTGTTAGGGAAGCGTTTCGAGACGATTCACTGACTAGGCCACATCGGCAGGGGTGCTGAGCGTTACCTAATTGGTCACTGAATGATGGAGCGTCCAGGATTTCTCCCACTGAAGGAAGCAGCTGTCTGGGCGGGCGTTTCTGCCCGTACGGTCAAGCGTTGGCTCGCTGATGGCTTACCGTGCTATCAAGCTGGCCATAGGACCAAGGTGCTTATTCGTCCGACGGATATTGACCAGTTTTTGACCAGGCGGCAGGTCACAAAAGTCGATATCGATGCGCTGGTGGAAAATACTCTACGAGAGATGCAAGAGGCGCGGCACGGGAAGGATGTAGCCTAATACCCCATCATGGGTTTATCCTTTGATCTTGTACTTCTTGAGAAGGTCACGAAGGGCTTCCTCCACTCTGGCATGTGGGCGCCGTTTTTGCTGAATGGCCAGGATCTTCGTCTGCATCGCTAACCGAGAATCGATGCAGAAATTAAACTGCTCCTTAGATGAGGTATCCTATTCCATTGTTCACACCCTACTGGGCCCTGCTATGGGCGTCAATAGCGTTGTTGCAGTGCCATTAGACATTATGCCAGCATTATAGCATTACGCCGCGTGTGGATGGATGACTGAGAGCGGGGAGAAAGATGGTGACAACATGTCAACCAATCGTGCTGTAGGCAGCAACGTCTAATCCAAGGAGGATGAATTGGGAGTCAAAGTTACACAACGAACTGGAAAGTCTGGCTGGTGGGTTTCCATCATCCACAAGAACAGCCGCAAGAGGAAGCGGTTCTCTGACAAGAAAGTAGCCTTAGAGTTTGCCAAGAAGATTGAAGCAAAGATCAGATGGGCCGAGGCCAATGGCAGTCCTGTAGTCTTTTCACAACCCGAACAGAACATGCCAACCCTGAAAGGGTACATGGAGAATTGGCTCAGTGCCTATGTGGATAACAACTGCAAATTCTCAACAGCCTCAGGCTATCGGCAGGTTTGTAAGAAGCACCTCTACCCTGCCCTAGGCTCTCGCACCTTGGATCAGGTGACCAGAAAGGATGTGAAAGACTTGGTCGCCACCTGGAACAGCCAGGGGCTCAAGAAGCGGACGATTTTGAATATCCTGACTCCGCTGCGAGAAATGTTCAACCATGCCATTGACGATGGCACCGTTACCGCCAATCCTGTGTCCAAAGTTGGGATGATCGTGAAGGGATGTAAGGCCTCAAGCGCCCATATCGAACCGCTGACCGCAATCGAGGTCAAGGCTTTACTTGCCACCACTAAGGAGCGGTATTCGTTTCTCTATCCGCTCTTCCTTTGTGCCGTACGGACAGGCATGAGAGAGGGAGAATTGATCGGCCTCCAATGGGAAGACATTGACTTCCTGGGATCCTTCATTGAAGTCCGGCATAATGTTGTCAGACGGCAAGAGACATCCACCAAAACCAACCGGATCCGGCGCGTAGATCTGTCGCCTCAGTTACAAGCCGAGTTGCTCAAGTTGAAAGAAAGTCTTCAGCTTGAAAGCTCGATGAAGGGATACGCTTTCCCGAAATGGGTATTCTTGACGCCACATGGAAACCGTATGACGAATGAGGTTCTCAGGAAAGGCTTCTACGCCTGTCTAGAATCGGCTGGGCTTCGGCGGGTACGATTCCATGACCTGAGGCACACCTTCGCCAGCCTGTTGATTCAACAGAATGCGAACGTAAAATATATCCAACAACAACTCGGTCACAGTAGCATCAACATCACGTTGGATGTATACTCGCATCTCTTTGAGGGAGACCATCGGCACCAGGTCCAGCGTCTGGACGATGAGCTATTGGAGACAAGTCCGAGGAGGTTAACTAACCCAGAAAACGCGCCCCAGCCGGACCCTCACCGAGAAGGGGCTCAGACGCCTACCAACGAAACAATTGAATTTAAAGCGAATATCAGACACGGAGGGGTGACGGAGTGGCCGAACGTGCCGGTCTTGAAAACCGGAGATGGGGTAACCCATCCGCGAGTTCAAATCTCGCCCCCTCCGCCATATTTCAACAGGTTGTGAACTTTCATCCGATCTACCATCCCGCTCAACTCTTCCAGGTGTCACTGAACATGTGCCCTGTTTCTCCTGGATGTACCGGTTGAGCT
>CAADGK010000107.1 GCA_900696515.1 uncultured Nitrosospira sp. | reverse complement strand
CGACAAGACAGCCGGTTCGACTATCAATCTGGAATCACGGTAGTCGGCCGGCTGTTATTGTTTTTCGCTTGTGTACCATGAATACCCCCGCATTGCTTGAAGGGTTACGGTTCGTCGATACGTTTTTCCCCTCCGGAGGTTACGCCTTTTCCTCAGGGCTGGAAGCAGCGGTACAGGGCGGAGCCGTCAAAACGTCCGATCAGCTGACCAAATACGTTGAAGATTTACTGCGTGGAGGGATGAGCCGCCGGGAAGTGCTTGCCGTTAAGCAGGCAAATCGTGCGGCTTCGAAGGGGTCGCTGGAGAGTGCGGTCCATATTGATCGGGTGCTCGAGGCGACCAAGCTTGGCCGTGAATCGCGCATGGCCAGTCGCCAGATGGGCAAACAAGTGATCAGGGTTGCGGCTGATCAGATTCGGGTCAAGTCGATCTTGAACCAATATCGTGATGAAGTGGAAGCCGATCGCGCTCCGGGGCATCTTGCGGTGACGTTCGGGCTCACCATGGGATCTTGCGGGTGGAACCCGGAAGAAACCGCCGGCGCCTTCTTGTACCAAACGGCCGTGGGATTCATCTCCTCGGCGATGCGGCTGAGTCCCATCGGTCAACATGAGGGACAGCGCATCCTGGGCGAATGGCTTCCATTGAGTGAACGGATTAGTCGGGAGGTTGACCTTGATACGACCATGAGCTCATGGTCACCGATCCAAGATATTTATGCAATGCGTCATGGGTCTCTGGAGTGGAGACTGTTTAGAAGCTAAGAGCATATGGCTGATGGCATATAGCAGGAAAGGAGAGAGACCGATTGATTCTGGCCTATGTGCCATCGGCAATCGGCTCTTCGTTTGTCTATGCATGATCTGAATCGTGAACATAATCACAATTGGACTCCGACTCAGGCCAGGAAACAGGGCATTCCGGTCATTGGTATCGGAGGCCCCGTCGGATCAGGAAAAACCGCGCTGGTGGAAGCCCTGTGTCAGCGGCTGCGCGATCGCTTCAGCCTCGCTGCCGTAACCAACGATATTTTTACCAAAATCGACGCCGAGATTTTGACCAAGCGTGCCGCGCTTCCGGTCGATCGGATTCTTGGCGTGGAAACCGGGGGCTGTCCCCATACGGCGATCCGTGAGGACGCGTCTCATAACCAGGAAGCCATTGATGATCTGCTGCGCCGGCATCCGGATGTGGAGTTGATCTTCTTGGAAAGCGGCGGGGATAACCTTGCGGCCACGTTCAGCCCGGAACTGGTGGATTATGTCATCTATGTGATTGATGTATCGGGCGGTGACAAGATTCCGCGGAAGGGTGGACCGGGGATCACGCGATCTGACTTCCTCGTTATCAACAAGATGGATTTGGCTCCGCATGTGCGCGCCGATCTCTCCGTCATGGATCGAGATACCCGCAAGATGCGCGGTGAACTTCCCTTTGCCTTCACCAATATCCTGTCCGGGGAAGGAATGGATGCGGTCGTGGCATGGGTTGAACAGCGTATTCCGCAACGAGTCAAGCGTTCATGACCACGCCGACGCGACAGGGGCAACGGAAGAGGACGGCTCGGAAAGCAGGCACGTCTCAACTAAGGACATCGTCCCGGGCAAGCACATCCGCCAGGACGAAAAAAACGCCTGGACGGTTCGCGACGGAGTTGGTCGGGCGGGTCGGCGAGCTGAGTCTGAACTATACGAAGCTCGATCATCGCACGGTGATCTCTCATTCGTATTTCACGACGCCCTGGAAACTGCTGCCTCCCATCTATCTCGATGATACGGGAGCGGCCTACACGTTGCTGGTCAATCCATCCGGCGGCCTGGTCGGGGGAGACCATCTCTCCATCGATATGACAGTAGAGCAGGGTGCGCATGTCCTGATTTCCGCGCCCTCTGCCAACCGGGTGTATCGAACTGAAGGCCCGGTCTCTGATCAGCATGTCGTCATCGCGGTCGAGCCCGACGCAATTCTCGAATGGTTTCCAGAACATACGATTCCCTTTGCCGGATCTCGGTTTCGGCAGAGCCTCCGGGCCACGGTTGGACCTGGTGCGACCCTCTTCTTGTGGGATGCGCTTGCCTCAGGCCGCATCGCGAGGGGAGAACGGTGGGCCTTTACCGATCTGGAAAATGAAATCCTGATTACAACCGCTTCCGGGAACTCTCTACTAGAACGATATGTTCTTGATCCGGCCACGGACTTAGGGACGGTCGGTCTGGCCGAAGAATGGGATTATGTGGCCTCGTTCTATGTGGTGAACGACGCGCTGGCCCCGGAGGTCTGGACTGGATTGGAATCGACTATTGCGGCGCTCTTGGATACCAAGCCCGGAGCCGTATTAGGCGGCGTATCAACCCCACCGGTACCCGGCCTCGCCGTCAAGCTATTGGCCCGAACCGCGCCGGATCTCCTGGCGATGATGGAGGCCTTATGGGCAGCCGCTCGCGAAGCTGTGTTGAAACTCCCGCCGGTATCGTTGCGAAAGTACTAACCAGAGATACAAGCTTGCAGTGTCATTCAGGTCAAGGTTGAGACTGAGGTTACGAAAATCTGAACTCTCTTAACCTTGGCCTTTGCCTGTTTGATTTCCCTGGCGGTTTTTTTCCGCATCCTCACTATAGATTTGAAGCCTGAGGATCTGCTGCGTTCGCTGTCCGAAGTGACCAGGCTAACCCCAGGAGGGAAAGCGTGAAGATCACCCACTTGGATGGGTCGAAGTTATACCAGAGGGGACCATTGCGGTAGTCGGTTGGATGGGTGTGGTGGTAATTATGATAGCCTTCGCCAAACGTAAGCAGGGAAACTGCCCAGCTGTCTCGGCTTGAATCAGCTTGGCCATGGGGTTGGTTTCCCCACAGATGGCAGACTGAGTTGATACAAAACGTCGAATTCAGCACGGCAAAGGTTCGTCCGATACCGGCCAACATAAAGCAGCTCATCCCCCCGATCCAGCCGTTGTAGAGACAGCCCACGAGGAACGGAAATGCCAATCCTGAAAGGAAGATGAGGGTATAGTATCGGTGTTGCCACATCACGACCGGATCCTGCCGAAGCCTGGTCGCATATTTTTCGTCCGAGTACTTCTTGTCAGCAAAGAGCCACCCACAGTGGCTGTGCCAGAACCCAAGCTTGGCGTTGTATGGGTCGGCATCTTGGTCGCAGGCCGCGTGGTGGCGGATGTGATCGGCCCCCCACTTGAGTGCGGACTGTTGAAGCGCCCATCCTCCGGCGATGAGTAAGACAGCCTTGACTCCATCAGGGCAGCTGAAGCTGCGGTGCGAGATGAGGCGGTGGTACCCCACGGTAATGCCTAATCCCGTGACGACGTAGAGGAGCGCGAATATCGTCCAATCGAACCATGTGTATCCATAGAGGAAACCAAATAACGGTACCCCGATCACGGCAGTGCCCACGATAATGCTGAAGAGCATCACCGTCACATAGACTGGGTAGGTCCGTTTAAGTCCGCCGGTAGGGACAGTTGACGCGATCATTGTGGTCTACGCGGGGGATGTGGCATGAGTCGGAGGTTCACCTAGGCGCGAAAGTTCCGCCAAATGTACCAGGACGATAAGGAAATAGCTACTCTGGATGGCCTGTTCAGCGCCCTCTTGTTTCGGTTGACATCGGACGGTAAGATTTCATATACATACTCGGTCTATCTAGACTCGCCACAGTTTGATTGAGGGTGTGAAGGGTCTAAACCAGAAGAACTTTGGTGGATGAAAACCAGAGAGACAGGTCAGTTCGGAGGCAGGATGTTCGTTAATTACAAGGAGGCAGTCCAATGAAGAGTGCGTTATCAATGATGTTTGGTGTAGCAGCCGTCGCTTTGGTCGCGGCGCCTCTCACCTCGTACGCGGGTGGAACGATTGCGGGGAAGGTGACATTTGCCGGCAAGGCGGAGAATAAGGAATTCCTCTTCTCCAAGTTCCCGAACCCGAAGTTCTGTCCCCAGATCCCTGACAAGAGCAAGGCGGATGGCGACAAGCGGTTCTTGAAGCAGATCGAAGTGAGCAAGGACGGCGGATTGAAGGGTGCTGTCGTGGCCGTGGTGGACATCGAGGATAAGGCCTGGATGGACGGCTATGCTGGAACGGAAGTCGTGGCAGCGTTCTGCGATTTTCAGCCGTTCAGTGGCGTGGTGGTGAATACCCGCCCATTCAAAGTTGAAAACACCGATGCCGATGCCGATGATCCTAAGTCCGTGGCCGGTGTGCTGCACAATCCCCATAGCTTTACCGTGAAGGGGAGTTCTTCCGCGACTGGTTTCAACATCGGTCTCGCAAAGAAGGGTGATAAGTTGGACAAGCCGGTGACCTTCCGTGGCGGTGCCGAGAAGGAAGGATACTTCCGCTTACAGTGCGACCAGCATGAGTTCATGCAATCCTTCTTCCTCCCGGTGTCGAACGCCCACTTCGCCGTGGCGAAGGACGATGGGTCATTCGAGATCAAGGATGTGCCGGCCGGTAAGCACAAAGTGGTGGCCTGGCATCCATTCGCCGGTAAGGCCAAGAAGATCGAGTTCGATGTCGATGTGACGGACGGCGGAACCGCCAAGCTCCAGGCTGAAATCAAGTAAGCCGGTTTCATCGATGTGTTCTTGACGGGCAGCGGAGCAATCCGCTGCCCGTCGTGTTTGTAGCCCCTTCTCCCTGCAGTGCTTTTCTGAGCTGATATTCTTGTTTCAGGGTTTTCTCCGTCTCCGCTCTTTGATGTGATACATAGTGTGGGCATGACCGGATTGGCCTAGTGAGGGGGCGGTTCATGACCTTCCATCCCCTCGTGGCCGGAGGTGTGGATCACGTGCTGCGACGAACGAGGCTTGCTCTCCCGCTGCTCCTTGTTTCCACTCTTCTGTCCAATGCCTCCTGCTCTGTCATTGATGGGGCGTTCTCCGTACTCAAGGGGACCTTTTCGGTTGCCAAGACCGGCTATCGCGTTGTGAAAAAGACGGTTAAAGGTACGATTTGGGTGGTGAGCGGAGCGTATGAGTTGACGAAGGAGGCGACCAGGCTGGTCTATCACATTGGGAAATTTACCTTTGAAGTGGTCCAGGCTCCATTAGAGTATCCCCTGATCCGAGATGATATTCAGACCATCGATGGGCTTCCGGTGAAAGAGGCGATTCGGCTGGGGCGGGTCAAGGCGGCGCCCTACGTCGTCAAGGGCCAGCGGTACGTGCCGATGAACATGGCGAATGCGCAGACGTACGAGGAAATGGGCTTGGCTTCGTGGTACGGGGAGGAAACCAGGCGTCTGCCGGGCGGCCACATGACGGCGAACGGCGAGCTGTTCAATCCCAGCGGACTGACGGCAGCGCATAAATATTTGCCGCTGCCGATCCATGTGCAGGTGACGAATCTGGAAAACGGCAAGTCGATCGTTGTCCGAGTGAACGACCGTGGTCCCTTTCCGAGTGATCACAACCCCGATTCTGGGACGCGAATCATCGATCTTAGCCGAGGCGCCGCCGAGCAGCTTGGATTTGTCGAACAGGGCACCGCCAGAGTTCATGTGGAAGTGATCTCGCTGGAAGAAGCATGACGGATGGTGTGTTCCCCGATAACTACCGTTTCACCAAAGCCAGTTCTTTAGTAGTTTCCAAGGGGACTTCAAAGTAATCGGGTTAGCCTCAAGCGGCAAATGCCCTGCCTTGTCTTTTCGTTTCTGATCTAGGTAAGATCCTTGTTTCTGGGCTATTTTCTCTGTCAAAGGGGAGTGGTGTGTCTCGAGAACTCTCACTCGCGGAAGTCTTCCAGCTGGGTTACTACTGGGAGACCAAGATTTTACTCACAGCCGTGAAGCTGGATGTCTTTTCGGCCATCGATGAACGGCCGAAATCTTGTCAGGACATTGCCGGACGGCTGCAGGCCGATCCTCCTACCCTGGGCCTTCTCTTAAATGCACTGGTCGCGATGAAGCTGCTGACGAAAGAAGCGGAGTTGTACGGGAACTCATCGATTGCGATCAAGTATTTGGTCCGGTCGTCGCCGCAGTATGTCGGCCATTTGCTGCTCTTGCACGATGCGGAATGGAACAACTGGGGCAAACTGGAAGAGACGATTCGTACGGGGAAGCGGACGGTGGATCGCCATGTGTTCGAGACTGATCCTGAGTTGGGTAGCCATGTGCTGGCGGTACTGAATCGTATTGGCCAGCAGAGTGGCCCTGATTTGGCCAAGCGGTTGAAGTTGGCTGGGCGTGAGCGGATGTGTGATCTCGGCGGTGGCGCCGGGACGAATGCGATTGCGTTCTGCCAGGTGTATCCCGACCTGCATGCGACGGTGTTCGACCTTCCGGAAACGCTGAAGCTGACGGAAAAAACAGTGAAAGAGGCAGGTCTGGAATCACGGATCACCCTGCACCCTGGTGACTTCAATCGGGATCCGCTCGGTGGACCCTACGATGTGGTCTTGATGTCGGATATTCTACATTATCAAACCTTTGATATGAATCAGGATCTGGTCAAGAAGGTCTATGGCGCTCTGGCGCCGGGCGGGCGGTTGGTCATTAAGGATCGATTCTTGGACGAAGCCGGGACAGGCCCCGCCTGGACGACGGCCTTTGCCGTCCACATTCTCGTCAACACCCAGAAGGGGAGCTGCTTCCAAGCCAGTGAAGCGATGCAATGGCTCCATACTGCCGGGTTCGGCTCTGTGGTGGAACTGGAGAAGACGGCGGTGGTGCAGGGAGTGAAATCGCGTGAAACGTGAAGCGTGTGACCCAACGGTTTCTAGTTTCATGTTTCAGGTGTCAAACGGTAGGCTTCGGCACAACATGAAACTTGGGACTTGAAACTTGAAACGGTTTACCAAGGCAACGAGAGACAGTACGAAGGACTATTACGGTGGATTGGTTGCGAGAACCAGGATTCTTTGGGACCCATGCGACGGTCGGAGCGGACCTCAGTCAGCTGATGGCCACGCTCTTTACCGGACTCTTTGTCATCGGATGGTTTCAGGCACGCCAGCGAAAGGCAGATGCGCACCATTGGCTGATGTTGGGCGGCATGATCGCCATGTTGAGCT
>CAADGK010000106.1 GCA_900696515.1 uncultured Nitrosospira sp. | reverse complement strand
TCAGCCCTCAGCTCCTAGATGTCGTCATCTTGATCGCTGATGGCTGGCGCCTGACTGCTCCCTTTTGTGATCTTTTTGGTGAGATAGGCTTCAATGAAGCCATCGAGATCCCCGTCCATGACGGAAGATACCACACTGGTTTGATGGCCGGTTCGGTGATCCTTCACCATTTGGTAGGGCTGGAAGACGTACGATCGAATTTGACTGCCCCACGCGATATCTTTCTTTTCACCGACGATGGCATTAAATTCGGCTTCCTTTTTCTTCTGTTCCAGCTCAAAGAGGCGCGCTTTTAAGATCTTCATCGCGCCATTTCGATTTTGAAGTTGCGACCGTTCGTTCTGGCACTGTACGACGATCCCGCTTGGGAGATGGGTGATGCGGATGGCGGTTTCTACCTTGTTGACGTTCTGGCCTCCTGCGCCTCCTGCGCGGAATGTATCGATCCGGAGATCCTTGTCTTCGACCACGACGTCGATATCTTCGCTCAGCTCCGGATACACGAAGACGGACGCAAACGATGTGTGCCGCCGCTTGTTGGAGTCGAATGGGGAAATGCGCACCAAGCGATGGACGCCGGCTTCCGCTTTCAGGTACCCATAGGCATAGGATCCGGTGATTGAAACGGTGACGCTCTTGATCCCCGCTTCATCGCCGGGCAGCAGGTCCAACGTGTCCACCTTGAATTTTTTCTGTTCCGCCCACCGCACATACATGCGAAGGAGCATTTGCGCCCAATCCTGCGACTCGGTGCCGCCGGCACCGGGGTGAATCGCCAGAATCGCGTTATTAGGGTCCAGCTCGCCGGACAGGAGCAGCTCAACCCGGAGGGTGGCCAATCGCGGCTCCAGCCGGCTCAACTCAGCCGTGAGCTCCATCTCAAGGCCGGCGTCACCGCTCTCGCGTGCAAGTTCCAGCAGCGCGCCGATATCGCCCATTTTTGTTTCGAGTTCCTGCCACTGCTGCAGCTCCCTCTCGATCGTCGTTTTTTTTCGGCTTACGGCAGCCGCGGTGCGGGCATCGTTCCAGAAGTGCGGCTGACCCATCTGCGCTTCAAGTTCTTGCAACTGAGACGTCATATGAGCGAAGTCAAAGATGCCCCCGTAATTCCGAGACTTGGTCTGCCAGGGCGCGCACGCGACCTTCGACTTCCTCTAACATGCCACAATCCTCCCTGCTTCGGTCAGGCCGGTGTAATGGCCGTCATGACTGGTTCTTTGCTGCGGAAATATCCAAACAGGCACAAAAACGCGCAGAGTATAACACAGGCGTAGGCAAACACATCGCCGTAATAACTGTAGAAGGTCGGAATTTGCCTGGTCGGGATCACGGCGTGAGAGGCCTGCGCCGTGAACAAGGGTGTCTCGTGGATGATCTGGCCGAAGGGATCGATGAACCCTGAGATGCCTGTATTGGCGGCGCGTGCGAAGGCGACATGATTCTCCACGGAGCGGAAGACGACCATGGCAAAGTGCTGGGCAGGGGCTGAGGACGGCCCGAACCATCCGTCATTTGTGATCGTCACCAGAAACTCCGCCCCGCTTGCGGTGAACCGGCGGACCAAATCGGGGAAAATGACCTCGTAACAGATCGCCACCCCGAACTTGACTGGTCTTGAACCATGGGAACCTTCTGCTCCCCATGACTTTGGGGTGAAGGAGAGCGTGGTCGGTCCGGGACCCGCCTCGAAATCACCGATCCCCTCTACCAACTTATCGAGGAAGAATAACAACGAGGATTTGAGAGGGATGTATTCCCCGAAGGGGACGAGATGGTGTTTGTCGTACCGGCCGAGCAGTGTGCCGTCGCTCCCCAGCAGGTAGGCGCTGTTCAAGAGATACGGGCGGCGATCCGGATAAAACCGCAAGGCCGGACTCCCGAGAAGAATCGGCGCCTGGGCCCGTTCCGCCCATGCGATCAGTTGCGCCTGATACTCCTTTTCACGCTCCAAGATGAACGGGGTCGCGGCTTCCGGCCACACGACCAAGTCAGCAGCGGTTCCCAGTTCGGCCGTCAGTCGATCGAATCGCTGCATGGTTTCATCTCGGAAGGCCCTGTCCCACTTTACGGCCTGATCGATGTTCGGCTGGACGACTCCGACAGTAATGGAGGTATTCTGATCTCTTGTGTTGCGATCGCTCAGGACCGCCGAACTGTAGACCCACGAGAGCACCATGCAGGCGGCTGCGGTCGTGAGGAGCTCCCAGGGAAGCTTGACCGGGTGAAACCCCCGGAAGAAGGGCATGATCCACAAGATCAGTTCCGCCAGCGCAAGATTCACCAGGACAATGAGGAACGAAAGGCCGTACACGCCTGTATGGTCTGCGATCTGAATCAATTCCAGCTCGCGGTATTGCGAGTAACCCAGGAGGCACCAGGGAAGGCCTGAGAGGAGGTAGGTACGGAATAGCTCAAGAGCGACCCAGAAGCAGGGCGCAAAGAAAATTCCATAACGTGGGATGAGGTCTCGCAGCCAGACGACGGCGAGGCTGTAGAGGCCGGTATAGAGCCCCAAGTACGTGGTTAGTAACAGGAGGATGGCGTAACTCACCGGTTCCGGAACCTTGCCGTAGGTGGTCATGGCGGTGACGACCCAGGCCATGATGCCGGTGAACCCGATCAATCCGCTTAACCAGCCGAGATAAAACGCCCGCCGCTTGGAACATTGGTCGAGTGCGAGATGAAGGGGAATGAGGACGATCCAGGCGAGTAAACCCAGATCGAACTTGGGAAAGCAGAGGGGTAGGAACAACCCACTCGCGCAGGCAAACATGAGTTGGCGCGAACGAGCCCCGTCCATCGTACCGTACCTTAACGAAAAGGCCAGATGACTTGCAAGGGAATGTCCGAACAATCAGCGACTTGGGGTGGTGTCGGATGCTTTTCCCGGTCTGGATGGGGTATGCTCAAAAACATGGAGCGTCGTCAGCACCGTCGGGTTCCCGCTCATGTGAAAAGCCTGGTTCGGGTGAATTCGCACGAGGTGGAAGGCGAGACCCGGGATGTGTCGCTGGGCGTCGCCCAAATCGAGAGTTCCCTCGCGGTCGAACCAGGAAGGCAGATCGCCGTCAAATTGATTGTCCCGGGAGACGACACCCCGATTCTGATCGAACAAGCCCGGGTGCAATGGAATGTCGATCGAACGTTTGGAGTACGATTTATAGATCTCCAACCCCAGGAGTTGGATGAATTAGAACAGTTCATCGACGACTATATCGCGTTGGATGAAGAAAGGCAGTCATGAAGTCCCTGAACCATCTGAACGAAACACAGCATGACGATCCGCGCAGCTGGATCGGCGGAGAAGCAACCGTCGGTTCCCAAGCGGGCCGCTACATCCGTCGCCAAGCGGGACCGTCTACTTCACTACTCGGCATCATCCTCGGCCTGACTTTCTTCGGCGGCTTCGCGTTAGGCAGCTCCTTGGGGTTGCTTCGCCGCAGCAAGAGCGAATAACACGTTCACTATTTGCACGGTGCACCACTTCTCTCGTAGCTCAAACTCCCCCTTTCCTGGTATGCCGTGATTCTCGATGGTGTCTTGGTTCAGCTGGCGGGCTGACAGAGATGCCGAATCGATGCGGGGGCTTCCGTCTTGAGGCTTCAAGGGCGTTCTGCAGCGAGCCGCACGCCATTTTCACCTCGGCAAAATCAATGGTGATTTTGCCTGACTCCATTTTCCCTGAATTTTAGTCGGTGCAGCGATAGGACTTTTTCGCCTATTTGCAGCTGGTCTATTTCCTACCGAAAGTCAAACAATGTGGCGTCCTACCGGGAGTGTCGAAGAACGGCTTCCCCGATGAGAAGGAAATACCCGGTGTTATAGAAGACATGCAGAGCGATGGCAGGATATACGGATGCAAAGCGGTCTCGTACAAAACCGAAGCAGAGGGAAGGGGCAAACACGAGCAAAGACCACGAGATGGAATGGCTGGCCAGATGGGCCAATGCGAATAGCAGAGACACTATGAGGTTGGCCATGGATAGGCCAACCCAGGCCTTCTGTCCCCACCTGGATTGTCGTAGTTGCCCCTGAATGACGCCGCGGAACAGTAACTCTTCAAACAGAGGTTGCCAGAGGGCAACCGATAGAAAAGCCGGTGACCATATGGTCTGCCAAGATAGTGGTTGAAACGCCGAGAATCCCATGATCGCAAGCCACACCATCGGGCCAAGAGCTAATAAGAAGAGAAATACAGAATCCCGATGAAAAGGACGATTGGCTTGAAGTCCCAGTGCTGCCAGGATTTGCGTCGAGTGGCTTAGGGGAGGAGGGGGAATAGCGGTGGAGGCAGCCGGGGTCTCAACTGCATGATCGCGGTGCGGCGGCCATTGTGCCGATGTGCCTACCATGCCGACACCTTGCTCATCGGCGGTGTGTTCTCCATAGCACGAGCACCACAGACATGAGTAGCAAGGTGGGCAGCAGCATGTCTCCAGCTGAGCCAGGGGCGAGCGTACAACCCCCTCCCTCACGTTCGACAGGGGCCGAAGGGGTTGGTGCAAGGTTGAAGGTGGCGGTCACGGCTGCATTGTCGGTAAGCGAGCAGGGACCGGTTCCTGTACAGTCTCCACTCCAGCCGGCGAAGACAGACTGAGAATCTGGTGCTGCGGTAAGATTTACCGTGATGCCCTGGGGAAACTGGCCCGTGCATGTCGTTCCACAGTCGATCCCGGCAGTGCTGGACAGAATTGTGCCGCCGCCGGCACCTGACTTGTTAACGGTAATGGAAAAGGTGGCCACCACGCTGGCCAACGCGGCCCGAGCATTGATTCGCCCACCGGTTGAAACCTTACCACTCAAAGCAGGTTTCCGATCGACGGTGTTGAGAATGGCGTTTCTTAGTTCGGATACAGTCAGGTTAGGGTTAACTGAAAGTAACAAGCCAACGAGTCCTGTCACATGGGGAGTGGCCATTGAAGTGCCCAGAAGAAACTGATAGTCCGTCGCTTCCGATGGCTGACTCGAAACACACACGACACGGACATCGTCTAAATAGACACCGTCGAAGGCCTCGCGCTCATCTGATTCAAAGCGAAATCGAAACCGTGAATTGGCCATATCATCCGCGATCTCTCCCAAGGTAAAAGGCTCAAATTGGTCGTTGGTATTTCCTGTAATGACACGTATGGGCTCCCAGCTGGTTCCGCCGTCCCGTGATGCTTCCGTAAGAACTCCGTCGATGTCTTGCTCGGTGTGCAGGCGAATGCGACTGTCAAGGCGGCATCCACGCTGTCCTTCGGTAGTGAATAATGGTCCGGTCGCAAAGGAATCCGTGCTGTTCTGATAGTTTCCGCTTGGGCTGTCCGTGAGACTGTTTGATTGGCTGAATGATGCAGTGTTAGTGAATCCCCAGGTGTTATTGATTCCTCCAAAAGTGTACCCGAGTGCGGTTGGGTTCGAATCGAACTTGTGCAGGAGCACGTTCGTAACACTCGAAGTAGGCTTTGTGCTGTTGATCCTGATTCCCGGTGCGGCCACATGGACTGTCGTAGATCCGAAATTAGAGAGGCTTATCAATTGGTCATTCTCGTCCGTGGCCGCCACTGCGATCACGTTTGGTAACGCTGCCTTCTGTTGTCCGTCACACGTGGAAGGGGAAGCAAAATTTGCTGGAAAGCTAGGTAAGTTGTCATTATCCGCTGCTTCATTCCCTGCAGCGGCGACAAGAATCACGCCGGCTGCATTCGCGGCGTTCACCGCATCATAGAGAGCTTGACTACAATCATGTGCTGAAAAGCTGGCGTTGATGACACGTGCGCCGTTAGCGATGCCATAGTGAATCGCACTGACGATGGCGGCTGTAGATAAAGCTCCATTCACTCCTCCGGCTTTAAGCGCCATCAATCTTGCGGCCCACATGACACCGGTTACTCCAGTTCCATTGTTCCCCGCTCCAGCGATGATTCCCGCGACATGAGTACCATGCCCTGGGTTGCCACCAGGATTGAGATCGATGGGATCCATCGGATCACTGTCATTCATAAGAAAGTCCCACCCATGCACATCATCTACAAATCCATTCCCGTCGTCATCAACACCATTTTCGGCAATCTCCCTCGGGTTCGTCCAGATATTGGGTGCAAGATCTGGATGATCATAAGCGATACCCGAGTCAATGACGGCGATGACGACGTCGGAGCTTCCCGTGCTGATGTCCCAGGCCTCGGGTGCATCGATGTCGGCATCTGGTGTTCCTGCTGTTCCATTCACCGGCTGACCCGTATTATGGAGACCCCATTGCGTCTCAAACTTCGCATCGCTGGGAATGGTTGTTGCCCAGTAAAGATAGTTCGGTTCGGCATACTCAACGGCCGGGTTATTTTGATACTTCGCGACTGCTTCATCGACCGACAGAGTTCCATCCAACTTATACTGGTGGATGACGCTACCTCTCACGGAGAATGCTTTGATTTCTTGAGTGCCACCGTCGTCGGTGACGGAGTTGATTCCTAATGGAGATGCTTCCCCCTTGAACTTGACGAGCACCTCACCCGGGATATACCTGCTCGGGCGACGAAGATCCGATGGTAGTGGGGTCATTCCGCCGGCGGTCCCTTTCTGTTTCGCATAGACCGAGTGATCTCCGGGCATGAGTCCCGACAATACAAACCCGAAGAGGGCAAGCCCTAGGAGGGTCCCACTCCACCAGGCCGCAATTCTTATGGCGCTACTTCTGCGTTTCATGCCGGTAGTTGGGCTCCGCATACTCGATCTCCCGATATGATGTGAGTTGGGTGATTGCGGATGCAACCGAGCGATCGCTCGCGATTCTGACGTGGTAGAGGTATCCTCGTTGGATTTCGGCAATCACTTCGATTTGGTTAGTCTTTAAGATGAACGCAATACGCTCTTGTGATACTCCGTCCTTGAATTTGATCAAGATTTCGTGGGGGGCGAATCTCGATACAGGAGATTTTATGGACGGTTCAAGGGCGCGTCCGGCTGTCGCGTCACAGGATGTGGAGAGCCAGACAGCCGACAGGCATGTGAAGATTACGATATGTTGGGCTATTGGGGCAGATTGAGCGCGCAAATGGCTCATTCCATTCTCTCCGTACAGCCGGAGCTCATGATAATGACCAATGTGAGCAGGGGAGTACAAGTAGTAAAGTTGTTATTTCTCAGAAGTCATCAACTGGGATGGATAAAGAGAGAAATAGTGGCGGGGCTATAGAAGGTGTCGTGCGGGTTATTCGTGGTTCAGCTGTTCTCGAACGACAGCCGCTCAATCTTCTGATGCACCCATCTAGCCGGAGTGTCGGCAGTCGAGACGAAGGCTTGGCCAAAGCCGAGCACGAAGTGAGCCTCTTCAAGGCGCAATTCCCAGAGAGCAAAGTCGCCAAATCCAAACATCATCTCAGCTTGGGGGAATCGTTCAAGGTATCGTTCTTTGATTGCATCGTAGGATGATGCATCAGGCGACAATACTACTGCCTCGCCCTGGAGATTTATCCGGCGTAATGCCAGTGGGTTTTTCTCAAGTCCGTCCGGTTCGGCGATGAACAGCGACAGTCGTGGATCAGTCAGTAGATGCTGTGTGTGGAGCGCGAGGCGGCTGAGATGGAGATACGCTCTTGTCCAGTCCGATCCGAACACATACGGCACATGCGACCCAAACGGCCGTTCTTTTCGCATCGTGAGCAGCACGGCAGTGCGCACATCTCTCACCAGTGCAGACCATGCGTCGTGCACGTTCTCACTGGTCAACGCGGTTGCCATGGGCCATAGTCCTCTCGGTTCTGAAACATGTAAGGTTTGTCGTACAACTGAGCATTCAGCAACATACCACCGGCCAGAAGGAATCACCACAGTGGGAGGGCCGTTCAGGCGAATTCTATCCGCCTCTTGACTCACCCCGGTATGAGGCCTATGGTACCAGAGTGGGAGGAGTTAACGCCCCGAGGGAATATGGTTCAAAAGGGGGTCGAGCGATAGAGGATGGTGTGCAAGCCCAGCGCTGACTGGGAAGCCTAAAGTTCTCCCAAGATCTCCGCCGTACCTGATCGTCCTCGGTTAGGTGCGTGCTCCTCCCACCCAAATCGATCCTCCCTTCTCTCCTACGCCCACGGCAAGGTCTCCTTGATTGGTTCCCGTACAATTACGAGAAGTTACGTGCACAACAGGAAGCAGCTGCTATACTTTGGTCCATTGATGTCCCATGTGTGTTATGCGGTCATCCTTCACTATGAATGCGGTCATCCTGAGCATAGCGGCTGGACTTCTCCTCTCCCCGATCGTCAGTTTCGCAGAGCTCTATAAATGGACTGATGAACAGGGGCACCTCCACATTACGGACGCCCCGCCCGCCGGCATGCACAAGAAATCCGCTCCGACGGTGGCACCGGCTCCACAATTGGCGTTGCCGAAGAAGACGAGAGTTCGGCCTGTCACACCTGAACCCTCTCGCGCGGAGGTTCGCCCGCTTCCGGCTCCAAGCGTCGCGTCTCCGGCCAGTGAGGAGTCTCCTGTTCAACTGATCATCGAAGGGTTAAACCCCTTCCAGGCGATGTTGACCAGTCCATGGCAGGTCTTCGACAACAGTGAGGGAGCCGCCAGAGCTCCGGTGCAATCGTGGAGAGACAAGCAGGGGCTTGATCACTTCGTCGACGTGTTGCCGCCGATGAAGGGAGGCGCAGAGGCCGGGATCAAGCTCGATGACCCGTCTGTCTCACGTCCTGCGCGTAAGGGCAAGGAACAAGCGGCGGGTGTCTTGCGTTCGCGTCATCATGCGACAGAATGAAGCCATGACGGTGGATAGGAGGACAGGACAGACAGGCATGAGCGTTGCGCTGGCGGCTCTCTTGGCGATTCTCACGTTGTTCCTACAGGATGCAGCGGGGGCCGTTTCCAGACCTTCTGCTGTCTTCTCGGATGATGGCCGGTTGCTCCTGGTTCAGATGGAGGAGTTGGCGGTGTGGGATCTAGAGACCAAAGCGCTTGTGACGAAGATCCCGGACCTTCCCTGTCAGCAGATCGCGCTGATGAAACAAGACGGATGGGTGCTGTGTGTGGGACACAGTGTCGCCATCTACGACTGGAAGAATCATGCTGTCGTGGGCACGATTCCGTCTGAATCACGCGAACCCTATCGGCTACTTGCCTACTCGCGTGAGACCGATCAGCTGATTCTCCGCCATGGGAACGAGGCCGTGTCCGTCTGGCAGCTGGGCAAGAAACTTGTCCCGCTGAAACATATCGCGCTGGATCAGAAGAAAGATCTGTCGTCCGTTGCAGCCTCTCCCGATGCCCAGCAATTGGCGATCGCGGAAGATCATACGATTCACTTGTACGACCTGCGAGGGACAACCATCCGTGATATGGCCATGGACGGCGTTGTGCGGGATCTTCTTTTTGCACCGAACAGCGCCACTCTCGCGGCGAGCGTTGGTCGCGCCATGCTCTTCATTGATACGGGCGGAGCGACGGTCTCGGCTCGCGCGACGTTGCCGAACGCGGAGAGGGCAGGCGGACAGGCGATGCGTGCGTTCTTCTCGCGTGACAGTCAGCGAATGGTGGCCGAGAACAGTGAATCGAGTTATGTCTTGATCGACGTCGGTACGGGTAAGCAGGCAGCCTTGACGGAGTTTCTCCATGAGGATCATGAGAGGGGAGTGCGGGTGCCGAGTCATCTGCATGCGGTCGATATCTCAGCCGATGGTGACTCACTGGTCGGACAATCGGAACATCTCTCCACGATCCAGATTTGGGATTTGTCGGCGGGAGCGATGTTGCCGGACCTGTGTGGGCATGATTGCCGTCAGACGGGCACCCGGGTCTCGTTGCTGAAATGGTCGCCGACAGGAGCCAAGGTGGTCGTGATGTTGCAGGGAGGGCTGAATCCCGAGGTGGACGGGAAGGTCTCGGTTTGGGATGTTTCGTCACATTCTCCGGAGCTGGTGCTGGATCCGGGCCAGTCACAGGCCAAGATTTTGGCAAAGAGAACGGCGCCACAGGAGAGAGGACCGATAGCATCTCCCGCGCCGACAGCGGTGCCGACCTTCGTCCATGCCATGGCAGTGCGTGCGGTGGCGACCTCCCCCAGTGTCAACCAGCTTGTGACCGTCAGTGACGACGGGTATTTGAAAGTATGGGACCCGGGGCAGGGGATGCTCTTGCGTCAATTGAAGCTGCCTGTCCCTGCCAGCGCCCTTGCATTCAGCTCCGATGGCGCCATCCTGGCGGTGGGGACCACCCAAGGAGAGATTCGTTTGTGGGAGACTCATAGTTGGCGGGAGTTTTCCGCATATGCAAGCGCACAAGGACAGATTAATGCATTGCAATTTCTTCCGGGCAACCGCGTTCTGGTCGTCGCCGGGGAACAGCCACAGGTGTCCGTCGTGGATCTCGTCGCCCGAACAGTCGTGAAACAACTGGTACATATCAGCCGGTCGCCGGCATGTGTTGGGAAAACCTGTGCAAAGCGGCGATCTGTGCAGGGGGAGGTCGTCGAGGGATTGAGTTTCTTGGAGGGCAGTCCATGGCTCGTGACGATCTCGCGATCTGGTCGTGTCGTGTGGGACAGTACGACCTGGCAGGAAGTCGAGAAGCCGGCGGGCACTCCGGAAGTCTGGTCCGGTCTGGGATGGAACCAGCCATTTATCTGGACGATCGCGCGCACACGTGACCCAAAATCCAAGATGCTCGCGATTTGGGACCCCAAGCACAATGCAGTATGGGCAGACCTCGACACCTTTGCCGATCGGGATACGGAGGTTGATCACGGACCGCCCGTGAGGTTAGGGACAGCCATGGCTGTGGATCCACAGCAAAGATGGGCAGCCACTCGCGTGGGAGAACGCATTTCCGTCTGGGATCTGTCGGCCAAAGCCAAACGAGCGATCTTTCATGTCAGGACGCCCTCGCATCTGTATTGGACAAGCGATGGGAAGCACTTGATCGTATCGACCCTCAACCGGAAAATTCTGGTCTGGTCTCTGGAGGCTATGGCTCCGGCTCACTATCTGCGCGATCCTGCCGTCACCCGATAGGGCAGTGTGTTTCCTGCACAGGTCTATTCCCGTTTTCGGCATTCACCATCCGGTCCCATTGTTTCCGAATAAGTTTTGTGGTACCACACAATCAACGTTTGTCTTCAAGAGAGGGTGAATGGCCATTAAGAAAGCATCCGCATCAGAGACTGAACCGACATCGTCCGCTTCTCGAGCCACTCCTGAACCAGTCGCAACCAAGAAACCAGCAGCCAAGCCCGCGGAACGGGTCACTGCAGTGGAAATGGGCGCGCGTCAGCGGGAGATTTCGGTTTCGGAATTTTTCACGAAGAATCGGCATTTGCTCGGCTTCGATAACCCGCGCAAGGCGTTGCTGACCTGCGTGAAAGAAGCGGTCGATAACGCGCTCGATGCCTGTGAGGAAGCGGGGATCCTTCCTGATGTGACGGTCCGACTTGAGATCGTGTCAAACGGACAACCCGTAGCGGCAAGCCAAGCGAACCGATTTCGTGTGACGGTTACCGACAACGGGCCCGGGATTGTCCGGCAACAGATCCCGCGGATCTTTGCGAAGCTGTTGTATGGCTCGAAGTTCCACCGGCTGCGAATGAGCCGAGGGCAGCAGGGGATCGGGATTTCCGCCGCTGGCATGTACGGACAGCTCACGACCGGAAAACCGGTCAGGATTATTTCTCGGATCGGTCCGAAGGCGGCCGCGCATTTCTTTGAAGTGCAAATCGATACCAAGAAAAACGAACCGCTGGTGCATGAGAATAAGCAGATCGACTGGGAGCAGCCACGCGGCACCCAAGTCACACTGGAAGTTGAAGGGAAGTATCAGAAGGGGCGTGCATCGGTTGATGAATGGCTGGAACAGACCTCGATCGCCAATCCCCATGTGAAATTGATCTATCACACGCCGGAGGGCGAGGCGAAGGAGTATGCACGCACTTATCATGAACTGCCGCCGCAACCACGCGAGATCAAGCCACATCCCTACGGGATCGAGTTCGGCATGTTGCTCAAGATGTTGCAGGATACGAAGAGCCACACGGTTGCCGGATTTCTCGAGAGCGATTTTTGTCGAGTGCCGACTCAGGTTGCCGAAGAGGTTTGTAAGGCGGCGAAGGTGTCGCCCGACGCCAAGCCGCGTGAGTTGAAAGGACCGGTGGCTGAAACACTCTACAAGACATTACAAGAGACGAAGCTCATGGCGCCGCCGACCAACTGCATTTCCCCCATTGGTGAGAAGGCGATTCTCTCAGGACTGTATAAGCAGATCAAAGGCGAGTTCTATACCGCGGTCAGCCGGCCGCCGGCCGTCTATCGTGGCAACCCCTTCATCATCGAGGCCGGGCTGGCTTATGGCAACAGGCCGCAAGATCAGAACAAGCCGCAGCAGCCGACCATGCCAAAAGCCGAGGGTGAAGGCGAGGAGGAAGATTCAGAGCTTGCTCGCGTGATTCGTTACGCGAATCGCGTGCCGCTGTTGTATCAGCAATCGGCCTGTTCCACTTTCAAGGCCGTGCTGAGCACCACGTGGAAGAACTATGGGCTGACGCAGTCGCGCGGGGCGTTGCCTGGTGGGCCGATGGTGATCTTCGTCCATATGGCCTCGGTCTGGGTGCCGTTTACGAGTGAGTCTAAAGAAGCGATCGCCGACTACGATGAGATCCAAAAAGAAATCACCCTTGCACTTCGCGAGTGCGGTAGGCGGTTGGGACTCTTTGTGCGTCGTCGCGAACGGGCTGCGAGCGAATTTCGGCGCCGGAATATCTTTGAACTGTACATTGAAGAAGTCGTGGATGCCTGCAATCGGCTCAAGGGCGGCAAGTTGCCAAAAGAAAAACTGAAGGGGCAACTCCTCAAGATCGCGGCTGCCCGTACCGGAGGGCAGAAAACCGACCATGCCTTGGGCAAGACCGGAGCGGGGCCTGAGGGGCTGCCTCATTCCATCATTGTGACAGCAGAAGGCATCGAAGGCGAGACGGCCTTAGCGACGCAGGTTGAGGCTGATCAAGCTGGAATAGAGTCGGGAACCGTCCCGGATGTGCTTGGCGTATCGTCGGCAGCTGGTGTGCCATCGGTGAAGGAGCCTGTCGCTGGGGGAACTCACCCGAAAAAGTTGGCGAAGAAGCCATCCGCCAAGCCTGAGCAAGTAGCGCTCTTTGCGGAACAATCAGGGACGAAGAAGAAATCCCAAGGAAAGGCATCTCAGTCGGGGAAGACCGTGGCGCGGCGTAAACCAAAATAGGACATCATGGCGACGAAGACAAAGCAACCCACCGTGGTCGAAAAAAAGCTGATCAGTCTGGCGGATGTCGTGATCCAAGCGGCTGAACGGTCAAAAGATCCAACGTTTCAGATCCCGATCCGTGCCCTTTCGAACGTGGCCTTCAATGAAAAGAAAGGCCTGATTGAGATGGGGAGCAAGAAGCAAGAGCGGTCCTTTTTTAACGTCGGCATGGCGAAGCGGTTCATGCAGACCGTGTTGGTCGCTGATGCGCTCTCCGAGCTGCAGCGTGCTGATTTGACGACCTCGCTTCGGGAAATTTATTACCGCACGAAACACACGATCAAAGATTCTCACGAGAACACCTTCGATGCGCAGGACGAATCCGATCCAGTCATTGAGGATCTCGAGGTATCCCTTGCCGCGCTTCGAGAAGAGCTCCATGTCAGTGCGGAAAATCGAGGCAGTATCGTGGGGCCGGTGGTGTTTGGTGATGACGGTGATCGCGTCGATTGTTCAAAGCTCGGCAAGGGGGGCTACTCGGTTCCCTCGATCGTCGAGCCGGAGTATTTGGAGATCCGACGCTGCACGGCCGACTTCGTGCTGCTCGTCGAGAAGGGCACGCAGTGGAACAGGCTTTCGGAGGACAAGTTCTGGCGTCGCTATAACTGTATTCTTCTGACTGGAAACGGTCAGCCTCCTCGGGGTGTGCGGCGATTGGCCTGCCGTCTGCACGAGGAACATCGGTTGCCGGTCTATGTGCTGGTCGATAACGACCCCTGGGGGTACTACATCTATTCCGTGGTCAAACAGGGCTCGATCAATCTGGCCTTCGAGAGCGAGCGGATGGCCATTCCCAAAGCCAAGTTCGTGGGCCTGTCGAGTGCCGATCCGGAGAACTATGAGCTGCCGCGGAACGTCGGCATCAAGCTCAACGACAAGGATATAGCCCGTGCGAAGGAATTATTGAACTACCAGTGGTTCAAGAAGCCGGCCTGGCAAGCGGAGATTAAACGCATGCTGGCCAGCGGATTGAAATACGAACTCGATGCGTTGGCCAACAAAGATTTCCAGTACCTGACCAAAAAGTACCTGCCGAAGAAACTTCAGGAACGGGATTGGCTCGACTAGCCTCTCATCCATGTAATCTGGCCGTGACGCATCGGCCATGAAGAGATTGCCTGCCTGGACTGCACCGCTACGTGACTGGCAGCAACGAGCGCTGTCTGCTGTCTGTGCCCATCAAACACAAGACTTTCTCGCCATGGCCACGCCCGCTGCGGGCAAAACGAGATTTGCGCTGAGGGTCGCGCACGAGTTTATGACCAAACAGGCGGCGGTCCGGGTGCTGGTTGTCTGCCCGACCAATCACCTCCGCACGCAATGGTCCGAGGCCGCAGGGAAGATCGGGCTGCAGCTCGACCCGACATTGACGAACGATCAGCCGGCTGAAGCCTCCGACTATCACGGTGCGGTGGTCACCTACCAGCAGGTTTGCCTGGCTCCAGAGATCTTTCAGCGCGTCTGCAAGAGCAAGAAGACGTTGCTCATTTTTGATGAGTTGCACCACGCAGGCGATGGGAAGAACTGGGGGAAAGCGCTTCGCTCCGCCTTCGATCCGGCGGTGTTTCGGCTGATCTTGTCCGGTACGCCGTTCAGGTCGGACAACAATCCGATTCCGTTTATCCGGTATGAGCATGATGAAAGCCGGGCTGATTTTGCCTATGGGTATACCGAAGCGATTCGTGACAACGTCTGTCGACCCATCGTTTTCCCAAGCTATGAAGGCGAGCTGAGTTGGCTGTCGGAAGGACAAGAGCATCATGCAACATTTGAGGACGGGCTGAAGTTCAACCGGCAGCGGGAACGGTTGAAAACGGCGCTGCTGCAAGACACCTGGCTCGGCCCAGTCATCACCGATGCCCATGCGCAGCTGACACGTCTTCGGAAGGAAGAACAACCGGATGCCGGCGGGTTGATCGTTTGCATGGATCAGGACCATGCCCGTTGGGTGGCTGAACTCGTAGCCCGCGTCACCGGGACCAAAGCGGAGGTGGCAGTGTCTGATGATCCGGCTGCCTCGCAGACGATTGAAGCATTCGGCATGCACAAGAAGCAGCAGTGGTTGGTGGCCGTCAACATGGTCAGCGAAGGGGTGGATATTCCACGACTGCGTGTCGGCGTCTACGGCACGAACGTCATCACGGAAATGTACTTCAGGCAGGTCGTGGGCCGGTTTGTGCGAATGCAGGAGGGGCTGCCGAAGCCGCAACGGGCGTGGCTCTATCTGCCGAAGGATCCGGTGCTGGTCCACTATGCCAAACAGATCAAGGCGGAGCGCGATCATGTGTTGGAAGAGATCATGCCGGCAGGGCAGCGGGATCTCTTTGGGCGGGTAACGATCTCGACGAACGAATATGTTCCCTTGATGGCTGTCGCCAGGATGGATAGCCTCATTGGTGAAGACGAGACGCGCAGTGAGGGCGATGCGGCTGCAGTTCAGGAACCGGCGGTTTCACTCTATGAGCAGAAGCAAGACCTTCGAGATTTGCATCGCTTGCTTGTCAGCGCCGTGTCCAGAACCAGCGGGGTCGATCATCGAAAACTTAATGCGGAACTGATCGCCCGCACCGGGAGCCGTGTTGATCAAGCGACGGTTGAACAGCTCAAGAAACGCATTCAACAGTTAGAGAAGTGGAAAGATCGGGGGTATGACGGGAAACGATGAGGCGTTCCCGCGTTGGCCAGTCAGTTGGCGGCGACTTCTTTCTCACGCAGGCGTTTATCGAAGATGAATGGTCCGAACGGGAGAAGTGATGCCAGAAAGGCGTAGAGGGAAAACGTGTTGTCCCATTGAAAGGCAACTCGCAACTTAGCCAACTGGGCGATGTAGGCTAGAAACAGGATTCCATGAATCGCCCCCACGACGGTCACCACCCTCGGCATCCCCATCACGTACTTCATCGGCATCGCGATGCATAGCAACACGAGAAATGAACTACCTTCGGCCAAGGCGGTCAGTCTAAATCTTCTGATCGGACTCACCTGAAGAGATCTTCCTTTTCGTCGCTAGGAAACAGCTAACAGGTGGGCATTGTCGGGGACTTCCCGTCACGTGTCAATGAGGCCTCAGCTTGCTTGCTTCGTCTTTCTATCGAGTGCTTGAGTTGGGTAGCCGGCTGATTCGCGGACGGTCGAGAGGGAGGAACTCAATCTCGGCGATCACGCCGCGGTGGTCGGACGGCCAGATGGCATCACCATTCGGAAGGCGGCCGGGTTGCTCAAAGGCCAGCGTGCTTGAGTGCACGACCGGGCTCCTGTGGGCACCTGCATCAAACAGGACAATAAAGTCGACTCATGAGCGGTGCGGGCTCATCTGTTTGACGATGTATGTTTGACCGCTTTAGCGCTTGTTGGCTATAGTGGCACGTAGTGGGGCACTGATCTCATCGGAAAGGAGCGGAGCGATGCACGTGATGAAGGTGGCACCGGATCGGCGTATCGTGCTTCCTAAGCGTCTGTTTCAGCCGGATGATACCGTCCTGGTGATGACTGAAGGCGATACTGTCGTTATCAAGAAAGTGCATCTTCGCCTTTCCTCAATCGCCCAGCGCGTTCGAGGTCGTGCTCTCCCAATGAGGGCAGTGGTTCGCGAAGTGAAGGCCTACCGGAAACGTCGCCGCTCGGCATGAGAGTTGTTGTCGATACGAATGTCATCGTATCGGCCATGCTCTGGACCGGCAGTCCTCATAGAATCCTTGTCGCTGCAGAAGATGCGCGGCTCACTCTGTATACCTCTCCAGCGCTTCTCCGCGAACTCGCAGGAGTTTTGAACCGTCCTAAGTTTGCCGCGAGACTTCGCGAACTACAAGCCAGCGCGTCAGAACTGACTGCCGATTACGCACGATTAGCTCGCCTTGTGAGTCCTCAGCGCATCAGGCGTGTCGTTGTCGACGATCCCGCTGATGATGAGGTGCTTGCATGTGCTCTGTCGGCGCGAGCTCGCTATATTGTGAGCGGGGATTCTGATCTCCTTCGATTACGGTCCTTCCGAGGAATTGTCATCCTCTCACCGAGCTCATTTGTTAAGCAGAAACTCTTCTGCCTGCAATGATCGCAGCAGAATATTCTCGGCCCCTTAGCCGGGTTAGATGCCCAAATCTCATAGTATTGTGCCGTCTGGTTAACGAGCGCTTGCGGCCGGTAGCCGGCTGATTCGCGGACGGTCGAGAGGGAGGAACTCAATCTCGGCGATCACGCCGCGGTGGTCGGATGGCCAGATGGCATCCCCATTCGGAAGGCGGCCGGGTTGGTCAAAGGCCAGTGTGCTGGAGTGCACCACGGGACTACTCCCAGTGCCTTCGTCCAGTACGAAAATAAAATCGACGCGACGATCGGTGGTGGGCCAATCGACGTAGATATTTTGCCAGACGGTTCCGCCAGAGACACCCGGATTTGCGGCCCGGAAGACATCGATGAGGCCCGGGTCTTTTTGCCATTCAAGAAGGACCGGGGATTGTTCCCCCGTATTCAAATCCCCCATGAGGATGGCGCGCCCCGTTCCTTGATGTTCACGAAACAACTCCCCGACTCGCTGGAGCTGACAGTCATCTCCCTTTGCGGTATGGGCGGAAAAGATCTGGATCGGGCCATCCGGTGCAGTGACCTCAGCCCGCAGGAGAATGCGGGGGTCCAATTTACGTTGGCAGCGGGGCAGATCGTAGACCTCTGATGCGGCGATCGGATACCGGCTTAAGATAGCCGGTCCTTCTTTGAAGCCGATGGCTGAGGTGATCAGACGATCAAAAAGACCGAAGCCAGAGATGTGTTGTGTCGCAGGCTCGAACACCAGGTGGTACCCTAACGCTTCGGCGATCCGTTTCGGCACGTTTCCATGCTTCCGGCTCTCGGAGGCTTCCTGGAGCGCGATGATGTCGGGTTGTACCCGCCTCAATTCTTGAATGGTTATCTCCAACCGCTCTTCGAGATGCGTGCCGCTCTCGAAGAACCCTGACCATCCCCCATCGTGCAGCAGATTGTATGTAAGTACACGCAGTCGAGACGAAGCATCTTGGCCTGGTTGAGCTGTTGCCGGCGAAATGAAAAGTCCAAGTATGGTGATAAGCCAGAGGAAGATATGGAAGCGGTGGCAAAACATCTCTCAACACCATACGCCAATTTCACTAAGCTTTCCAGCGGTCGGAGACGATCGATGACTGCCTGACGGGAAGGTTCAACCTCTTGTGACGGTCGTGCGACGATCTCAGCCCGAACAGAGCAATTGAGTCCTTACGGGGGTGAAATCCGCGTGCCCTGAGTCCTCAATCAAGTCAGGGCCCAGCGCATGTCCGGGGTTGATGCAGCGGCCCGATCGAAAGGGTTACTACAGACATATTTCAGGAAGACGGCAGTGGGCCGTCCTTGCGCAGGGTTTTGAGCGGGTGCTAAGATCCCAACACAAGCCTAGCTTACAACCGGTTCGGAAAGATCATGCCAAACATTACGTTACTTGTGTCGCCTAGTTGTGGGGCCTGCCCATCAGCAAAGAGCCTGTGGAAGCAACTGAAGGTAAAATACAGTTTTTCCTACCGGGAAGTGGATATTACCACGAAGGACGGGCAGGAGTTGGCTGATCGCCATTCCGTCCGTGCGGTACCCGCGACGATCATTGATGGGCGGTTGACGTTTGTTGGTGTGCCGAGCCGGGAGAGTGCGGAGAAGGCCATCCAGTTAAAAATCAAACAACGGGAAGAAGGGTAGAGGCGCCATGGAAGAAGAGGATTTTGAGCTGCCGGATCTTCCCCGGATTGATAAGGGACCTGCTCCCGACTGTCCAATCTGCGGCGACCCGATGGGGTTTATTGATGGAGATTGGGCCTGCGTCGACTGTAACGGAGAGCTCTTGGGACCGGAGACCGGCTAGTTGAGTCGTTCGCTACTCGCCGTTCGTGAAGCGCAAGCCAGAGAGATGAAAGATTGTATTGGTGTCCACACGCTTCACGCTTCACGAGATACGCCGTAGATGCTCCGCGTTGTCACCGGTCGGTTTCATCCATCTCTTGAGTCCGCGCTCGTCGATCAACTTCATCACGCACAGACTGACGACCCATTCGCCCCAGTTGCGATTCTTGTCCCATCAGGCACGTTACTCGATCGCATTAAACGGCTCCTTAGTGTTGAGCGGAGCTGCGCGCTGCTCAATGTCCATCTTTTTACCTTTCATCAGCTCGCCCTTCGCCTGGCAGATGAGATTCGCGGTCAGGATCGAGCGCCGAGCATTCGTGTTGTCGACGATCTGTTCTTTGAGCAGCTCGTCCGTTATCTCACAAGGAATCGTCTCTCTGGGTTAGCGCCACTTCAACGGATCGGACACGCCTCAGGGACCTGGGCCGCTCTCTGGTCGAGCATTCGTGACTTGAAGGACGCCGGGGTTGACCCCGCTGCCGCAATCCAAGGTGTCACAGAAGGGTATTTCGGCCAAGATGAACTCGATCAGCTCCAAGCCCTCTTTTCCTTGTACGCGGCTGTGGAAGAGGTGGGCACGACATTTGGGGTAGGAACGGATGATGACTTTGCCGAGTCCTTGATTCCGTTCGTTCCATCGTCTCCCTTCCTGGCGTCACTCACGCATCTGTTCTATTACGGATTTTATGATCTCACGCAGGTACAACTCTCGCTGCTTGAAGCCGTGCGTGCAACGGTGCGGACCACACTCTTCTTCCCGCTGGAGCAAGACCCCTCCTACACGTTTGCGCAACGCTTCCTTGATCGGCATATCAACCCTCTCGGCGCAGGTCCGAACGCCTGGGTGACCTTGCCGAGACCAGATGTGGCTGTTGGTGGCAATCCCGTGACGTTGTCGATTTCCAGCGTTATCGGGGCGGAAGAAGAATTGAGTTCCACCTGTCGTCAGATCCTCGATCTCGTCGAAACGAACGGGTATCGATTTGATGAGATCGGCGTCGTGGCCAGGACGTTGGATCCCTACAGCGGGTTGTTGAGACACGTATTCGATCGGCATTGTATTCCGTTCGTGACGAATGGAGGCACTCCGCTGATCCATGAGCCGCTCTGCAAGTTTCTCCTGCAGCTGGCTTCCCTGCCCATCAATGATTTCTATGGCGCGACGGTTCTCGACCTCATTACTTCGCCGCTCTATCGATCATTCACGTCATTGGACGGGAGTCCTCACTACCGGCCCGAACAATGGAAGGCCATGGTCTCCGCGCTCCGTATCACCCATGGCCGTGATGAATGGGAGCGGGTGAAACGGGTAAGCCGGTCCGTGCTGACGCTGCAAGATGAAACAGCTGAAGAGGTTCAAGGCGGATCGCTGGAGGTGGCACCGGAAGTGGCGGCACTGTGCTGGCAGGTCGTAGAAGACTTGTTCCAATCCTGTGAAACGTTGCCTGCGCAGGCGACGATCCGGGAACACGTGGATGCGCTTGAGCAGCTGGCTTCACGCCATCTGTCTCATCAGGAGGCTGAGGGTTCGGCATCGGATCGCTCTGGTGATACGCGATCGCCTTCGATTTGGCAGGCTATCGAACAGACCTGGGACGGATTACGGTCGCTCGATCTTCTTGGAGAAGAACTGTCTTGGGTGGAATTCGTTGAACTGCTGCAGCATGCGCTGGAGCGTGCTTCTGTGCCGGTGAGTTCCGTCTCCAATCAAGGTGTCACCGTACTTGATGCGATGGCCGCCCGCGGGATCCCCTTCAAAGCACTGTTTGTCATCGGACTGAATGAGAAGCACTTTCCCCGTTATATTCGCGAGGATCCCTTTCTGCGCGATCGCCATCGTGGGGTCCTCGATAGCACGCTCGGGTTCAAGATCGACGAAAAATTAGCCGGCTATGACGAGGAGGCATTGCTGTTCGCCCTGCTTTGCCAGGCTGCAATCCGGCGGCTGTCGCTGTCGTATCTGCGGGCCGATGAAAATGGGCGTGTATCCGTAGTCTCGCCCTACGTGGAGCAGGGGGCTCGTCGGCTCGGTCAGCTTGAGTGTCCGGTGGAGACGGTTCCTCGCCGCCTGACAGATCGAGTGGCCCACCGGCCTGCGATGCGCCGGTATCTTCCTCCCAGGGAATTTGCGAGATGGATGGTGTTGCAAGGGCATGATCCCACGTCGTTCCTGCAGGCTATGGGGGAAGATGTTGAATCGTTGAGTCATGCCGTTATGGCGGTGGCGGGAGTTGAAGAGGATGTGCCGTTGCTCACACCGTTTGATGGGCAGACGGGGCCGCTTCCATCCCACTGGTCACGGGTGATGCGGCGAGGGGTGGCTCCGACCCCGCTTGAACGATATGCCCGCTGTCCGTTCCAGTATTTTGGGACGGACGTGCTGCGGCTGGAGCCGGTTCGTTTGGCGATGGGGAAAGAACCGGAAGCCCTGGTGATCGGTATCCTGCTCCACTCGGGACTGCGCCGCGCCTATGAATCGCTGGTCGGAAAGGGATGGCCTGCCATCACATTGCCGGGCGACGACGTCCGTCGAGTCGCTGAGGAGGCCGTGGTCAAGGCGGCTGCGGACTGCGAGAGCGTGCATCCACCCGGACATTTTCTCCTATGGGAATTGGCGAAGGAACAGGCCGTCGCCTTGGTGCTTGCCGCGATTGCTTCGGATCAAGCGGCCTATGCCGAGTTGCCCTATCAGCCGATTGCCTTTGAACTGGAGGCAAGCGGCATTCTGTCGCTTGTGGTCGAGGAGGAACCAATCGAACTGAAGATTCAAGGCCGTCTGGACCGGCTCGACCGACATCGAGACAGCGGTGTCCTGCGAATCATCGACTACAAATATAAGACCGGTAGCACCATGAAGACGGAAGACCGGAATCTCCGCCAGTCGGCGGCCCGAGGTGTTCGGCTGCAACCGCCGTTCTATGCTCGTCTCGGTCTTGCCGAGTTGGGAGCGACCGAGGAAGTCCAATTGCTCTTTGTGGCTCCCAATTGGCCGAAGCGAATCAATCGTTCGATGTTTGCCAAACGGGATCAGTCTGGAAACGTTGGCGCGTTGATCCAAGACACGATCGAGAGGCTGGTGACCGGCCTCAAAGCCGGTCAGTTCTTTATCCTGCCCGGCACCTACTGTGAGACGTGTGAGTATCGGGTGGCTTGTCGGCGTGAACATCAGTTGACCTGGTGGCGGTCGTATCGTGCACCGGAGTCCAAAGATCTTCGATCCTTGCGGGCGATCAAGGTGCAGGATGAGTAACCACCACGAGATTTCCGATCGTGCCGCCCGCGAAGCCGCCGAAACCACATTTGATCGGAATGTCGTGGTGATTGCCGGGGCGGGAACCGGCAAGACGACGCTCCTGGTCAACCGCCTGGTGCACCTGGTGATGAAAGAGCCACGCCCAGTGCCCATCACGCAGGTTGTCGCACTGACATTTACAAACAAGGCTGCGATGGAAATGAAGGTGCGCCTGCGCGAGCGGTTGACCTGGCTGGCCGATCCCGGAACAGATGGAACACGGCTGCAAGATGGCGGAGCCGTCTCGGCTCAAGATCTGCAAGAACGTTATGGGATCACCAGGGACGAGATTGTGGTTCGAGCCCGTGCTGCGCTGGTCGATATCGAGAAATCACAAATTGGGACATTGCATAGTTTTGCCGCGCACCTGCTGCGACTGCATCCCCTGGAGAGTGGTGTCGATCCGGATTTTCAAGAAGACGACGGTTTGCGATTCGAAGAGTATTTCACGCAAGCCTGGGATGTGTGGATCGATCAGGAGTTGAGTCGACAAGGCGGGAATCATGAGCAGTGGCGGCGCCTGTTCGGTGTGACGACACTCGAAGAGATCCGAGCCCTTGCATATGCGCTCTGTAGCGAACTTGTCGATCTTGAGGCGATACGGTCACAGCTGGCCAGGGACTCGGTGAATCCGAGTATCACTCGGTGGGTTGGTGAACGCGCAGACAAGGTTCACGCGTTGCTGAAGTCCTACGATCGTCCCAAACGACGAAAAATTGAGGAGATGCTCGGGGCGTGTCTGTCGTTGCTGACGCAGGTGGCGAACGAAGGCCCCTGCGCACTTCAGCGACTGGATGTCTCGACTCGTGACTGGCTCAGCAAGGACATCGGGAGTAAGGTCAAAGATTGGGATGAAACGGAGTTTCAAGAGGCCAAACGACTCATTGAAACCAGCCGGGCGCTCTTGGATGTCGATCATAGTGTGTTTGGTGATCTGCTGAAGCTCCTCGGTCCACTGGTTGAGTCGATCCGCGCAGCATTCGTGGACAAAGGGTGGTTGTCGTTTGACGGTCTGCTGGCGAGGGCAAGAGGTCTCCTCCACGGGCATCCCGGAGTCAGGGAAGGAATCAAGCGAGAGTATCGGGCGGTGTTGGTCGATGAATTTCAGGATACCGATCCGATTCAGTATGAAATCATTCTTGCGGTGTCGGAGGAGCTCGGCTGTCATGAGACCGCATGGCAGGATATGAGGCTAGATCCCGGGAAGCTCTTTATTGTCGGCGACCCCAAACAATCGATCTATGCGTTTCGTCGGGCAGACATTGAGGCCTTCGACCGGGTGGTGGACAAGATCACCCAAGGCGGTGGTGTCATCCAAACGCTAACGACCAACTTTCGCAGCGCCGCAGCCGTGCTCAGCCCGATCAACGACATCTTTGACCGGCTCTTTGTCCACCACCCCCTCGTGCAGCCGGCCAATGTCCGGCTTGAGGTCCGCCCACAACGTCGTCCTTCAACCATGGAGGGGGGAGTCCAACTCCTGGTGACGACTCCAGCTGATGCGCATGAACCCTTTGATGCGGATCTCGCCGTGCGAGCCGAAGGGGAAGTGCTGGCACGGTGGTTGACGGATGAGATCCTCTCACGGCCTCATACTGCGCCAGGCCATGTCGCATTGTTGTTTCGAAAGCTCACCCAGGCCGATGCCTACCTCGATGCCTTGCGCCGGCACAACATTCCCTATGTCATTGAAGGGGAGAAACATTTTTATCGTCGCCAGGAAGTGATCGACCTGGTGAATGTGCTTCGAGTGCTAGACCATCCGCATGACCACATTGCCCTGACGGGACTGCTGCGTTCCCCGCTAGGAGGTTTGACGGATCGCGAAGTGTTTGAATTCCATGAAGCCTCCCAATTGGAGTATAGGTTATGGACAAGTCTCGACTCGTTCGACCATCCGAGGGCGGCGGCGATTCGCCGTTTCTATGAACAATTGGCCTGGCTCCATCGGGCTGTTCCTTCAGTCCCACTGGCTGACGCAATCCAATTGATCTTCGATCGACTCCCGCTTTTGGAGGCCGCCGCAGCCTCCCTGCATGGTGAACAAGCCGTCGCCAATTTGTTGAAAGTGAAACAAACAGCCGCCTCACTGTCCGAACGGGCCACGATGACGTTGAGTGCGTTCATCGAGTTGATGGTGACGCGATTGGACGAACAACCGGACGAGGCAGAGAGTCCGCTGGCGGAAGAATCTTCCGATGCCGTGCAAATTCTGACGATCCACAAGGCCAAGGGATTGGAGTTTCCGATCGTGGTTTTGCCGGGAATGCATCAAGGAGCAGGACGGGACCGCACTGTGCCCCATGTAGCGCACGATTGGTCGAGCGGTATCTATGGATTGTCCCTCGGGTCAACACGCACGATCGGGGCGGTGCTGGCTCAGGCAAAGTTTGCCGTACGAGAAGAGGCCGAACGACGGCGAGTGTTCTACGTCGGGATGACGAGAGCCAAGGAGCTGTTGGTGTTGTCCGGAGGGAAGGTGGCCCGATCGGTCGGAGAAACCACATTCCAATGGCTGCAACAAATTGGCGACGGGCAGGTTGGCGAGGTGGCCACACAGCAGCTTTCGGTCGGAGCGAGTACCCTTCCTCATCGCGTCGTGCATGCGCCGGAGCGAACCTGGCAGCGCCGGGTGCATGCACCAGAGAATCCGTCTATCTCGATTGATGGGCCCTCAATTGCCGGACTGTGGGAGCAGCGGAAAGAACGGTGGAATGTTGCCGAGACGACCGAATGGCATGTGACACCGACCGCATTGATTCGACAAGAATCCCCCCGCAAGCCTCTTCCCGCTCAAAACGGTCAATCCCGCGACCTAGGACGACTGACGGGGATTGCCGCGCATCGGGTCTTGGAGCGATGGAATTTTTCGTCACCGCCGAGCGGATTGATTGCGCAAATCGGTCCGGTCCTTGAGCAGGTGCTCCGATCGGAGGAACAGTCGCTGCTTCCTGCTGTCACGGACTCGCTGTGCGAACTGTTTGCCACATTTTCTGACTCGCCCCTCTATGACAGGCTTCGGTCATCCCAGATTGTGGGCCGCGAAGTGCCGTTCACTATGCCCTGGGGCGAACGGCAGGTCATGGAAGGGGTCATGGATCTTCTCTATCGACTCGACGGGGAGCTCTGGATCGCGGACTATAAGACGGATGTCGTGTCGTCTGATCAGGCAGTCGTTCGAGCTGAGCAGTACCGAACCCAGGGAGAAGTCTACAAGGCGGCGGTGCGACAACGTTTAAAACTGGAGCCACGCTTTCATTGTTTGTTCCTGCGCTGCGCGACAGCGGTCGAGTTGTAAGTCGTAGATTGTGAGATTGTGAATATGGCCAGGCATGACCATATTTCCTCCGACGCCTTTGCCGAGCTGGTCCAACGGGCTATTGCTGATCTGCCGTCTTCCTATGCCAAGCTCATGGAATCGATCGCGGTCGTGGTCGAGGAGGAGCCACCGAAGGAAGTCCTTGAGGATCTCGAGCTTGAGGGCGAAGACGAGTTGCTTGGCCTCTATCAAGGCCAGTCACTGGCGGACGATTCATTTTTCAGGCCGGGAGGGGAGGCGCCGCCGCAGATTTCTATTTACCGTGGGCCGATTCTCCGGCTCTGCGAGACTCCTGAAGAAGTGGTACAGGAAGTGTACGACACCGTCGTTCATGAACTCGGCCACCATGTGGGGCTGGATGACGATGAGATGCCGTACTAATCACAAAATGAAGTGGTGAGTTGTTAGTTGTGAGTGTTGAGTTAGAGATTAACTCAAAGCTTACAATTCAACACTCAACACTATCCCATGGCGTTTTGCGTCTTCAGTCGTGCTCGCTGGTAGCCCAAGATCAGCATGAGGGTTCCGACCAGAACCATCGGGATTGAGAGGATCTGGCCCATGGTGATCGGCCCCAGAATAAAACCCAGGTGCTGATCCGGTTCACGGAACAGTTCAACGATGAGTCGGCTCATCCCATACCCGGTAATGAAGGTCCAGAAGAGGGTGCCGGGTGGAGTCGGGCGGCGGTCGATCCACCACAGGACCGTGAAGAGCGTGAGTCCTTCGAGCGTCGCCTCATACAGCTGGGATGGATGGCGGCAGGCAGGCCCTCCACCGGGAAAGACCATGCACCAGTCGACATCGGTCGCCCGGCCGAAGAGTTCACCGTTTATAAAATTGCCGATCCGACCGCATCCCAAGCCGATCGGGGTAACCGAGGCCGCGAGGTCTGCGACGGTGTAGGCGGGAATCCCCTGCTTTCTGCTGAACCAGATCAAGGCGAGGATCGTTCCCAGCAGCCCGCCGTGAAAGGACATCCCTCCTTCCCAGACCGCAAGAAGTTTCAAGGGGTTTTGGCTGTAGTACGAAAAATTATAGAAGAGCGTATAGCCGATCCGCCCTCCAAGAAATACTCCGAAGGCGGCATAGACGACCATGTCATAGACTTGGTCCTTCCGGATCGGCAACTCCTTCCGGATCACCTTCCGCTGAATGAGAAAATACGCGGAGGTGAGGCCGATCAAGTACATCAACCCATACCAGCGAAGTTGAACGGGGCCAAGGGCGACAATAACCGGATCAAGATCGGGATACGGGAGGGCGGCTAGGGGACCCATCAAGCTTTTTCCAAGGCCGTCTGTTGCACGAGCACGCCTTTCGCCATAGCGGAACACGAATCGGAAGTCACGTGCCAGACTCTGAGGGAGCTAGGCAAGACTTGCCCGTGGATAATACGGAGGCTCACGTATCAATGCAAGTGCATCGGCGATAAGACATCCTTAACATCTCATGGCCTACAAATCGGCCTCCATGGCTGTCAGGCCAGGACAGGCATGAAACAGCTGTTGGATTTCTGAGACGGCTGTACCCGGGTTTGTTGAGAAAAAGAGACCAAAAATTAGTCCTTCCTCATGACAAAAAGCGCCCTCCGCGATTTTTCACGGAAATCCGTGTCTAGCCACCGAGTCAGGTCCTGGCACGGAGCATGCTGATAGTTCTTACCGAGAGAGCGGGGTGCGAAGCGATCGTTCGGCTCATTCACCATCATGAGGAGGTTCACCATGTCGGAGCAGCAGAAGCAAGTCGCCAAGGCAGCTGCATTCATCGCTGGTGGGGCGGTCATCGGAGCAGGGCTCGGGCTCCTCTTTGCTCCACAGACGGGTGCCGAAACTCGTCGAACGGTCAGTCGCTATGCTCGAAAGGCACAGGCGCAGACCAATCGATGGGGTCGGGCCGTCAAGTCCGGGGTGGAAGAAGTGCTGAATCGTAAGTCTGGATCGAAGAAGGGGTGCGAAGAAGAGCGGCCACAACTCGTGGCGATGATGAACTGATTCCCCCGGCGATCATCGGTGGCAGCTCGGCCAGGCGCCTCCTCCGTCGGCGCCGGTCGCCTGCTACCGCTGGTCCAGGGGAATATGGATGCTGATGGCCCCTGCCAGCTCCCCTACCTGAGCCCCTTCTCGTGGATAGCCTGAAATATCCAGGATTCCTTTCGGACTTCCATGGCAGATCAGACAATCCTCAGAATAGTATAGCGGGGTGATGACCCGAAGGGTTGTCCCACCCTCCACCCACTCGATAACAGGCGGACTTGCCGTCGGTTGCGTGGCAAGTCGTAAGAGGACCTTACGCTCATAGGTATCCGGGGCATTGTGCAAATTCCTTGGGTCGAGGGCAGTCTGTTTGATCGTCACCTTCGATCGTGCGGAGAATTTCCGTGCTGCCTGGCTGCCGAACGTGGCAGGAATAAAGTTCTTGTACCCGATCCCACGCTGGTTGATGACAAACTGGGCGTCCGCCACGACTTCCTTGCTGGTGCGCAGGAGTAGCGCCAACAGATCTCGAGTCGAGGCCGGCAACGAGGGGGGAGACGCCCATAGGTGTATGTGAGTTTGACGGGAGAACTCCTCCAGGACCGACCGCTCGAAAACCTCAGGTGTGAATCCCTTATCGCCTTTGCGCGGATCGTTGATCAACGATTGGTGTTGCTCAACGACGGCACGCCCCGCATTGAGGAATGTGGCTAAGAGTTCAGCTGCCCGTTCAGTTTCGGGCTGACCGCCATGGGCCAAGCTGGTCAGGCCGCTGAGGAGCATGGCAGTGATGATCAGAGAGCGGAACAGCTGTGAGGGCATCATGATCACCGCCTCCGTCACATTATCGTGCGTCGGCACCTTCGGCCAACCGGCATTGTCCCTGGTCATAGTGGTCAGGAACCTGTGTCACTTCAAGGGGTAAGCCTTCGGTCGTCGCCCGTCGAGTGGGCGCATAGTCCTCATCGATCCAGCGATGGCGCATCTGGGCCAATCGTCCGGATTCTTCCAGGCGAAATAATAAGTTATTCAAGAACCATTGCAGGCGTCGATGTTCTTCACTGGTGACGATCGAAAGATCGTCGCGTGTCAGAAGCAAGGGAGAACCGTCGGGTTTGGTCACGGGGGACCATTCATGCCAGACGCGCTTGGTGACGTACTCAACGATAGAATGCTTGGAGAGGATAACATCAATCGTCGGGTCGCTTGTTTCAATGGCGGCGGGAAGCGAGTCGCAGACGACCAGACGGATCCGCGAGAGGTTGGCCTGGGCATAGAGATGAGCCGAGCGGCCCTTCTGCACCGCGATGGTCAAGTCGGCAAAGGCCTGCCGGACGGCTGCGAGTGTGTCCCATTTCCTGATGTGCTGTGCGAATTGTGTCTGGATACGCTCAGCGATCTTGGGGTTGTGGATGATGGCGGCAAGTCCGTCGTCGCGCAGGTAGGGAGCTGAAAACCACAATCCGGCCGGCTTCGTTCCAGGAACGGTTCCGCTCACGGAGGAGACGAAAAGATCGAGTTGTCCTTCATTCATCTTGATGAAGAGATCCGGAAACCGAGTGACATGGAGGGTGGGAACGATGGGCGTCTGTTTGCCGCAGTGAACCGTGAGGGCGTTTGCAACCTCTCGGATCAGCTCGACATCAAGTCCTGTGACTCGAATCCCTTCATCCGTGTACATAGCGGGAAAAATGAACGGGCGGAACGGCTCGACGGATATGCCGACACGCAATCGCCCACGGGCGCAGATTGCTGAGAGTTCGTCCTGGCTCAATGGATGGACCATTGTGACGGCATCGTAGAGCAGGCCGCAGCCTTGCAGAAGGAGAAGTGCCAATCCAAGAAAGATGCGGCGCTGCCAATGGCCGCGTGTCTTGCCGTCTACCCATCCGATCGTTCGTGCGATGGGGGTACTCGATTGCATAGAGTGCATCCGGTTACAGTCGAACCCCGATTGTGAACAACCATTGCTGGGAAAGATCAGACTTGCCTTTAAAATCAATTTCAAACCGCGTGTACTGAAGTCCCATATCCACTGAGAATCCACGAGCGACCGGGAATCGCACGCCGACTTGCCCTCCGTATAGATAGCCGGGCGAGGCGTCGCTCCGTCCGGGAAGGGTACCGCCGATCAGGGTGCCGACGTAGGGGACTGCCCGCTCTTCAAGCGGTCCGAACAGCACATGCCGGATGATGCGGTTGATCGGCCTGGTTCGAGGGAAATCCAGGACATCGATGAAGTTATTCCACCGAGGGTTCAGGAACAGCGAATGCTGGTCAGTGACAAATGTCGGGGTGTGGTGGCTGTAGTATTGATAGACGGTTCGCATTTCAAGTGGCCCATACCGAAGGGCAGTGATCCCGACCTGTGCCGCGATGACTCTGGCCTGGGGTGCAAAAGTACGCTGATTGAAAGAAATATCAAAGTTAAACGGACGAATCGGCAGAATGTCGAGCGCGGCTTCTTGACCGGCCGCTGTTTGTGGTAGTGCCAGGGTGAACATGAACAGGCAGGTTAACAAGAGGGAGACTGGTGTGCTCAATGGACTACCTTCTCACCGACCCATTTTTTACGGAGTGTCGCCTCGCTCATCCACCACATTCTATACTAGCCCCGCGATGGTGTGTTGACGGCGCATGCCGGCATCCGGCTTCTTGGTCATCGGAGTGGCGCAGGGCCCGGTACGAAAGGGCAACGAGAAAGTGGCTGTGGGTCGCCTTGTGCCTATGCTAAAATCCGCCACTTCGCCGGAGTGGCGGAATAGGCAGACGCAAGGGACTTAAAATCCCTCGGGCTCAAAAGGCCCGTACCGGTTCGATCCCGGTCTCCGGCACCATGATTGATGCGACACCCGTGTTCCGCCCTAGGGGGTGGACGGGTCTTCGATTTTCAACGTACCAAAAGAGGGAGTCATGAACGTTAAGAAAGGAATGATCATGGTCGGTGGTGCGGTCCTGCTCGTCTCGGCCTTGGTTGGGGGAGCATGGGTCGTCACCGCGCCGCCGGACAACGTAGAGCCCTGGAAACAGAAGACATGTAATGAACATGTGGAACAGTTGGACATGCTGAATCGGTACAAACTGTTCTGGTCATTTGTCCAGCGTCGGCAGGGATTCAACGACTGCTTGAAACGAGTCGAAGAGCTCGGCATGAAGCCACCATCTGAGTGACGGCGAATTCCGGTGCCCTCCACACGGCATGTCTGTCAGCGGGTGCTGCTTCCGTTGGCTCCACGGTGCTTCGTGGCGCTGCTCCTGCTCGTCGTGAGCCACCTGCCGAGGGAGGTTTCCGCATCTCCGGAATGGCATCTCCTCGATGGTAACAATCATGCCAAGGTTTATATCGATCGGGAGAGCATCAGCCGAACCGGCGATATTGTCAAAGCCTGGGTGCTCGACGATCTGAAGGCTCCCCATCAGCGAGGGCTCAGCGCGTTCTTGTCGGTTCTGGCTCTGGAAGAACACGACTGTTCCAAGGAACGCTTTCGCCTTGTGGCCATCGAGCAATTTGCCGGCAATATGGGGACCGGCGACTCAATCTACAAGAAGTCCGGCGAATCAGCGTGGGCACCGATCCCACGAGGGACTATGGCACAATCCGTCTGGAAGTTTGTGTGTTGGAAGAAGTGATGGTGTAAGTATTAGGAGGGAGTGTCGGAGAGGTTATGCAGATGGTTGTTCCAGGCCACACTTCCAGCAGGTCGCAAACTGGCTTTCGTGGCATTCGTCGCATCCCGGACAGATCCAACCTTCTTGGTTCGATGATAATGCCACGAGGCCATCGCCAAGTAAGCGCCGTGCCCGATCATACTCCTCGTCTTGGACCACCCACAGTTCTGGGAACACCTCGGTAAAAGGAATCTCTCCGGCCAGGCCAGTTGTACGCTGGTTCTTGATCAGGCTCGAGATGCCGGCCTGTTCAAGCCGCTCCTTGCGCATTTCAACTTCAAAGAGATGTTGAGACACGAAGACTTGTTTCATCGAATGCACATCCGCATAGTTGGAATGTGATGCTGGTTTATGCAGCAGTGGGGAGGCTGCGAAGGGAGCCTGTTCCAGTTGTAAATTACGTTAGGGCTGGAAGGTCTTCCACCCACATCACCCTCCTTCCATAGGGTCTGTTCGTCAGGCTGGCAAAAAACTTGTGGTCGGCCGTGACCATGATGCCATCGACAGTTTCAGCCAAGGCGAGATAGAGGCAATCATAAAGACTTCGCCGAGTGTCTAGTGCAAGCTGATAGGCTGCGGGAAACAAACGTGCATCGGCATGGCGTTGAAGAGGGAGATGCTTGAGCTCTTTGAGAATGGTCTCTCCATCTCTGGGTGTCAGTTCGTTGCGCCGAATCTTTTTAGCCAAGACGTTGCCCAACTCCAAGACCATAAAGGCAGGGATGTGGAGGTGTGTTCCACTATGCTGAGCTCGAAGGGCTGCGTCTGAATGGATTTCCGGGACAAACCACTTGATCGCCACACTGGCATCGATGACATAGCGTTTCACCGATCGCGGTCCTCTCGGATGAGGTCGGCGCTGTCGCTGAACGTTTTGCCGGATCGTGTGAGTGTGTCTCGCAGCGTCGCAATTCGTTTCCAGGCCTGCTCATAGTCCGGCACCGCTTCCTCGAGAATCGTCTTAACCTCTGCCTGCAACGACCGTCCGTGTTCCTTCGCGCGTTTTTTCAGCCGTTTAACAACCTGGTCAGATAACTCTCGAACCAGCACTTGTGCCATGGGATTCCTCTTGTGTGGCGAGTGTGTGTAATGATAGCGAAATGATAGCAAGCAGGTAGTATAGCGTCAAGGACTGGTCATTCCGAAGACATCAGCCAATGGAGATTGGTTCATTTGGCCGAAATCCTGGCTCACGCACAGATGAAGACGTGATGCAGGATGCAATGCTGCTTGACCATGATTGTGGCCATGGTAGCCGGTTGTGCTCGACCCCGCGCTTGACCTTTGGTGTGGACCAGTATAACCATCGAGTCTATGGTGAATCGTGAAGTAATGGCTCCTGGGGTTTATCTCCGGCAAACGACTGGTGAGGGAGCTGGTCTGATTGCGGTCGTGCATCGGGTGGGGGTCGCCCTGTCGGGTGAATGGTTTTTTCAGCTGCGCTATCTGAACCGTTCCATGGGACCCAAGACGCGATCAATTAGGGAGTGGAGTCAGAATCTTCGAGAACACAATCTGGTGTGCTTTGACCTGATTGGACCATGGATTGCCGCCCAGACGTTGCTTGCAGCACGTTCACCTTCTCGCAAGTCGAAGAAAGAGCCGATGGTGTTCACCTGGAAGCGAGGGATTCCTCATCCCAAACAGCTCCGCATGTTTGACGAGTACTGAGCATCGTTCGGCATCACATTGGTAGCCGAGTACGGCTGGAGTGTGGAGCCCCACGGCTTGATCCATCCTCCGTAGCAGACTACTGCGGAGGACGGGCAGCCGTGGTCACTTTTGGGTCTTCGGCGGAACCCGCCGAAGCAGCCATCTCCGGCTGCGAAGGCCGGGCGCCGAGGCTTTGGCACGCCGCCCATAGGCTCTGGCTGACGGGTCGGAGGACACCCACTGCGCATTCCTTCACAGCTGTGGCTTCCTGCGTAGGTGGGTGAAGAGATCGTCAAGGCCAAAGGCAACGAGGTGAAGCGGTTGTGGATGGGCGGAGCCCTCCGAATACAAACAGGTTAGTTAAGATATAAAAGTCTGACCCCGTGATCCCGTGATCAACATTCAGAAAATTGACGCTCGTGCTGTTCGCCACAGCCGGTGCATACCCAAGCGCTTGAGTTTGAGGGCTGCGTAATCAGCTCTTCGTCGAGGACTTGTCGTGCCCGATAAGCGTCTTCGTCTTGGATGACCCACAGTTCAGGGAAAATCTCCATAAAGGGAATCTCTCCGGCCAGGCCAGCCGAACGCTGGTTTTTGATCGTGCAGGAGATGCCGGCTTGCTCAAGCCGCTCCTTGCGCATTTCAACTTCAAATAAATGCTGAGAGACGAAGACTTTTCTCATCGAGAGGACATCCACACAGAAGAATCGTTTCGATGGCCGAGCATCGCGCTGGAACTTGATGCATGGCTATGCAGTGTTAGAGACGCAGGGAAGGGTGTTCCCTCCGGCTCAGAACTATATCATGGGCTAAACTACTTGATCGCCTCACTGGCATTGACAACATAGCGTCTCACCGATCGCGGTCCTCTCGGATCAGGTCGGCGCTGTCGCAGAACATTTTGCCGGATCGCTTGAGTTTGTTTCGCAGTGCATGAATTCGTTTCCGGGCTTGCTCATAGTCCGGTACTGCTTCTTCAAGAATTATTTTCACTTCCGCTTGCAACGACCGACCATGTTCTTTCGCGCGATTTTTCAGCCGTTTGACGATCTGATCAGATAACTCTCGGACGAGCACTTGTGCCATGAAGCTCCTCTTGTCGGTTATGTTCAGTGATAGCAATCAGGTAGGATAGCGTCAATAGCTGGTTCTTACATGGACTGCAGCTCATGGAAGCTAATGGCCTTGACACCTCCCCGCACTCAGCATAGCCTTGACGGCATCGCCTAGATGGATTGAACACTTGGAGCACACTGTGGACAAGCTACAACTCCTCATTAAGAAAATGATTGCCTTTCGGGACGAGCGAGATTGGGAACAGTTCAATACCCCGCGAAACCTGACGACGGCTCTCTCTATTGAGGCTGCGGAGCTCCAAGAACTTCTACTATGGAAGTCAGACCAGGAGGTCAGTGCCTATCTGCAGGATCTCGAGTGTAAACAAGCGCTGGCGCATGAGGTAGCAGATGTATTGACCTTTGCGTTCTTGTTTTGCCACGCGACAGGGATTGATCCTCTTGCAGCGATTGAGCAAAAACTGGAAATCAACGCAAAGAAATATCCGGTCGAGTTGTCGAAGGGCAAGGCAACCAAGTACACCGACTTGCCAAGATCTTAGAGAGGTAACTGACGGCCTAGCTTTGGTCCTTGCCCTAGCCGGTTTTCCATGGATGCGTGGCCTATCCTACGCACGGCCTCAGATTCGCAAGCAGCTTCTGCCGCGTTTGCCGAAACGATTTAGACATCAGGGTTAGGTCGGCCTAATAAATAGACATTATGGGAATCTATTTTGTAGCAGCTGGGTCATCTTCCCAAAACAGAGAGAAGACCTTAGATAAGCCCCATACAGTCGAAGAAATATGCCAATTTCTGTCACTGAAGGATCAGAATGAACTAAAGAGATTTTTCCCCAGAGGAAATGACATTTATATTTGGGGTGCGAATGAAAAAAATAAAGCAGATCTGGTGGAGCTCAAGGCTGGCGAATATGTGATAGATGTCAAAAACAAAAGAGTTGTACAAATCTTCAGATTTGCTTCTTTGTCGATTGCAATGACGGAAGGCTTCAGGAGTATTTGGGATGGGATAGAGAAAAACCGAGACTAGATAGACGACCATACCGATACGTCTATTTTTTGAATTCTCCTCTGTCAACTAGAATAACGGATAAGAGCTATTTTCAAAAAGCCTTTGATTTAAACTCCAATCCACAATGGCTCGTGGGTCAACGATATTTTAATGATGAAGAGCTACTTGCAGCACTTGAACGCAAGAAATCTGCCTCGATTGAAGGTTTTCTTGGTATCGCAGCTCGCCATGCCAATACTGAACACCCGAAAAGCCTGGCACGGAATATCAGACCTGACTTCTTAATAAGGCGAACATCAGCAGTTACGGCTGCCAACCACTTCTTTGAGCCACCTGATTGGCTGAAACCTTTAGTCGGCAAGGTGACCGCACTCAAGAATGATCCCGAAGCTCTTGAAAGAGATCATGAAGACCTTGTCGCATCTCTTTTTGAGCTTTTAGGATATGAAAGAACTCATGATATTAAATTTCGCCGAGGTAATATTGATATACGAATCGATAAAGAGAACCACCCATTGATAACCATTGAAGTTAAAGCAGACTGGGCACTTTCGCCCGATAGCAAAAAGGCGCTAACGCAAGCATACAACTATTCACATGAAACAAAGACGCCATTTGTAGTCCTCACAAATGGTGACAGATATTGCATTTACGACAGGAGGCAAGGCCTATCGTACAAAGAAAATCTATGCGCTGACTTATCAATAACTAGAATTGACCAAGATGGTGTAACCAAACTGAATTCATTAAGAAAGGAAAACATTAAATAGTTGACAATGCCGAAAACCTGGTAGGCCACGTTTGTGGGATTGGGGGGCAGGGCTTTTCGGAAAAGTTGTTGGTGGGGTCAGATCCTAATGCAATATTGAGGCTAAAAGCTGGGAATAGGGAGTCTTTATAGAGATTCGCTCATGTAACGGCTTTGCCTGGCAAGATCTCGGTAGCTTCGCAATTCTGCACGGAAATTACGCCGGACTGCAACTCTACGGATGCGCTACACGCCAGTTTTTGCCGACGCCGAGATCGACTTTGAGTGGGACTGATAGGCCGAGCTGCTTGCCGATGCCTTCCATCTCCTGCTTCACCAACCGCTTTGCTTCCTCCAGATCATGATCCGGCACTTCGAAGATCAATTCGTCGTGGACTTGGAGGATCATCTTCACGTGGGGGAGTTCTTTGTGGAGCGTCTTGTGGACGTTGATCATGGCGACTTTGATCAAATCTGCTGCGGAGCCTTGGATTGGGCTGTTGACGGCCATGCGCTCACCGAAACCTCGTTGTGTGGGATCTCCACTTTGCAATTCAGGAATCGGTCGGCGGCGGCCAAGGATGGTGGTGGTGTAGCCCTTTTCTCGTCCTTCAGCGATATTGCGATCCATCAAGGCCCGTACGGCGGCGAACCGTTCAAAGAACGTCTCGATGTATTTCTTTGCCTCCGGCTGGGGCACGCCGAGGTTTTGGGAAAGACCGAACGGGCTGATCCCATAGACGATGCCGAAGACGACGGTCTTGGCTGCGCGGCGCATGTCTCTCGTGATCTGACTGGAGGGGAGGCCAAAGATTTCCATGGCGGTGGCCATGTGAATGTCTTCTTCCTTGGCAAAGACTGAGAGTAGTCTCGGGTCTTGTGACAGATGGGCGAGGATACGTGGCTCGATCTGGCTGTAGTCGGCGCAGAGCAGTTCATGGCCTTTGGGCACGATGAAGGCTTCACGAATACGCAGGCCATAGTCGCCTTTGACGGGGATATTCTGCAGATTCGGATCAGTCGATGAAAGCCGTCCAGTTGCGGCAACGGTCTGGTTCAACGATGTGTGGAGGCGTTTTGTCTCCGGCCTGACGAGTTCCGGAAGGGCATCAACATAGGTGGACTTGAGTTTGCTGAGACTGCGGTAGCTCAGGATTTGTGCAGGTAGATCATGTTGCGATGCTAGTTGCGTCAGGGTGTCTTCATCGGTGGAATACCCGGTCTTGGTCTTCCGCAGGGGTTTTAGGCCGAGCTTCTCGAATAGGACCGTGGTCAGCTGTTTGGGTGAATTAATATTGAACTCACCCCCGGCGAGCCCGGCGATTGTTTCCATCATGCGGTCGAGTTCCCGTTCGAGCTCTTTACCCAATATGTGTAGCCCTTCAACATCGAGTAAGAACCCATTCCGTTCGATGTCTGCCAGGACGGGAATGAGTGGCATCTCAACATCGGTAAAGAGGGGCAGGCTTCCATGTTCCGTCAACTGGTTCGACAGGATGGGCTCGAGTTTGACCAACCATGAAGCGGCTTCTGTCGCGTGGTCTCGGGATCCGGTATCGACATCAAAGAGCGATTGCGGTTGGGCCTGCTGCCCCTTGTCTGATCCAAACCGCTCACCCAACCGCTCCATGGCGATCGTTTCAAGGCTATGGTCCCGCCGGTTGGGATTGAGCAGATAGTCCGCAACCATGGCGTCGACATAGGGCGGTGCCAGGGTCACGCCGAGGCGATGTAAGGCCAAGAGGGTCGCTTTCAGGTCGTGCACCACTTTGGTTCTCTGCGGATCGTGAAGGAGGGGCATGATCGGTCGCATATAGGCGTGGATGTCGATCGGGACGAAGGTGGTGTGGCCACCACTCGAGAGGGCGAGGCCTTTCAGATCGGCATGAACTCCTGGATGTCCTGCAAAGAGACAGTGCACGGCGAGCGGAGTGTTTTGGGGCAAGCTGTCAGCAAACCGCTGTGCGGCTGACTCATCTTCAATTATGACCGGCACCGGGGTTTTCGTCTCCGCCTGTTTAGGCGACGGCTGAAGACTCTTCAGCAGCGACGTGAACTCGAGTTCACGCAGCAGCTCGGCAAGTTGTTCGTCATGCGGTGGCTTGATCCGATAGGATTCAGGATGGAATTCCACCGGGCTCTGGGTGTCGATGGTCGCGAGTTTCCGGCTCAGTCTGGCATTGTCCGCCTGGTCGGTCAGAAGGGTCTTGATGCGCGTGGGTGTCACCTCGTCGAGGCGGCGAAGCAGCTCATCGATGGTTCCAAACTGAGAGATGAGTTTCATGGCAGTTTTCTCGCCGATGCCTTTTACTCCAGGGATGTTATCGCTGCTGTCGCCCATCAATCCCATGATTTCGACGACACGTCCTGGTTCGACGCCGAACTTGGCGATGCATTCCGCATCGCTGGACCATTTGTCTTTCACCGGATCGTAGATGCGCACATGCGGCGTGATGAGTTGGAGCATGTCTTTATCACCGGTGACGATGACGACATCGTGGCCGGCCTGTTCTGCTTGGCGAGCTAGGGTCCCGATCAGATCATCGGCTTCGTAGCCGACTTGCTTCACAGCAGGGATATTCAATGCCTCGACCACGCGATGAATGTACGGGATCTGGGCTTTCATCCCGTCCGGCATCGGTGGGCGTTGTGCCTTGTACTCTTTGAATTCCTCGTGCCGGAGTGTCGGCCCCTTCTCATCGAATGCCACGACCAGACCATCGGGTCGATGTTCGCGAATGATCTTGAGGAGGGTGGTCATGAATCCATAAACCGCGTTGGTCTGGAGGCCTTTGGAGTTGTTAAGGGCCGGCAGGGCAAAAAAGGCGCGATAGATGTACGCACTGCCGTCGATCAAATACAGAGTGGGGCGTGGTGATGTCATATGTCTAGCTTACAGGGCTCAGCTATCAGCAGTCAGCTCGTCAGGGCTCTTTTTCTGATGGCTGACACCTGAGAGCTGATGGCTTCTATGGGTTTGGTGCAATGATGAGTGGTGGCTTCCCGAATTTCTCGCGCATCCCGTTGATGGCGTTGAGGACGGCGGGTTGGCCGATCATCTTGGCTTCGAGTTTGCGCTTGCCGGGGAAGTCCAGCATTGTGATCCCGATTAACATGGTCAGAATGCCCTGACCTGGGAGGAAGAGCATCAAGAATCCGGCAAACACGAAGATCGCGCCGACCACATTCTTCGCAAGATGACCGAGGAGTCGAAGCACCGGGTGATGATTTTCCATCCAGCGTCTTGGTACACGCGTGTCAAAAAAGTCTGTCGGCAACCTGACCAGGATGAAGGGGATGGCGATCAACGACCCGACGAAAAAGACGATCGAGAGGGCCGTCAGGGTCACGAGTGTTTCGGTGGAGATGTATTGCTCAACCGTTGCAATGAGTCCATCCATCGGGCGGCATCCTAACATGGGTTCACGTGCCCCTCAAGGTAAACGAGATAGATCTCGATGGTTTACGGAGTCGCCCCTGCCCGCTATAATCGAGTCGTCGTGAATTGTCCCCGGCGGTGTGGTGCCAGGTGAATCCCAAAGCTGTAATGCTCCTCGGTATCTTGACGGTCGTCATTGGGGCGATGTCGTTTGCAAGCGGAGCATGGTCCTCGACGGAAACGGATGATGGGCTTCAGATTGAGATCACCAGAAAGGGAGCCGGCAAGCAGGTGGTGCTCTCACAAGGGGCGAAGGAATGGTTTATGTTGATTGAGGTGACCCCTGACAACGCCGTCATTCTAAAGCAGGAAAAAGATCATGAACGCTATCTTGTCGACGAGAGTGAAACGCATGATCGTCCCATGACAGCCGATGACGTTGATGCTGCGATTACGGACTATATCAACAGCGTGAAAGCCAGGGTACGGAAGAAGTAAACCATGTCGACCAAACCGAAGTTTGTTATTTTTGCCCACAACGCGACCTACGATAAATTGCATCAGGTCGCGACGCTCGGCATGACGGCTGCCGCGATGGGCAAGGATGTGATCGTGGTGTTGTTATTTTGGACGATCAAAAAGCTGGCCGAAGGCAAGATCGATGAGATCGACTTTCCGCCGGAGTATGCAGGGTCGGCCGAGGAGGTCGCCCGACTCCTCAAAGAAAAGAACGTGCCCAAGATTTCAGAAATGTTTCAGGATGCCAAGCACGTCGGGAAGCTCCGGCTAATCGCCTGCAGCGCCGGCCTGGAATATATGGGAGTGGATGCCGGTGCGGTCGAACGGAACGTCGATGAAGTGTTGGGTCTGCCCGCGATTCTGTCTTTGACAGCTGAGGCGGAGACGAAGCTGTTTATTTGACAGGTGAGGGGGTAGGGGTGAGGCGTAAGGGGTTTACAGAATCAACCAAATCACCCCTCACCATTTACTCCTTACCGCTAACGACTTCTCGTGACTCCCACTTGGTCGCACAAGTCTGTCAACTTGCAAGTGCTGCATAGGGGCGACACAGGAAGACAGAGGTTTTGTCCATAGGGCACGAGAAGGTCGTTGTAAATGATCCAGTACTGTTTCGGTAGTGTTCGGCGGAGGGCGTTTTCCGATTCTTCCGGCGTCTTGGTCTTGATGTAGCCCCAGCGGTTGCTGATGCGGTGTACATGAATATCGACACAGATTCCCGGTTTCCCAAATCCGATCGTGACCACGAGATTCGCCGTTTTCCGCCCGACTCCCGGTAAGCTGACCAGTTCATCGATGGAGTCCGGGACCTTGCCGCCGTACTGATCCAGCAATCGCCGGCAGATCTCGTGAATCGACTTGGCCTTAGTCCGATAGAACCCGGCTGGATAAATTGCCTGTTCGATCTTCTTCAGCGGCAGCTGCAGCATTGTGGCAGGGGTACGCGCCAACGCAAAGAGTCGGTCGCCTGCTTCTCGGGTTGTCTTGTCCTTGGTTCGTAAACTGATAAGGGTGGAAATAAGAATCAAGAAGGGATCGCGGTTCGATTCCTTGGCGACCACGCCGACGACCGGTTCCTGCCAACGGCGAATCTCCCGCTTGAGGATGCGGACGGCGGCATGGATCTGCTCCTGACGCATAGGGGCGCGGGCACGAATGGAGAGAGGAGGCTACGGAAGGGATTAGAAGAGCCCTGAGGGCGTCTCTACTCAGGTTTCCGCTTTGACAACCACTTCTGACGGCGCCGCTGGGCCTCGCGTTGCTTGGCCTTCTTCCTCACACTGGGCTTCTCATAAAAACGGCGACGCTTGAGCTCACGAAACAGGCCTTCGCCTGCGAGCTTTTTTTTGGCAACTTTCAGTGCTTTTTCAACGTTGTTGTTGAAGACCTTGATTTCCATCCGGCTAACTACCGACTTTCTCAGGCCAATTCAGCCTGTTGGTGATGGTTCGTCACAATGCAGCCGCGGAGTCTAGCATAACCTCCTCAGCTCCTCAAGACTTTCGCGTATCTTTATGATTTTTGCTTGGGGTGGTTCCATAACTGACTGATTTGACGAAAGTTTTACATTTATTTGTGCTGTGAAAAGTCCGGCTTCAACGGTTGCAAGGGCCAGGATCATACCCACGGTAAGGTCTGAATAGACTGCCGGCTTGACCACCTGTCGCAAGCCATGAAGGACCCGTGCGACTTCGCAAGCTCTTTCTGCAATTTCCAGAGGGACTTCTGTAGCCTTGAGGAGGGCGGTCGAAATTGTAGCGGGCCGATCCGGTTGGTCTTTCTGAATTTTGTGAGCCTTCAACAAGGCCTTATAGGCTGATGCATCTGCTTGAACGAGTTTGTATAGTCTCCGACTCAGTTGCAGAAGGGTTGTTTCTCCATCGGATTGTTTGACAAGGCGTGCGCCCATGACTCCCAACGAAGCCGCTAATGCGCCGACAAGCGCCGCGACGCTTCCGCCCGCGGGAGTCGGTTTGGAATCGGAAACCGCGTTCAGAAAACCCTCGATGGTTTGATCGGATGTGTCCTTTTCGCCCATGGCCTCGGCAATTCTCCTTTCCAGGACGCGAGATGGATCGAATCGTTCCAACGTGAGCGAAGCCACCGCAGCTTGCTCCAACGCCGCCTGCGGGATCAATCCGATCAGTTCACTGCCCGCCACCGAAATCCCACGTTTTTCTGCTTCAACTGTGACTGCCTGAAATGCGGTGAGGATGGATGTCACGCAATAATCGGTCAGATTCATGGCGACCTGGACCATCCTCCGAGTGGGTAACTCGACGCCGATTGCTTTGACATGGGGGAGTCCTCCGTTCGAGTGGCGGACGGTGCGGGCGATGGCACGAGCCTTGTCCACTTCGGTGGAGAGGAGGTTCACGTTGTAGGCGATGAGTGGTGGCCGGGCGCCGATGACGATGGCTCCGGCAGTCCGATGGAGTCGAGTCGGACCAAAATCAGGAGCCCAATCGGGATCGGATGCCATTCGGAACGCCAATCCATCAAGGCCCCCGCGTCGGACTGCTTCCAAGGAGGCATGATCGGCTCGACTCGCGGCCCGTTCGTACAAGAAGACGGGAATTTCCAGCTCACGTCCGACCTGTGATCCGAGTCGTCCGGCAAGCCGGACACACTCGTCCATCGTCGTACCCTTAATTGGAATAAAAGGTACGACATCCGTTGCTCCCACGCGAGGATGTACGCCGGCATGACTGCGCAAATCGATGAGGTCGGTTGCGGTACGGATCGCACGGAAAGCCGCCTCGACAACCGCCTCCGGGGTTCCACAGAAGGTCAGGACGGCTCGATGGTGGTCTGGATCCATCGAGTGGTCCAAATACACGACGTCGGACGTCGAGGTCACCGCGTCAAGTATGGCTTGAACGGTGGCTCGATTCCGGCCTTCACTGAAGTTAGGCACACATTCAACGATGTGATCCATGCCATCTGTCTGAGCTCAAACGAAAAAGCCGGAGGACTTGGTCTGGTCCTTCCGGCTTCAGTTCTGGTCGATCTCGAAAAAGGTCGGGTTTATTTCGTTTTTTTGACGAAGGCTTTATAAATTCGCCCGGACTTTGCCTGTTCCTCTTCCAGCCCTACCATCTGATGACCCGTAGTTTCACACCAAGCCGGCATGTCCTTCTTGATGCCTTCATCATCGGAGACGACCTCCAACACCTGGCCCAAGGCCAGCTCTTTGATCTTCTTCGACGTCAGAATGATCGGCATGGGACAAAAGTACCCTAAGGTATCGAGTTTGACATCGGCCTGCATCATGAAGATATCCCTCGCTCTCGGCTGAGAGCTCTCAGCTCAAATGAATAGATTAACACTACCCTGCTTCGCTTCGGCCAGATACGTCGTGACACCGGCGAACTGGTCGATTCCATCGATCAAGGTATCCTTGGTAATGCCCATCAGGCCCATGGTCGTCGTGCACGCGATGAAATGCACACCCAGATCCAGGGCGGTCTGCATTAATTCCGGCACATCCGGCATACGATTTTGCTTCATCACCTTCTGCATCATCATTGTGCCTAACCCGCCCATATGAAAGCGGGACAACGGAAGGCTGTCGGCACCGCCTCTATTGAGTAGCCCAAACATCCGGCGAAGCCAGTCCTTTGCCGAACTGGCGGCGCCCCTTCTGCGGATGGCGTTCAGCCCCCAGAAGGTAAAGAACATCGTCACCTTCATTCCCATGGCTGCTGCACCCGTCGCAATGATGAAGGCGGCCATGGCGCGATCCATATCGCCACTCAGCAACACGATGGTGACACTCTCGGGCTTGGATTCTTGGAGCTGCGCCAACGTCGCCGTCGGCTCGATCTGCGTGGCAATCATGTTGTCACCCCACACTCTACACAAGGCTCGGTGAGCTTGATATTTGGACAGAATAGTATGTGCTCCTTGAGAGTGTCAAGAAACGGGGACGCGCTGGTCCGTCCGTTGCTTGACCTGCCCCCTGCCCCCCGTTATAGTCGTCAAACGATTACGCAGTGCCTTCTTGTGGATTTCCGCTTCAGCAATGACCCAACCACCATTACCCGAAGTGCAATCTTCCCGAAGTGCGCCTCTCTTGGGTTTCTGGTATCCCGCCGTTCCTAGCCATCGGCTTCGCCCGGGCATGATGACGGGATTACAGATGCTGGACCTGCCGATTCTTCTCTGCCGTGATCGGACAGGTGCGTTGGCAGCGATGCGTGACCTTTGTCCTCACCGTGGCATGCCGTTGTCATGCGGCCGATTCGACGGCAAGCTTGTGGAGTGTCCGTACCATGGCTGGCAATTCGATATGGGAGGTCGCTGCCGCCGCATCCCTGCTCTGCCGGAGGGGACACCCTTGCAAACCGACAAGATCGGCGTTGCAACCTATCCGGCACAAGAAGCGGACGGGATGATTTGGCTGTATCTCGCCGATGAACGAGGGAACTGTGATCCGTTACCTCCGGTTCCCCGAATGCCGCTTCCATCGGAGCCGAAGCAATCATTTCATATTTCGCTGACCTACACGTGCACGCCCGATGATGGGGTCATCGGTCTCATCGATCCGGTCCATGGACCATACGTCCATTCGTGGTGGCGTAGTGATGCGAAGATGCATGAAAAGACGAAAGTCTTCGAACCGATTCCCCACGGCTTCCGGATGACCGCCCATCGGCCGGCAAAGAACAGCGGGCCGTTTCACTGGATCGAGCGCATCTACGGGGGGCCGCTGAGCACCACCATCGACTTCCTTCTGCCGAATCAACGGGTCGAACTGATGCAATGTGGGAGGGTCTGGCTCGCCAACCGGTTAATGGCCACGCCGGTTTCCGATATGGAATGCCGCATTGATTTTTCGGCTTATTGGCGTGGATTACATTGGCTGCCCTTCGGCAACGTGATTTTTCGAACGCTGACCAAGATGTTTTTGGGCCAGGATGAACGGGCCATGAAGCATTTGGCGGTGGGGCTTCGTCACAAGCCCTCCTCCATGTTTCTGGGCGATGCCGATATGCCCGCGCGATGGTACTACAAGCTGAAGGCGGCCCACCTCGAATCGGTTCAGACCGGGCGCCCATTCGATCACCCGCTGAAAGAACGAGTCACGCTTCGCTGGCGAAGCTGAGTTTGTTTCGTTGAAACAACGAGGCGGATGTTACCGGACAGATTGATCCGCGAGGATGAATGCCATTGCGCGACGAATCTCATCGCGTGACCCGAGGAGGACCACGATGTCTCCGGCCAAGAGTTTGGTTTTGTCCGACGGGTTCGATTCGGTCGCCCCGCCTCTGGTCAAGGCGATGATCGAGGCTCCGGTCCGCTGGCGCAACGCCAGCTGGGCGAGCGTTTTTCCTGCTGCCGGTGCCGTTTCCTCGATCCGGCAGGTTTCCACTTCCACATCCGCGAGGGTGCCGCCGCGTAGGTGGTGCGCCAGTTCCGGCAGCTCGCTTCGGCGGAGGAGCGCATAGCCTTCCCGACGCACCTGTTCCGCCTTGCGCATGACGAAATCCTGGGGCATCTGATAAGTACGGAGGACGAGCGCGAAAATCTCGATCGATGTTTCAAACTCTTCCGGCACCACATCGTCGGCTCCGAGCTGATGGAGTTCTTCCAATTCGCGCAAATAGCGGGTTCTGACGACGATATGGATCTTCGGATTCAATCCTCGGGCGACCTGCACGGTCCGCCGCGCCATGAAGGGATCGGAGATGGCCACGACCAGGACTCGAGCCTGTTCAATCTTCACGTGCCGCAACACGGTCGGATTGGTGGCATCGCCATAGTAGAGTGGTAAGCCGTGTGCCGCCTCCCGTCGCACGGTTTCACCGTCCAGATCCAACGCAATATAAGGAACCTCCGTCTCGCCCAAGACGCGAGCCAAGTTGCGGCCGTTCAACCCATAGCCCACGATCACGACATGGTCCTTAATGCGGAGGTGCCGCCCCTCGGCTTCCAGGACATGCGCGGTGGTTTGTCCAGGGAACCAACGGTTGAGCCGCTGGATGGCCTCAGCACGCCGGCCTAGATGCGGAGAAAGCTGGATAAGGAACGGGGTAATGATCATCGAACAGACCGAGACAGCCAGAAAAATTTGATACTGTGTTCCGGTCAGAAGCTGATCCTCCTGGCCGACTTGTGCCAGGATGAAACTGAATTCTCCGACTTGTGCGAGCGCGATGCCGGTCATGACTGCGGATCGGGGCGGCATGGATGCGGCAAGCACGGCACCAGCGCCCGCGAAGAATTTCACCAAGAGGACGATCAGCAGCAGGCCGGTCACGACGAAGGGGTACTCCAGCAGAATATGCCAATCCATCAGGATGCCGATGGAAACGAAGAAGAGACTATTGAAGCTGTCCCGAAATGGCAGCACTTCGGCGATGGCTTGGTGACTGTACTCCGACTCGGAGATCACGAGGCCGGCGATGAAGGCGCCGAGCGCCAGAGAGAGCCCGCCGAGGGAGGTCAGCCAGGCGATGCCCAGGCAGAGAACAATGATGGTCAACAAGAACAGTTCTCGGCTTCGGCTACGGACGATGTGCTCAAGTAAGACGGGGACTGCATACCATGAGCCGACCAGAATACAGGCCACCACGATCAGGGATTTTCCCAAAGAGAGCAACACCGGTGCGATCGCCCCGTCGCCGGGGCTGGCGAGCATAGGCGTGAACAAGATCATGGGTACGACCGCGATGTCTTGGAAGACCAAGATGCCGATCGTCGCCCGCCCGTGCGGTGAATCGCTTGCTTCACTGGCAGTCAGTGCTTTGAGCACAATGGCCGTGCTGCTGAGTGAGAGCAGAAATCCCCAGAAGATCGCCTGGGAGATCGGCAATCCCGCGAGAGTACCGCCGAGCCATGTAATGACGATGACGCCTCCCACTTGGATCGGGGCGGCAATCAGCAGCAGGCGTTGAAGGGAGGCGAGTTGGACCAATGAGAATTCAATGCCGATGGTGAAGAGGAGGAGTACGATGCCGATTTCCGCCAAGACCTGCACGGTTGCGATGTCGGAGACGAGATTGAGCCCATGGGGGCCGATCAGCGCACCGGCGACGAGGAACCCGGCGATTGAAGGGAGTCGGAACTGATGAAACAGAAACACCACCGCGATCGACACGGTGTAGATAAAGAGCAGATTCGTCAGAACATTGTAGTCGGTCATGCGGTATCGTGATCGATCGTACGTCGTCGTATGATGAAGCTGCCTGGAGATTGCCGATGGTCCGAGGATCACGAGCCGGCACGGCGCGACCCGACAATCTCTCGGGAATACGATAGGCAGGATACCTGAGGTTTGCATGCCGGACAAGGTAATGCAGGCTGTGACGCAAAAACGCATCGGGATACAGGGGCTTGAGCCTGAATCGTTGACCCTTCCGATATCCGACTCTTACGGGTTTGCCATGGGCGATACAGGGCAAACGCCATTCGGCCCAAGGACCGTATAGTGGAGGTCCCCCCCCCAAAGCTGCATAGACGAACAACCGGCCATTGAGTAGGGTGTGCGCACCAACTATAGTGAGTGACGGGTGCTCGCGCGCCATGCGTCTTGGCTACATGATCTGGAGGTGTCCCATGCGGCTGGTTCAAGGAACATTCCTCTCGGCGACTATGTTGATGACTCTGTCCCTGGGAATGGCTTGGGGGGACACGGGCACTGGTTCGACGACCTGGAAATGTCTCGAGGCAGACGGGAGCTCGATGTACACCAACAAAGAGGGGGCCGGGTGCCAGGCGATGGATCTGAAGCCGTTGTCTGTCGTGCCTGATCTGGTGAATATGCCGACCATTCCTCGGACGCAGCCCATGAGGGATTCGCAGTTTGAGCTGTCGCCCGCGCGAGATCGCGAGTCCATGGGTGCAGGACGGCAGGTGCCGGAATGGGCGCGTGATTGGTACGCGAGTAACACGGGTTCCGGATCTGTTCAGGCGGAAGCCTGCATTTTGTACATGGAATGGATGCATCTCGTGCAGAAGACCAGGGGTGGGATGTTCTTCGGGTCCGATCCGTCCTATGGGGGGGACCTCACGGGGAGGAATCAGCGAGGGGCCAGCTATTCGTTCTACGACAATGCGCGCTACATTGCCTTGTCGAGACTCTTCGGGACCGGGTTTGTACCGGTGGGGTGCTTCTAACCGCACGCTGAAACAGTCCGCCAGCGGCGTTCTCGCATCGTTCAAAGACTCGACGTACCGCAGCGTACGCTTCGCCTGTTCACCCGCTGCGGCCATACTGGCCAGCCTATTTGAGCATCCTGAAGTTCGTCTAGCGCGAAGACCGATCGGCACAGTTTGAGCGTATCGGCGACACCGCACCCGCGTTTTTGTGGTCCGCCAGGTTGTCCCTCTTCGTTCCTCAGACCCGATAGAACTCTCGGTACCATTTTACGAAGCGAGGAATGCCCACCTCGATCGAGGTGCTTGGCTTGAAGCCGACGTCGTTGGTGAGAGCGTCGATATCGGCATAGGTCGCGGGCACGTCGCCCGGCTGTATCGGCAGGAGCCGCTTCTCCGCCTTTTTCTCCAAAGCTTGTTCCAGTACGTCGATGAAATGCAGCAGTTCCACGGGCTGATGGTTGCCGATGTTGTAGATACGTGCCGGAGCGGAGCTGGTTCCAGGATCCGGGTGCTCACTCGACCAGGAGGGATTGGCGGTTGCCGGACGATCGAGTGTCCGAATGACGCCTTCAACGATATCATCGACATAGGTGAAGTCGCGTTTCATCTTGCCCTGATTAAAGACGTCGATCGGTGTGCCCTCCAGAATGGCCTTGGTAAAGATGAAAAGGGCCATATCGGGACGTCCCCAGGGGCCATACACGGTAAAAAAACGCAGGCCGGTGCAAGGCAGTCGATACAGATGCGCATAGCAGTGGGCCATGAGCTCATTGGCCTTTTTACTGGCGGCATAGAGCGAGACGGGATGATCCACGTTGTCGTGGATCGAGAACGGCATGTGAGTATTGCCGCCATAGACAGAACTTGAAGAGGCATAGACCAGGTGTTCGATCCGGTTGTGCCGGCAGCCTTCCAGGATATTCATGAACCCTTCGATGTTGCTCTCGGCATAGGCGTGTGGATTGATCAGCGAATAACGAACCCCGGCTTGAGCGGCCAGGTGCACCACCCGATGGATCGACTGGTCTGCAAAGAGGTCCTTCATGCCTTGCCGATTGGCGAGGTCCAGTTTGATGAACGTGAAGCGTTCGCGAGGCCGTAGCTGTGCCAGTCGAGCTTCCTTCAGTCGGACGTCATAGTAATCGTTGAGATTGTCGAGGCCGATGACATGATCGCCTCTATCCAAGAGGCGCATCGCCACATGGAATCCGATGAATCCCGCGGCTCCGGTGACAAGAATCGTCGCTGGTCGTTCGCTCATAGCTGCTCCTAAAAAATACCGACTTATCGCCGCGGCGCGGCTTTCATAAACGGGGGATCGCCATGATCCACCCGATAAAGAGCCAGTGGGGTTAGGGATTCTCCTGCTGGGTGGACTTCGATCGCTCCTCCATCTGTAGCTCGATAGATATCCAGGGCGTGGGCATGATGATAACGACATCCCTGTGAAGCCAGAAGGTCTTTTAACTTTTCCGCCGGTTCCCAGTGGGCCGTCAGCAACGCAGTTCTGGCAGGGTTCCTGCGGCTGAACATGAACGAGAGGTGGTCCGGATACCAGTCGGCTCCGCCGGTGGCGTACGACACGAACAGCCGGGCGCGGGCGGTTGTGCAGAGATTGGCCAGATAGGCATTCGTCAGATAGCCGTTCTCTCCGATATCCAGCCATTTGCCGGGGTGAGAGAGCGGGGCGTGGGCGGCATGGCTGCGGATCTCACGCAGTTGTTGCTGTGATGCCAGGGCGAGGGGAATTGGTCCATACTTGGCGACTAACTGTTGAATGACAGCGTCTTTGAGGGCCGACCGTCCGTCATTGGTGGGTCCACTATCTGCATGGACCAGCACATTGTGCCCGCGATCGGAAATCAGATAGCAATTTCTCGGCATGTTCAGGTCGCAAGGATCCTCACCATAGAATGGGACCGACACGACGGCGCCTCCTTCAAACGGCCAGCTCTCGCCGTGAGCGAGTTCGATGACCTGTTCAAACCCCAGCTCGCCCAAGAGTGAACGATAGTCAAAAAACAGCTGGGTGCGATTGCGCCGGCTGGGGACGATGATGGGGATCTCCTTCGGCAGATGGAGCAAGGTGCGGGGATCCACATGGTCATCGTGATCGTGGGTAAGAAAGACCGCGGCGGGCTTTGGGAGAAGTCCGCCCCAGAGTGACGGCAGAGGGGATTCTGCAAACCAGGGTAAGAGCCAGGGATCGAAGAGCAACACCGTGTCGCGTTGCCGGTAGAGTAAGGCCGCATGGCCAAGGTGCACGGTATCTTGATCCTGAACGATGTCGAACCAATGTCGGCGCAAGGACGCTGTGGCCGATGTGGCCAGGCATCCGTGCCGCTCCAACAGTTCCATGAATGTGGTGAGCAGGCCCTGGGAGTCACGAGGCATTGATGAGACGATAGTACGGATCTCGTCCGCGGTATGAGTACCATTGAGGAGACCGAGCAGTTTACCGATCGATGGGCCCAGGCGACGGTTATTGAATCCGAACGGGACGGCTTGCTGGTTAATCGCATGAAATATGCGGAGACCGCCGTTCGTGACGGTTGCGGACTGAGTCGGATCAGTCGGAAATTCCCAGTAAAAGGTGCCGTCCGGTTGACGGCCGCAGCGAATGTGTCGCTGGAGATAGGGGCGGGCGTTGACTAGCTCCACATAGGCATCTTCGAGCCGTTGGCGACGCCCGGGTTCGTCCAGCGGGGCCCGCTTTGAGAAGACATCGCTGATCGCGGTATCAATCGCGCTGGACAGGAGACCGTGAGCCTCTTGGAGGCTGGTCACGACGTCAGGGGCCACACCGCCGATGAAGGGAAAGGGACCCGGTGGCTCCGCACTTTCCAGTTGGGCCCAACACCAGGGGACGAGGCTGACATACTGGGTCTTGGGAAGGCTGGTCCAAATACTCATAACTCGTGAGGGGTGAGGGATAAGGTGTTAGGTGATAAGGAAACTTATTGGGTCACTGCTTGCTCCATTCACCCCTTACCCCTTACTGTTCACCCACGTCAATCTGCTGATCGCCGGTTCGTACAACGCTTGGATCACATTGCCGTCGGGGTCGGAGAAATAGAACGAGTAGCTGCCGTCACGATGCTGTTTCGGCTCCTTGGTGATGCGTCCGCCCAGCGACTCAATGGAGGGCACAATCTCACGGTACATCTCATCCACGGCCTGCGGATTTTCAAGAATCACTCCCATGTGGTCGAGCAGTTGGGTCTTCGAGGACTCGTAGGAGTCCAATTCATGCTTCGAGATCTGATGCAGCGCGAGGTTGTCGACTCCGGAGCTGAAGTACACGTTCTCCGGGTCCGGTTCCCAGACGACCTGCATGCCCAGGATTTGCTCATAGAATCGGCGCGATCGCGGAAGATTCATGACGCGAAGCGCCAGATGCCGAAGCCCGCGATGAAGTGGTGCCGTCATAGGGATGTCACGCATTCGTTGAACGAGGTTGCGCTTGTATAGTAGGGAGACCAATGATCAGCCGTCAATGGAAAACCGGCTCTCCCTCATGACGGCGAGTGTAGTATGATTGGCGCCTCATCGTGAAGGAGTCGTTAGGCTATGACATTCAACGGAATGACGGTGGTGGCGTTCGAAAGTCGGATGGAGACGGAGCTGGTTCGATTGATTGAGCGGTACGAAGGTCGCCCGTTCATCGCTCCTGCGTTGCGAGAGATCCCGCTGGAGAGCAACCAGGCGGCCTATGAATTCGGAGCGCGCCTCATGGCGGGGCAGGTTGATATGCTGGTGTTGCTCACCGGCGTGGGCACAGAAGCACTGTTTGAGATTCTGAAAACGCGGTATCCCTGGCCGTCGATCGTCCAGGCGTTACAAGGCATCGTGACCATCGCCAGGGGAGCAAAAACGGTGGCAGCCCTCAAGGCTGTGGGTCTTCTGCCGACGGTGACAGTGCCGGAGCCTAATACCTGGATCGATCTGGTTTCCGCTCTGGATGAGTATAGTCTCGAGCCGGGTGTGCGGATCGCCGTGCAGGAATATGGCATTCCCAACAACGCGCTGGTGAAGGCTTTGGAACAGCGCGGGGCGGACGTCTTCCCTGTGCCGATCTATCAATGGGCCTTGCCGGAAGATCTTGGACCGCTACGGACTGCCTGCGAGCGCGTTATCGCCGGGCAGGTAGAGGTGATGCTGATTACCAACGCAATACAGATTGATCACGTTATGCAGGTATTGGAGCAGGATGGACACGTCATCCCGTTTCATGACGCGTTGCAGAAACTGGTTGTGGGCTCAATAGGTCCTGCTGCCAGCGAACGGTTGCGCCACTTCGACTGGCCGGTCGACTTCGAGCCCTCACACTCCAAGTTGGGTGTCTTGGTGAAGGAAGTGTCGGAGCAGGCCACGACCATCCTTGGGAGAAAGCGGTAGGAGTTCCCTTCAGCTCTATTCTTGCCCTGTCGAGAGGCCTTTGGCGGTGTCATCCCTTCAAACGGTGACATTCGGTGTGGAGCGTCTGCGTCCCCTCGGCGATCCAGAGAGGCCGGTCTTGAATCGTCCAGTTAGTCTGGATGTGCTGCGAGTTCTGCCACAAACATCTGCTCCACGCGCTTGCGCGCCCATGGCGTCTTGCGCAGGAACGTCAGGCTCGATTTGATTGTTGGGTGGTGGCGGAAACAGCGAATGGGCACACGTGAGTCCAGCGTCGCCCATCCATGCCCTGCAACCAAAGTTGTGACAATAGTTTTCAGTGTAATCCCGTGCAACGGATCGCGAGGGTGGGTCATAGCGCGTGACTGGTGCGTGGATGAATCAGGCATGAGGGAAAGCAGCGTACCGATTGCGGGCGAGTTTCACAAGTGGCTGTAGCGGGAGGCTGGGGCAACCTCGGTGATTGGGAAAGTGGGGGGCTGGAGAAGGAGAGGGTAGGGCTTGGCATGACTGGATTTTTCGGGGCAATTGAGAAATTATGTCAAGAAACGAGTTCTGACCAGTTTTCGTCTTCACAAACATTCGGCGACCCGAACATCAGCACCACATAAGAGAATTTCTTTGGAGATAACATTATGCCTGGACGCCAGATAAACTTCTCCATCCGCGGCGAGCAATACGAAAAGGCGTTCGACGCTATCGCATCGCAGTTTCTATCGATTGTCAGAGTCCCCCGGGCAGACGACTATGGCATCGATGCGTACTGCCACGTCCGTCGGCCCCTTGACGCGACCTCTTCAACCATCGGGGGGGCTTTTGGCGTACAAATCCGTGGACCTGGTTGCAACTTGCAGTTCGGGGGAATGAACGACAAGGGCGACACATGGAAAGCTTACGAGATTGACTGGCTGCGCACTCTTGGTGTGCCTCTGTACCTCGCTCGCGTGAGTGCCAATCTTTGCCAAATCGATTTCTACTCTCTTTGGCCGATCTGGCTCGTTTTGGGTGGAAGTTCAGCGCCGTTTCGGATTGTGTGTGAATTCACTGATTGTTCCGGCACCATATTTACGCTGTCAGGTGCAACACAGGAATTGGGCGGCTGCGCTGGAGATGGCATTACCTCGACTGTCTCTCTAGGCCCCCCTTTTCTCAGCGTGAGCCAACAAGAACTTAACGACCCGAGCTTCAGGGGACATGCGATTGCTTTGATGGATACATGGCTTCAGTACGACCGCATTACAGTGATCATGCTGTTGCTTCGTGTTGCGAATGTCAAAGGGATCCGTGAGTGGCGGACCAATGATTTTGACTTTCAGAGGCAGCTGATTCTGAAAGAGTGGATGGCGTGGAGCCCAACTCCCGGTGAGAATATTGATAGTATCTGCCGGGTGTTTGAACCCGTTATTACAAATCTCGGCTGGCATCTTCAGCATCAGGATGATCCGTCTGCTTACAAGTTGATTCCAGGACTAGAATGGCTTCACTCAAAGAATTGGCTAGGTCAGTTCGGCACCAGTTTGCTGAAAGGATTAAAGGAAGCCCAGGCCAAAGGACAATCACCTCGCCCTACAGCGTGAAAAACTGCCATGGCGGTTTGATCTTCGATCGTGCATCACTCGGCGCCGAGGAGTTGAACTCCAGGACGGATGAACCAGATTATGTGCTGGTTTGTCTGATAGATGGCCAGGCGATATCGTGGTTTGGGGATTGGTTTCTTCTCAGCGCGTGCCGCTGCCAGCCAGGCTCGTTTCGCGACTTTCGCTTGTTTGAGTGCTTCGGCTGGAGTGTTTCCGAACGCCGAACAGGTGTCGAGGTCGGGGATGTCGGCGATGTACCCTCTGTCTGCATCGCTATAGATGGCACTGATGTGGTAGTCCTTCACGGTACCTCGACTACGTCCCTGTCTACCTGTCGGTGCTCAACTAGCCTTCTTTTGTTCTTCCTTCAACCGCTCGGCGATCCACAGTTTGATTACGGATTGCCTGGTGACGCCAAGGCGGCTCGCCTGAGTGTCTAGAGAATCGATGATCCAATTGGGAAAGTCGACGTTCACCCGTCTCTGCTCATGCCCAGGACGGCGTGACTTCGAGAGGTTAAGATGAGGTGTCACGTCTTTGCCCTCATCAAACATCTTCTCGAGATTCTTGGCTTTCATAGTAGAGTGCCCTTTCTTCCGTTCTGGATCTGCGAACTGAAATCAACCGTATATGTCCCTTGCGATAGGTGAAAAAAGCCGACCAGAGCTTTTGCTTGTGGACCGCGATCAGCACATATCGTGGCTCATCTTCTGTTCGCGCTGGGATTTCCAGACGGTCCTCGTCTTCCCACAGCCCTTGTGCTTCGATAAAGTCGATCCCGTGTTTTTCACGGTTGGCCTTGCTCTTTGCAACATCGAACTCGAAATCCATCCTGGTATAGAAAATATACCTTGAGAGCGACGTTCGTCAATCAGGGGGGCCACCTTACCCGAGTAATCGGTATCTGAACCGCCTTGTGCCTGTTGTGGGGCTTACTAGAGGTCATGCCACGGTCACATCGTGAGCACCGCGGCGCCTTGAAAGCTTCCGGCTTTCAATTCTTGTAGCGCACGGTTCGCCTCTTCCAGAGGAAAACGGATCGTGCGGGGCTTGATAGGAATGGCCGCTGCTTCACGCAATAAATCGATGCCGTCCTGTCTGGTATTGGCCGTGACGCTGCGGATGATACGCTCGCCGAACACATCACGATTGTAATCCAGCGAGGGAATTGGCGACATGTGGATGCCGGCCAGCGCCAAGGTGCCGCCGCGTTCGAGTGCGCGTAATGCGGGAGGCACGAGTTCACCGGCTGGGGCGAAGATGATGGAGCTGTGCAGTTTGTCCGGAGGCATCTCAGTCGCTCCTCCGACCCAGTACGCTCCCAGTTGTCTGGCCAGTGCTTGATGCTCCGGTTTGAGCGAGCTCACATAGACCTGGCAACCCCAGTGGCGCGCAATTTGGATCGCAATATGGGCTGAGGCGCCGAAACCATAGAGCCCCAGGCGCTGGCCTTGCTTGATCCCGCTGAGCCGCAAGGCGCGATAGCCGATAATGCCGGCACAGAGCAGGGGGGCGGCTTCGTCGTCGGAAAAGATTGAAGGGATTGGATAGGCGAATCGTGCTGGCACGGTGGCATATTCTGCATAACCGCCGTTGACCTGATAGCCGGTGAACCGCGCTCTCAAACAGAGATTTTCTCGTCCACTGGTACAGAATTCACACTCTCCGCACGTTCCTTGAAGCCAGGCGATCCCGACTCGATCTCCTTCCTCGATTTCCGAGATATCAGCGCCAAGCTGCATCACCGTGCCGACTGCTTGATGCCCTGGAATGATCGGCAAGGCGACGTCGCGCAGTTCCCCTTCTACCACGTGAAGATCGGTGCGACAGACGCCACAGACATGGACTTTGATAAGGACCTGTCCGGCTTCTGGGGTGGGTATTGGTCGATCCTCAAGCTGCAATGGATTGCTCGAAACATTACCAGTATGGCGCAGCACCATGCATTTCATAATCGCTGGGATGAGGAGTTTCGAATTGCGGGTTTCTAGTTTCAGGTTCTTGGTCCGAAGTTCAGGATTTCGGGTTACGTGTTTCGGGAGGGAAGGTCCTTCAGAGCATCTCGTTCTGATCCGGAGACACAAAACTCGAAACCTGAAACGTGAAACTCCTCTACGGTTTTACCGCTACTTCGCCTTAATGCACTCAATGTCTAAATGAATGTGGACGTCGTCTCCCACGACGAGTCCTCCGGTATCGAGAGTCTTGTTCCACACCATGCCGAAATCCTTGCGATTTAATTTACCATCGGCGGTGAATCCCGCTCTGGTGTTTCCCCAAGGGTCCTTTGTGACGCCGTTCAGCGTCCCGGTGAGCGTCACTTCTTTGGTCACACCATGCAGGGTGAGATTGCCGACGACCTTATAGGTCTCTCCATCTTTCTGAGCGGTTTTCATCGCATAGGTGATAGTCGGGAACTGTTTGACATCCAGGAAGTCGGCATTACGCAGATGCCCGTCGCGCTTCTCGTGGTTTGTAGTGACGGAGTCAGCATTGATGGTCGCCTCGATGGTCTTCAAGGTTTTCGAGTCTGCGTCCAGTTCGACGAATCCTCGATAGTCGAGAAACCGTCCCGAGGTCTTGGAAATCACCATGTGTGCCACGCGGAACTCAATGAGCGAGTGGTCAGGATCGATGTTCCAGCGAGCCGTCTCGGCTAGAGCGCTCAGTGGGCACAGCGCCAAGACACCTATCACGATGATGCTCCGTGTCCAGACTCGGCTCCTGTTCATAATCATTCCCCTTTCAGCTTCTCCGGTAAAAGCCTGTCCCTTCTCGATCAATCCAGCCCCTTCTACTTGATATCCTATCCAGCATGGGAAAATGGTGCAATGTGTTTCTTTCGCTGAAAATGGGTGTTCACTGATGCTGTTGGTATAGAATGCACTCATGAAAGCACTCGTCAAAACAACAGCGGGAGTGGGCCTCACCTTTACGGATTGGGCGGACCCAACCCCGGGGCCGCACGATGCGGTGATCAAGGTCGCGGCGACCTCGCTCTGTGGGACGGACGCCCATATCTATCGCTGGGACGAATGGGCGCAGCGGAGGATCCATCCACCGCGTGTGATCGGCCATGAGTTGTGCGGCCATGTGGTGGAGGTCGGACGCGAGGTGTCCCTCGTCAAGATCGGCGATTATGTTGCCGCGGAATCGCACCTGACCTGCGGAGCCTGTTTTCAGTGCCGGACGGGATTGGCGCACGTGTGCAAGAATTACAAGATCCTCGGGGTCGACCGAGACGGATCCTACGCGCAGTATGTCGTCTTACCTGAAGGCGTCTTGTGGAAGACGGATCCGAGCATTCCTCCCGAGTTGGCCTGCCTGCAGGAGCCAATCGGCAATGCCGTGGATGCGGCCCTCGCCGAAGACTTGACCGGTCAGACGGTATTGATCACCGGATGTGGCCCGACCGGCTTATTCGCCGCGGCGGTCGCGCGCACCGCCGGCGCGGCGACGATTATTGCGTCGGATATCAGTGACTACCGGCTTGGTTTGGCGAAGCAGGTTGGTGCGGATTACGTCCTCAATGCCAAGACTCAACCTCCGGAACAACTCGCCGCAGCGATCCTCGACATCACCGCCGGTGAAGGGGTTGACGCGTCGTTGGAGATGTCGGGAAACCCAGAAGCGTTGCACCAGGCATTTCGTGCCGTGAAGAACGGTGGGCGGGTCACGCTGTTCGGCATTCCCACGGGCCCCGTGACGTTTGATCTCCCCAACGAAATGATCTTCAAGGGGATTCGCGTGTACGGGATTACCGGTCGGCGTTTGTTTGGAACCTGGTACCGGCTGGCTGGTCTCTTCAAGGCCGGCCTCACTATCCGGCCGGTTCTCACCCATTCGTTTCCACTGAGCGAGTTCGCGACCGGGTTTGAGTTGATCCAGTCAGGGCAATGCGGAAAGGTGGTTCTATTTCCGTGAGGAGTAAGGAGTGAGGTGTGAAATGAGAGAATGCAATTGCGAGGTTTTTCTCAAGCCCCTTACCCCTTACCTTTTACCCCTCACCTACTAATCATGGCTTACCATTCTCTCAAACAGGTTCTCGATACCCAACTCGCGGACATCCGTGCCAAGGGGCTGCATAGATCCGAGCGGCGCATTCTGGGGCCTCAAGGGTCGGACATTCGGGTCTCTCAAGGCTCGGTATTAAATCTCTGCGCCAACAACTATCTCGGCCTCGCGAATCATCCGTCGATCGTCCAGGCGGCGAAAACAGGGTTGGATACCCATGGCTATGGCATGGCCTCGGTGCGGTTTATTTGCGGTACGCAAGATCTGCACAAGCAGCTGGAACAGGCCATCAGTGAGTTCCTCGGTACGGAGGACACGATCCTCTACAGCTCCTGTTTCGATGCCAATGGTGGATTATTCGAAGTCCTTCTGGACGAGCGGGATGCCGTCATCAGCGATGCGTTGAACCATGCGAGTCTGATCGACGGCATCCGGCTCTGCAAAGCCAAACGATTTCGGTACGCCCATTCCGATATGGCTGATCTCGAGGCGCAGCTTCGGGAAGCAGGTGACTGCCGCCTTCGACTCATCGTCACGGATGGCGTCTTCTCGATGGATGGTGACCTGGCCAAGCTTGATCGAATTGTCGGGCTGGCGGACCGGTACGACGCAGCCGTCATTGTCGACGACAGCCATGCCACAGGGGTATTGGGTCCGAAGGGGAGGGGTACGCCGGCTCACTTCGGCGTCGCCGACCGTGTTGAAATCGTGACCAGTACCTTGGGAAAGACGCTTGGGGGGGCAACGGGGGGATTCACATCCGGAAAGGCTGAGGTTGTCGAGCTACTGCGCCAACGGTCTCGACCCTACCTGTTTTCGAACTCCCTGCCTCCGCCGATCGCAGCTGGCGCATTCTGTGCCCTTGAACTTGTGAAACAAGGTGACTATCTCAGGCAACAGCTTCGCGCCAATGCCGCTTTTTTCAGGAATGAACTGACCAAGCTCGGCTTCCGGCTCGTTCCAGGCGAGCATCCCATCATTCCCGTCATGCTGGGTGAGGCCGCCCTTGCCACCTCGATGGCGGAGGCCTTGCTGAAAGAAGGGGTCTACGTCGTCGGGTTCAGCTATCCCGTTGTTCCGCAAGGGCAGGCGCGGATCAGGACCCAAATGTCGGCGGCCCATACAGCCGCTCAGTTGCAACAGGCCGTGGCGGCGTTTTCCAAAGTGGGCCGCGCGCTCGGTATCATTCCATAGGCATCCCCACCCGTATCTCGCCGAATTGACATTTCGCAGCCAGCTCAGTATTCTCTGGCACTTTATTATGTGAAGGAGTAGGGCTATGAAAGTTATTCTTCAAGAGACCCTGGAAGGGGTCGGACATCTCGGTGACCTTATCAACGTGGCCGATGGATTTGCGCGAAACTACCTGTTGCCGAGGCGTAAGGCCGTTGAAGCGGACAGCCGGAGCATCAAAGCCTTCGAGCACGTCAAACGAGTGGCGGCTGAGAAAGCCAAGAAGGAAAAGCTGGAGATCGAAGCCCATGCCGCAAAAGTGTCGGCGGTGTCGCTGACGATCGAGATGCAGGCGGGCAAGGACGACAAGCTATTCGGATCCGTCACTACGAAAGACATTGCGGAAGGCCTGGCCGCACAGGGGATCACGGTGGATCGGCGGAAGATTCAATTGGCACAGCCGATCAAGGAGCTGGGCACGGTGTCGGTGCCGATTAAGATGCCCAGGGACGTGGTCGCGACCGTGACGGTTCGCGTGGTGAAGCAACAAGAGGCGGAAGAACCTTCTGCTTCGGAAGCAAAGGGGTGATGACGGCATGATGCAGGACGCGATCGGCTCATTGGAGGCACTGAAAGCGGTAGATCCCGAGGTCTATGCCGCGATTGAGTCGGAAGAGGTCCGGCAGCGTGAAAAGTTGCTCTTGATTGCCTCGGAAAACTTCGCCAGTCCGGCGGTGCTTGCCGCCCAGGGGTCGCTGCTCACCAACAAATACGCCGAGGGCTACTCGGGTAAACGGTACTACGGCGGCTGCCAGCATGCGGATGCCGTTGAAGATTTGGCGATTCAGCGGTGCAAGCAGATTTTCGGTGCCGAACACGTCAATGTCCAGCCGCATTCCGGGTCGCAGGCGAACATGGCGGCCTATCTGTCGGTCTTAAAACCGGGGGATACGATTCTCGGGATGGATCTGGCTCAGGGCGGTCATTTGACGCACGGCAGCAAGGTCAATTTCTCCGGCATTCTCTTCCGTGTGTTCTCCTACGGCGTTGATCGCCAGACTGAAACCATCGACTACGATGCCGTGCAAAAGGTGGCTGAAGAATGTCGCCCGCGCATGATCGTCGTCGGGGCCAGCGCCTATGCGAGGATCCTCGATTTTCCGCGGTTTCAGCAGATTGCGAAATCCGTTGGCGCCTATTTGCTCGTGGACATCGCTCACATTGCTGGGCTCATCGCAGCGGGCTTGCATCCGAACCCGGTGCCCTATGCGGACTTCGTGACCACGACGACCCACAAGACTCTGCGTGGACCGCGTGGCGGTGTGACGATGTGCAAAGCTGAGTACGCCAAGGGGGTCGACAAGCTGGTGTTTCCCGGACTCCAAGGCGGACCGCTCATGCATGTGATTGCGGCAAAAGCGGTTGCGTTTCAGGAAGCCCTTTCCCCCGGGTTCAAGCGCTATCAGCAGCAAGTGTTGGCGAATGCCAAAGCCTTGGCGCAGGGGTTGATCGAGCGTGGGTATAAGATCGTTTCCGGGGGGACCGATACCCATCTGATGCTCCTTAACTTGTCGAATAAAGGGATTACGGGGAAAGACGCCGATGCGGCGCTCGATGCCGCCGGGATCATCGTCAACAAGAACGCGGTGCCCTACGACGAGAAACCACCGGCCGTGGCCAGCGGGATTCGCCTTGGAACACCCATCGTGTCGACGCGCGGCATGCGCGAGCCCGAGATGAAACAGATCGTGGGGTTGGTCGACCGCGTGCTGCAACATCGGCAGGAGCCGTCGGTACTGGAGGACGTACGGGCTGAGGCGAAGGCGTTGAACAGTCGGTTTCCCTTCATCCATCAATACTAACCAGCCGCTAGCCAGAGGACGGGGTCGCCGCCGGTGAAATGTCCCTTCTGCGATGAGCTTGAAGACAAGGTGGTTGATTCCCGCATGGCCAAGGAAGGCGAGGTCATCCGTCGCCGTCGCGAATGCCTTGGCTGTAAGCGCCGCTATACCACCTACGAGCGCGTCGAAGAGATTCTCCCGGTCGTGGTGAAAAAGGACGGACGACGGGAATCGTTCGATCGTAACAAGATTCTCGTCGGCCTAAAGAAAGCCTGTGAAAAACGGCCGATCAGTATCAGTACCATTGAAGCCGTCACCGATCGCATTGAGAAACACATTCAAGAGATGGGCGAGACGGAGATCGAAAGCCGGATCGTCGGGGAAGAAGTGATGAAGGAATTGCATCAGCTGGATCAGGTCGCCTATGTCCGGTTTGCTTCCGTGTATCGGGAGTTCAAGGATATCGACCAATTCTTGGATGAGTTGAAGACCCTGGCACAGGAACGTAGTGAGCCTTGACCTTCGGCCGTCGTCGCGCAGCTCTCTTTCCAGCGTGGTTCTGCCTCGACCGTTTCATGTCCTACAGGGCGACAAGGTCCGCCATGTGAGTACGAGCCGGTTCGTGGACCAGTTCTCCTGCATGGTTCAGACCTCCCTCAGCCGTTTACGACACGCTGCTGGGCCCGCGTTGCCTCGTGGCCGGGTGCGGGTCGGCGGGCGGGGCCTGTCGAACGTTCTGTAGCCTATGCGGATCGCACATCGGATCATACAGCCACAGGTCACCGGGCAGTGCATACCCTGTGTATCAACCTGGTAGAGCCTCCATGCCGACCATCAAGCCTCTAGCCCCGCGTGGGAAACGAAACGCATCGGCTTCTGCGGCCACCAGCGTCGCCATCATCGGTGCCGGTCGCGGCGGCACCGCGCTGATCGAGATCTTCGCGAACGACCCGTTGGTGCAGATCGTCGGGGTCGCGGAGATCAATCCGGAGGCGCCGGGACTTGCGCTGGCTAAACAATTGAAAATTCCGGTGACCGACGACTATCAACACCTGCTCACGATGGAGCGAGTCGATCTCATCATCGACGTGTCGGGGGATCCGGATATCTGGCAATTTCTCCAAGACTTTCATCGCATGGGGGTCACCGTCATCGGCGGAGCCAGCGCGAAATTCATGTGGGAGCTGATCGGCGCCAGAATCCGCGCGACGGCGGAGATCGAGAAAACGCTGAATAAGTATCAATCCCTCTACCGGTTGTACGTGAAGGAAACCGGCGCAGCAGTGACCGATGAACGGACCAGAATCGCCTGCGAGATTCACGACGGATTCGTGCAGATCTTGGCGGGGGTGAACTTCAAGCTGGATCTGTGCCAGCAGCTTCTCCGGAAGAATCCACGCGCGAGCTTGGCGACGCTCAAGGAGAGCAAGGCTCAGCTGAAACTGGCGATTCAGGAAGCCCGCCAGGTCATTTTCAATTTGCGTCCCCTGCACTACGACAAGATGGAATTGATCTCCGCGCTGACCAACTATTTCAAGTCCTATCAGACGCAGACACACATCACCACCAAGTTTACGTTCTCCGGGGATGAACAGATTCTATTTCCTCGAACGAAGATGTTTCTTTTTCGCATCATTCAGGAGGCCTTGGGGAATGTTCACAAGCATGCCAAGGCAGACCGCGTGGCGATAAAACTGGATATCGACATCGATCTCTTGCGGGTCACCATCACAGACAACGGGATTGGGTTTGACATGGAGACCGTGCTGCGGGACCCCGAGAAGTGGGACCATTTCGGGATCAAGGGCATCTTGGAGCGATCGCGATTGGTCGGAGGGGAAGGGCGAGTCGAATCCAAACCGGGGAAAGGCACACGCATCATCGTTGAAGTGCCGTTGGGCCAGAAGGAGGAACGTCAGCATGGAAAAGATTAAGGTCCTCATCGCCGACGACCATCGGGTCGTCCGCGAGGGGTTAGCCGCTATTCTCAAGACGAAAGACGATATTCATGTCCTCGGCGAGGCGCAGGACGGCATGGAAGCGGTGGAGAAAGCTCGGGCCTTGCTGCCGGACGTGATTTTAATGGACGTGAGTATGCCTCGGATGGGGGGCGTGGAGGCGACCAGACAGATCAAGCGTGAGTTTCCGCACATCGGCGTGGTCGCGTTGACCATGTACGAGGAGCAGCAATACATCTTTGACCTGGTCCGCGCCGGTGCCACGGGATACCTCCTGAAAGATTCAGAATCGTCACAGATTGTGGCGGCCATCCGCGCGATTTATCGAGGAGAATCGCTGATCCATCCGTCGGTCGCCAGCAAGATCCTGGCGGAGTTTTCGCTCATGGCTCAGAAAAAAGGGAAAAAACCGGCATGGGCAGAACATGACTTGACGGAACGGGAAATCACCGTCTTGCGATTGGTAGCCGACGGAAAGACCAACAAAGAAATCGCCAATAACTTGGACCTCAGTGAAAAGACGGTCAAGAATCACGTCAGGAATATTTTTCACAAGCTGCAAGTCTACGACCGCACACAGGCGGCCATTCTCGCCATCCGCAAGGGTCTGATCGAGCTGGATCCAAAGCGATAGGGCGCTCTTCGCACGTGAACGGGTTCCTGTTCCCCTAAGCTAGCGGTGCGCGCGTTTTCGCTGAGGACTATGAGCGGAGCGCAGGCGCCTGGTCCTGAATGCGGGGGCAGGAACTCCACAAGCCAGATGATCTGCTAGAAAAGCCCACGAATGACGGTGATAGTGTACGTCGCGCTGTTCACCCCATCCTCTGCCCGCACATCAATGTCGACGGTTGTTCCGATCCCAAAGCCCGGGGTGACGGTCACCTGGCCGGTTGGAGTCCCGGGGGAGGCGATCACCGAGCCGAGCGCGGACATGATGGCGTTAGGATCAGACTTGGTCGCCGTGAGGGTGACGCTGCCGACGAGGAGGCCGACCTGCACTTCATAGTTCCTCCTGTCCGGAGTAAAGACCGGCGGATCCAAAGATCCTGCACTCGTCGTCAATGCAGACAGTGTGGCATTGTTTGAGGGGACCGCTCGCTTGACGGTGATACGGTATTCCCTTGGAGCGACGGTCGGATCCGGTGCGGCGACGGTAATGGAGAGAAGCAGCTCAGAACCAGGAGTCCCTAACCCAAACGTCGCGGTACCTGTCTCCAGTCCCGCACCAGCCGTGACGTTTCCGGACATCGCGGCAAGCCGATCAGACTTGGTGGCCGTGACCGTCACCTGTTCAGCCGTGGTCGGTGTCGTCACGAGGTAGTTCGTCACAACAGGGTCGAACGAACGATCGAACGTGCCTGGTATGACGGACAACGCTTGTAACGTGTTGTTGCCGGACAGGCGGTTGACGGTAATCTGGTAGGTTTTCTGGCTGCCGTTTGGCGCGGTCATCTCAATCGACACGAGGGTTGATGCTCCCTGCGGGCCAAGGACGACCTGCAATTGCCCCGGATTGATTCCAGGCCCAGCGGTAACGGAACTTGTTCCTGAACTCATGCGCATCGTGGCATTCTGGTCGGATTTTGTCGCCAGGACGGTGACTCGTTCAACCGTGCTGGCGACGTCGGCGGTGTACTCAAGGATATTGGCATCAACTTCCGGAGCCAACGGCTGAACGACGTTGTTTGCTGTCACCTGCAAGGCCGAAACGTCGTTGTCACCTGAGAGTCGGATGACCGCGATGCGGTACGTGCTTTCGCCGCCGTTTTGTGAGGATGCGATCACCTCGACGGGTGTAGTTGACCCAGGCTGGCCGAGCGACACAGGGTGGCCTTGTCCTATCGAGACGGTTGTTCCGTTGATGATGATCGTGGTCGTGTTGTCTTTTGGCCTGGCGGTCACCGTCACACTGGTTACGGCTGTGGACACGGTGGCGGTATAGCTGGTGGTATTGCTTGAAAAGGCCGGCTGGAGCGCACCGGCGGGGGTGATCGTCAAGCCGGACAGGGGAACTTCTACTGTTTGCTCTGAAATTGATGCGCTGTCCTTACAGCCGGAGGCACTGAAGCAGAGGGTGATGAGAAAGACAGCAGTGATACGGTAGCTCAAGGCAATCAGCAGATGGGTCATGGACGCGTGGTCACTCTCTCAAGAGCCGGAAGATGGTCTGTGCGCTCCGTCGTACATCCTATGCGGCGGTGAGGCCAAGGGCCGACTCACGCTTCGTATGTCATGACCGGGAGTATCGCACCGGTACCTAACACCTATAGCGAATCTACTTGCTCGTGGTCAATCCATCGGGGTGAAAGATAAGACGTTCCTACTCTGGACGTCTAGGCGCTAGAAGAGCCCTCGGGTGACGACGACGGTGTACGTCGTTGTCTTGATTCGGTCCTGCGCGGTCACGATGATTTCCACCGGCGGATTAGGCCCGATCCCCGGTGATACCGTGACCGATCCAGCTGGGGTTCCTCCCGCGGCGATTACCGAACCGAGCGCGGACATGATGGCATTTGGGTCGGTCTTGGTCGCGGTGATGGTGACGCTGCCGACAAGGAGGCCAACCTTGACGGAATAGTTCTGGATCTGGGCGGCGAAGGGAGGATCCATGGTCCCGGCACTGACGCTCAAGGACGACAGTGTACTGTCGTCGGATGCGCGCCGGTTGATGGTGATGGAGTAGGCTTTCGAGGCACCACTAGGCGCGGTGACGGTCATCGATACTTGTGTCGGAGATCCTGGGCCACTGAGTGGAACGGTTGCCTGTCCTATCGCAACACCTGTCCCGGCTGTGACCGAGCCAGACAGCACGGCGTCCGGGTCGGCTTTGGTCGCCGAAACATCCACACTGCCGACGGTGGTCGGCACATCCACCGCATAGGCCAACTGTTCTGCGGTGAACGCCGGGCTGAGGACACCCGATGTCACGCTGAGAGCGGACAGATTGTTGTTGCTCGAGGGAGCTGCTCGGTTGACCGTGATCGTGTAGGTCTTACCGGTTCCATTCTGTGCCGTCACCGTGATCGATATCGAGGTGGGATTTCCCGGCCCGTTGAGTTGGACGGTGGCTTGCCCTTCATTGGGAAGGTCACCCGAGATTACGGCATTCGAATCCACCTTGGTTGCCACGACAGTGACGCTGCCGACCTTGGGACCCACGTCCACCTGATAGTTCAGAGTGCCGGCGGCAAAGGCCGGGCTCAGGGAGCCGGGCGTCACGCTCAAGGCCGACAGATTGTTGTTGCCCGAAGCCGCGCGATTGATGGTGATACGGTAGGTCCTGCTCTCGCCATTCGGGGCCGTCACAATAATCGGGACCGCTCTGCTTGTTCCAGGCCCGTCAAGCTGAATGGTGGCGCGCCCTTCATCGGATACATCACCCGATAGGATCGCCTCGGGATCGGATTTGGTGGCGGCTATGGTAACACTGGAGATGCTGGTGGCCACGTCCACCGTATAGGCCGGTTGGTCGGGAGCAAAGGCGGGGCTTAGCAGACCCGGTGTAACCGTTAATGCGGACAGATTGTTGTCGCTTGATAAGAGTCTCGTGACCGTGACGGTATAGGTACTTTCGCTTCCCGTTTGTGACGACAAGGCGATGGAGATTGTGACGGTGGATCCCGGAAGGCCTAAGGACACCGACCGCGACTGCCCGGCAGGCGTTTCGACCCCATTGATCGTCATCGTGGTGGTGCTGTCCCGTGGGCCAGCCGTCACGGCAACGCTGGTGGCCGCTGTCCGAGCATCAATGTGATAGTCCGTCGTATTGCTGGAAAATGCCGGCTGAAGGGTGCCGGGCAAGACCGACAGGCTGACAAGTGGAACTAGTACTTCGTGTGATTCCGATGCAGAGTCCTTGCAGCCGTAGGGAGTCAGGCAGAAAATAGCGAGGCAGAGCGCAACCCAATCTGCTCTCGTCATGATCAATACGCGTCTCATGCTGATATCGGAGTCGGCCTTTGCTGGACGACGTAACAGAGCGATCTGTTCTGGTGAGCCCAAACCGTCAGCGACGAAGAGTCGAGTGGTTCAGAGCGGATAATAGTTGATATAGCCGATCTGACCGGTCGGGTCAACGGACGAAGTGAGGAGGGATGAGGGGCGCGATGTGTGAGAACGTCAGGACAGTGATTCAGAGAAACCGTTGGACATGAGTAAACGGCGGTAGAAATATGCCCGGGTCAGGGTGAAGCTGAGCCTACAGTCTATCGACGAGACCGGATGAAGATGGTGTACGAGCGTGTCGTCATACCGTCCTGCGCGGTGACGGTCAGATCCATCTCGGTGCGTCTTTCCCTTAGAGGGACGGAGACTTGTCCTGTCTGTGTCCCTGCCGCTGCGATGATGGAACCAAGTGCGGACAGCACGGCATTGGGATCGGACTTCGTTGCAGTAATGGTCACGGTGTCCACGTTATTGTCCACATTCACCCGGTAGCTCAGGATATTCGATGCAAAGTCTGGATCCAAGGAGCCAGGAGTGACCGTCAAGCCGGTGAGCGCATCGTCGCTCGAAGGTCTCGCACGTGTGACGGTGATGGTATAGGTCCTTGAGGTTTCATTCGAGGCCGTGACGGTCAACGAAATAACCTTGGTCGTCCCCGGCCCATCGAGTTTGATTGTCGCGCGTCCCTCGTTCGGCAGATCACCCGAGATCACGGCATTGGAATCAGAGGTGGTTGCCGAGACGGTGACTTCCGTGACCCCACTCGCCACATTCACCGTGTAGTCTTGAGTGGCGGCAGAAAAGGCGGGAGCCAAGGTTCCCGGCGAGACAGTCAAACTCTTCAGGGTGTTGTCCCCGGCAAGGGTGATCGCCCGCAGGGTTATTGTGTAGATCTTCGCCCTTCCCTCAGAGGATGAGACGGTCAAGGAGACATCCTTGGTTGATCCAGGGCCGGGGCCTTGAATCGTGGTTTGACCAGTGACTTGTCCAGCCGGGGCGGTGACCCCACCGGACAACACGTCATTCGGTTCAGACTTCGTTGCTGAAATGGTGACGTCTTGCTGGGTACCGGGCAGATCAACCGTGTAGCCGGTTGTGTCGCTGGCGAACGGCGGCTGAAGCGATGCGCCGGAGACTGAGAGGCCGGCCAGTTGAGGGCCTGGATCAATTGATCCTGTGTCCGTGCAGCCAGAGGTGCCAAGCCCGGTGATCCCGACAAGAAGGACGAGCGCAAGGTACTGCGCAGGGATGGTGGAAAGGTGTTTCATGAAGAACCCGGGACATTCGCCTTGCTAGAAATTCTGCTGTGCCCAGCCACCCGCATGAACCAAAACGGGAGGTGCAAATCTTACGAGAGGGCTTCCTGACTGGTCTATCCCTACTTGTGTATGGATCAGCCGGGTGAGAGAAGAGGCGATCCTAACTGATTAGGGCAACGCTTCAGATTAAGAGGTGGTGGATGATCGGTTATGGGAAGTAAGTCTGTGGAAGGATGGTGTTTCGCAAGAGGCCTATCTGGTAACAGAAAGGCCTCGGTGGGCGACCCAATTTATTAGGGGGCTAGAGGAGGCGCTTGGTTCACGGTGATGGTGTAGGTCTTGGGCGTCCCATCTACTGCTGTGACAGTGATTGATATCTGCGGAGGAGGTGGTGGAGGTAGTAAGAGAAAGAAAATATCTTCCTGTCCGGTTGGGACACCTGTTCCAGCTGTCACGGAACCGGACATCACAGCGTTCGAATCGGACTTGGTTGCCGTGACGGTTATTTTCTGGACATCAAACGGTGCTTCCACCGTGTAGTCCGGATGATTCCGATCAAAGGAGGGAGTTAGGTCAAGCGGGATCGTAGCTGTGGCAGTGGTTCCTGTCAGACTCAACGCGGAGAGTTTGTTGTCGTTTGATACTACACGGTTCACGGTAATGGTGTAGGTCTTAGGCGTCCCATCTGGTGCTCTGACGGTGATCGATATCTGTGCAGGAGGTGGTGGAGGTAGTAAGAGAAAGAAAATATCTTCCTGTCCGGTTGGGACACCTGTTCCAGCTGTTACGGAACCGGACATCACAGCGTTCGAATCGGACTTGGTTGCCGTGACGGTTATTTTCTGGACATCAAACGGTGCTTCCACCGTGTAGTCCGGATGATTTTGATCGAAGGGAGGAGTTAGGTCAAGCGGGATCGTAGCTGTGGCAGTGGTTCCTGTCAGACTCAACGCGGAGAGTTTGTTGTCGCTCGACGCCGCTCGTATCACAGTGATCTTGTAGACCTTGGGTGTGACAGTCGAATCTGGTGCAGCCACTGTAATGAAGAAATCGGTTTCGGTTCCTTGTCCTCCCAGATTGAGTGGCTGGGTGTCTGTTTTTATCCCTGGTCCTGCTGTCAGGTTACCCGACATTGAGGCATTGATGTCAGACTTGGTCGCCGAAATGGTCACTTTGTCTATGTCCTTCGCCACATCCACTGTGTAATCCGTGATGGCTGGATTGAAGGGACGATCGAAGGTGCCGGGTGTGACGGTCAGGGCCTCTAGTTTGTTGTCGCCCGACAGCCGGTTTACGGTGATGGTATAGGTCTTGGCCTCGCCATTTTTGACGGCTACCGTGATAGACACCACAGTTGGCTGTCCTGGGTCATTCAGTCGGATGGTCGCTTTTCCCGTTGTAATTCCTGCTGCGGCGATCACTGATCCCGACATCACAGCATGCAAATCGGTTTTGGTGGCTACAATAGCCACACTAGAGACTCCACTGGGAACTTCGACTTGATAAGTCAGTGTGCTCGGATTGAAACCAGGAGAAGGGAAGGCACCAGGAGGTGTTACCGATAACGCCGACAGCGTATTGTCGACTTTGCGAACAAGGATATTATAAGTGCTTTCGATGCCGTTCTGGTTCGCTAAGACAATGGTGATATTCGTGGTTGTTCCCGATGGACTCAGTGGAATGATACGCCCCTGACCTGGGTTGGTATCGATCGCATTGATTGTCATTGTGGTGGTACTGTCCTTGGGAGTAGCTGTTACGGTGACGCTGCTCGCCGTGGTCGAAACCTCAACTACATAGCTGGTGGTATTTTTGAAGAACCCTGGCTGGAGGGATCCGGGGGTTATAGTCAGGCTGCTGAGCGGGACCGCTACATCTTCAGAAATAGACGCGCTGTCCGAGCATCCGTAGCTCTCGAAGCCGATTGCAGCGACCAGGATGACAGCCCAACAGGTCTTGGTGAAGGTCAACAGGTGTTTCATAGTGGTCCCGGTTATTTCTTGTGGTACAGGAATTTGTGGCTTCTTGGCCCTGCCAATCCCAAACAACAGAGTCCTGATGCTAGGAGAGGATGGGGAAACGGTCTAGGCCTACAAAGGTAAGGGAACTCCGGGCGAAGGCGGGACCTCGTCGAGGGACCATATGGAATCAACCGACGTGGGCAGGCAGTTCGCCATCAAAACTACGGAGTGATATCTGGCCGGTCGGCTTATGAGGGGGAGTGTTTCTTGAAAGGTTAACGAAGGAGAATTGTGGCCTCCGGTTTTTCTGGTAGAAGCGTCAATTAATACATTGAGATTTCCTTGCTGATACGTGGTGATCCAGATACCACCGCATTGAGGTCTGAACTTAGTTGTCGCAACGATCACTCCACCAGTTGGCCACTTCCTGCCGTACGATACCAGGCTGGTGCTGTTAGTTGTTAATAATTATGGTGTTAATTTCCAATTGTGGCGTCATTTCTGGACTCTTGTCCGACTCGCCGACTGCATTACTCAAGGTATAAGTGACGTCGTAGGACCCATCAGGCAAATCTGCATTTGGTCTGAGGATGAGGGTGTTGCCAGATGGAGTAGCGGATGAAGGGATCTCATTTCCATCCATGTAAAGCTTTGCAGTCTCCCCAGGACCGGGCAGAGGGACACTGAATCCTGGTCTTTTGACATTGGTGATGTTGTCCGTATTGCTGCCGGCAAAGCAGAGTGTTGAGCCGGGGATGAGCGGGCAAGAGTCATCTGCTGTTAACAGATCTGGTGTGGATGTCGGTCTAGCCGGTGCGGTGGGTGCAGCCGGACGGAACACGGAGAGGGTGTAGGTGTTGACGTTGACCCCGTTCTGAGCAGTTACGGTGACCGAGATTATTGTATTTGCTCCTCCTGCACCTTCCAGTGGGAAATTCGCTTGCCCTGACGCAGTGCCCGGTGGGACGGTTACACTGCCTAGCGCCATCGTGGCATTGGCATCGTCCTTAGTTGCAGAAACGGTGACGTTCTCGACGGCGCTTCCGACAGTGACAGTATAGCTGAGATCGTTCGCATTGAAGGGCGAGTCGAAAGTACCCGGTGAGACAGTTAATGCTGATAGATTACTGTTTGCCCCGAGGGGGGGGCGAACGACCGTCACGGAGTAGGTCTTCGTGGTTTGATTTTGAGCTGTGACAACGATCTGAATACCCGTCGGCTGACCGCCTGCGGGATTTAGCGTGATGGGGCCAGATTGTTGTCCGGACGTAACCGCTTGTCCGTTGACGGTCATAGTTGCTCTGGAATCTGCCAGAGTCGGCCGCACTCTCACACTCTCTACCGTACTCCCGACATTGACGGTATAACTCAGATCGTTTGCACTGAAGGGCGAGTCTAAAGTACCTGGTGAGACGGTCAAGGCCGACAGGTTATTGTTTGCCCCGAGGGCGGCCCGATTGACGGTCACCGAATAGGATTTGGGCGTCCCATTTTGAGCAATGACAATGATCGTGATGATAGTGGGCGAGCCCGGGATGCCAAGCCCAATGGGTTGAGATTGTTGTCCGGATGGGGTGGGTTGTCCGTTGACGGTCATGGTTGCCCTGGGGTCTGCCAAAGTCGGTGTGACTCTCACGCTTTCTACAG
>CAADGK010000105.1 GCA_900696515.1 uncultured Nitrosospira sp. | reverse complement strand
TTGACCGTCCTCTCGCTCGGCGTGGGCGCCGGCATCGCCGAAGAGTCGCCCACGATGCGAGTGACGCTGGGTATCCAGTACTCCTTTTAGATACAGGAATACTTGCCATGATGGACGGCATGATGGGAATGGGGATCGGGATGCTGATCTAGGGGATCGTCGGGATTCTGCTGATCATGCTACTCGTCCTGGCCATCGCCAAACTGTTGAAGAGTTGACTGTGCCGACAACGTCATGTGCCCGGTCTTTTAGATGAAGGGCTGTTCCAATGGAAGGCCAAATGGTGCAAGGCATGATGATGGACGGGACCATGATGCTCTGCATGGTCGCCTCGTCGCTGTTCGGATTGGTTGTCGCAGTCACCGTCATTGTTCAGGCGGTCTTACTCTCGAAGATTTTGGGAGAAGTGCGGAAATTGAAGAAGCCGTGATTAGGGAGTCCACCATGCTGACGTTTCGCGACATACAAAATTGTGAAGGCTACTACTATAACGTGGAAACAGGTGACATTCTGCGCAACGTCGGCCCCGGCCACACCGGCTGCTGGGCCGAAGGATCCTGGGTCAAGGTGACTCCTGACCATACCCTGGATGTTCCTCGATACAAATTGGTCACGGCAGATATCTCAGCCTCTTTCGAGGGGGTGCAACGTGAAGCCGAAAGAAAGTATGGCCAGTCTATTGGACGTTTTGTTCAGCGTCAGACGGCCGTGCAACCGGATGGTGCTGTGGTCACGGAAGAAGCGCGAGTGAAGAAAGCCCAATAATCTTAGCAACGGTTTACTGGCGGAAAGAGGAGATTGCTATGACACAGAGAAAAGGTGCTCTGTTACACATCGCCGTCGGATGGGGGCTCCTCTGCTCAACGGTCTTCATGGCTTCGCCGACGACTGCCCAGATGACAACCCTAGAGTCTCAACAGGGAAGCGGAGACATGAAAGGTATGAAGCAAATGATGGAGGAGTGCCGAGCGCATCATGACAAGGCAGACAAGGCCATCGACCAGATGATGATGAAGATGGAAGAGGGACGGCGGTCAAACGACGCGGCCAAGATGCGGGCGACATTAAAAGCGGCCCGGAACGGCCTGGCCGAACTGAAACAGGATATGGCCGCTTGCAAGAATATGATGAGCATGTTGGACAAGATGGAGAGCGGAATGGGCGGGCCTATGGGTATGGGTGAGATGGACGGCATGCGCGAGGGTATGGGCACACGCGAGGGGATGGACGCGCGCGAGGACAGCATGCGTGGAGGTATGGGCGACATGATGAAGGGTATGGGCGGCATGCATGGGGGAATGGGTGGCATGATGGAGCGGAAGGGCCGATAGACAAACGCTTGCGACGCAGTCCGAGATGGATGCCAATGAGCGAGACGATTCTCATTACCGGCGGCAGCGGTTTGATTGGCTACCCGCTCTCCCAGCGTTTGGCCGAGCAGTTTGGTGTAATCGGCTTTGATCGTCAAGGCCCGCCACACCCGCCGCCGAATGTGGATTGCGTATCGGTGGATCTCACATCAGACGAAAGTGTGCAACGCGGGCTCACGTATGTGCGCGAACGCTATGGGGACACCCTCGCCTCGGTCCTGCACCTGGCTGCCTACTATGATTTCTCGGGGGAGCCGAGCCGGAACTATGACGACATCACCGTGAAGGGCACGCAGCGGTTGCTGCGGGCGCTGCAAGCGTTTCACGTCGAGCAGTTTGTCTTTTCCAGCACGATGCTCGTCCACGCTCCCTGCGAACCGGGGCAGCGCATCCGCGAAGATTGGCCGCTCGAGCCGAAGTGGGCCTATCCGCAATCCAAGGTTGAGACTGAGACGCTCATCCGCGCCGAGCGAGGAAGCATCCCCGCCGTCCTGCTCCGCATCGCCGGCGTCTATACCGACCGGTGCCATTCGATTCCCTTGGCGCAGCAAATCCAGCGGATTTACGAACGGAAGCTCGTGAGTCACGTCTTTCCCGGTCACATCGCCCATGGTCAGGCGTTCCTGCATCTCAATGATCTGATCGATGCCTTCGTGCGGCTGGTGCAGCGTCGGAAGCGATTGCCTACCGCACTTCCACTCCTCGTCGGCGAAGGCGAGACACTCAGCTATGACGAACTCCAACATCAGTTCGGCCGCCTGATTCATGGCGAGGAATGGGACACCCGAGAAATCCCGAAGGCGGTAGCCAAGGCCGGGGCATGGTTACAAGATGCGATGCCGGGTGAAGAACCATTCATCAAGCCGTGGATGATCGATCTCGCCGACGATCATTACGCGTTGGATATCACGCGCGCGCATGACCTACTCGGCTGGCGGACGGAGCGCTCGCTCCGCGACACGCTCCCGCTGATGACCTCGGCGCTGAAAGACAATCCGCTTGCGTGGTATCGCGAGCACAAATTGGAACCTCCTTCACAGCTCCGGGAAGCTTCAGCCGAAGCGATGGGAGGACGATGATGGCAACTCGTCACGCGACTCACCAGGAACATCAGCACTCCACACATCCCATGCCGATGGACGAAACGCACGAAGGGATGTCCACAGACGAGCATGAGGCGATGCTTTTAGGGAATCATAAGAAATTTCTCTGGACCTACTACACCAATTTATTGCTTGGTGTCTGGTTGCTGACAAGTCCTGTGACCCTCGGCTATCACAGCTCCGGCATGACATGGAGCGATATCGCCAGCGGGGGGCTCGTATTAATTTTTGAGATGCTGGCGCTGTTCCGTCGGGCTTGGGCCGGATGGGCGGTGTGCTTTCTCGGGATCTGGTTGCTCTTCGCGCCCTTAGTCTTTTGGGCTCCTTCCGCCGCCGCCTATCTCAACGACACGGTCGTCGGCAGTTTGCTCATCGCCTTCTCCGTACTGATTCCCGGCATGCCGGGCATGGGATGGATGGAGATGCCCGGCCCCGAGATTCCGCCCGGATGGACGTATAATCCGTCGAGCTGGATACAACGAGGCCCTCTTATCGTTCTCGCCTTTATAGGCTTTTTTATTTCCCGATATCTCGCGGCCTATCAGTTGGGCCATATTCCTGCCGCCTGGGATCCCTTCTTCGGCGAGAGTACACAAAAGGTTCTGACATCGGATGTCTCGAAAGCTTGGCCCATCTCGGACGCGGGCTTAGGTGCGCTTTCGTACATGTTGGAGGCGCTGTCCGGATACATGGGGGACAGTCGGCGCTGGCGCACCATGCCATGGATGGTCCTAATGTTTGCATTACTGGTCGTCCCGCTCGGCGCTACCAGCATCATCCTGGTCATTCTCCAGCCGGTGTCGATCGGCATGTGGTGCACCCTCTGCCTGATTGCCGCAGTGACCATGCTGCTCATGGTCCCGTTGGCCGTCGATGAGGTCATCGCGATGGGACAGTTCATGAAGCAGAGCCGACGGGAAGGCAAGCCGTTTTGGCAAACATTCTGGAAAGGCGGGAATATCGAAGGCGGCGGGCCGGATACGCGCTCGCCGGATTTTGGCGCACCGGCTTCGGCCTGGATCTCGGCGATGGTCTGGGGTGTCACGCTGCCATGGAGTTTGGTTGTGAGTGCGGCCTTAGGAGTATGGCTAATGGTGGCGCCGTCCGCATTGGGAACCGAGGCGGCGATTGCAGACTCCGACCATCTGGTGGGGGCGCTCGTCGTGACCTTTGCCGTGATTGCCTGGGCAGAAGTGACTCGCGGCTTGCGATGGTTGAACGCGGCCCTCGGTCTTTGGCTGATCACCGCACCGTGGTTTTTGACGGGTGAAACTTCTATGTCAACTGGTAATGATGTTGCCGTGGGCCTCTTGCTTCTGCTCACAAGCCTGCCCCGCGGGACCGTACATGAATATTATGCAACCTGAAACCGCCACATTAGCTAACCATCAGAATGAGGGAGTTTGACGATGAAGCGATTATGGATTCTTCTCATGGCCCTCTTCGTTCCACCGCTGTTCATGGCTTGCGGGATGAATACGCAATATGAGAAGGCAGACTGCGCGATGCTGTCCGGCAAAGATGCGATGCGATGTGTGGACTACCGCCAGCGAAAAGCCAATGCCGAGATCAGCCGTGAGGCAGCCGAACTGCTGAAAGGCTATCGGCAGTGCATCCAAAAGCACGAGGGCGATTTGGCAAAGGCCAAAGAAAGCTGTGCTCTGTATCGGGAAGGCCTGGAACGTATTCAATTGAGCAGCATGTCGTGTTCATGTATGTAAGGCGAAGGCACAAGGGCGGCAGCATGCGAAGGCTGCCGCCCTTCGGAAGATTATGTCATGAAGCTGTACATCCACTGCCATACCTGGGATACAGCCTCATAGGGGCAAAAACCAAATTGTTCTACCCAGGGGCACATCGTCATCACCTCCCTTTGAACGCCATCCTACGGGCTGTACCATAGTATCGAGTCAAGAGGGTGCGAAACTCTATAGAGGTGCTTGACTCTATAGTGCGGTGCACGGTGTAGATTCCCTTCATGGTGATGACATGGCTGCTCAACTGACTATTGGCCAGCTTGCCAGGATTGTCGGAGTGAATGTCCAGACCGTCCGCTACTACGAGCGCCTGAACTTGCTCAGTCCATCAGCGAGGAGGCCTTCGAGATATAGACTGTACGGGCATGAAGAGAAACGGCGCCTGAGGTTCATCAAGAAAGCCCAAGGCCTAGGGTTCACTTTGAGCGAGATCTCTGAGTTGCTCACTCTAAGGATTACTTCAACGGCTTGCCGTAGTGATGTGCAGGGAAGAGCCCGGGCGAAATTAGTGCAGGTGGAACCAAAAGTTTACGACTTGCAAGTACTGGCTGGTGCGCTGAAAACACTACTCCAAATTTGTGAAGCTGGTCAGTCCACCGACCATTGCCCGATTCTGATGAGCCTGGAAGAAGCACAAGTCGGGGTGAAGTAAACAGGCCGTCACCTGATAAATACAATACAACAGCAACCTAGACGGTCTGCGGATAGATCCGCCGCCCGGCGGAAATCTACATGTCAGCTTGACCTAGGAAGGCAAGTTGGGTAAATTCGTGCCACTTTTTTTAAAAACGTAATATTCGGCGTCCGCCGGGGGAGAGAGCTGAAATCAAGAGGATTTCAGATGCATTGATCAGACTCAAGTCGCGGCCCTGCAGATTTAATCGATCCGCGATTCACGTCGCCGCCGCCCTTCACAGCGGCAAACGTCGCATCGATGAAACTCTCGGTTCATCGATCGCGCCCTCGTCGCGCAGCGTATTGGCCAACTGAGTGAGAATGTCCCGCAATACCTAGCGTTGACACCACTGTTGAAACCGCCGATGGACGGTTTTGTAGTTGGGATAGCACTGGGGCAGCAGGTCCATTGCGCACCGGTATTCAGAATCCAGAGCACGGCCTCCAAGAATGCTCGGGTCGGCACGGCTTTACGGCCAGGGCGGCTATCGGGGATGCGTCCTCAGGAAAATGTTCTTGAATCCGATCCCATTGGTCATCACGTAGATGAAAGCGTGACCGGACTTATGAGGGCGGACTGGTCAGGCCGTCAACTATTTTGACATAGGTTCTAGTGGGAGCTCGGACCACGAGGGTCTGCGCCGGTTATGCGAGTAACTGTATGACCTTCGTAGGCCTACGACGCCTATACGTTGCTTGTTGAGAATGAACCTGTGGATCTTCCAAAGTCCCTCTTCCTTTTCACAGCTCGTTAGATTCATCGTCTTGGTGCTAGGGCTGCTCCCACCTCCCCTACTATCTTTTGGACATGAGCCGCCCGATGAAGAAGGCGTCATCACGCTGCCCGAGGTGGCTGTCCGTGGAGAGCGCCCAATTTCGTCTTCCTCTGAACGGATCATCACCGTACAAGACATGAAGCTTGTTCCTGTTGATCGTCCCGGGAACCTGCTCCGCCTCGTTCCTGGACTCGTGACGCTGAATCCCTCCGGCGGTCCAGGTAAAGCAGATAATTTTTTGCTTCGAGGCTTTGACGCGGATCATGGAACGGACGTCGCCGCCTTTTTGGACGGCATGCCGATCAATCTGCGGAGTCACGCGCACGGCCAAGGATGGCTAGATCTGAATTTTCTGATCCCTGAGACGATGAAAGCTGTCGAGGTCCATAAGGGACCGTATCAAGTCCAGTATGGCGACTTCGCAACCGCTGGGGCGATTAACTTCGTCACTCGTGACCTGGTGGAGGAAGGAGTGGTACAAGCCACAGGCGGGCAATTCGGTACACAACGGCACCTCCTGATGTTTTCACCAACCCGCGACCGTGTGCGGTCTTTAATCGCCGCAGAAGGGTTTTACACGGATGGGCCTTTTCTGAATGATCTGAAGGCACCGCGATTCAATGGCTTGATCAAGCTCACCATGAATCCTACGTCACGGTCCGAGCTGAGCTTCACCGGAACTCAGTACATCAGTCGCTGGAATGCCTCAGGCCAGATCCCATTACGCGAAGTACAAGCAGGGCGCTTAAACCGGTTTGGTGCCATTGATCCGTCCGAAGGCGGACGGACGCAGCGGACGACCGGGAACCTCCGCTTTCATCACGATAATGCATTTCGTGGAACCGTGTTCGCGGAGGTGTATTTCCAGTATTATCGCGCGGACCTTTTAACAAACTTTACGTTTTTCTTAGATGACCCGATTAATGGAGACGGGATCGAGCAAAACGACCGTCGATATCTCTATGGGGGGGATATCGGCTATCGTCAAAGCCTCAATGCGTTTGGCGTAACGAGCGTGGCCACATTTGGAGTCCAGAGTCGGGTAGACGATATTGATGTGCGTCTAGGAACCGAACGACAACGTATGCGGCTCAGTACGACATCCGACAGCGCGGTCCATGAAGCCTCCTATTCGCCTTATTTGAAACTCGAGCTGCAGCCGACTGAGTGGATGCGGTTCGTGGGAGGGGCGCGAGCCGACTTCTTCCAGTTCAAAGTGACGGACCGATGCCCTGTTGGTTGCCTCTTGCATCCCCAAGGCAGAACGAGCGACGTGATTCCCAGTGCCAAGGGGAATTTGATTCTGGGGCCTTGGTATGAGACTGAACTCTTCCTCAATGTGGGCACGGGCTTCCATAGTAATGATGCAAGAGCGGTCGTGAGCAACGCGACTGTTCAAACATTACCGCGCGCGACAGCCTACGAGATCGGAGTTCGGACCCGACAATGGAACGAGCGGGTTGAGGTGACCGCATCACTCTGGAATCTGGATCTCTCTTCGGAACTGGTGTTTAATGGCGATACAGGAACCACTGATATCCGAGGGGCTACTCGTCGCTATGGATTAGAAGTAGGAGCCCGACTGCACCCTCTTGAGTGGCTTATATTCGCTGGGGGGTTTACATTAACACATGCTGAATTTAAGGATACGGGCGAAGCCATTCCGCAGGCCCCGCTGATGACCGGGAATGCCGAGATCACTGCAAAGCTTCCCAATGGATTCTCGACGTCGCTTCGGATGATCCATCTCGGCCCACGACCCTTGATCGAGGATCGCTCCGTGCGCTCTCAGCCGTTTACAATTTTCAACTTCGCTGGCCGCTATCGTCCTCCAACGGGGCGATGGCGGCAGTTCGAATTATTCTTGAGCATCCAGAATCTGCTGAATAGTCAATGGCGGCAGACTCAATTGTTTTATGAATCCCGTCTCGCATCCGAATCCGCCCCAATGGGCGATATTCATTTCACCCCCGGCATGCCCCGCATGGTGATGGGAGGGGTAGCCTGGTATTTTTGACCGTTCCACGCTCGCTGTTTCATCCTCCGCGCCGCCAATCTTAACGATTCAGAACAGCTGAAGCAGTGTGGCTGAGAAGGAACAACTGGCTCATTGGGCGCTGGCCGGTGATGGCGCCACTTTCTTCCAGTGATACGTGCCGCCGTGTTCCTTCGGCGGAATATTTTTTTTCGTATCGACTCGGGTGTACCACCAGATTCCCTTGGCTTGCGCGCCGTCTTCGGAGAGAAGCATCTCAAACCCGCCTTCGCGATCATTGCCGGGCTGGTGCCAGGTGCCTTGCCACAGTCGGTTCTCAATTTTGGTTGTGACAAACCGCCCGCCCTGCCACGTATAGGGTCCGTTTCCGTTCTTGTCCAACGTCGCCTTGTAGCGTCTTTCGTCCTCGACTTCGAGAATTTCCCATTCCCCGCTCACATTCGGCATCGCGGCGGCAGCACCATTGACAAGCTTTTGCGATTCTGCGGCCATCGATGGCAAGGCTAGAGGACCTCCAAGCTGAGCGGATCGAAACGATTCGTGCCACGACAACAACTGCCATCGGCCGGCGCGACGTTCGAGCACACCGGTTTCCCTCAGCGGGAGAACGGTTCGCTTGACCGCGGACCCTTCGTCGACGTAGCGGATATAATCAAGCTCCATCGTAAACCAAGCGAGGTCTCCTTTTGTCCAGACTTTCAGTTCATTGATCGGAATCTCGATCTTCTGGGCATTGACAAATTCCTCCCGCATTTCCCGTTCGAACTCGGGCCAGCCGACGTATTTTCTCCCACCGACGGAGTAACTGACGATATCGGCATCATGCGCCATCAGGCGAGAAAGCGTCGGGAGATCTTTTTCGGCATTGGCGCGCACCATCCTGCGAATGGCGGTTTCTGGATCGGGAGGTTCTGACGCCATCACAGTTGGAGCGAGAC
>CAADGK010000104.1 GCA_900696515.1 uncultured Nitrosospira sp. | reverse complement strand
CTCGAGCGGATGGATGCGTATTGGCGGGCGGCCAATTATCTGTCCGTCGGGCAGATCTATCTCTACGACAATCCGTTACTGAAAACCCCGCTCACTCGCGCCCATATCAAGCCGCGTTTGCTCGGCCACTGGGGCACCACGCCGGGTTTGAATTTCATCTATGTGCATCTGAATCGGATCATCAAGGAACACGGTCTCAATATGATCTATATCGCCGGGCCAGGCCACGGAGGGCCCGGGCTTGTCGCAAATGCCTACCTCGAAGGCACCTATAGCGAAGTCTATCCGGATGTCTCACAGGACGAACAGGGCCTACAAGGTTTGTTCAAACAGTTTTCGTTTCCCGGCGGTATCCCCAGCCATGTGGCGCCGGAGACGCCCGGCTCCATTCATGAAGGCGGTGAGTTGGGCTATTCTCTCTCGCATGCCTATGGGGCGGTATTTGACAATCCGGATCTGATCGCAGCCTGTGTGGTGGGCGACGGCGAAGCAGAGACCGGCCCGCTCGCCACGAGCTGGCATTCCAACAAATTCCTCAATCCCGTCACAGACGGTGTGGTTCTCCCCATTCTCCATTTGAACGGCTACAAGATTGCCAATCCCACAGTTCTGGCCAGGATCAGCCGCAGCGAGCTGGAGCAGCTCTTCCGGGGATATGGGTATATTCCCTATTTCGTCGAAGGCCATGATCCTCGGACGATGCATCGGCTCATGGCCACGACGCTTGATATCGTCGTGAACGATATTCACCGGATCAAGACCGGCGCCCGCAGAAACGGTACGACGCAGCGGCCTCGTTGGCCCATGATCGTGCTCCGGACTCCCAAAGGCTGGACCTGTCCTCCACAGATCGACGGCAAGCGGACGGAGGGTTATTGGCGGTCCCATCAAGTGCCGATGGGCGATATGGACAAACTGGCCCATATCAAGCTTCTTGAGAAGTGGATGAAGAGCTACAAGCCAGGGGAGTTGTTTGACAAAGCCGGGCACTTGAAACCGGAGCTCGCCGAGCTGGCTCCGAAAGGAGCGCGTCGCATGAGTGCCAACCCCCATGCGAACGGGGGCCTGCTGTTAAAAGATTTGCGTCTGCCGGACTTCCGCCGGTATGCCGTTGCGGTGAAGCAGCCAGGTGGTGTCGAGGCTGAGGCGACGCGTGTGATGGGGGCGTTCCTGCGGGATACGATGAAACTCAACATGGGGCATCGGAACTTTCGCCTCTTCAGTCCGGATGAGAACAATTCCAACCGTTGGCAGGACGTGTTGGAGGTCACGAACCGTGCCTGGATGGCGGAGCGATATGCCTATGACGACCATCTGGCCTCGGATGGCCGGGTGATGGAGATGCTGAGTGAGCACCAATGCCAGGGCTGGCTGGAAGGGTATCTGCTGACAGGCAGGCACGGCTTCTTTTCCTGCTATGAAGCCTTCATCCATATTATCGACTCGATGTTCAACCAACATGCCAAGTGGCTCAAGGTCTGCAACCACATCCCCTGGCGACGGCCGATTGCCTCGCTGAATTATTTGCTGTCCTCCCATGTCTGGCGGCAGGATCACAACGGGTTCAGCCACCAAGATCCCGGTTTCATCGATCACGTGGTCAACAAGAAGGCCGAGGTGATTCGTGTGTATCTTCCGCCCGATGCCAATACGCTGCTGTCGGTCACCGACCACTGTCTGCGCAGCCGCAACCATGTGAACGTCATCGTGGCAGGCAAGCAGTCGGCGCCGCAATGGCTCGATATGGAGGCTGCCGTGAAGCATTGCACCGCCGGCATCGGCATCTGGGAATGGGCCAGCAATGATCGCCACGGCGAACCGGATGTGGTGATGGCCTGTTGCGGCGATGTGCCGACGATGGAAACCTTGGCGGCCGTTTCCTTGTTGCGGAGGTACCTGCCGGATGTGAAAGTGCGAGTGGTCAACGTGGTGGATCTTATGAAGCTGCAACCATCCGCAGAACATCCGAACGGATTGTCCGACAAGGACTTCGATGCCTTGTTCACGACGGACAAGCCGATCATCTTCGCCTTTCACGGCTATCCCTGGCTGATTCATAGGTTGACCTATCGTCGAACCAATCACAAGAACTTGCATGTGCGCGGATACAAGGAAGAAGGGACGACGACGACGCCTTTCGACACGGCGGTGATGAACGATCTTGATCGGTTTCACCTCGTCGCCGACGTGATCGATCGCATCGGTCTACGCGGCTCGCAGGCCGACTACGCCAGGCAGGCTCTCCGCGACAAGCGCATCGAACATAAACACTACATTGCCGAACATGGCGAAGACATGCCGGAGATCAGACAGTGGAAATGGACCGGAACGGCGAGGCGGAAGGCGCGAGCATAGTCGAATAATAGGTCAGTCGACTTTTTCTGCCTATGTGCCATCGTGATCCAGGCGAGCACGCATCGTGAGAAAAATGAAGTGCCACTTTAGGAAACTCACCTTTGCGGGATCTCCACCGCACAGATTCTCCTCGGGCCATCCTTTTGTGAGGATGCCAGCATGTGTCTGAACAAGTAGCCCAACGTGCACCAAGCCGAAGTTGCGGTGGTGCCGGGAGTTCAAGCCGTATCCTGGCAGAATTTTGTTCAAATACCGTGAATGGCTTTCACGGCTCCCCGCCGGTATTCCCTCCAGGAACCGCTTCCTCAGCCCGCATCAAAAACATGTGAAATTCCCGTATAAATATGCTATCGGATAGGCGTCGGAGGCCGTTGAACGGTCAGGCAGAATCACGTCATGATTGGGAGGATAGCGCGATATGGGCCGGTTGGTTTCGTGTTCGTTACGAGTCCTGTGTTTGGGGTGGGCGGTGCTCTTGCTGGTCGGGTACGCCTATGCGGAGAATCCCGAGTCAAACAATCCGGAAGAGACCAAGGTACCAACTGTCATCGATTGTCGGTATGATCATCATGACGAGGGGGAGACGAGCGAGGCTTTTCCCTCCGACGATGTTTTTCGCCCCTTGATCGCGGATCCCAAGCAACCGCAGTTCTTCGCCATCTGGCAGCAGTCGCGCTTGCGGGCTGAGAATTCCTCATTCAGTCTGGGATCAGTGGCTATCGGAGAGAACTTCGGAATCTACACGAAGCGGAAGGGCTGTGACGGGTGGCAAGTGGGACTGCTCACCGGAGTGTTTGCGCAGTTCAACCTGGACGAAAAAAACGCGGCATTGATCAACACGGATTTCAACGTTGGGCTCCCGCTCTCCTGGCGTTCGGGAAATTGGTCGGCGAGGCTTCGCTACTATCACCAGAGCAGTCATCTGGGCGATGAGTTCTTGGCCAGTCGTCCTGACATCAGACCGTCGAGTTTCATCTTGGAGGAGGCTGAAGGGATTCTGTCCTACGACTACCGATGGCTTCGCCTGTATGGAGGCGCGGCGGTGCTCGTCCACCGTGAGCCGTCGACGATCGACCGTACCCGAGTCCAATGGGGATTCGAGGCGCGGGCGCCGTCGATGCGGACCAGGATCTTGGAGCCGTTCCTCAAGCACTTGGTTATGACGCCCATGATTTCGGGAGATTTCAAATCGCACGAGGAACTGGGTTGGATCATCAACACCAACGTGGTCGGCGGATTCGAATGGTCCCGCACGGGGTCGCGCCGGCGTTTTCGAATCTTGGCGACCTATTTCCACGGCCATAATCCGTATGGGCCATTCTACAATCAAAAGATCGAGTCGATCGGTGTCGGGGCCTATTTCACGTTTTAGTCCAGTGCGGGTCAGAGTCTGTACCTGGAGTGGAGCGGAGCGATGAACAATAAAGTCTCATTCTCTATCTGGTATGTGCTGTTGGCCATGATGGCCGTCGTCCTTGTGCATGATCTCATTCATACCTTCAACAAGGTGGAAGAACTCCCCTACAGCGAATTCAAGAAGCTGGTGGCCGACGGCAAGATCGCGGAGGTGGCGGTTGCCAACCATGTGCTGACGGGCAAACTGAAACCCGAGGGTGAGTCGAAAGAACAGAAATCCTTTGCGACCGTGCGAGTCGAAGATCCGGACTTGGTCCGGGAATTGAACCAACACGGAGTCACGTTTGCCGGTGTGATCGAATCCACATTTTGGCGCGATGTGCTGTCGTGGGTGGTTCCGGTCGCCCTGTTCGTCGGGATTTGGTTCTTTATCCTCAAGCGTTTTGGCCAGGCCCAGGGCGGTTTCATGCAGGTCGGTCAGTCGAAGGCCAAGATCTATATGGAGAAGGACATCAAAGTGACGTTCGCGGACGTCGCCGGTGTGGATGAGGCCAAAGACGAGCTGCGCGAAGTGATCGAGTTTCTGAAGACGCCGGAGAAGTTCACCAAGCTCGGCGGTAAGATTCCGAAGGGGATCCTCCTCGTCGGCCCGCCGGGCACCGGCAAAACCCTGCTGGCCCGTGCCGTAGCCGGTGAGGCCGGAGTACCGTTCTTCAGTATCAGCGGGTCAGAGTTTGTCGAGATGTTTGTGGGAGTGGGTGCTGCCAGGGTTCGTGATCTGTTTGAACAGGCCAAGGGCAAAGCGCCCTGCATCATCTTCATTGATGAATTGGACGCTCTGGGCAAGGCCCGAGGCGTGGGACCCATGGCGCATGAAGAGCGCGAGCAAACTCTCAATCAGTTGTTGGTCGAAATGGATGGATTCGATCCCCGAGTCGGGGTGATTCTCATGGCCGCGACCAACCGTCCGGAAATTCTTGACCCCGCGCTCCTGCGCGCGGGGCGGTTTGATCGCCATGTCACCGTGGATCGTCCAGACAAAAAAGGGCGTCTGGACGTGCTCCGCGTTCACGCCAAGAAAGTGGCCTTGAGCCAGGAGGCCGATTTGGAACAGATTGCGGCCATGACTCCGGGATTTTCCGGAGCTGACCTGGCGAACGTGATCAACGAATCGGCATTGCTGGCGGTTCGACGCGGGAAGGATCAAGTCCATCTCTCTGAATTGCAGGAAGCGGTCGAGCGTGTCATCGCGGGCTTGGAAAAGAAGAATCGCGTCCTGAACAAGATGGAGAAAGAACGGGTTGCGTTCCATGAAACCGGCCATGCGCTGGTGGCCCTGTCCATCCCCGGCACCGATCAGGTGCAGAAGATCTCGATCATTCCTCGCGGCGTCGCGGCGCTCGGGTATACATTGCAACTGCCGACGGAAGACCGGTTTCTCATGACGAAATCGGAATTGGAGAATAAAGTAGCGGTGTTGCTCGGCGGGCGGATTGCCGAAGAAACGATCTTCGGCGAGGCTTCCACGGGAGCACAGAACGATCTCGTCAAAGCCACGGATATCGCGAAGAGTATGGTGAAGGCTTACGGCATGAGCGAGAAACTCGGCACGATCACATTGGAACGGGAGCGACAGCCACAGTTCCTCCAGCTCCCTGTAGCATCCGAGAAAGGCGATTATTCCGAAGAGACCGCCAGGGAAATTGATTGCGAAGTGCGCCGGATTGTCGATGAGCAGTATGGACGGGTGCGGCGATTGCTGGAAGACAAGAAGGGCGTACTGCAACAGGGGGCCGCGCTCCTGTTGGAGCGTGAGGTGATTACAGGGGCGCAGCTGAAGGCGATCATGGAAAGCCGTTGAGTCGCTCGTCGAGCATGAAGCGTCTCTCGTAAGGCTGAGGAGTGGTCATTAGTCGTCAGTCATTCTTCATTGACCAATGATTATTGCGAATGACTGAATTTCACGCTTAACGAGATGCGCTGTACAGAGAGTGAACCCCATGGAACAGGCAACCATCTCCGTTGATAGGTCCATGATTCATTGCCGAGGGGCCTGGACTCTTCCGAACCTGGTACAGTTGGAACGGCAAATCCAAACTCTTCGGTGGCCCGATGGGTCCGATGTCCGGTTCGACACCGTGGGTGTGACGGCCATGGATACGGGAGGTGCGCTCTTACTGCAACGTTGTCTCAAGCACAGTCCTCGTAACGGTCAGGCGAGTGTTCCCCAAGGGCTGAGACCGGAGTTTGCGGATCTGCTTCAGAAAGTCCAACTCCAGTGGCCTCGGCCTGAGCAATGGCGGGTGGTCGGTGGTACAAGCTGGGCAGCGGGTCTCACGCGGGCGGTGCAGTCTCGGCAAGCAGCAACCTCCCGTGCATTGGCCTTCATTGGGGAAAGCACCATCGCCTTCGGCCGAGCATTGGTGCGCCCACGTTCGATTCGGTGGCGGGCCCTCCTGCGTTTCGTTGAACTAGATGGCGTGCGAGCGTTACCGATCACGGGGCTCCTCACGTTTTTGGTCGGCATCGTTATTGCCTATCAAGGGGCAGAGCAGCTCAGAAAGTTCGGCACGAACATTTTTATCGTGGATCTGGTCGGCATCTCGCTGCTGCGAGAAATTGCACCGCTGATCGTGGCCATCTTGATTGCCGGCCGATCGGGCTCAGCCTATGCGGCTGAGATCGGTACCATGAAGGTCACGGAGGAATTGGATGCGGTGCGGACATTGGGGATTTCTCCTATGAATCTTCTGGTCTTGCCGAGAGCGCTGGCTTTGGTGATCGCCCTTCCGCTCTTGACGGTGTATGCGGATGTCGTGGGTGTGTTCGGTGGGATGCTCATTGCCTTGGGGGAGCTCAACGTGAGTTTCGTCGAATTTGTCGCTCGGTTTGAGGAAGCCGTTCCGGTGCGACACTTCTTGATCGGGTTGGGGAAAGCCCCGTTTTTTGCGGCGCTCATCGCCTTGGTGGGCTGCTATCAAGGATTTCAGATCAGAGGCGGAGTCGATGATGTTGGTCGTCACACGACGATCAGTGTCGTCCAGGGGATTTTTCTCGTCATTGTGTTTGATGCGATCTGTAGTATCCTGCTGAATTGGTGGGATCTCTAGTGTCGTGTTCATGAATATCCGATATTGACCGTTCACCCTGTGCTTGTCGAAGGGCAAGCGTGTGAAGCGTGGAACATACGGGCCCAACAGTTTCACGTTTCGAGTCTCATGTTTCAGGTGTGATTCCTTCACAGCTTGAAACTTTAAACGTGAAACCTGAAACTCTGGATCGAAGGAGCGAGAAACGAACAACAAGGCGCGCGCGAGCGGTCTTGCCGAACAAGCGTGGTCATCATCGTCTGACACTGTACTCGGTGTCCTCGTAAGGTAGTCCTTATGTCGTCCGCAACGGATATTGAGATGCCGGTGATCGAAGTCAGCCATGTCGCGACAAAGTTCGGACGGGCCGTTGTCCATGAAGATATCAGTCTCTCTATCAGGCGAGGAGAAATCTTTGCGATTGCCGGAGGCAATGGCTGCGGGAAGACGACATTACTGCGCGAAATTATCGGCTTGGTGACACCTTCATCCGGAACGATACGGTTGTTCGGACTCGATAGCCGAACACTGGAGATGGGCGATGGTCATCCCGTTCATCGCCGATTCGGAGTGATGTTCCAGCAGGGCGGCCTGTTCAGTTCTCTCACGCTGGCCGAAAATGTCGCGGTGCCGTTGCGAGAGCATACTACCCTGAGTGCCGGTCTGATCCGGGACATCGTCGCTGCTAAGATCGCGATGGTGGAGTTACCGCCGGACAGCGCCGCGAAATATCCCAACGAACTCAGCGGAGGGATGCGAAGGCGAGCAGCCCTCGCGCGCGCGATCGTCATGGATCCGGAGTTGTTATTTCTTGATGAGCCGACGGCCGGGCTTGACCCCATCGTGGCGACAGCATTTGATGAGCTCGTGCTCTCGCTCAAGCGCCTCTTGGGGCTGACTGTGGTGATGGTGACACATGACCTCGACTCCCTGTGGGGGATCGCGACTCGTGTGGCGGTACTCGGCCGCGGAGCGGTACTGGGGATCGGCACCATGCAAGAACTGGCTCGGTCCGATGACCCGATCGTCCGAGATTATTTCCATGGTCCCCGTGGGCGTGCCGCACGTGAACAGGCCGCACGGAATGGTCACAGACGTGATGCGTGATGCATTGGGCTAGCCCGCATTATTCATGAACACTTCTGCTGCAACCGCCGATCCGCTGTTGCGACGAACCTTCGGCCAGCGGACTCGCCCCTCGAATCCTCGACGTACTGCACGAGTACGCCTTGGGTTCTCAGGGCTCCGCGCGCTGGTCTCACGACGCGGCTTGGCGATTTCGCGACGAACCGTCATGAATAATGCGGGCTAGGACGTTTTTCATTGTGAGCTCTACGTAGGCGGTGTACTGTCAACTCAGCACGAGGGCACTCGGGCTCTCGTGAATGATGGGCCACGGAACACAGAGCAAATGGAACCAAAGGTCAACTACATCGTCGTCGGTTTGTTCGTGGCGTTGCTCAGCACGGCGATCCTCTCCGGGATTCTCTGGCTGGGGAAGAGCGATTACCGTGGTTCGTACGATCGCTACGAGGCCTATATGACGGAATCAGTGGCAGGCCTCAGTGTCGATTCCAGCGTGAAGTATCGCGGAGTCGACGTGGGTCGGGTGAAGGCCATCGCGTTGCGCCCGGACAATCCGGAGGAGGTCCAATTGACGTTGGACATTGTGCGGGGCACACCCGTCAAGACCGATACCATTGCCATGCTTGAAACTCAGGGGCTGACGGGCCTTGCCACAATCAATTTGACAGGAGGGAGCCGCGAGGCTCCTGCATTGCAAGCTCAAGCGGGACAGACCTATCCGGTGATCAAGACCGGCCCCTCTTTATTTTCCCGTTTGGATAAGACGGCCTCTCGCCTCCTCTCTGAAGAAGGGCTGGGCCAGCTGTTGAGCGATCTCGATCTGGCGGCCAAAGGGGTGGCGAATGCGTTGAACGACGACAACCGCACCATGCTGACGAAGACCATCACCGATCTCTCGGAGGTGGCCCAGACCATTGCCGGCCACAAGGCCCAGATCGAACAGAGTTTAAACGGCGCAGCCAGAAGTGCCGAGAACTTATCCAAACTCACGGCGTCGCTGAATGCACAGGTTCCTCCCTTGCTTGCGGAGATCAGCAAGAGCGTGAAGGCTATGGATGTGGCGACCGAGGAGCTTGCGAAGACCACGAAAACCGTGGGCGCGGTCGTGAATGAAGCCCGCCCGGAATTGCAGCAATTTACCAAGCGGACCCTGCCGGAAGCTGGTCAATTGGTGACGGAGCTGAGGCAGCTCACCGGTACATTGACGCGTGTGGCGCGGGAGTTGGAACGGGAGCCGAGCTCACTGGTGTTTGGACGAAAGACCCCATCGCGGGGGCCGGGAGAATGAGCCGGTTAGAGAACGAAAAGTTGTGAAGGGGGCAATGGTCGGTTGTCGGGTAGTCCTAGCAAGCTGTGTATTACTGGTGCTGCTTACGAGCGGTTGCATCTCCTTCCGCGGCGGATCTGAGGCGACCCGCACCTATCAATTGAGTCTTGAGGGAACGGAGAGGGAGGTGCACGTTGCTGATGGGAACAGCCCCGTCATTCTGCTGAATCCCCCTCAGGCCGAGCCAGGATTTGAAACCCCTCGGATGGTCTATCTCAAGCGACCCTACGAGTTGGAGTATTTCGCTGCGAATCAATGGGCCGACACCCCGGCAAATATGTTCGCCCCCTTGGTGGTCCAGAGCTTGCGCCAGAGCGGCCTCTGGCGAGATGTTGTGCTGTTACCAAGTGTGATGCCGGGTGATTATCGGTTCGATATCTACGGGTTGGCCCTGCAACAGGAATTTGTTCAACAGCCTAGCCGCGTCAGGGTGACGGCACACGCTCAGTTGGTGGACCTTAAACGATCGACGATTGTGGGAATGCAGCGTTTTGAAGCCATTGAAACGGCACCGAGTGAGAACGCCTATGGTGGCGTGGTTGCAGCCAATCGGGCGGTTGCCGTGCTGCTCGATGAGATCACGGGATGGCTCAGGGAATGTGTTCGACAGTCTTCCGCCTGCCGCCGTTAGTAGCAATCCCGGCAACATGACGGAGACGGTGACCTCGGTTGTGCTACCCTCCCTGCTTCACGATGTCTAAATTCTGCGCGGCTACTGCGGCTTCCCATCCTTCCCCACAAGAGAGCAGACGCACGCGAAGTGGCGCTGTGAACTGAGAACCCAAGCGAACCTGAACATCCCTGTTGAGTTCTTCTTGATCAAAGACAACCTCGCAATCGGACAGTCCCCGGAGACCGACGCCCTGCGCTTTCAGCATGGCCTCTTTCGCCACCCAATAACGGAAGAATCGGACGGACCGTATTTCCTCAGGGAGCAGCATGATTGATGCATGTTCGGATGGAGCAAAATAGCGGGCAGAGAGTTTTGTGACGTCGACTTCTGAACGCACACACTCAAGATCAACGCCGACCTCCTGAGCCTTGGAGACTGCGATGAGGGCACGGCCATGGGCATGGGAAAGATTGAAGGTGATTCCCGACCCGTCTTGTGATGATGTCTTCAGGAAGGGTTTACCTGCTGCGCGACGGTCCATCGCAACCTGATCAGGTGCAAGCCGGAGGTATCTACCGAGCACCGCTCTCAGGCATCCGTGAGCCAGCACATAGTATCGGCGGTTTTCCGCATGAATCAAATGGTTGGCTCGGCGGCGCTCTTCCTCATCCAACCAGCCGACACATTGGTCAAAACTGTGTGACGATCCATCGAGTTCGACCCCCCACAGATGGACAGCATCCGGTTCGAGGCAGAGGGGACCGTGTCCCTGTGTGCGTATGAGCTGCTCGATCGACTGGAATGAGATCAGCACGTGGCAATCCCGAACATAGAGAATGCAAGAGAGCGACGATCAGGCGGCCATGTTATTGGGACGGAGAGGCGAGTCATGTGACTGCTCGGCGATGAAGCGTTGGATATGCATGGAGATTTCTTCAACATGTGGTGAAAGCACAAGGTCTGCCGTACGAAGTGCCGCAACCTGGACCGTGTGACATCCTCCTCTTGCCATTTTCCCCCAGTCATATCGGGTATCGTGCCCGACGACTGGCTGCGACGTGACGATGTTGAGCAGGCAACCTTGATAGGGGTGCATTGTATATCGGGCAGAGGCAAGATACATCGCTTTCCTGACGTGTTCGAGCTGACGTTGTCGTATGTCATACTCCGTTAACCCTGTGGAACCGGGCTCGACTCGCTCGCGCATGCATCGCAAGAGCGCGTCCAAGTTGCGTTTCATCATCGAGAGGAGGAGGCGTGGCGACGCCAGTCCCCTGGAGAGCGTAGTATCGTACTGCTGGTACGAGGAGGGATGCCAGCTATTCAAAACCACAAGCGTGACTGCCGCACCGCGCGCCACGAGTTGCTGTGCCATTTCATAGGCGACCAGCCCGCCAGTGCAGGCACCGACAATGACGTAGGGGCTTTGAGGTATGCACGCCACAATCTCCTCAACGTAATGGTGCGCCATCTCCGGGATCGAACGAAAGGGTTCGGCGTTCCCGTCATATCCTCGCGGTTGCAATCCATACACCGGAAATGTCCGGCTCAGGAGCCTCGCCAATGGAGCAAACCCCAACACATTGCCTTTCACTCCCGGAATCAAGAACATCGGAACGGTTGACCCGTTTGGCTGAATGGTAATCAGGGATTGCCACGGTGATGCCGATTGTTCTTGTGCCAAGAGCGAGGTGAGTGCGGCAATCGTCGGAGCCTGAAACAGCGTGGAGAGTGGAAGATGTCTCCCATAGACCTGTTCAATGAGGTAGAAGAGCTGAGCGGCCTTGAGGGAGTGGCCGCCGAGGTCGAAGAAGTTATCGTGAATTCCGATGGTCTTGAGCCCAAACGCTTGGTGCCACAAGGCGGCCATCTGGACATGCCCTCGATCGCTTGGGGCGATCTGCACCGCGGCGGGCGATGGAGCAAGAGCAGGAGCAGGTAACGCTTTCCTGTCGACCTTGTTGTTGGCCGTCAACGGCAGTTCCGTCAGAAAGACGAAGAGCGAAGGGACCATGTAATCTGGAATCTGTGAGTGGAGGTAGGAGCGAAGATCTGCCTGGCTAGGTACAAGTCCATCTTGGCAGACGACATAGGCCACTAACTGCTTGATCCCTTGCTGATCTTCCCTTGCGCTGACCACTGCCTGGCGGATGGCTTGATGGCGGCTTAGGGCCGCTTCGATATCCCCCAATTCAATTCTGAACCCTCTGATCTTGACTTGGTTATCCATTCGACCAAGATGCACGATGCGCCCATCCGGTCGATACCGAGCCAGGTCCCCCGTTCGGTACAGCTTCGCGAGAGGCTCTATGGAATATGGATGAGGGATGAACCGATCCTGTGTCAGCTCAGGCCGTCCGCGATAGCCTCTCGCCAATCCGTGACCTCCGATATAAAGTTCTCCGGATACTCCAACCGGAACTGGTTGGAGAAACTGATCCAAGATATATACGTCGGTATTCGCAATAGGTTTTCCGATGGTGATTTCCCGATCGGTCCGCTCGATCTTCTCGATCGTGGACCAGATCGTCGTTTCGGTCGGGCCATACATGTTCCACAAGGCACAGCACCGCTCTAATATCTGTGTTGCCAAATCAGGAGGGAGCGCTTCTCCACCGCAGAGTACCGTCAGCTGTTTACTGCCCAGCCATCCGGCCTCAATGAGCATGCGCCATGTTGCCGGAGTCGCTTGCATGATCGTCGGCCGTACCGTCTCGCAGAGCGTCCGCAGTTGTCGCCCGTCCATCGCCACGGTTCGACTCGCGATCTCGACACGGGCTCCGGCCAGCAACGGCACATACAGTTCCAATCCAAAAATATCGAAAGAAATGGTCGTAACGGAGAGCATGATATCTTGAGCCGAACAGCCCGGTTCTTGCCGTATCGACCACAAGAAATTCACGAGAGCCTGGTGAGGTATTTCCACGCCTTTGGGTTGTCCCGTGGAACCCGATGTGTACAGGATGTACGCCAGGTCGTGTGGCGTCGCGATCGGGCCAAGGTTGTGGTCGGCTTCCTGCGCGATGCGCTCGTTCTCGAGATCGAGACACAGCAAACGGCAGGTGCGTGCATCGAACCGATCGGAGAGGTCGGTGGTCGTCAATACCGCGGCGACGGACGCATCCTGTGCCATGAACCGAAGTCGATCCCGTGGAAATTCTGGGTCGAGAGGAACATAAGCCGCACCGGTTTTGAGCACGGCCAGTAAGGCAATCACCATCTCCAACGATCGCTCGAGACTTACACCAACCGTCACACCAGGCTTGGCGCCCAGCGTTTGGAGGTAGCGCGCCAGCTTATTCGCCTGCGCGTTGAGCTCGCTGTAGCACAGCGTCTTCTGGCCCATCGACAGGGCGACGGCCTCAGGTGTCTGCTCGACCTGTGCTTCAAACAGTTGAGGAAAGCATTCAGACCGAGGATAGGCCCGCTGTGTGTGATTCCAATCCTGCAACATCTGTTGCTGCTCGTGCACCGTCAATGTCGGGAGTTCGGACAGCCTGCTCTGGGGATTTGCCAGTGCGCTCTGGAGTAGGACCCTATACTGTCCTAACATCCGTTGGGCGGTCTGTAGTTCGAAGAGATCCGTGTTAAACGTCAAATACGCCTTTCGGGAGAACTCCGTTTCAATCGTCAGGCTCAAGTCGAACTGGGCGGCTTGCGTTTCAACTTCAAACGGGACCCAACTCAATCCTTGGACGTTAATTTCTCCGATCGGAGCATTCGGGACGTTGAAGAGGACCTGCACCAGTGGGGCCGAACTATGGTCACGTGAGGAGTGCATGGTCTCAACCAGTTTATCGAACGGGAAGTCCTGGTTGGCATAGGCCTCTAACGCTGTGGAACGCACTCGTGCCATCACCTCAAGGAAGGTCGGATTTCCGGACAGATCGGTGCGCAACACCAGCGTGTTGACAAACGACCCGATGATCGACTCGACTGCGGATTGTGTCCGGTTCGCGATCGGAGATCCTACGGCGATATCAGGCTGGCCGGAATACCGACTTAAGAGGATCTGGAAACAGGCCAACAGGGTCATGAACACCGTGGCATTGTGCTCCGCGCTGAATTGCTTCAGTCGTTCGATCAATGACGCAGGCAACTCCAGCATGCAATGGGCGCCGTTAAATGTCTGAATCGCGGGCCGTGAATGATCGGTCGGCAATGAGAGCTTTGACAGGCCTTCCAGTTTCTTTTGCCAATACTCCGCTTGTCTGCCGAGCCAATCATCGGTCAGACAGCGACGCTGCCAGACTGCGTAGTCGGCATACTGAAGAGGAATCGGTCGTTCGGAAGGAACGTCTCCTCGACAAAACGCATTGTAGAAGACCGCAAACTCGTACCCGATGATCCCGAACGACCACTGATCCCCGATAATATGATGCATGGTCAGCATCAGTACATGGTCTTCAGGCTCAACCTCGATAAGCGTGAACCTGGCCAATGGGCCTTTCTCAAGATCAAATGGCTGGTGGGCTTCCTGCTCGACCAAGCGAGCCGCCTCCTGTTGTCGCGCGTCGGAGGGCAAGTGCTCGAGACTCACTTTGACCCAATGAGGAGGACGAAAGGGGTGGACGACTTGGACCGGTCCCTCCCCACTCATCATGAACGTCGTTCGAAACACCTCATGGCGGCTGCAGATCGCATCGATCGTTTTTCTGAGAGCAGTCTTGTTGAGCTGTCCCATCTGTCTCGACGCAAACGGCATGTTGTACGCCGTGCTCTTGGGTGCCAGCTGATACATCAACCACATCCGCTGCTGAGAATAGGAAAGGGGGAGCGGCTGGTCTCTCGGCACCGGTGTGATCGACGGCATCATCGGAGCGTTCTGCTCACTCTGACGCAGCCGGGTCACTTCTTCGGCCAACGCAGCGATCGTCGGTCGTTCAAACAGCGCGGAAAGCGAAACTTCAACTTCGAAGAGCTCGCGGACTCGGGAAACGAGCTGAGTCGCCAAGAGTGAATGGCCTCCATGCTCAAAGAAATGATCATGGATGCCGGCCTCCGGGACCTCCAGCACGGACTTCCACAGTTCCACCAGTGATTCTTCAACTGGGTTTCTTGGAGCAACCCTCACCGCGGCGTGATTGGCTGTGTATTCAGGAGCGGGAAGCGCGCGTCGATTCACCTTGCCCGTCGCACTGAGCGGCATCGCCTCGAGCCACAGAATGATGGAGGGCACCATGTAGTTCGGTAATCGTGAGACGAGATAACCGCGAACGGCCTCAAGTTTGTCTTTCAGCGATGATTCACCCGCAATGTAGCCGACTAGCCGGTGCTGGTCCCGTTTATCTTCCCGAAGCAACACCGCCGCGTGATGAACACCCGGGAAGTTACTCAGCGCATACTCGATTTCTCCCAGTTCGATCCGAAACCCACGCAGTTTGACTTGCTGATCTATTCGTCCAAGAAATTCTAGGTTGCCGTCGGCACGGTATCGTGCCAGGTCACCGGTTCGATACAGTCTGGTGCCAACCACGTAGGGGTTCGAAAGAAAACGCTCTTGGGTCAACGTTGGTTGGTTGACATAGCCACGGGCCAAACACTCTCCCCCGATATAAAGTTCTCCTGGTATGCCGATGGGCATCGGCTGCAAACGCTCATCCAGCACATAGAGCTGCATATGGGCGATAGGTTTGCCGATCGGTACTCGGGCCGCTGTTTCCTCTCGGGTGGTTTGATAGACGCTACACCAGACCGTAGCTTCCGTTGGGCCATATTCGTTGTACAGGGTGGCGTACGGTAGGAGCTGGTAATGTCGTCTCACAAGCTCAAGGGGAAGACTCTCGCCGGCTGTAATGACGACACGAAGCGATTCCAGCTGCGTACCCGATGCGTCGCCGAGGACCGCATGATACAAAGAAGGGACCCACACCACGTGTGAGACGTGATGATGCTCGATGAGCGCAGCAAGCTGTGTGGGATCACGATGGGCGGTCTCTGATGGGATGATCAGTTCCCCTCCCTGGAGCCATGTCCAAAAGATACCGGTCACTGATCCATCGAAGGCCAGTGAGAAGGTCAGTAAGGACCGAGATACCGGTTCCTGATAGTACTGCAGCCTGGCGTGAAGAGAGGTCATCAGACTGCCGTGCGGCACGGCCACACCTTTCGGGTTCCCTGTCGAGCCGGAGGTATAGATGAGATAGGCGAGCTGATCCGGGGAAACGGAGTGTGCAAGGTTCTCGTCCTCTGTCCCGCCCAGCGCGGATGTGGAAAGTGTCTCCACGTCACACATGTGGCCGCGGAAAGTCTGGAAATGGCTACGGAGCTTCGCCTGAGTTACTAAGATCTCCACGTTTGCGTCTTCTAGCACGAGCTGGAGGCGGTGGCTGGGGAAGGACGGATCCAGGGGAACATATCCTCCCCCGGCCTTGAGAATGCCCAAGAGACCCACGAGGGCGTCCACCGAGCGCTCGACACAGAGACCCACTGGGACATCTGCACCCACTCCAAGCGTCCGCAGCGCGAGCGCGACTCGATTCGCTCTCCGGTTCAGCTCTTGGTAGCTCAGCGACTGATCTCCACAGGTCACAGCGGGCGCATGGGGAGTTCGTTTGACCTGCGCCTCGATGAGCGTATGAATACCGGAGGTCCAAGAAGGTGGTTCGTTCCAAGTCAGGTGAACGTGTCGTTTCTCTTCGGGGGTCAGCAATGAAAGTTGATCGAGACGGGCCTCAGGTTTCGTGAGAAACTCATGAAGAAGGATCTCCAGCTGTCCCAGCATTCGGTCGATCGTCGAGTCTTCAAAAATCGTGGAATCATGGAGAAACGCCAGATCCAGGCCATCAAGCCTGTTGAACACCATCAACACCAGGTCGAACTCCGATGCCGTCGGTTCCCAGGGGAGATGAGTGATCTCAAGATCCTTGATGTTGAGCGTGGACAAGGGGTCGTCTTCACACACCATCATCACGTTGAACAGTGGAGACAGTTGACGTGCTCGTTGTAACGACAACGCCTCGATCACTTCTTCAAACGGGAGATCCTGATGGTCATAGGCCTCGATCACCACACGGCGTATCTGCTTCAACAACTCGTGGCCGGTCAGTCCTTCGGATAGTTCAGACCGTAACGCCACCGTATTGACGCAATACCCCATCATATCTTCGAACTCTCTCCGACGCCTGCCGGCCACGACCGATCCAATCACCACATCTGATTCTTGTGTATAGCGATGCAGCCATATCGCAAAGACAGCGTACAGCACCATGAAGGGAGTGATACTGCGCTGTTGGCAGAAGCGATCGAGATCGGTCACAAGTCGAGGAGAAAGGGATCGAAACCGCACACCTCCTTCAAACGTGCGTGTTCGCGGTCGTTGTCGATCGATGGGAAGTTCCGCGGGCGGTTTAGTGTCGCTGAGCTGCCTGGTCCAGTAGGCTCGGTTGACTTCTCGAAGGCCATGACCAAGCGAGGCCTTTTGCCAATCGGCGTAATCCGCATACTGAACGGTCAAGGTCGGAAGTCGAGCGTGCTGTG
>CAADGK010000103.1 GCA_900696515.1 uncultured Nitrosospira sp. | reverse complement strand
ATCCGAACACACCTTCGTCAACGCCGCCGTCAACGTCGTCTTCCCATGGTCCACGTGCCCGATCGTCCCAATGTTCACGTGCGGCTTCTTCCGCTCGTATTTCGCCTTCGCCATACCCTAACTCCTTTGTCTAAACCCCAGAAGGTGGCACCTCACGCCCAGTACAACTGAGCCATACTTCAGGTCGAGCAAGCACTACCTCAAACCGAAACCACGCCGCGGATCACTTAACCCCATACAATATGGAATGACACAGCCCAACCCCAAACCTACATGGAGCCCACGACGCGGATCGAACGCGTGACCTCGTCCTTACCAAGGACGTGCTCTGCCAACTGAGCTACGTGGGCATCTCGATTTCGTCTCGCGTCGCCCATTACTCGCGAAGCGCATTTCACCCCACATCCAGCACTCTCCCTGCGCTCCGCGATCCACGCTTCACGTCTTTTTGGAGCGGGCGATGGGATTTGAACCCACGACAGCCAGCTTGGAAGGCTGGAACTCTACCACTGAGCTACGCCCGCCTTATCCTTGTACATATCCCTGAGTGCTCAACACCGAATCACAGAACCTGACGCCTCGGCACTCACGACTTACCTGAATCCCACAATCACCCCAGACATTCACCCCACCGAACATATGAACGACGCTTATCCAACTCGTCCATATCAACCAAAACGATCAAACTCAGAATGCCTGAGATACTAATTCGTTCGTACGCCCACGCTCTTTAATACTTGCGGTCAGGCAAGCTCTGCATGGTGGGCAGGCAAGGATTCGAACCTTGGAAGACATAAGCCAGCAGATTTACAGTCTGCCCCCTTTGGCCACTTGGGTACCTGCCCGAGATGTTTCTATTGATCAATCACACCAGCCATTCAGCACAAATAGCCATCGGCCCGACAAAGACACATAGGCCTATCCGTGCACAATTCTCTTCCTCAATCCTCAGTACAGATTGATTCCTTGAAGTGCTCGGACAGGCTAGGTTACGAATTGCCGGATTCTATTGATGAACTTACATGATGTCAAGAGGAGAATTTGGCCTTGAGCCTTTTTAGTTCACTCTTTCCTTCCCGGTCAAACAGGTGGATCGCCAGGCTGGACCGAACGACACATCAGCCATCTTAACAAAATCATTCGAAAAACCAAGCGCTTGCTCCATAATAACAAAGGCTTCTTCCAAGGACAGCTGTGCGGATTTGGCTAAGTATCGTTTCTGCGCGAGACGTCGTTCTCCCGGCTCCTCCGGAACATAGTACCCACGAAACTCACCGTTCTCAAAAGCTCTTTTGAAGCGCAAAATCCATTGATGCGCATCCTGCCCACCATGAAACACGGACTCCCCTGTCTGCCGTGGCAATTCCAGCTGACTCCACACCACCCAGCCGACAAAGACCGCCCAGGTTTCATTCAATGCCTCCCAGGATTCCGTCTCCGTCAAATAGCGCGACTCCACGTCGTCCATTCGTTGAACGATCGGGGCAATCATCACCTCTCCATAGCGGCAAACCTGGTACTCCTTCGCAGCGCGCAGGAGTACGTCCGAGCCGCGCTCGGGCTCCCCAAGCGGAACACCTCTAACCATGAGGTAATCCATATACGCATGAAACAGTTCATGGTACAACACCTCCAGCTCCTTATGTGTCATCCCTCCAAGCGGCTTAAGCACCCTCCCCGCAGCATTGAGTGACAGCCTTCGATTAAGAAGCATCCGATGTTCACCTGGATGGTACTCTGCAGCGTAGGTCCGAAGCTCATCAAACTCAAAATTGATAAAATCCGGTGGGAGTACGAGAAGAAACTTCATCGGCAAGTGCAACCGTTCTGCCTCTGCCAAGAGACGCGCCCAGGACTGGTGCGCGCTCTTCCGCTCATGATGAGATTGGGGCGCAGCCTCCACAAAGGCATCCGACATCCACCAACAGCACCACAGCAGGAGGAATCGAATTGTGACGCATTTCATACGCACGGGAAGGACAACGGAGAGTCGCCACATCAATAGAGGTCTTGCGCCATTCCCCAGTCTCCTCCACCCTCTTCGACAAGGGCGAGCATGTCGAGAAGGTCAGAAGACACATGATCGAGAAATCGCGACGGTTTCGAGAGCAACATCCCGCTCGTCCGATCGTACACATTGATGGGGTATGTCAAAAATAAATGCCGCTTGGCCCGCGTGACCGCCACATAAAACAGACGCCGTTCTTCCTCCAATTCGTCATCAGCCACAAAGGAATAGGCGGACGGAAACCTCCCGTCAACGGCCCAAATCACAAAGACACACTGCCACTCTAATCCCTTCGCGGAATGGATGGTGGAAAGCACGAGCCGCTCATCATCGCGATCAGGCGCTTCCACGCCCACGGTACTGCCGTCAGGGGGTTCCAGCGCCAGATCGGCCAGAAATTCATCGATGCCCTGATAGCCTTCGGCAATGGCGTGAAGATGATCCAGATCTCTCGTGCGCTTCGGATAATCGTCGTATTGGTCCTTCAGGATGGGAAGATAGTATTCATAGATCTGGCTGACGTGATGTTCCGGCTTCGGGTCCTCCGATCCAGCCAGACTCTCCAGCGTATTCGCTAAGGCCTTCAGTCCCTGCCCGGAACGACCGTTCACTCCGCGCAGCACATCGAACGGCCGCTCAGCCTTCACGATTGCCGCAAGTACATCCTGAGCTTTCTTTGGCCCGACACCTTCCACCAACATCAGCACGCGATGCCAGCTGACCGTATCAAGCGGGTTCGCCACGACTCGCACATGCGCCAGCAAATCTTTGACATGAGCCGTCTCGATAAACTTCATCCCGCCGCGCTTGATAAAGGGCAACTCCTTGCGAGAGAGCTCGATTTCCAAGTCAAATGAATGGAAGCTCGAACGAAACAGCACGGCCACCTCACTCAGCGGCACGCCTTCTTCACGAAGCTCAAGAATCTTCTGCGAGATGAATCGCGATTGCGCATTTTCTCCCGTCGCTTCCACGAGTGACGGCAACGGCCCATCGATCTTTCTCGTAAAGAGGCGCTTCGTATACTTCTCGGTCGCTTCCTCGATGATGCAGTTGGCCAGATTCAAAATCGGCTGGGTACTGCGGTAGTTTTCTTCCAGCTTATAGACCGTCGTGCCGGGGAACAGCTCCGGGAATTCCATGATGTTCTTAAACGTCGCCCCCCGGAAGGCATAGATGGACTGCGAATCATCCCCGACGACCATCACATTCTGATGGGTCGTCGCCAGCTGGCGGATGACTTCGGCCTGCAATCGATTCGTATCCTGGTATTCATCCACGAGAATATGGCGATACTGGCGTGAAATATTCGTGCGAGCCCCCTCATCGAACAGGAGCAGTTGTCGCAACATTACAAGCAGATCGTCGTAATCCAACAGTTGCTTCTGCCGCTTCGCCGTCTCATAGGCCTTGTGGAGCCGTCCCAGATCCTCCGAGTGATCCGCAAAATGGCTGAACTCTTCCAGAATGATCTCGTCGAGACTGCGCAAGGTATTCGCGCTCTTGCTGATCATTTCCATGATCGTGCCCTTGCGGGGGAAACGCTTGTCTTTTTCGTTCAACCCCAGCTGCGATCGGACCAGAGCTATCAAGTCCTCCGCATCGCCACGATCCAAAATAGTAAACCCTGGCTCAATCCCAATTGACCGGCCGTACCGCCGTAACAGCAAATTCGCCACGGAATGGAAGGTCCCTCCGCATACGCGACGACTGCTCATCCCGATCAGCTCACCGGCCCGCTCCAACATCTCTTGCGCGGACTTGCGCGTGAAGGTGAGTAGGAGAATATTGGAGGGATCCACGCCGGAGTCGATGAGATACGCTACCCGATAGACCAACGTGCGGGTCTTCCCGCTGCCGGCGCCAGCAATGACCAGGGAAGGGCCATCACCCGCCGTCACGGCTGCCAACTGCTGGGAATTCAGTGCAGCCGCATAATCGATAGACAACGTGCGGGGCGTTGCGTCCTCAGCAGGCCGTTTCAATACGTAAGTTTTAACTTCTCGTTCCATGAGAAATAAGAAAAGACGGTGACACGGTTCGATTCATCGGGAAGAACTGCTCCTATACCATAACTCCGTCTATCTTTTATACAGACACAACAGCCCAGAGTTTGTAGATCACCCAGATGATACAGGCGATCGTCAGCAGCAAGAGTCCCACTGTGCCGCCGATAATTCCAGCCACGTAGAACCAATCGGCATGGGTTTCACGATCCGGCTTCAGGGCTGCCTCCCGGAGCAGCGCCGCATTTCTGGCATGACTTCGAAACCAGACCGAGAAAAGATCTCCGACGATTGGAACTGCCCCGACCGTTCCGTTAATCAGGAGATTCAGACTCATACGCGCCAACACGATGCGTGGTATCTGCAGGCGCGTCGCAATCCCGAGAATGACCGTGCCGATGAGATTGGCGATGACATCGCCGATCCCCGGAATCAGTCCGAGCAGCGGATCCAACCCGATCGACCACGATGTCCCAGGAATCCTGATCGACGTATCCATGACCTTCGCCAGAATATCGGCCATCGCAAGCAGATGCTCCCGCCCCTCATCGCGAGGTAAGACCCTTACCCGTGACTCCGACTCCGTATTTCGCACCGAACTAACATCCATTGTGGATAATCATCAAATGGCGTGGCATTCACTTTATCGGAACGGGCACGGTATGGGCAACGTTGCCTCTACCCAAATATTTTCGAAATACCCCATCTGCAGCAATCAATTAACCTGGGCATGATGACCGATATATTGAGTTTATTGTTGTGCCCACCGGACTCTGTCCTAATCTCCCAAAGAATGAATCCCTGGATTGTCTCTTTGCTCCCCGCGCACGTCTCCGCTATAATCCGCGCTGCTCTTGATCAAGCCCATGGCTACAACGACCACTGAATACAAAGAACGCCTTCGCCAGCTCGCCGAGCTGATGCTCGCCGTGTCGGGCGAATCGGTCACCATGATGAAGCGCAATGCGCCGGAGCAGGCGCTGAAGCTCAAGCGCCAGGATGAGTGGGGCATCTACCTGGAATTTCTCAAGATCATGTTCAACCTCACGGACCGGCTGGTGGCCCTGCACATTCCGCTGAAGGATCAGCCGGAGTTCATGAACGGGCTGGAAGATGCGGTGACCCAACAGTTGAAGCAGGCACTGGAACCGGCCTTCGGCAACAATGCCGATCAGATGGAAATCGTGATGACAATCGGCACAACGGTGGCCGAGAGCCGCCAGACCTACGAGCATTACAAGTTCCTGATCACCGAAGACTCCAAGACCAAGAGCGAGATGTTCCGTACCTTCGGTGAGAATGTGGCCGAGGCGCTCGGCGCGCCACGCAACGCACAGCTCAGCGCCGCCGCATCACTCTGTGCCAGCGCCGTTGTCCCGGCGCTCAGCGCCGTCCTTCAAGGACAGGCTCCGCCCTCTCAAGAGGCGCCGCAGGTCGGAGCTCCAGCCGTTGGAACATCGACTGAACAGAACAAGTCAACCGGCCAGGAGATCAAGCTTGTCAGCTTGATGTCAAGCGTGTCGGGGGAAGAAGTCGAAACCCGCTGGGGTCTCCACCCAAGGTTCCGTGACGATCTCACGCTGTCCGAGCTTCAACAACTCACCAAACTCTTGAACCGGGTCGCAAAAATCCTTGGCGAACGGTATGCCGCCGTGGCATTCTCTAAAGAGTGGGCCACGTGGCATAAGGCAGGGCACGCCTAATTCCCGCCGATAGTCACCCATCATTCGCTCATACGCATTGCTCGCCTTTGACCAAAGGAGTGTTTGTGGATTCTCCAAATTCGACGAAGACGGCTCTCCCTCAGAACCTGAATCGGCTCCCTGAACTGGCACGGAATCTCTGGTGGAGCTGGACCTTGGAAGCCCGCCAGCTGTTTGAAACCATCGATCCGACTCTGTGGTTCCTGACAAACCACAATCCCGTCAAACTCCTCGCCGATATCCAGTCGGACCGGCTGACGCGCCTGGCAGAGGACCCCTCGTTTCTTCGCCAATATTCGGCCGTCTTCCGCCAGTTCGATGAATATCTCGCCAATAAGAAAAGTTGGGCCGGCACACACCATGCCGACTTGGCAAAGAAGACCATCGCGTACTTCTCAGCCGAGTTTGGACTACACGCCTCCGTGCCGATTTACAGCGGCGGGTTAGGAATCTTGGCCGGAGACCATTGTAAGGAAGCGAGCGATCTTGGGCTGCCGCTTGTCGGCGTCGGATTCATGTACCCGCAGGGCTATTTCCGCCAGCGCATTACACCCGAGGGCTGGCAAGAAGCCGCCTACGCTCCGTTTAACCGCGATGAGTCGCCGATCCATTTGGCCCAGACTCCGTCAGGTGAATCGTGCCGGTTTACCGTCGAGATGGGGAACCGGCGCGTCACCGCTGCCGTGTGGAAACTGTTGGTGGGCCGCATCACGCTGTTTCTCATCGATACGGACGTGCCTGAGAACAGCCCGGAAGACCGCGCCCTCTCCGCCCGACTTTATGGCGGAGATCAGGAGATGCGGATCTGCCAGGAAATTCTGCTGGGAATCGGCGGTGTGCGCATGTTGCGTTCGCTCGGGATCTCGCCGTCCGTGTGGCATGCCAATGAAGGACACTCGGCCTTCCTGACCTTGGAGCGGGTACGTGAGTTCGTTCAGAAGGGTTCGTCGCATGCGGAAGCCTGCGAATTAGTCCGTCAGAGTACCGTCTTCACCACGCATACCCCTGTCCCTGCCGGGCATGACGTCTTCCCACACCACTTGATGGACCGCTATTTCGCCGGATACTGGGAACAACTCGGGCTGTCACGTGAAGAGTTTCTGCGCCTGGGTGAGACCCCGGAATCGCACGGTGGATTTAACATGACCGCATTGGTCATGCGCCTCTCCGCCCACGTCAACGGCGTCAGCCGGGAACATGGCCGAGTGACACGCGAGATGTGGCAACATTTCTGGCCCGGCTTGCCGACCGATCAGATCCCCATCCGAAGCGTCACGAACGGTATTCATGCCCCGACGTGGATCTCCCCGGAACTCCACCATCTCTACAGTAAATCACTCAGTCCGACTTGGACACAGACCTGCGACGACCCCGCCATGTGGCAACGGGTCATGGATGTTCCTGACCATGAATTGTGGGCGGTTCGCCAAGCCATGAAACGGAAACTGATGGGCTTTATCCGCGAGCGGGCCAGAGCCGGCTGGATGCATGGACATCTCCAACCCTCACAAGTGCTCACACGCGGAACGCTCATGGACCCGGAAGCTCTGACCATTGGGTTTGCCAGGCGGTTTGCAACCTACAAACGCGCCACTCTGCTCTTCCGAGACCTTGAGCGGCTCAAAGTACTGCTCCAAGACCGTTGGCGGCCGGTCCAACTGATTTTCGCCGGCAAGGCCCACCCGGCCGATGAGCCGGGCCGGTATTTCATCCATGAAGTGCTGTCGTTCTGTCACGATCACAAGCTCGGCGGTCGCGTCGCATTTCTTGAAGACTACGAAATGCATATGGCAAAGTACCTCGTGCAAGGTGTCGATATTTGGTTGAACACGCCTCGCTTTCCCCTGGAAGCCAGCGGCACCAGCGGCATGAAAGCCGCCCTGAACGGCGTGTTGAACCTCAGTGTCTTAGACGGATGGTGGGTTGAAGGGTACAACGGAGCCAATGGATGGGGCATCCAGCCGTTGAGCGAACAGGCGGACGCGCAGGCTCAAGATCATCACGATGGTGAACAACTCTATCGCCTGCTGGAACAGGAAGTCGTTCCACTGTTCTATCAGCGAGATCGCGACGGAATTCCTCGTGGCTGGCTCCAAATGGTGAAAGAATGTATTCGCACCACCGCGCCCCAGTTCTGCACCACGCGCATGTTGAAGGACTACGTCAGCCTGATGTACCGCGCCGCCACGGTGCGCATGCCTGCGACATGGTAACGTGGTTCGAGCGATCGAACCGGAGGCTGCTGCGCACACAGTTCCCTCACGTGGCTACCGTTGCGATCGCGACCGCCGGGCTGATCGTGTTGCTTGTTGGACCGCCTGTCGGCGCTGCCGCCACAGGAACACCGTCTGCAATTGAATCGAAAGCCACCGCCCTCTTCAAGGCAGGTGATTATCCGGAAGTCGCAGCGCTCTACCGAAATCTTCCGCCAGATGCGACACCTGCCAAAGAATTCCTCCGCCTCGCCCTGCAGAGTTATATCCGCCTTGGACGCACGGACGAGGCCCTCTCCGTTTATTCCAAACTGACGCAGCCGGGGCAATCTCACGATGCCGCGCTTCTTCGCCCCTTGGCGCTCGGCATGATCACCAGCCACGTACGAGACCGCAACGAACATGTTCGAATCGCCGCGTACTCAGCCCTCGCGGAGTTGGGGCTGCCGGAGACCGCAGCCGTTCTGGAGGATGGATTGCTGGATCCATCCGTCGTCGTGCGCGCACGAGCCGCCGAGGCAATTGGGAGAGCCGGTCTCGCGGCACAATCCGGGCCCTTGCGCCGTGCCTTGCGAGATGCCACGCCGACCGTCCGCATTGCCGCCATGACCGCCCTCGGCGAAGCCGCCGCCTCCGATGTTCGACAACGCTTGATTGACGTGGCTCGCACGGAGGATGGTCCCGAGTCCATTTTTGCTTCCGCGGCCTTGGTGAAGTTGGGCCAGTCCGAACAGCTGGCCGAAATTACCAGTGCCGCAACATTACCTGATGCGGAATCCAGAATGGCCGCATTGGGTGTCTTGGGGCGCCTCAAACGCCCGGCAAGCCTCCCCGTCCTTGCGCAAGCCGTCTATGATCCCGATCCTTCAGTCCGTGCCTTTGCTGCCGGGGCGCTGGGGGAATTTGGATCCCCTGGCGGCTCAGCCGCGCTGACACATGCCATTGGCGACGAGATCGCGATGGTTCGCGCCGTCGCGGCCGCAAGTCTCGGCAGACTCGGGATCAAGGATAACCGGCCGCTGCTCTTGGCACTGACTCGAGATCCCGATGCACATGTACGTGCCAATGCGGCCGAAGGATTGCTTCGCCTCGATGATACCGCGGCCATCGCCTTGGCCGCTGACCTGGCCCGACATCCCGATCCGTCCATTCGTGGCGCAGCGGCCCAAGCCTTGAGTGTCTCTCCTGATGAACAAGCGCTCACGATATTGAAGACGCTCCTATCAGACCAACAGCCGCTCCCTCGGCTGTCAGCCGCCAAAGCATTGCGAAAAAGTAACGACAGCGCCATCCCTATTTTGATACAAGGGTTACGCGACACAGACGAGGCGGTGCGCATTGCGGCGGCGAACAGCCTTCTCCAGCAATTAGCCAAGCCCCCTGCATCAAAACGACGCCGCTAACGCAGGACCACTATGGCCAAATTTCTCACAGTCTTGTTGCTTCTCGGCGGCGCGTTTGGAGCAGGCTATTATGTCGGACAACGACCCGTCGGCACATTGCAGCAGTCTGTCTCCGACCTCCAGCAATCGCTGAAGGAGGTCTCGAAGAACGTCGTGGATACCACACTCGGCATCGAACGCGATCTCCGCCGTCGTCAGGGACTCGTCGAAGCCAAGTCTCGCTTCATACAGGCCAAGGTGCACGTGATCGACCGGAACCATAACGAAGCAGCAAAGGAGCTCACGAGAGTAATCGAGGCCCTGGAGGCCATGACAAAGGGAGCCAAGGCCGATGACACCGCAGCGGCGCTGCATCACCTCGTCGATTCGCTGAGAGACGTACAATTGGAACTGACAACAGGAAAACAGGTCCCGTTCAAGAAAATGGAGGAGCTACAACAGCGGATGGATCAACAGCTGAACAAATAGGTCACGCGTTGGCAGGCTCTGAGGTCGGCTGCTTCTTCCACTTCGCCAAAATCCGCTCGACCCGCATTTTCACGACCATATCGGAGTCTTTGAGCAACGGCTTGATCGCCTCACGCCCACGATCGTCGCCGATCGACTCCAACGCGGCGGCCGCCGTCAAGCGTGTAAACCAATCCTTGTCGCTGAGCATCTGGATGAGCGGATCAATGGCCTCGCTATGCTTGATCCGTCCCAACGCAATGACGGCGCATTTCCGAACATTCTCATCCTTGTCACGAAGGGCAGGGATGAGCTTCTCGACGGATGGCGCACCCAACGCGACCAAGGCATCGATCGCATCGTCTTTAAATTCATCGTGCCGCAGCTGGAGCATCAGGGGATCCAGCACCCGTTCATCGCGTATTTTCCCGAGTGCCGCGATGGCGTACTTGCGCACCTCCCAGTCACGGAGCAGTTTCAACAGCGTCTCGACGGCAGGAGATCCCACCTGGCCCATCGCTTCAATGGCGACTTCTCGTACCTGCCAGTCACCGTCGCGCAACGCGCGGGCTAGCGGTTCAACGCATCGCTCGTCCCCCATTTCCCCAAGGGTAATCACGGCCTCACGGCGAACCACCCAGTCAGGGTCTGCCAAGAGATCGATCTGGATATCGATCTCGTCCTTGACCTGCTCTTCTTCCAGCGCAACCGTGCCTGAATCAGCCGTTTGCGGTTGGACAAGAATAGACTCAACCTGCAGAGATTCCGCGACGGCCTCAGCGGCCGGCTCATCCCCGGATTGCTGGCTGAGAGGATTGTTATCTACAGAGGAACGTTTGGTCTTGGAGTCCATAAGGATCAGTCGGTCTTTGAGACGATCTTGCCACGAGAAAGATTATGCCGATGCAGGAGCGGCGGCTTTGCTCCCGGCTGCCCGTTTTTTCCGCTGCACCAGAGCCCGCCGCTTGCGCTGCTCCCGCTTCAATCGTTTTTTCAAAGAGCGGAGGGCGGCACCCTCTTCCGGATTACCGTGATTGGTCGTCTTTGTGGCAATCTTCTTCTTTAATTTCGCTTCATCCGATTCCTGCGCGCGCTTCTTGGCCATCGAATCGTGCCTCCCTTGATATTGACTCGTATGATGGTCTTCCGATGATAGAAAGAGTGCAGTCTAGTGGAGAGCTTTACACACTGTCAACCTGGATGGGCCAGGCTCATGTTCCGAAAATGAGCCTGTCGTTATGGAGGGCCATCGGCCGATGAATCAGACGTTCCGCCTCCTCATGAAAGCCGCCTGGTATCCCGCGGCTGAATAAGCAACAAGCAGGAGGAGTGGGCCAGCCGCCGGCTCTCAACCAAGAACCAAGGAGGCAACCGGAGTCTGGATCGGATCCACCACGGATAGGATCGCAAGAACCCATCGATTCCGCCTCGCGATCCAGAGATCGCCGGGGAAATGTCTCACGTGGGACGTCATGCCCTGCGATGTCCGACCAACCGGCAGCATGCGGGGCGCCAGGACCGACGACGCTGGCCCCGAAAATTGTTCTGCGAGTAGCAACAGCTCCGGACGGCGTTCGCCGACAACTTCTACCTGCACATGTGCGACCCCTTCACGCTCCATTCCGAGAAGGACAGCTGCCCCGTGAGAAAGATCAAGAATCCGCCCCTTCTCGTAGGGCCCTCGATCGGTCACCCGCACATGGAGATGTTTGCCGTTCGACAAATTGACGACGCGAACCACACTCCCGAGCGGGATCGTCCGATGCGCAGCCGTCAGCCCTTCCATGTCGAATATTTCGCCGTTCGCAGCCTGCCTTCCGTGAAACTGTTCACCGTACCAGGAGGCAACCCCGCGATCCTTGATCCCGACATCCAGCTGCACCTCCCCTTTGGGGACCCACGAGCAGGCACCCAAGGACAGGCACAACGCCAAGACACAGGAACTCTTCGAGAAGAGCCGATTGTGCGAAAGGTCCGTGTGCATACTGGATTTGCCTCCCTCTGTAAGGCTGACGTACTCTGATTTTTGATTGACTCAGAGTATGAAAGGTCTGGCACTTCGGCAATACCGACGGGAGTACCCCTCTCCCCCAACCTCCGTATAGCTCATCCCTGTTCAAAAAAGTACCTGCATGGACTATTGAACGGGACTTCTATATAGCCGAGGCACAGTATAAGTTCAACACCTTATAGTATTCGAGACAGGTGGTAGGAACAGGAGCGGTGATCCCCGTGCAGCTTCAGCATGCTCACTATGTCTGGATGTATTCCGAGAGACAGCCGTCTCGTTCGTGCGTTCTTACTCCGGTTCCGCAGGAAAGTCCGGCGGACTAAATCCCGCCTCCATATTGACTGCATCGAGCGGACTGAGTAAGATCCCCACACACAAAGGCTGTAATTTCGAGAGAGCAGTACTGCTCCACATTCTCCACAGCTGTTCGCACCGATATCACTTTCGTGATTGACGTTCACAACATTACAAAGCGGTACGGCCATCATACGGCCATTGATCGCGTCACCTTTTCCGTCGCCAAGGGGGAGGTGCT
>CAADGK010000102.1 GCA_900696515.1 uncultured Nitrosospira sp. | reverse complement strand
GTGGATGAGCCCGCCCCATCCTTCTGATGCTGCACGCTCCCGGCAATGGCCACAATGTCCCCCGCCGTGCCGTAGTAGGTGCCGGAGGTGTAATAGCCCGGGTTCGGCTCGTCGTTCAACAGATTCCACTGCACCCGTCCCGTATACATCAAGCTGTTGCCCACGTTGGGCCCGTTCCGCTGGCCTTGCGACACCGCGAGGGCATACAACACATGCGTCCCGCCCGGGTGCACTTTGCCCCAGAAGGTGGCCGCATTGTCACGGCCGTAGAGCCCGGCGCCCCCGCCCGCCCCAGCCGCTCCGTTGAAATTCCCGCTGAAATCCGACGGGAAGAACGGCGTCCGGAACCCATCGAACGTGGCATGGTAGAACGGCCCGTTCAACTCTCCGCGCTCACTGGGTAACAGCATCCGCCCGACCCAGAGGTTCGCCATCTCATTGAACTCAAACTTCCCGATCGCGTCCAGCAGGCCGATCGACGAGTTACCGCCGAAATTCAGATTCCCCACCGCCCCGCCCTGCACGGCGCAGTTGAAGCAATCCGTATTGAACTCGAACTTGATGTATTTGTGAATCTGCCCGTTGATGTAGATGCGCGCATTGTTGATCGTAAACTCATTGCTATAATGCCCGGCCGGCGAGGCCCCTTCGATCGAATTGAAGCTGGTCCGGACTCCCATCCCGATCGAAATCCACTTGTCCTCATCCGCCTTGATCGTGCCACCAGCAAAGGCACTGGGCAACGTGGATCCCATTCCAGCCACCAGCGCCGCCATGGCTCCAGCAACTACAAATTGTTTCCACCGCCTCACATTGTGTCCCTTCATACTGATGCCCTCCCTTGTGAGTTATAAGAAACCACCTGCCCACCTACAACTATCAGTAGAATTCTTGCCTCCTCGGAAGTTGGCGCTGAATATGCCTAAGGTATCAAAATAATGCAAGGAATATTTCGTATGTAGCCCCACTGTGTTGATGATACATCAGTAGTTCTGCTTGTCCATATAAATACGGGAATTGATCGGCATCCTGACGCACGAGCCGTTCAACGAAATCTCGCAACAGAATCCTCTCCGCGACCGGCCTCCGCTCCTTCATGGACCGAGCCGGACGGCCGCACCTCTAACGCCGGGATCGTTTCGCCCCCCTGAAAAGCAATCCTTGTACCTCAACTCATGGCAGGTGCTGTATGCCGCCGTCGGAGAGACGAACGAATCGAAGCCGGAAAGATTTCCGCTTGCGTGACGGAAATATTTACTGAGGTAAGCTATTGATAAATAAACGCCAGGCAGAATCGGCTCGTCACCGTCTGCCTGGCGTTCTCTACGTAGATCCGCCGGACTCTATCGGTTCGGCTGAGGCGTGTAACGAAGATAGGGCTTCACGGTCGTGAAGCCTTTAGGAAACAGTTGTTGCGCTTCTGCATCACCCACTGCGGGGGTAATGATGCAATCTTCACCGTCCTTCCAATTCGCCGGCGTGGCCACCTTGTATTTCGAAGTGAGTTGGAGCGAGTCAACCACCCGCAGCAGTTCATCAAAATTCCGCCCGCAGGAGGCCGGGTAGGTCAAGGTCAGCTTCACCTTCTTGTCCGGACCGATAATGAACACCGACCGCACGGTCATGTTGTCGATCGCATTCGGGTGAATCATGTCATAGAGCGTCGCGACTTTTTTGTCAGGGTCGGCGATGATGGGGTAATTCATCGTCGTCTTTTGCGTCTCGTTGATGTCATTGATCCACCCCTTATGGGAATCCATCGGATCCACACTCACGGCGATCACCTTCACGCCTCGTTTTTTGAACTCCGGAGAGATTTTGGCGACCGTACCCAGCTCCGTCGTACAGACCGGTGTATAGTCCTTGGGATGGGAAAACAGAATACCCCACCCGTTCCCCAGCCATTCATGAAAATTAATCGTGCCCTCCGTCGTCTCCGCCGTAAAATTCGGCGCGTCATCGCCCAATCGAATCGCCATCTGACACCTCCTTGTATCGTATTGTCATGAATCCAGTCTCACTCGACTGTCTGTCGTTACCATACTGTGTCGAAACGGGCGAGTTCAAGGGCCATTCGCGAGCCTGAGGTTCGGGAGATTACGATTGAGGCAAAGAACGCTCAGGAGGAATCGCCGGACTTCCCTTAACCGCAACCTGACTCCCTTCCCGCTGCTCAAGTTTTTTGGGGCGTGGCCGATAGGACTCACGAGAACCTTCATGAAAAGGAGCATCGAAGGAGCCGACCATGGACAGACCGGATGCACGGACAAAACTCCATATCTCGAAAGATCCCATGTATCTCATGCTGCGGGAAGGCTGCATCAAGGAATTTAATGTTAAGAAAGCGGCGGGGGATAAATGCGATCTCCGGGGGTGCGATCTGCGAGGGCTTGACCTTCGAGGGCTCGATGCGGACGGATTGGATTTCAGCGATTGTTATTTCCGGCAATCCGACCTGCGCGGCGTCGATTTGAGCAAAGCCAAATTGGACGGAGCCAGCATCAACGCGTGCAAGATTTCAGGAGTACTGTTTCCGGCGGAACTGAGCGCCTCGGAAATTGAGCTGTCGCTCCTCCATGGAACCCGCATGCGATACCGGGTCCCGTGAAACACCTCGTCATTCATGAATCGTGACGCGTAGGTCGCGAGTAAGGACCCGCTCGCCTGTCGACGATACAATTACACGCAACGCATCACAAGCCTGCCGACAGCGACAGCTGCGTGCGCACCTTCTCCTGACCGGACTCGGCGGCTCCGACACCTGTCAACACGACTCGCTCTTCGGTCAGTCGTCCGCTTTCCAGCAGCAGGGTACGAATCGCCTCCGCGCGTTGCCGAGCCAACGCCTCTAATTCGGCATCCGAAATCGGAATGGCCGCCGCAACTCGCTGCTTCATCTCTTCCACGGACGGCTGAGCAGACGCCGCCGGTGTCGTGGCTGGATCATGTGGAGGCAGTTTGGCATACAGTTTTTCGACCAGCCGTTGCTCCTCCTTGGGGGACAACGGATCGCGATCGGAGCCGGCCGCTCCCCGCGGCTTCCCGCTCATCTCAAAGAGTTGCTCGCGGAGCTTGATCGCCTGAATGGCCGCCCGGTCTACCGTCGGATCAAATGTCCCTTTGATATCCAACCGGAGTCCGGTCCGCTCATCGAGTGCCGTCTCTAAGACTTCCAGTTTTTTCAGATCCTCGTCGGTCAACGAGGCGCCGCCCGGTTGGAACTCGAGAAATTGCAGGCCCTCCTCGTTCTCCCCGCCACCGGGCACAAGCTTGCCCATCAGCGAAAACGGCGACGCCACCACCCTGGTCAGGAGATTGAGCAACGTCGAGAGCACCACCTTGCCGTATTTGAAGTCCGGGTCGTTGAGGTTCCCGCGAATCGGCATGTCAATCTCGATCAATCCCTTGCGGTCCTTCAGCAGTCCCACAACCAGCGGAATGGGCAGCGAGGTGGCGTCGGGGCTGTTTGTCTTCTCACCGAATGTGAGTTGATCGATATGGACGAGGTTTTCAGCCTCCAAGACTTTTTGCGAGACCTTGTACTTCAGATCGAGCGACAACTTCCCTTTGGATAACCCGTAGCCCACGTACTTGCCGCTGTACGGACCGCCCGGTCTCAGATCCATCCCCGCGAGCGTGATGACCAGATCCGTGAAAGCATCCTCGCTCAACGGGTTGATCTTCCCGATGACCTTGAACGGGGCGGTTCGTCCGACTTTTCCGGCCAGGTTCACGTCGGCTTTCTTCAGCTGCTTGGATGACAGTCCCTTGATGGTCCCGCCGAAATCCGTGAGACCCGCCTTGACCCTTGGTTCAATCGACTGATCCTCGAACGTTGCGGCCAACTTCACGACCTTGACCTGATCAATCGTGACGGGCACGGGCTCCGCCGGCTTGGTCGGTGGTGTCTCGCCTCCAGGCTCCTTCCGCACCGCCGCCTGATCAGCCGGCGGAGACGAGACGGCGAACCGCGAGACATTCAGTTTCCCGTCGGCAGCCATCACAATTTGCGCGGTCGGTTCCTGCCAGACGATCTCCGCGATCTTGACCGCCGTCGGCTCGACGTCCAGCGCGATGCGATTCACGTTCAAGGCGTTCCACGTCACGGCATCGGCGAGGCTGTTTCGCTCGGCGATCGCCAGCTGATGCACCCCGAGATTGCCCTGAAACTGCGCCATGGGCTTGTTCGCATGTTCCTTGGCAAAACGCACCGTCCCGTCAAGATCAATCACACCGTCCCGTACCTCGGCGTTGAGAAACTGGTCGAGATAGGGTTGAAAGGGACGGATCTCGATGTGCTCCAATGTAAGACCGGCGTCGACCTCCGGCGGGTCGACCGCCACCCTTCCCTTGACACCAATCACCCCGCTCTCATTCAGTTTCAGCGACAGATCGACCGGCATCGCCTTCTTGAATGGAATGTGCACATCCTTCACGGTCAGATTCAGCGCATCGACATCCACGTGCGCGGGATTGGGAAGCGTCCGGTCCTCGTACGACGCACCGTAGTTCTTCAGTCCGATTTCATCGACCGTGATGGCCCAGGGCTTGGCGGCCTGCGTTTGCTTGGCCTGCGCGGGCGGCGGGGGCTCCGCGGTTTCCTTTCCGCCGGCTGGCGCAAAGAGGGTTTGATAGTTAACCACGCCGTTCGGGGCCATCCAGGCGTCGAACCGCGCATCGGCCGAGTACACCTTGGCCACTTCGATGGTCTGCCGTTGCAGATCCAGTTGGATCCCCTCCACGTTGAACACCGGCACGGTCACCACCGGATCGATGCCGCCCCGCTCCACGATGATCAAATCGTCGATCGAAAGCTTTCCATTCTTCACGGTGGCTTGCGGAGTCTGACCGCGAAGATCGAAATGATACGAAGCCGAGAGGCCAAGGGTCCCCTCTTTGAGATCGAACTGAAACTGCTCCTGCACGGCCTGGTACAACACCTTGAGCCTGATCCCCGATATATTCAGCTGACCATCGGACTCCACCGGCTCCAGAAACATATTTCCTTCCCACGAAATCTTGCCGTTTTTTCCGATCTCCGCCGTGAACGCATGGGCGTTCTCACTTCCCTCGACTTGAACCGTGCTGAAGTTTCGTAGCACGATCCCGAACGGCACCACGTCGATACTCACCGGTCTCGGCTTCGAATCATCCCGATATTCGATAATTCCCTTCCCGATATCCAACAGATCGATCTGCACCGGCATCAGCTTCTTGGGGTCTCCGGTCGGCTGAGGCGGTGAGGCCTGTTCATCCGAAGGCGGAACCAAGGACATCAGATTCAACTTGCCCTCTCGATTCACCTTGGCCGCCACAAAGGGCATGACCAGGCGAATCTCATCGAACGCCACCTTCTGCAAGAACAGTGAGGCGGCACTCACATTCACAAACAATTCCTCGAATCCAAGCATCGGTGTCCCGTTCTGCTCCTGCACTTCCAACCCCGTCAGCCGAAGTGATAGAGCAAACGGATTGAACGCCGCCTCACGAAGGACCATCGGATGCTTGATCTGATCCGAGACCGTAGGGACCACGTACGATCTAACGACGTAGGGGAGGAGCACGAACCCCGCGAGGGCGTAGAGGACGAGCAATCCGGCCAGCACACCGCCCACGACTTTTGGCTGGAGCACGCGACGCATATCCACCCGACAGATTCGGAATGAGAATGATGAGGAGAAAACTATAGGGGACCTGACCGCAGAATGTCTACTGGAGAAGCCCCCCCGTTCGTACAGGATGAATGAGGGGCGCAAATCATCACAACCACCCTGGGCACAAGCCGCACGAATTCTTCTCGGTCTTCCACGCTGAGACAGCGATCGAATTGCTTGCGCGAGAGCACATCCGCCAGTTCATACAAACTGTCCTCGGACATCTGCAGCACGTCTTCAGCAATCGCCTTGCGCACGGCTTGTCCAGGCACGGAATCATTCAGCAAGACGCCGTCTAGCCTTCATCGGCCAGAATCTCGTGGAGTGTTGCTTCCGTCAGGCCCTGCGCGTTGGCTTCCTTGCTCACCCGGTCTGAGAACCGCAGAAACTCCTCGCGGTTCACAGCACATCACCGGGCTCCCGCTGTGCCGCATCCAGGATCGCCGCCAGTTTCTGTTTGGCATCACCTGCTGAGACATATCGCATGATTTTCACCGCGTGAGTCTATGAGAGACATTTCAGACAAAGTAGATGTACATTACATATTGTTATTATATATCAATTGCTTATCGTGAAGTACGTGAGAAGTTGGTCCAACGGATGGTCGAACCAAGAACGTGATCGGCGGGGAGTATGAAATGGTGCGGGTTCGTTTAGAAACATCGAACCAGCTGTTTCAGGTCCTGGGGGACTGGAATGCCATTCTCCAAGGTTCCTCGTTATTTCTACCCTCTCCTGAAAGTGATAGCAAGATGTTGAATCCGCACGGTTTATGACTGCGCGGGCAGCGTGGACGGCTGCCGTTTCAACAAATATGGTTAAAAAGCGCGACAAAGGGGACGTTTCCCGGCTGACGGGAAACGATTGTGTAGTGTGTTGATACGGGTGCCAATGCTATGGCCGAAGACCGTCATACCCCTTTGTCGCCGTTCTCGGTGCGTTTTACGCCAGAGGAACGGGAGCAGCTTGACCGTGCTGCGGCGGGCATGCCGCTGGGGGCGTTTCTAAGGTCTCTCATCTTTGACGAAGATTTGCTTAAAAATCGGCGCAAACCCCGTAAAAGCCCGGTCAAGGATCATCGGGTCTTAGCCCGCCTTCAGGCCGAGCTCGGCCAATCCCGCCTAGCCAATAACCTTAATCAACTCGCCAAAGCCGCCAATTGCGGTTCCCTGGAAGTCTCCCCGGATACCGAGAAAGCCCTTCTGAGCGCCTGCGCCGATATCAAGGCCATGCGCCAGATGCTGATGGAGGGCCTTGGGATTGATCCTGTGATCGGATCAGGGAGCGGGCCATGATCTTGAAAGGCTCGCAACGCGGCGGGGCATCCCGGCTGGCAGCCCATCTTCTTAAGGCCGAAGACAACGAACATATCGAGCTTCATGAACTGAAGGGCTTTGTGGCCGACGACCTGCCGGGAGCCTTACAGGAAATCTATGCCGTAAGCCGAGGCACCAAATGTGAGCAATACATGTTCTCGGTCAGCCTTAATCCCCCGGAAACCGAATCCGTCCCTGTCGAATATTTCGAGAAAGCCATCGCGGACATTGAAGTCAAGCTCGGGCTGGAGGGCCAGCCTCGCGCCGTCATCTTTCATGAGAAGGAAGGCAGGCGGCACGCCCATTGCGTCTGGTCGCGTATTGATACCGAGGAGATGAAGGCGATCAATCTGCCCTATTACAAAATGAAGCTTCGGGATGTCTCCCGGCAACTGTATTTCCAGTACGGCTGGGACCTGCCCAAAGGGCTCCTGAACTGGGAGGAACGCAATCCCCTGAACTTCACCCTTGCCCAATGGCAGCAGGCCAAACGCGCCGGTGAAGACCCCAAGTTGCTGCAAAAGCTGTTTCAGGATTGCTGGACGGCCTCGGATAACAAGGCTTCATTCGAGCAAGCCTTGAACGGGTACGGCCTGTATCTGGCCAAAGGCGACCGGCGCGGGTTTGTCGCCATGGATTATCGAGGCGAAGTCTATTCCCTCTCGCGCTGGACGAAAATCCAGACCAAAGCCCTCAAGGAGCGCCTGGGCGATCCCGAGTTACTCCCGGGTATCAAGGAAGTCAGCACCCAGATTGCCAAGCGCATGACCGAGAAGCTCAAAACCTATGTCCATGATGTAGAGGGACAGCTCAAGCGACAGGTGCAGCCCTATGTTCAAAAGACGCGAACGATGCGCGATCAGCACAGAGCCGAGCGTAGCCAGTTGCAGAGCAAGCAGGAAGCACGCTGGCAGGAAGAGTCCGTTGCCAGGTCACAGCGTCTACCCAAAGGCTTTAAGGGCATCTGGTTTCGGATCACAGGCAAGTACAAGGCCGTCCGGCAGCGCAACGAGCAGGAAACCGAGCGCTGCCACATCCGCGACCGGGATGAACGGCAGGCATTGACCCAACGTCAACTGGCCGAGCGCCAGAAACTGCAACAAGAGATTCGTCCCGTCGTCCAAGAGCGCAAGCTTCAGCTCCTGTCCTTAAAGCAGGACATCGCCCGCTACATGGAGCTGGGCGCAGAGCCTCCAAAGCCTCAACAAGAACCAGCCAGCCCGCGCCGCAAAGAGCGCGATTTCGATTATACGCAAGAACTTTAACCACGAACGAACACGTTGCCCATCAATTGAAATAGAAATATTAACATAACTAAATAAATACATTGCTTCTATACTGATGACCATCCGATCGTTACTCGATATCAGGGTCAGCGACTTGCTTCCGATGCCTTCCGGCTGGAGAGCGAAATCCTAAATGGGAGGTGTGCTCAATTGTTGGAATTCACGTCATTCAGAAAGCCACCCTGTTGTCACAAGTTCAGCCATTCGCGTACCATTACCCCTCACCTTCCTGAAAGCAGTTCCGATATTCGAACGGTTCAGAAGTTGGGCCATCGCGATGTCATAGTGACGACGATGATCTCTGCGTGTGTTCTGCACCGCGCGCGGTCCAACGCTCACTGTCCGTTGGGTGAGATCTAATATCTAAACCCAATAAGGAAGAAATGTTATGCGGGTTTGTATAGAATCCCATACGCAATGACCCACAGTTATAACTTTTAGAAACAAGAACGGTTATGACACATTGTTCCCACACCGCAGTGCGTGTTATACGGACAGAGTTAGGTTCTTATGCGGATTGGCCTAGCACGGTTTGGAGATCAAGAGTGCAGTAACGGTACGTTCAGTGGCTACCGTGCAGTGGCGGTGGCTCGTTAAGAAATGTTCATTCTAATGGGGAGCCACAACTGATGCCTGATCCCGAATCTTCCCGTCGAGTGCGTCTGCATTGGGTTACCAGCGCTCCGCGGCTCAAGGATTCCTTGGTGCCCGCAGCCAAAAGGAGCTCGTCGCTTGAGGCGACGCTTCGGGATGATGTTGTCGAGCATCTGCGATCGAATGGCTTTCTCTCCAGTGATCCGGCAATCTCTCCCAAGGAGGAGCTATTGACTCTCCTCCGAGTAGCAGTCGAGGTTGAGCATGCGCTGCTAGTCCAGTACTTGTATGCGGCAGAGTCGGTCCCTACTGGGCCAGCGGGTGAGATAATTCGGGACATTGCTCTCCAAGAGATGGGACACTTCATCACTATAGAGAATTTATTGCTGGCCGTCGGAGGTCCTACTGAATTCCATATTGGCCGGGATGTGATTCGTAATCAGAGTGGATTTAATCCTATTCCATTCGACCTAGAGCCCGTGAAGAAGCTTTCGCTTGCCGAATTCGTCCTAGCTGAGCGTCCGCAACTTATCCCCCAAGGACACCAAGCCAAAGTGCTTGAGTTAGAGCAATTAGTATCGAGGAAGATGGGGTATGAGCCGGTTCGTGTAGGCGCTCTATACGCAAAAATATACTGGTTGCTACAGCCGACCGACGATCCCTTCGGCCCGCTCATCCTAACCCCCGACCCCACAATCGGGTTTGATCCAGGCAGACACGTCCGCCCCGAAGACTTCGCCCAAACGGCCCTAATCACAGATCACTTTGCCACTCCCAGTGAGTGGAACAGTAGCAGCGGTCCGGACATGCGAATCCATCCTGTCACCGATGCCCTAACAGCAGTGGACGCTGTATTTAGTGTGATGGCACAAGGAGAAGGACCAGCAAGCGCAGATGATTCACACTTCGATCAATTCTTGCTGGCCTTGAAATTGTTCGAGTCAGGAACCGTGTCGGTGCAACACTTACCGACGAATCCCTATGTTGGCCGTCCACCATTCGCAGTGACTGTTGGGGTCCCGATCCAACACGAGTATGTACGGCTGTGGGCGAATCTCTTAAATGTCCGCTATTCCGGGCTACTACTGGCTATCGGTCACGCCATGCTAACACCACGATCGGACCCGGATCGCTCCATCTTGATCAACTTGATCTTTGGGGTCCTAATGGGGCAAAACTTAGACGGCTTGATTGGTATTATGACCACGCCAAAGATGACAGGCCTAGATCAAAACAGCGCACCCACATTCGAGCTTTTTCGGGAAGATATGCCAGTGACACTTCGAGACTGCTGGATCCGCCAAGCTGAACTTCTCAACACTGAGAAGCGGATTCGAGACGAGCTGCGAAGTCACGTGGAGCACGTCAGCGATGTCGATGGCACAATCCTACTAAACAACCTTGAACGAAGCTGGCAGGATCTGAGTAACTTGGTCGAGATGCGCCTAGCCACCACTTAGCGACGAGCATAACCCTCTTCAAGTTGAAAGGACTGTCATTATGGAGTACCGTGTCTTCCCGGCCATTGGCATTGCTCGGATCGGAAACAGCCCAGATTTTTTTGTGGGTCCAGAATCGAAAGGGTCGCGTGGCCGCGATCTCGGTGCGGGCGGCGAGACAGAGGTGCACGATTTCAAGGACGCTGCGTTCCGAGTAAAAAAACAGTCCGCCCGATTTCACCTTTACGAACGGGCAACGGCCGCCGAGCCGTTCATTCCGGCGGCGTTACCAGCTGGGGCAACCGTTCGCTGGACCGTCCGTGTTGCAAACAAGAAAGATGGTATCATCCGTCCCAATTCCCCACCCAACGCAGGGACAATCCCGGGATTGCGACCGACCCTCGATCCAGCTCGGACGAACCGAATCATCGATTCTGGCAACATTGCAATCAGCGGCGCAGAAGTGGATGGAAAATTTCTAGACGGCACTCACGTCGGTTCAGCCGTTCGGCTTGGGGAACTAAGGACCGATGCCCAAGGCCGGTTGCTCGTGCTGGGCGCGAATGGCGTCTCAAAGTCGAACCCTGTGACTGCGCTACCAGTTCCTCCGCTTTCGCGAAATGACGACTTTTACAATAATGTTAATTGGTACGACGATGTATGCGACGGTCCTGTCTCAGCAGAAGTCGTTGACTCTGCTGGTAATGTCATTGCAACAGCGTCCGGTGCGTGGGTGATCGTCGCCCCACCCGACTTCACTCCAGGATCAGAGTCCGTCACGAGCCTGTACGACATCATTCAACAAGTAGCTGTCAGCCAAGGTTGGCTACCCAAGCCAAACACCACGTCATTTACCCGTGATATCTACCCACTTCTTCGCCGCGCCCGCTCGCTCCGTTGGTCCCATGGAAGAAAAAATCCAGTGACCGGCATCGTCTCTAGCGAGCAAAATTGGAGTGACATAGGAGACGACTATTCCACTCTAGCTTCGACGGCCGCAAGCCAGGCTACGCTCCGCGCAATGCAATTCGGCTTCGTGCGGCAAGTCGAGACGCTATTGCGGCAGTATCGTTTGACGGAAGTCCAGGTAGATCACCTGCGCCGATGGGCAGCCGGTACGTTCGAGAGTGACTGGGTGGGTGTGCCTGGGACCACCGGAGTGTCGCCAGATGGGCTGACGGAAGCTGCACTACGTGGCACAGCCGGGCAAGGGTTCTTCCCCGGCATCGAAGGAGGACGGATCCTGACCGATCCGACGATCTATCGCATGTCGTTCGATTTCCGAATCGATCCAACTAAACTGTCGCCTGGCGACGTGACAGCTCTAATGGCACAGCCGTGGCAGGCCGACTTCTTCAAGTGCGACGACGACTGGTGGCCGTCTCAGCGGCCCGACATCGCGCCGCAGCTGGATGGCTCGTTCAGAATGTGGGCGCGAATCGGTACGAGAGATGGCAACTCGAGTGCGCCACCGGCCCAACGAATTTCCCATCAAGAACTGGTCGACCACGCCATGCAGTTAGGGATCGTCACACCCCGCATTATCGATGGAGTCGCAGTTTGTGTGGAGGAAGGCCGGGATACGAACGCCGTGGGTGGATAATTATGGAGAGGTCCGCCGATGTTGCAGTCGTCGGCGGAGGTCCAGCTGGAGCCGCTTGCGCGGCTCGGTTAGCACAACGTGGATTCCGTGTCGTGCTCCTGACCGGCGGCGGTCGTTGTCTAAAGTGGCAGGATTTGCTTTCCCCCGCCGCTGCCGCCGCTCTTGACCGCCTCGGCTTTCCCCCAGCTGACCTCGCGATGGCAGCCAGACCGTGCCGGGGGATCGTGGATCGCTGGATTCCTGGCCCTCCGTCGTACACAGACTTCGAGCTACTTCGTCTCCGTCACGGATGGGTTGTGGATCGAAGCCTGTTCGACGAGATTCTTGTCCGGTTCGCGTCTAAGTGCGGCGCACAAGTTTCACCATCACCGTTTTCCGCTCAACTTACCAACTCGCCTCACAACCTCAATTCTACAGTAACGGTCCACCGCGATGGATCGATGGATGATTGGACGGCGTCGTTCGTGGTAGATGCCACGGGGGCAGCTGGCCACTTGTTGCCACCAGGCGAGAATCGGCGCATCCGATACGACCGATTGGTCGCCGTCCGCGTTAGTTTGTCCGCCGCTCTTGATCCACCCGATTGGATGCACCTAGCAACCTCGACGGCTGGCTGGTGGTACACCCTTTCACCAATCGATAACCAGATTCAGGCGGTCTTTATGACCGACAGCGACTTGTTGCCCCGGGATCAGGTTGCCCGTAGACAGCATTTCGACGCAGAATTCCGCGTCGCGTTCCCGGGCACGAAGGCCTCTCTTGTGTTTACTGAGCCCGTGGTATTACGCGACGCACGGACAACCTGTCGGCGGCGAGTCTGGACTGGCCGTTGGCTGCCGATTGGCGACGCCAAAGTATCGATCGATCCACTCACCGGAGCAGGCCTAGAACGGGCGTTCAGCTCAGCGGAGGTGGCTTCAGAACTGGTCGCGGACTTTTTGATATCGGGGTCGTTTCAAGGATTGGAAGCAAATGCGATTGCTTCTCTTATAGACTTTGAAACTCAGTTGGCTGAGCTTCCCCGACGTTACACGATAGCCACTGATCACACGCCCGGCTTGACCGGACCATTCTGGCAACGACGGAGATACTCGCCTGGACCACGTGATTCGGATTAGACCGACCATTCTATAATCACCACATCCGGCCGTGCCATTCACTACTGGGACTCCATGGCTTATTCTAGCGGCAAACTCCTTCCCGTTGCGGATCACTCATAACAATCTCTTTTTGAAACCCAATTCGTTTTTCAGGTCTGATTACCTTTCATCTGATTTACCTTTTTCTCCTCCAGCCACCAACAGCCGCTCGCCTTTCCCATGGGGATGATCGGTGCGCTGAGTCATGAAAAAGGCTCCGGCAGTCGGGGCCTTCGAAGAGAAAAGGAGAAAACAGATCAAACTCATTACCCGCTACGAGTTGGCCTCCAAGAGCGTCCTCGAATTACGCGGCCTATACCGCACAGTCTTCAACGCCCTCATTCAGAGCGCTTTCCAAAGCGCCGAACGGCGTAATGCGCTAGCTTCCCTTGAGAACATCTCAAGAGAGATCAACCAGCGCTACGCCCATCAATGGCGATTGGTTGCAGGCCCTTAAGGCCTGCGGTGAGACTGTATTATGTCTATTAATTCTATTCTCATGTGAAGTAGAACAGCTCTCTTGGTTAGCGTTGCAAAACAACTCCACAGCCTCTAACATCGCAAGGTTACAAGATCATTATTGGAGGAGAGTTTTGTGCTTATGAGAATCAGAGAAGTATTTAATACTATTAGAGAAGCGATTCCGCTAGGGCACAGGCGTGAATTTACTCCTGGCATGGATCTGGATGCGTTCAAAGAAATACACCGTAACACTGGGAAGGATATTCTTCTGGAGATTCTTCAGGATACCAAGAGAGCAATTATCAAGGAGCGCAGTTCCACTACTAATTGCAAGACAGGTAAAATTAGCTACTCCGGCGTCTGCACAGGAATCGATAAGCTCCAGTCCTCCGATTCACTGCATAATAATGAAATACGAGATCGTCTAGATCGTTAACTCTCCAGGTGCATATTTCTTTTGTAGTGATAAGTGGTGGAAACAACTTTCCTTTACTGGGGAAAGTCTTGATTTCTTTCAGTTCGTTAACTTCGAGTTCTTTCCGAAAGCCAGACCGAGCATCAGCGTAACATCTGTTCAGTAATCCCACGCGCACATCCTCGAATGAGTTCCCACAGTGCGTCTTGTCTTCGACCACAATGGCAATTCTTTCGTTATCTTTCAATTCAGGGAACAGCCATCTTCCAGTAATACGATCATAGTCTCGATTTCTGAATTTGAACAACTTGGGGAATCGACGATCTAGTTCTAGTTTCAGCACCAAAACTTGTGACCCTATTCCGATAACGGAGGCCACTAAGAGAACATTCCAATAGGTAAAGAAGGATCGACTGAAGAGGATTCCGTCTATGGCTGCCTTGTCCATTGCTACTGAATTCAACCAGACAAAGGAGGCAATTACATCGCCATCAGCCACGCCAACATCGATGCCAAGGAGAATTGTTGACTTTTGAGTCAGCCAAAAACCAACATGAGTTACCGCAAAAACAGCCCCAGACAAGAGAAATATCTGTTTAAGCTCATTACCAAAACCATTGTATTGGTACCCGCTTTTTAATTCTCCGCTGTAATAGGCATGCAAGCACACGGTCCCAGGGCAAAGGAGAAGGGGGATGAGGACTGCTAACGCTTCGAAGAAGTCCCAAAAGTAAGAGATCATGCCCCTTATCTCCAGAACCATCCAGTGAGGTCATGTCACAGATCTCGCTGTATCTACGGACTATCAACAGACCATTGGTCCTCAATTGGAAGCCGTACAAGCAGGACGACTTACATGAAAACCACCTCCGATATGAAAATCCACTTGACCATCTATTACCGGATGATCGCGAGCATCACCGCTCGCGAAACTAACGGCAGTCATTTCTATGGTAACAGTTTCAAACGAGCGTCGTCAATATTATGCACTATACTCATTAACTTCTATATACATATATACAGACTAATCATTGCATAATTATAATACTGAAAATATAATTCCAGCGTGATATATATTTTCAGTAATGTGCTCTTTCCTGACTCCTGCTTATCGCTTAATTGCTGATCCCTTCCCTCAGAAGGGATGATCGCCCTCATTGCCGTAAAAGATTTTTATGGAGGATATGCTCAAATGGAAAAGGCAACACAAAACATAGCAGGGAGACGAGGCGGAGGAGACAAAATCAAATTACTCAATCAGGCTGCGAAGGTGGCCAAGTTGTACTACGAAGGCGGATATCCTCAGAGGACAATTGCAAAATCTCTTAAGCTAACCCAGCCTGAAGTATCACGACTCATCCAAGTAGCAAACGCCCTCAAGATCGTCAAACACGTAATTAATCCATTCTATCTTAGAAACCTAGAAGACGACTTGAAAGATACCTTCCCGCACCTAAAAACTGTAATAGTTGTACCTACTTCATTTTCGCCTGGAGAAGAACTTGAACCATTTCTCGACTCGCTTGGTGAAGCAGGTGCCAAATACGTTGCCGAAACATTCGCCTCAAACTCATCGATAGGAGTGAGCTGCGGTTACACGGTTGACGCCACAATTAAGGCAGTCACACGAGTACGTGCAAAGCAAACACCTTTATTGCCTGAGGCGTGTAAGATCTATCCTCTTCTCATCATGAAGGAGGAAAACGTTTCAGAAATCACTCCCGTCTCACTAGTTTCAAACTTAGTTCGCGGATTACCAGAGGCAACAGGTAGCTCCTTTCAACTTCCTCCCGATAGATCAGGTAAATCTAACTACGATCACCATCCAGCCATCACTGAGTTAACGAATAGGGTCAAGAAGCTAGATAATTATCTGGTTGGCATCGGGTACATCGAGTCTGAGCACGAATCCAAGTCTCGGAAGAACCAAAAATCAAGAGACGGTGAGTTTAACGCACTAACAGCCAATTCCAAACTAAGCAAGGTGCTCATCGACCGTGGCGCACGCGGAGAAATAGCTCACCAGCCATTTGATGCCAATGGGGATATATTGGATCTTGATGAAAAACCACTTTCTGACCTTAAGAACCATTTCCTGTATCTTCCCCTAGAAACTCTAAAACAACGTGTTAAAGACCTTAACGATGAGGTAAATGTTCTGGCCATTGGAGGAGGGTCTAACAAAGTAGACGCTATACATGCTGCATTGAAGGGAAAGTTTTTCAACGCCCTCATTACAGATGCCGAAGTAGCTAACACCATTTTGGAACGGGAAGGGCCTCCAAATATATAACCCCACTTCCCGGAATCAGGTTGACAAGGAATCTTACAATGTCACACCAAGTCGGCAAACAACGCCACTAACTTCTTGGTTGGAATCTCAGATATGCAGCACCACTGGCAGGATTAAAAGAACTTAAAAATTCATCGTGAACAAGAGGGAGCAACTGAAGATGGAAGCTTCGTGGCAATGGGCTTTTTTAAATTAAACTTGGTAGATGTTATGTATTTTAATGGACTACTCGCCCCACAAACTGCCACTTGCATTTTTTCAGATATAGTCACTGGAGAAGGGTATGATTTAGCTTGCATATTGTTCTCTCCTTTTCTGGGCATCTTCCTAGGCTTCGCCTATGTATTTTACATCTAGTCCCCTATGATCAACATACTTTCCATCAATCTGCAACCAAAATTCATATCGACCAGGCTTGTGGAAATGTATTGGGGTTATATAAAACACCCCTTGATTCATCCGTTGATGATCTGAAAATTGGATCGTCTGCTCATCTTGTCCAACAATTAGACGATTTAGTGGATCTGCAGAAACCTGTTCGTCGAAATAAAGACACCTTACCCTACAGGTATATCTACCTACACCATCAGCCAACTTTATATAAATAGCTATCTGAGGCAGCCCTGCTGGAAAACTTGGTGCAGTAACCTCATCAATCAAATCAAAAAGAGAAACCATGCCACTAATGCGATCCTCTACCGCACGTGTACAGATAACAAATGCGCTGACATGCGGGAGCCTATATTCTTCCTCATGTTGTTTGCTTACCATACCAGCCGCACCCCTTTACTTTCAGTAGAGCGGAGCGGCAGTCTATCTAATAATATTGAATAATATCAACAATAAATACTTTGCCTATATGCAGTGGATTTATAACTACGAGTGGGGCTACTCCTGTATTGGAAAAGCTTATTTACTCCCACCTCACAGATGGCCCCCCCCACCGTAGATGCCCATGATCTTCCACTCGAAGAGTTCAAGATGCGCCTCTAGAGCGCCAAGAGCTGAACCTTGCCCTCACCCCAGCCTACCGGATGAGGACCTCTCGTATCTGTAGAATCATGTCACAAAATCACGTTATCTATCTTCTTAATAGAGCAAGAGTAGTATACCTCCATGTTCTACTGGATAGCGATACATCATAACTATTTAATTATAAACATACTTTCAGCTTTCAAGAGGAGTGCTTGGCCCCCTTGGTCAGGGGAGCTACGGGGCAGCAGAAACGCTCCCTCGACTTGGCGATCAAACGGCCAGTCGTTTGTGCATGGTTCGGTCCAAGTGGAGAGGTAACGTCTCCCCTTTGATCGACGGTTCTACAGGGGATATCGTCTGCCATGTGGAATTAGGTGCAGAGCCTCTGAAGCCTTAACAAGAGGCACTCAGCCAGCGCCGAAAAGGTACGCTTTTAATTACACGCCAGAGCTCTAGCCACGAATTCATGGCAGCTACAAGCCGCGCGTCTTTCTCATGGGGATGGTCGGTGCGCAGAACCCGGAAAAGACTCCCGCAGTTGGGGGCTTCGAAGAGAAAAGGAGAAAACAGATGAAACTCATTATTGGAACGTATCCTGTTAACGCGAATGGGCAATCAGCATATCAACTAGATCTTTGGCTCGTTCGTGAACACTGGCTACGGTCACGACAATCTTTACAGGAATGGTCTTCCGAATCAGGCTAGAAAGGTTTTCCGCGTGGATGGTACATTCCAGTGCACCGCGTACCTCTGTATTGCTCTCACCAATATAGATTTCACCTGGAAAAATTTCTGGGTCGAGACCATGTCGCCACTGCTCGCATTCAAGGCTGAACGATTGGACAGGTAGGCGGGGACGATCTTCCTTGTAATAGAAAGCATTGGAGTCACGCTGGCGACCCAAGGCCAATGGAGGCAATAGCAAGGGGCGATCCAATGCGGTGTGCGGGGAAATCATTGCCTGAACAGATTTCATGTGGTCGATGATACTGAGAGTGCTGGACGGGAAACCGGGAAAGCTCGTCGTCCATTGGCCAAGTGGTGGGTTCGGGGGTGATGGAAGGTTGAGCTTGTTCTTGAGCTTATCAGCGGACTCTTTCTCATCATCGTCATTTCGATATTCAGGCGGACGGATTTTAAAACTCCCGTGCGCAGCAATGGTGACAAGGACATCCTTTCCAGGGCGGGTTCCCTCATTAGTCGCCGCGATACGAAAGAGCGGCAGACCAGCTTGGTCATTGAGAGCGTGGTGCAGACCCTGGAGTATCTTCTCGCAGCGTGTGATCCAGTCTGGATACTGCTTGTTCTTGTAAGATTCGATTTCGTCATCGGACGGAGGAGCATATTTCGGTGAGTAACCCCCTATCATCCTGGCGATAGCAAGTCCCGGTGGCGGAGAATCCGGCTTATCATGACGCCCAAACTCGGTTGCGATAGGAAAATGGTTCTTGAGGGAATCCATCAGTACGGCAAGTTCGTCAGGTTTAAGTGACTCATAAACAACATGGCTGACTTCAATGGATTCGATTTCGCTACCGGACTGATCAAGATAGCTGATATGAAACACTGGCTCGGCCTTCTTGAGCTGCATCAGTTCCGTTTCAATGCGCCGCCTTTCGCGTTCCTCGCCGTTACTTTCCGGTGGAACAAGCCACTCGTCCGGTACGGGGACAAAATCCAAGCCCAACATTTTTGCAGTCGCCATGGGCCCGGAATCATGCGTTAGAAGCCTTGAATCTGCGCCAGAGTTACTGACACGAAAGGCATGAACGCATCCAACTATCTCATCGTCCGGCTTGGAATAATCGAGTTGGTCTTTGAGCGAACAGCTTGGCCGTATTGAAGGATCGATGCGCATCAAGACCTTTGGCCCAGCCTTCCTGGTGATTTTGTCTTTGCCACTGATAATAAGCGCTCTGAACAGTGAATTTGTGTGGCGCGCCCGTTTTCCAACGCGGTCACCTCCGCGATTTTTCTGGTTATCGATTTCGCGTTGCACGGGACGACACACGATGATTTGCACCTCATCGAATGATTTCCACGGCGACCAGTCGATTTCGTCCAGTGGCCGACATTGAATGAAGAAGTTGGTATCGGGGAATAGATACAGAGTATTCATTATCCACTCCTAATACCGCGTATCTACCAAGTAGCCGTATCGACCATAGCAGGGATAACCGCTCTTATCCTTATGCGGGTTCAGAGTTGTCGTCATCTGATTGCGGTTGAAGCGCTTTCCGCAACCCGCGCACTCGTAAACATAGGTTGGTCCACCAGAATAGCTGCTTCTCCGGCTGGACCGTGTGCGCAATGCGCTTTGCATCGGGCGTGATATCTCCCGCGTTGTTGTTGGCGTGATCGCCACAGGGCCGGTCGGCGTCAATTCAATTGCGAATCTTGGCACGAAGGTCTGGTTCGTGACTCGTGCCCCCTGAATGCGGTCCACACGGTAGCTGCGATGCTCGCCTCTATCAAGATTATGGGCGTGCAGGATAATGTTGTCATCACGGGTGCGACGCAGAGAGTACGGTTCAATCCGCCGCGTCGACCCCTGATACTGGAGTTCAACGCAAAGGCGGTTGGACGCCGCAAAGCGGATAATCTCAAGATAGGATTGCGCCATCCCGGAGACTGGCAGCCGCAAGGTGCGTTCACGGATCAACTCTTCGTCACCAGTCCCAGTATAGGCAGCAGGACTTATAGGCATGATTCCTCGCTCAAGCCAGGCGAAGAAGTCGGGTAGCACATCCCAGAAGGCTTCAAGCGGCGGCAGCGCGGGCAGCTGATGAGCGAGCATCGTAGCCCACCCGCCTTCAAGATCGGCCCGGTGCGGCTCAAGATCGGCTAGTCTTGGCACGCGGATTCCTTTGAATTCGCATTTCTGGCGTAGTACATCAAGCAACACAGCAGGCGCAGGACGCGCATCGACATTGCGGAACAGGTTAATGACATCATATAAGTCGCGTGGGCGCGTACGCTCGGCAAGCGCCCTCACTTTTTCGCCGAAGGCTTCTTCATAGGCATAAGATCGCGCGATGATGCCATCATCCGGTGCATCGCTATATGGGTGAAAGACCGGCAATTTAGCCGGTGCCAACACAACACGTTCATCGGCGGTGAGATCGAGCTTGACGCGTGGCATGCTCTTGCCACGCGGTGATACCGGTCCCTGATAACCGATGCGGCCCTGACAGGCCGGATTCCCGCGTGGGTTTTGAAAGATTTCAAACTGCTGAAAGTCCGGCGGCATCTCGATGCCGGTTTCTTCATAGACCCGCTCCCCGATTTCGACGAATACGCCTTTCAAGAAGTCCGCATTGATATGCGCGGGATCAGTCAGCGTAAAATCAAGATCCTCAGAAAATCGGTATGTCTCGAAAAAACACTTCTTGAGACATGTTCCACCCTTGAATACCCAGCTTTCGGCGAGGGCATCGTGGTTGTAGATGCCCCACAAAAGCCAACCCAAGACATAGTCTTTTTCGACGACGTGCGGATTGAGGCCAAGCGTGGTTGCAGTGTCAATGATCTCGCGTTTATCGATCATGCGAACCTCCCGGCACCCAGCCTTGGGGCACCCAGAGCCGCCATTTTGAGATCAGCCGCTTGCAGGAGAGCGCCAAGTCAAGCTTCGCATTGCCTTTTGTCAGCCGCGCGCGGCACGCCTCAACCAAATTGACAGCGTCAGAACGGTGCTCGACCAGAAATCCTAGCCGCTTGAACACAGCGCCGTTGCCAAGACGGTCAGCGTACTCAATCAGTGTCTTATCATTTCTGTCAGATCGGTTGAGATAGGCATTTAAACAGTCTGCAACATGCTGGATCCCACCACCGATGAACGGATCACTTAGCATATCGGTTATGGTCCGATGAACGTCGGAGACCATAACTTTGGAGCGCGCGCGCCACACTGCCTTCGTACCGAAAATATTCTTCGCATCGACATGGTATAGTATGAATTGTGCACCATGACGTTCCTGCTGCTTTCCCCTGACAGGCTGAGCGGTCATCACAAGGATGTCGCGGAAGAGCTGCTCAGTCAGGCCCCAATGTTCTGCGGCCGTTCTGCCGCCGATATAGGCGGGACCATAGAGGGCAGGCACAAGGACCCATGGGTCTTCAAGGACGTGCTCGCTTTCCAGAGAATGCAGCGTCGCCGGCACATAGCTACCCTGCGCGACACGGCGCAACCAACCCTGCTTGGTCCACCGCGAGAGTAGCTTGGATGCATCTGTCCGTTCGATAGATAGAACCGCGACAACATCATCTAAGCTGATGACATCGCCTGCTGCCTGTATGACCGCTGCCAGCCTGCGGCGTCCTTGCGGTATTGATTCGCCTCCGAAGTACACTCTATCGTTCATAATTCTCACAATTAATGAATATATCAATACACAATGTACTTAAATTAAGGTCATCGGTCAACGAATGATATATCATGATTCTGTATTTTCTCCGAATTCGAGAATTTCATGCAATACAATATACAACCCTCATCCCTTATTTCTGCTTTTGAGAAATCGAAAATAGAGACTCGCCATATAAATGAGGTTTTACATTGCGTTAGCTAAATCTGTCCCTGATACAGGCCAGAGACAACTGTGCAGTTGATGCCGAGCATTTGGTGATTTCTGACAATATGGGAAGAAGGCCGTCTTGGTCATGTGGGTGTTGGGGGTGGCAGGAACGCTCCCCTGGCGATCAAACGGCCAGACGTTTGTGCATGGGTCGGTCCAGGTGGAGAGGCAAATCTCCAAGCCATGGTTGATGGGGTATTCAGAGGGGAGAGCCAACATCTCCCCTTTGATCGAGGGTTCCATAGGGGAGCGATATCCCCTTGGTCGATGGAGGTGCAAGAGGAGCGCGAAGGCTTCTCTTGCGAGGGATAAAACGGCGATACGTTTTACTGGTGCGAAGGCGGGCTCAATGCCCCCTGGAGCACCAGCAGCCCGAGGGGATGCAACGGGGACGCGGCCAGCGGGTCCCCTTGCCAAGATTGTGTTGTAGTACAACACACATCTTGCCGCCGTTCTTAAGGGGAACATATGGAGAACATGACGGATGCCGGGGTCATGGGGTGAGCGGCTGGGTACGGAGAAGCCTTACTGCCTTCCTCCCTCTTGGCCTTTGACTTCTCTGCGATGGACCTCTCAGGATTGAGCCCATGGCATGAGTGGGACACAAACGCTTCGATCCCATCACCACCCGCACTAGGATAAGGGAGTCGGGACTGGCTTATCCATCCATCCTTCCTGTTCACGCTATCTGATTGGCTAAAGGCTTTAAAAAGCCCCCGACCGCTGGAGCGATCAGGGCTTAATTCGTTATGGGGTTTGGAGCTAAATTTACCCTGCTTCAATGAGTTAGAGCACACAATTGGTGCCTATTCGGTGGCTTCGGCGAAGGTGGACAAGCTGCCGTAAAGGGATTATACAGTTGGCCCAATCACTGTGAGACGGCACCAAACCCGACTTTCATCGCCAGGGACAGGGAGCAACTCATGAGAGCCATCTGGATCGTCATCACTTTCATGCATCTGGTCGCTGGAGTTGCAACCACAAAAGTTGCTGCCTCAGTGGCAAGTCACCCCCAAGTTCCAGTGGCTATCTCATCGCCGCAGCAAGCTGCCTCCAGTGCGGCGCTCCCGGCAGTCACGCTGGATCAGGCTTTGCGGCATGACATCGCTAAGATTCTCGCCACCACCTCAAAAATCGCAAAGACACAGGAGGACGAGGGCTCCCTACTCCTAAAGGTTCGCGACGGCTTTGTGACCAACACCTTGTGGGAAATTTTCGGTTTCAAGAGTACCGAGAAGACGCTGGTTGGCTATGCAATCTCTTTACTGGGTATTCTGGGAATCATACTAAAGGCGGTGTGGTTCATATCCAAGAAAGGAGAGCCCGAGCCGAGATGGGCGAGAGTTCTAACATACATATACCTAGTGGCAGTGGTGTCGGTCTTCACGCTGCTCGCGTTCTCCGGGGGAGTAGTCGCAGAAATACCAGCCTCAAGTTCAGCGGCAAAGCCGCTTGTTGAGGCTAGTGTACGGCTGGAGGCGGCCGCAGACAAACTGCTTCGCGCTTACGCAGCAGGTTCAGAAAGAGCGGTGACATCAACGCCGCCCTCACCCCGGGGCACAGGCCAGGAGTCGGCTACTACCGACACTCTTGCTGCCCTCAGACAAGAGTTGAATGCGATTTCCACATCTTCTGAATCAGCGGCAAAGAAATCCGCCGAAGCGGCTGAGAAATCTACAGGCTGGGGCTGGCATCTGCTTATCGTTCTCTTGCTCGGGGGCATCCTGTTATTGCAGGTCCTCGTCTACGAGCAAACAAAGCCCTGACTACCAAGATGCCGTGTAAGCTGTCGTTGCACCCGACACACTATAGCTGACTGCGCCAGCTTCCGCATGCGAGTGAACTCCAACGTCATGATAAGCGTTGCCTAATGGCCTGAGGCGACAGGAACCCCTGAGCCTTCAGGTTGCGAAACCACATCCGGCTAAAGCTTTTCAACTCGGCCTTCAGACGGGCATCCACATGGGTGGCTTTGCCCTGGTCGTCGTAGCGGTATACCTCCTGATTAAGGCCGACATAGTCGTTGCGGAAGGAGATAGGCTCGGCGAGCTGGGCTCCATCCCATTCGACGATCCTAAAGACCATTTCGGGGTCGAACATGACATCGCCGTTTTGCAGGCCGGTATGGGCGATAGCGACCAGGGGATGCCCCTCGCCACTGGTGCCGATACGCTCGACGGATAAGGGCATGTAGCCCTCAACCGTCAGCTTCACGGCCTGGTCATCGCCAAGGAGGCTCTGAAGGGTTTTAGCAAATGAACGATAGGTATTCATGATAACGATCCTTTCTAAAAAGAAAGGGGGGCCCTTAGGCCGCCCCCCGGTTGGATTGACGATGACGACGGATAAAAGCCTTGGCTTCCTGGGCGCAATCGATGAGCGCGTCCAGATCGCGGCCACGGTAGGTCTGGCCGTTGTGCCATTGCCCGGATTTATCCTTGTAGCTCCGTGAAAAGGTCACCGTAAGGAACGCCCCTTTCTCGGAGTGGTTCTCCCAGAGGGAGGCCCGGACCGAGCCGACGCGGATTTGATGGAAGGGTTTTTGGTTAGTTGCCATGATGTGTTCTCCTTTCTTGGTTGTTGAACATTGGCTTCTCACCCAAAACCGGAAGCCAATTTCAACAAGCAGGAGAACACCGGCGGCGTGGATGAGCGGCCCGCGAGCGCTGGCTCTAGCAGCGGCCATGACAGCTCCGCTGGCGTGGACGGTGCGCAGCGCGAAGCTCTTCAGGGCCGCCAGCCAGGACGACAGGAATGGCAAGTGACCACAAACTTGGAAGGGAAAAGACGGATTCGGCTGGGTAGTTAGGAGAACAAGCTTAAGGGTGCTCTGAGAGACGATGTACGAGTGCGCACGGACCGACCTGCAAGGCTTGGACAGAAGCGGAAGTCCGATGCCGAGATCGCACTGGCATAAAACGGTCATCAGCCCTGCACACTACGCTGAGGCGGGCAGTTCAAACACAGTACAACTCAGCTTGCGTCTTATGAAGCAGCTTGTTAGCTGACGTCATTCTGTCACGATTTGTTCTATTACACGCTTCATCCCTTCAGGTTGATAGGAGTCACTAACCATCGTGCTCACTATTAAGTCTCTAAACATTTCGTAACGAATACCACTACAGAATTCACCAGCAAACCGCTTCAATATATCTCGTCCTCGAAAATGTGTTTTCCAATCCTCTGAATTGAGCGATTCTTCAAGAACTGTACGGTAATTGGCAACCATCTCGCGAAGCTTATCGATCCCAATATCTAATTGCAGTTTAGTTCGCATATTATCTGCGGATCGAGTCGCGACACGATGAAGTTCAGCGCCTAGATCTTCCACGTCATGATTTGCATTCAGCAGAATTGCATTAACCATGACTTCATTAATCTTTTCCCGAAGCAAATGCGCAACCAACTCATTAATGCGACCTCTTGCAATAACCTTCAACTTTTCCGCTACGGCAGCTTCGTCTATTAGATGGTCGTCGTATATACCAATCTGCCTCATAGCCTCCAAAATATATTTGGGCACCAAAAGATAATTCTCAATATGATAAACGTCCCAAGCAAAATGCCTTCGATACGCTGTGTCTCCCGACCCACCTCCAGAATCCTTATCAACCACCGAATAAATCTTCACAGGAACGTGACCAGCACGGACTGCTGTATCTAAAACTCGATGCAACCGTTCTACTCTTTCTCTATTTCCTCCAGAAACAAAATTGACAGCTTTTTCAACTTCTGGAAACAAACGCGAAACCATCTTTAGGTCGAACTCAGACTCCTGTCCTTCAAAAAACACCACCTTTGCTCCAGGCCTATATGCTGCCAAGTCTCCAACTAGTTCAATTATTACCGCCTCCACCTCATCATCTGCCTTAACAATACGAAGCTGATTTTCGACCTGCCCTCCTTGATAGTACTGCATATGAAATACGTCTATTCCTGGTGCTCCAACAGCCTCCCTTAGGAATGCATCACTATGAGTAACCAACCAAATCTGATTACCCAAGTCTGCACCTAAATGTTGCCTGTAGAATTGAGGCAACCCTCGAACTAAGGCGGGGTTGAGGTGTAGCTCTGGTTCATCAAGTAGAATTACTGAATACCGAGGAGCTGAATTGCGCAGCCTTAAGTAACCAAATAAAACTTCCTTTTCTCCCGATGAGAGCTCATTAATATCGTGCTTTCCACCACCATTCAACTCTACAGGGAACTCTAAAGTTCCCTCCTTTGTTGGAATCGGCCCGAGAAAGGTTTTTCCTGGAAAGAATGTCTTAAATAACTCCTGAAGAGTTACAGAAAGCGAAGTAGATCGTTTCGTGAATTCAATTCCTGACTTTTCTTTCAGCGCTTCCCGCACGAAATCAGCCGCCATTTCACTTTTGATGTTCGTGTATTTATTGGCGTAATTGTAAAGCATGTGTTGCCGCTGCTTCTCTTCCTCGCTCTCTAAGTTCAAGTTAATTCCACTCAGTTGCTCTCGCCCATAGTTTCTATGAGAACCATGGTAATCTAGCAAGCCGAGCTTTCCCGGCTCATATGAAGAAAACAGAATTTCAAGAAGAAGATTGTTTGCAGTTTTTGCTTCGCCTTCGGAAGTTATCTCAAGTAGACCAACATAAGTTTCGTTTTCAATTTGTTGCAAAAATTCCGGTAATAGCTGAGCAGTCTTTTGAGCTACGAGTGGTTTGTGCGCTCGCAATTCCGCTGCCAGAACACCGCGAGCCATAATCCAAGGGTCATTGATGCCTGGCACAACGCTTTTCCATACCGAATCTTCTACAAGTCTTGAAGCACGGGCCTTTAGATACTGCTTTTCATTTTCATGGAGAGTGAAGGCAACTTCAATAATGGATGATCGTGACTTATCGCGGAGAATTGTTTTCATTTGCTCCGGGTTACGCTGAAAGGTTATCTGGAACTCACCGAACCACTGTTGCCATTCGTTTGGCGAGTATCCACCGTAAACGGACTTCAATAATCTTATTGAATCAAGTATGCAGGATTTTCCGCATCCGTTGGGTCCGGCAATCATTACCATGTCCCCAATGTCTTCCATGCGCACTGAATGAATTGCGCGAAAGTTCTCAACTCTTATTCTGGTTATTCTCATCCTACGCCTCTTTGTCGATTAACATGTTTAGGTGGAGCCTTATAGAAAGCGGACCCTACAAGTTCTATCCATGCAACATCCTTTCAATGATTGAGAACGATATCCCATGATCCATGTTTATTCAATGAATTGCGATTGCGGGATTGTTTATCACGGGTTCTTTGCAGATTGGCATAGGCCCCATTTGATATTGGGCAACCGTGTAGGTCTGCTTTGGGTCGGAACCCACCGATCACCAAGCATGTGCTGTGAGGCGATCTGCGCGCTCAAATCCGGCTTCTATAAAGAGAGAACGAGAGGCCGCGCTCAGGCGGCCTCCGTGAGGGAGGGTTGTTGCTTGTGCAGGTGATCGACGGCGCGTTGGGCATGGGCAGCGGCGCGAAAGATGGCCCGCTTGTCGTTATGCAGCACGCTCAGCCAATGGGCGATATAGGCGGCATGATCCTCACGGGGCTCGATGGCCAGCTCCAGATCGGCGCATAGGAAAGCCGCACCCAGTTCAGCGACCAGCTCTTCCTGAGCGTAGCCTTCATCGCTAACATGCTTGCGGCCAAATTGACGATCCAGGCGGGATGGATGCTTGGTCCAATGCGTGGACTCATGGGCCAACGTGGCGTAGTAGCTCTCGGCAGTACAAAAAGCCTCAAAGGGCGGCATGCGGATGTAATCGGATTCCTGGGCGTAATAGGCCCTGGTTCCGCCATGGCGGATATCGGCCTTCAGTGCGGCAAAGAACTGCTCGGCATGCTCGATGCGCTGTATAGGATTGAAGCGCGGCTCAGGCTTGGCGTAGTAGTGCGCGGGCAGACCTTCGATCTGCTCGGCATTAAAAACCGTGTAGCACTTCATGTAGTGGATTTCGCGCTCGGTCTCATCGCCGGTGGCCTCATCGGTTTCCGTGCGCGTGATGGAATTGGCATAGACGACCGGGGAGCCCTTTTCGCCCTTGCGGACATGACCGCCGAGTTCCACGGACTGGCGATAGGTCATCCAGATCGGCGCGGCAAACCCGGCAGATACGGCGGACGACCAGAGCATCAGGATATTGATGCCCGAATACGGCGTGCCGTTGTGACGTAAGGGCCGGGTAATCTTTCCGGCGGCATGTTCCGCGCTCCAGGGCTGTACCCAGGTCCGCACCCCGCGCTCAAGATCGGCGATGATGCGCTCGGTCACGCGGGTGTAGATGTCTTGCCGGGATGACTCCCCGGTATGATTGTGAGGGTTGTTGGTGGTGCTGGTTTTCATCTGGTCCTCCTTTTTGAAGTTGGTGTTTGCTCTCTCACGAAGCGCGGAGAGCAAACCCAACCCGCAGGAAAAAGGAGGACGGCGCGAGAAGGCCCAGCGGGCGTGC
>CAADGK010000101.1 GCA_900696515.1 uncultured Nitrosospira sp. | reverse complement strand
GGAGTCATACTCACAGAATACGCCACATAGCATGCAAAGTTCTACGCCAGATATTTTACAAAGTGATACTTGTTTCATGGCTCTTTCCCACTGGATTATAGTGTATGATAACGTCCTTTATCATACTCTTACTTTTTATTCTGTCAAGCAAAACAACGATCTATAAGAGTCAGTCCATATCGTAGTTGACACAGATTATCATGCGTCATACACTTCATACACGTATAACATGTATGACGGAGGTGTGATGGTTTCCCTGCGATTGGGGAAAAAACTGGAAGACCGCTTAGAACAGCTTGCCGAAGGGACAGGCCGGACCAAGACCTATTACATCCGCCTCCTCTTAGAAGAGCATCTCGATGAGTTGGAGGATCGTTATATCGCGGAGCAGCGATTAGAAACGCCAGCCCCCCGGCTCAGCTCCGACGAGATGAGGCAGGAACTTGGCCTGGACCATTGAATATGATCGGCGCGTGCTCAAAGAGCTGAAGCGGCTCGACCGGCAGGCTCAACAGACCATTCTGGATTATTTCGATGACCGAATTGCGCCCACTGAAGATCCACGCGTGTTTGGCAAACCCTTGAAAGCCTCGTTCGCGGGTCTGTGGCGATATCGGATCGGTGATTATCGAGCCATCTGCCGGATCGAAGAGAACAGAATGGTGGTCTTGGTGGTGCGGGTGGCCCATCGGAGCACGGTGTATGAGGACTGAATCTCTGAGCGGCCTGTTGATCGTCGACGACACTGGGATCGACATGAATCGAGGGTGAACCCATGGGCGGCACCAATCGCAGTGGATCCCTCAACGATCTGTTGAAACGTGAACAACGGCGAATCTTGGGACACGCCGTGTTGGAAGCCAATCGTGAGGAAGCGCATGATGCGGCCTATCACAAGGAGTTGGCCACCTGGGAGTGGACCCTGCCCGATGGGTTGGAGCCCACCTCGTCACCGAAACTCCACACGTCGCTGGCCGTACAAGGAAGCACGGGAGTATGCACAACAGCGAAGAGACCCAGACCACAGACCGTGAGACCTGGTCAGGCAATCTCTTTACTGATCTTGGGCTCGATGATGCGGATGCACTCTCTACCCGTACCGCCCTTGGTATTCAGGTGATGACGACGATCCGAGAGAAAGGGTTACGCCAACAAGAGGCCGGGAGACTGCTGGGGCTGAAGCAACCGGACGTCTCGGCCATCATGCGAGCCAAATTCAGCCGCTTTAGTCAAGAACGCCTGATTGGATTGCTCAACAAGCTGGAGCAGAACGTCACGATTCACGTGAGCCGTCACCACCGAGGCGAACCGTACCAACAGGTCATGATCGCGCGATGACGCCACGCCCATGAAGCACGAAGGAGTCTGCAGGCGTCTCCGAGTGTGATCCGCTCAGTCTCGAACTTCAGGAACCCTCCCACATCAGACTGAGAACGGACCCTCCTGACGTTGTGCGGACGATTCACACAGACGGCACCCTCTGGCGTGATTGCCGAACAGTTCCAACTTCAGGACCCTTCCCTCTGCTCCCTCTGCGTTTGTTCGCTGCTGATCACGAAACATCAGCGATATATCTCTATTCCCATTTCTCATGGCATATGGCAACGTACAAGGCATGGTTGTCAAGATTGATAAGTCGGGTCGGATCGTCGTTCCGAAACCGCTCCGAGATCGACTCGGGTTGAAACCCGATATGGAACTTGAGGTTCACGAACACGCGGATGGGGTGTTGCTCCGGGTGCCCGTGCCACACCCTACGATGGTGCACGTGGATGGGCTCTGGGTGCACCAGGGAACAGCTCCGGCGAATACGGACTGGGTGCGCGTGCTGGAGGACGTGCGCGACGAACGACTCCGGGCCGTGGGATCGGACTGAGCCGCGACGGCCGATGGCTTTATCCTTGTTCGACGGCTCGTTGTCTATTTTGGCTTTTATCAAAAGCAAAAATAGGATAGGCATTTCTACACTACACTACGCAGGCGAGTAATCTACGATTTTGAAGTTCCCATCGCGGGAATACTTGCGAAAACTTATACTCGCAGATTAGGTGAGGGGTCCTCGGCTGACGCACTCGCAATGCCCAAACGCAAGGGCATCCGCAGAAGAACTAGCCGATGTGCGGGCAAAGATAATCGGGCTCATAGAGGGAACGGACCCTTGCAACCTCATGACCAGATAAAGAAAAACCCCACTCTCGATCAAGTAGATACTCTCACTGTCTCCCTCAGTCGTTGGCGTATTCGCTCGTATATCGGAACTGCCACGTCCACACCGACTTCAAGTGTCAGAGCCACTGCATATGGAATCGCCTCATCTATACCGCCAGCCGCAGGAGAACAGGTCACATCCAACAATAGGTGCCCATCATCAACAAAGGCTGCAGCTTCGCTGCCTTCCCAGCGACGGTGATAAACCGTTCCGCGACCGACCGCATTATGGGATGGTTGTTGTCTTGAATTTGTCACTCCTAATGAGAACTCTCCATCACCTCCTGGCCCTGCCTCAAATTTCGCCAATCGATACATCCGATGGCTCAACGTAACCGGCGTCAGCCACCCGATCGTTACAGATACTGCACGAAATCCTGCCATCCCTTCCAGTTCTAAAGGCAGTGGTACCTTGAAGTGATCTGTTTGCTTGGCATTAATTGTATTCCATCCGATCAGAGTCGCTCGGTTTTCGGCACATTCAATAACTCGAGAGATATCTGAGCAACCAAATCCAATAAATCGAGCTAATTCCTCACGCTCGTGCTCCCAGTGCATCCCTCCGTTGTTGTTGATCACTGCTTTTAGCGAATTTGCTGTCGTTTCGTCCCAACGGGAGCTGTGCACCAGCAATGCCTTCAGAATGACCGCATAAAAACTTGGGTCAATCGACGGATGGACTGGATCATTTGGAATGTCTTCCAGTCCTTCTAATATCTTCAGCGCACTATGAGTGGCCAACGCCGTCGCCACACTGGTACCGCTCATATTAAGCTTCCGATCTACCTCTCCCGCTGGACCTGGGCTGGCTACACCGATCCCAAAATATCGAGCTGGTTGCACTACTGGCCTGACCCATATCGGCGCCATAGTCGAATTGCTCCGAACCTGTTCAGCTCCACCCGGAAATAGTATCTCTGGTTTCACTCCGCGCCGGAACCCAAGGCCCAGTGCCGAACTAGGATTCGGAAGATGCCGACTGCAGTATGGATCTATCGCCAATACACCCTGGCCATTCGGAGCGATATGGTCTGCATGCGCTGCTCCTATTGTCAGTGAATTTATTGATTCGGAAGGAGACAACAGCTTGCGGTTTGCCCTCTGCCGGAGAATACCCTTGAGCATAATTTCCTGTCTTTCTTCCGATGGCGCATTCTCAAAGTCCGTCCACGTGTCAACATCCTCTACAGGAATCTCGTCTGTGATATTTCCTGAGCTAATCAGAATAAGAATTCCATAGCGCCATGCCACGTAGTCGGTCAGTCTTGCCCACGGGCTCATGACGCCAGCAAATCGACGCTTCACATCTCCGAGAGACATGTTCACCACCCGAACTGAAGGAGCCGTAGGTTCATCTCCACCTTCTCCCTCATACATGCGAACAAAACTTCGCCATATGAGATCCACCCCAAGCCTGTCTGAAGGGATCTTTTCACACGTGCTCTCGGGTCCATCTGGGTGAGGATACAGGACAGGCCTGACATAAAGCTTATGGCGGACAGGGGCTGATGGATTAGGAGCATTCAGATCGCCATGCAGTATCAGCGAGGCCATCGCCGTGCCATGGCGCTGTTCCGTTGCGCTACCGTATAGATCAGAAAAATCGTCGGGGTCATCAATGTCAACCCTGCCAGCCAACCTTTCGTGTCCAGCCATCGGCAATCCATCAAGCAATGCAGCTACCGGCGGTCTTAGGCTTCCCTCCATGCTTGGGCCTACTTCCGGTGAAGCATCCTCCAAATCTCCCTCGATCGGACCTGTTACTAATGACTGAGGACGTAATACCATCACATCATCGCTTGTTGCCAAGCCCATTGTTGGATCGGTCAGAAGGCCGCTGATTACCCTAGGTGACACTTCCACCAATGCTGCGTGGTAGCGAATCGGGTCAATCATTGCCCTAGCAATTAAGCGACCGTTAGCGTCTTGCAGTCTCTGCAGAAATGATATCTCAGATCTTTCTCGCCTCGGGCCGTTATCTCTGTACCAGAACTCCACCTCAAAGCGAACTGATTGGTCAGGGTGTGCTCTTATCCGTTCCTCCCAGTCCATTACAGCATCTTGTGTCAACCTGTCCCTAGGTCCCCAAGGTCTCACATCAGCCAGATGTCCGAACACATTCCTCCACGCTGTACGCCCTCTTCCGAGTTCTTCCCCTTCTTGGTAGCGTCGCCAAAGACTAACCAACTCCCTTAAAGCTGCCTCATTCGGTATTGTGAAATAGAACCGTCGAGGCACCATCTTGTCTGTTCTGGGCTGACCTTGACCATCGGGAATGAAAAAGTCATCATCTGGAGCTGCTTCACCTTCGTCCTCTGCTAGGAATTCAAGTCCTGGGACGCCTCGCACGGCCTGATAGAAATCTACAATATCGCTTGCCACTTCAAATACGAGAGCCCGTTCCGGAACGATCGCACTCGGATCGTCACGCAATTCGACAAGTGTTTCAGGCATCGATAATGACCGTTCTAGGCGTTCAAACTTTGGACCGACTCGACCAGCTTGTCTATGGCGGTCAGCCGCCTGCACTGGGTCGCGGGGCGGTAGACGTGACGGCGGTGTGCGCCGCTCCGGAGTTGGCATTCTGAGAAGAGGACGCTCAGGCATTGAAACCACCCTTCACGCCGTCGTCCACGGAGACCGGCTGCGCACGTAGTTCCCAGAGACACAGCTGCTCTTCAATGGTCCTCTTAAGTGGACGTTCCTGTATCGTGAGTACGTCACGACGTCGAATGTCCAAGACGAACTCCTCGGCTTCGGCGTAACTAATGGTCCCGAGCCGCTCAGCGATCCTTTCAGCGGAGATCCCCAGCTCGGTATTGACGGAGTTTAAAAATCGCTCGAAATAGCGCGTTAAATCTTGCTTGGTTGGCGCCGGTAAGCCCAGACGAAGCTGAAACCGACGCCATACCGCACGATCAAGCAATTCGGAATGATTTGTCGCTGCAATTACAGTGCAGTAGCTCGGTAGCTCATCCACATGCATTAGAAGCGACGTCACCACCCGCTTTATTTCACCTGTCTCATGAATATCACCACGTTCCTTACCAAGAGCATCAAACTCATCAAAAAACAACACAGAGGGCGTCGTCCGGATATAGTCGAACATGTGCTTTAGGCGAGTAGCGGTTTCCCCAAGATAACTACCTATCATCGCTTCGTAACGGACAATAAAAAATGGGACAGCCAGCACCTCCGCGATTGCCTCTGCCAGAGAAGTTTTACCATTGCCCGGTGGTCCGACCAGGAGAACGCGATGCCTCGGATCCAGCCCATGCGTTCGCAGCAAACTCGCTCTTTGTTGTTCTTCGACCAGTTGATCAACTGCCTGACGACATGTCTCAGGCAACACAAGATCATCAAGCTGACGCCGAGGCGTAATCTCCGCTATGAAATCACGCCCACGGTGCCCTGCCCCCACATTTTGTCCAGGCACACGGACACCATTAGCATTCGCTTCTAAGGCACGAGTGAGTCGATCCGCCAAGACAGTGTGCTGTTTGCCTTTCTCATCAGCGATGATCGATTCCACAACAGAGCGCAGGCCCTTCTTGTCCCCGGAGACGCTGGCCCTAACTAACGACACCAAGAGGTCACCGCGAGCCATCTATACCATCCCCCTTTTCGATTCGTTTCAGCCTCTCGACAAGAGCTTCAACAATCCAATGATTCCGCGACACAGGTAAATCCTCCGCCCCAACATGGGAGTCAATCTGTCGCAGGATACGCCCCGGTATCCTTGACGGTCACGGGGACACGATCGTTATCATTTTTCTCTGGCTTCATCGACTGCATCACAATGCCATCACACCGATTGCGCGTCAACTAAACCATTTGCATTGCGACGCGTTATTCGATCCCGCGCTTCAGCGATGCCGTTCCGGGATCATACTGGTAGTCTGTAATCGTTCCGTCCTTGATTCGGCTAACAGTCTCGTCAATCACGAAGAGCGGCACGAGGTACCATTCACGAGGCAAAACCTGATTTCCGAAACGATCTTTAATATCGATAGTAAGTCTGACCTGATCAAATACCCGGTGGATGAGATTCTCCAGTTTGGTACGATTGATATTCGAAAGCTTGTAGGTGGCGACAATCTCTACATCTGCCAAGAGGAATGTGGGGTCAAGCTTCGCGTTGACGATCCGACGTTCAACACTGCCGCCAGTCACACCGATTTTGTGCACAATGTCCCGGTTTGCCGCGACCACGGGATTGTCTGACTTGCTCCGCAGAACATAGATGGTGCCGCTCGACTCATCGCCTTCCTCGATTTCGCCTGAGAACAGTGGGCCCTGGTCCACATCAGTAATACGTCGTCCGGCATTGTCCCGGTGAAGGGCCCGCTGCAGGGAACGTAAGAGCACGTCGCTTTCTGTTCCGTTGTCATAGATTACACGAAGCCTGCTGTCGCGCCGGTCATATTCGGTTACAAACTCATCGCCCACCTCTGCCACATAAGCAATCTGGCCACCGACAATAAACCACTGCCCTTTCTGGATTTCGGCCATCGTCTGAAATGGGCGGGTCTGCCGGATGCCGGTATCAAGGTCCTTCTTGACCTGAGCGAACAGCGGTTTGAATTCTTCAAAGTCCTCGCACTTCTCGCGCTTGGCGATTTCCTCAGCCGCTCTCTTCTCGGCAGTTGAGCGGACATGCCGAAGCTCTGTAACGCCCTCGCTAGAACCGTTAACCCCAAGTGCCTTCAGAAGCGCCTCGTCGTCCAAGTTGTCAGCTTCCGAAATGGGTGCCTGTTTCCCACTTTCTAGCAAGCCCTGCCGATCCAGTGGCGCAAGAAGAGTTCGGCACTCGCTCACACCGCGTAGGCGCTCCAGGCGAACGGCGTATAGTCGCTCGAAAATATCACGATTTTCCCCATGCTGGGGCGCGTGCTCGTGTTCGTCGACGAATCTCTGGATTTCCTCAAAACCGGCTATGATCCGTTCTTCGCGTGCCGTGCGGCCCCCCGTAGCCGTAGCCTCAATCTCGACACCAAGTTCCTCAAGGAGAGCGTCGTCCTCGTCGGTGAGCTCAGCCACGCGCCGCCTCCGCTTTCATCCGCGCCAGGTATGCCACGCCTTCGGCCATGCGCTTTTCCCATGCATCAGGTGATGTGATGGATGGCAAGCGCCCGCGTTCCTGCTTGAATCTCAAGGCACGTTTGGCAAGTTCCCGCGCCTCCTCGATGCTGAGGCTTACGCGCTTTGCCGCGATGGCTGCCTGAACCTGCTTCAGACTGTCCTCGCTCATCGTCTTCCCGAGGATGGCATAAGCTTCCCCGAAAGGATTGATCCGGTCGATCAGGTCGATGTCGAGCTCGCGCACATCCATCGCATATTTGCGAACGCCATCGATCAGAGCGGTATTGCTACCCTGCTGCCCATCGCCTTCCGTTCCGCCGAGAAGAACCTGCTTTGCTTTCTGGGTCAGATTCAACGCGGCAACCGCATGTTGGCGTACCGCTTCCTGATCTTCATCGTTCAATTCTGGATATTTGTCCTTGATAATCTTGCCCATGCGGACCTGGGTCAGTTCCTCCGGAACAAGTTCTTCGTCAAACAACCCACGCTCGATGGTCGTTTTGTCCTGAACGAAGGCTGCAATGACCTCGTTCAAATCCTCACGGCAGATACGAGCTGCCTCTAGGCTCTTGGGTTCTGACAGCCCCTTGATCTCGATCTGGAATTGGCCCGTCTCGCCATTGAAGCCCACGTTGCATTTGCTCGGGTCATATCCGCCCATTCCGTAATCGAAGCCCGGCGTCGGCCCGCTATTCGGATTCTTCGGTGTGAATTCGAACCGAGGCGCAAGCACCTGTTCCATGAGAAGGCTTGCTGCAATTGCTTTGAGCGTATCATTTACAGCCTCGGTGACGGCTTCGGTCGATGCATCAGGCTCGGCGATCAGATTGGTAAAGCGCGCACGGCTCTTTCCCGGAGCGTCGCGTGTGGCGCGCCCGATGATCTGTACAATCTCGGTCAGGCTCGAACGGTATCCGATGGTCAATGCGTGTTCGCACCAAATCCAGTCGAAGCCTTCCTTCGCCATGCCCAGTGCGATGATGATGTCCACATAGTCCCGGTTGATTTTTTGCGCCTGATCTTTGAGGGCGGCGGAGACACGATCGCGCTTGGCCGTGTCGTCATCGACGAGGTCGGCAATCTTTAGAACTCTTCCCGACGCCATTTTGACCCGCTGAAATCCGGTCACGGTGTCGGCACCCTGCCATTCACCCAAGGCCTCGATGATATGCTCGACTTCCTTAATCTTGTCCTTTGTGCTCTCGCGCGAATTGACACTTGGGATGTGGATAATCGTCTTTTCTTCAGGGTTCAGCACTTTCAGAATGTCGTCGGTATAGGATCCCGAATAGAAGAAATAGCCGATGTCGAGTTGCTTCAGATACTCGTAACCGTTGAGCTGCTCATAATAAGTGTAGGTGACACTATCGAACTTCTCCTCGTCGTGCGGGGCCAGGACGGCTTCGGCATCCCCACGGAAATATGAACCGGTCATGGCAACAATATGTGTCTTGTCGCGGGCAATGAGCTGGCCCAGGTGACGGCCAAGTTTGTTATCGTCGTCCACCGAAACATGGTGAAATTCGTCGACTGCAATCAGCCGGTCGTCGAACTTCTCAATCCCAAACTTGTCGACGGCGAACCGGAAGGTGGCATGGGTACAAACCAGCACCTTGTCATCGCTCTCCAGGAAGGCGCTGACGGAATTCACTTTGCCGCCATTATCCCCTCCGGGAGCATCGCAGAGATTCCATTTCGGCTCGACGTGCCAGTCCGTCCAAAAGCCGTACTTTGTTAGAGGCTCGTCATGGAAACTGGCCCCGATCGCCCTTTCTGGAACGACGATAATGGCTTGTTTAAGACTCTGATGCTGTAATTTGTCGAGGGCGATGAACATGAGTGCCCGGCTCTTACCTGAAGCCGGCGGCGACTTGATGAGAAGATACTGCTCCCCCCGCCGTTCATAGGCACGCTCCTGCATGGACCGCATCCCAAGGGCATTGGACTTCGTCGCCTTGCCGTTCCTCGCGTACAAAACAGAAATTGAAGGAACCGATTTTACTTTTTCTGTCATGCACTCGCCCCCGTCTTTTTCTTCTTACTCGTTTCCTGACCGGCTGTCATTTGTGTATACAGTTCAAACAGCTTTTCAAGCCGCTCGGTGTCGTTCCGAAACAGCCTTCCAATATAGATACGCTCCAGCACCTCGTCATTGTGCTCGTGCGCCTCCCGGAGATTCGCAGGCATATTCTCCGGGTCATAAAGATCGGCAATGGTAGCCGGAAAATGTGCCTCACGTGCCAAGAGAATGTCTTCGGCACAACGAATAAGGTCGGCCTTATTCTTTTCGGTAAGTGTCGGAACGGGGAAAGTGTTCCAACCGAGCGTATTGGAATAGCGATATCTCGTCTCCAGCTTGCCACAAACGGTACCAATCCATACCAGATGCAGGCGCGAGGCGATGAGCGCCATGTTCCAAAGAGGGGCGTCGTAAAGAGCATAGGCGAGGTTGCTTAGAACGGTTCGGTTGTCAAAGACCGCGACCGGGAGGTACTCCCTTATTTCTGAAGAAACTCCTCCGACACCGATCGTGTGAGACTTCGCCTTACCTGCCAAATAGACAAACCGATGCGGTCTGTCCGCGAACTCCTGTGTTGAGTCCAACGGGCTGTCGGTCCTCATGCCGTGGACCCTTGAAAGTCTATCTGCGATATCCGGAATCGCCGCACTAATAGGTAACTGGTTGTCCTCAATCCAAAGGCATCGCCGTTGAGTACCTTTCACTAATTCGTCAGTACCAACATATGGACGAAGTAAGTCCACCGCTTCGAGATGGGCACGCATAAGCGTTGTCGCCTCATCAAACGAGAGAATGAGGTGACCGCCGTCCCTTGGCATGCTCCCGGTGATCATCGGGGACAGTTGCTGGGGCGGTTTAGGCGCTGTATCTACAAAGATATTTGGAGTTGCGAGGAGATACGGACTGATGTTTGAAACAGAACGTACTTGATCGCCATCAAAGATCTTTTTGTCAGTTCTCGACGTGACATTGGAGACGCCGACAATGTTTACGGTTACGCCAGCATTGTATGCGGCAAGGTTGGCCCATTTGAAAGGACGATATCCGAAGGTGATGTGAATATCGTTTGTGAGCAACTCTTTCCAGAGCACTGACACCTGAAGCCCCTCGCAAATTGAACTCGTACAGACAAATGCAAAGGTTGCTGACTGCCTTTCAATGTAGTCCTTCCCCTTGAGAAACCATCCCGCCACATAATCCAAAGACTTCCACTTTGGCACCCGTTTCCCAAACAACTGTGCAAGATCGGACTTTTGATCCTTCGTCTGCTTTCGACTCCCATAGTACGGCGGGTTCCCACAGATATATGTCTCTCCGCCCTCGTTCTCGAAATCGATCTGTGCCTGATCCAGCGGTGTACTGAATAAGTCGTCACCGAGTAGCTTCACGCCCGTACCTGTGGGTGGACAGATGCTGAGCCAATCCAGACGCAACGCGTTGCCGCACGTAATCCAGTTCTCCTTTTCCAGCGGCAGAAACTCAGCGAGAGCAAGCTTTTTACCGCGGTAGAGAACGTCGCATTGATACTCGGCAATGATCAGCGCCAGTCGAGCGATCTCGGCGGGAAAGTCACGCAGCTCGATTCCACGGAAATTTGTCAGAGGTATTTCCGAGCGGTGGTCAGGTTCGCCGCGATGCTTGTTAATTTCAGCTTCAATCGCCCGCATTTCCTTGTAGGCAATGACGAGGAAGTTGCCACTGCCGCAGGCCGGATCGAAGACTCGGATACGCGTCATGCGCTTGCGGAGATTGAGCAACGTCCGGGGATTGTTCATGGCTTCTTCAAGATGTGCCCGCAGGTCGTCCAGGAAAAGTGGATTAAGCACCTTCAGGATGTTCGGGACACTAGTGTAATGCATTCCAATCGCGCCGCGTTCTTCGTCTTCGGCGACAGCCTGAATCATGGAGCCGAAGATATCCGGGTTGATCCTTGTCCAGTCAAGATTGCCGATGTGCAGGAGGTAGGAACGCGCGATCCTGCTGAATTGTGGCACGTCCAGATTGCCCGAGAACAAGCCACCATTCACATAAGGAAAGTCTTCAGCCCATCGTGGAACGGAAGCGCCCTTGCGGTCCTCCTGCTTCAGGTTCAGAGTCAGGAAAATCGTCTCGATTACCTCATGTGTATTTGATGAATCCCGGGCGCTCATGCGCTCGACGGTCGAGGTGAACAGGCGGCCGCCGGGAAAGATATCGGTATCTTCGGCGAAAAAACAAAAAATCAATCGAGCCAAGAAGTGGTTCATATCCGGACGGCGATTTTCCGTGCCCCATTCCGGGTTGTCCTTTAACAGCTGAACGTAGAGACGATTGAGGCGGCTGGTTGCGCGGATGTCGAACGAACTCTCCCGCACCTGTTGGATCGTTGTAATCCCCGCAAGCGGGAGAAAGAAGCCAAAGTGGTCCGGGAAGTCGCGGTAAGCGCATGCAACGGTGTCGCCGCTCGAAATGTCTTCAGCCTCGAAGGTCTCCCCATCCGTTGCCAGTATGAACTTTGCCTTGCCGCGCGTGGTCGCTCGACTTTCCTTCAACGCAGCCAAGGTTTTTGTCACTTCGCCTGGTGCAGAGACGACGATATGGATATTATTGGTCTGAAGAACGCCACCAAGGTCGGATTTATTGGACTCGCCCTTACGCAGCCGTTTGAGGGTTGTTTCCTTGTTGCCAAAGGCTTGCAGGAACGCGAACGGAAACTCCTTAGGATCGAAGGTTTCCTCGGCCAAGGCCGATATTGCCTCTTCGATTTCAACCGCGTTCATTCTTCCTCTTTCCGATCCTGTCTAAATGCTTCATTTTTATAGTCCAAACCCCTTACGATCGCAATACGGCCTTAGTCACCCTCTGCCATTCCCCGGATGGATGTCCGGGCCACCACACCGAAGTTTCCTTTCATAGCTCCCCTTTCCCGCCGGTCTGGCTCACATCCGCTTTATACCCATAATATCTGACTGGGCCGGATACTGGTGTTCATGCGCGGCAGAACGGGCTGGCTTTTCAGCCTGCGGGTCCGCACAGGCCGCGCCAGAGCCAAGAAGCTCTGTCACGGTCGACCCTGTGCAATCCGGTCCCTCCGGCACGCCCGCCGACCCGCTCGCGCCGTCCTCCTTTTCTCCTGTCGGGTTGAGTTGGCTCTCCAGCTCTCGTGAGAGAGCCAACATCAACATCGAAAAGGAGGACATCATGAACACCAGCACCGAAAACCATCACAGTGACGGGATTACGCGGCAGGACGTATACACCCGCGTCACCGACCGGATCGTGGCCGATCTCGAACAGGGCGTCCGGACCTGGGTGAAGCCGTGGAACGCCGAACATGCGGCGGGAAAGATTACGCGACCCTTGCGGCATAATGGCGCACCCTACTCCGGCATCAATATCCTGATGCTCTGGAGCGCGGCCATGGCCGGAGGTTTCGCGGCTCCCATCTGGATGACCTTCAAACAGGCCCTGGAGCTGAATGCGCATGTGCGCAAAGGCGAGAAAGGTTCACTCGTCGTTTATGCCAATTCCGTCACCCGTAAGGAAACCGATGAGGACTCTGGCGATGAAACCGAGCATGAAATCCACTTTATGAAGGGCTACACCGTGTTCAATGTCGAGCAGATTGAAGGACTACCCGCCCACTACTATGCGAAGCCTGAGCCGCGCTTTAGTCCTGTGCAGCGGATCGAACATTGGGAAAGCTTCTTTGCCAATTTACGGGCCGATATCCGCCATGGCGGGACGCAAGCCTATTACGCGCAAGAATCCGATTATATCCGTATGCCACACCTTGAGGCTTTTTGTGATGCGCAGAGCTACTACGTCACCCTGGCACACGAGGCGACGCACTGGACCAAGCACCCTTCGCGCCTCGCCCGTGAATTCGGGCGCAAGAAATGGGGCGATGAAGGCTATGCCGAAGAAGAACTTGTGGCCGAACTTGGCTCAGCCTTCCTGTGCGCCGATCTGGAGCTGGCGTTGACGCCCCGCGAGGATCACGCCTCCTACATCGCGCACTGGCTCACCATCCTGAAGAATGACAAGCGCGCCATCTTCCGGGCCGCTGCCCATGCGCAGCGCGCTGCCGACTTTCTGCACGACTTGCAGCCTGACGGCCAGAAGGAGGCGGCGTAACAACCCTCCCGTTGATTCCCATTGGTTTGTGGAGCTATTGGGAAAGAATTTAAAACTTGCCTTACGTCAACCTCAATGAATCAATAGAGTGGAATGACCGACCCGGAGATTTGTACTTTGATAGATCTAGATGAGATACGGGACACGCTTTTATCTATGCATCACCTTACCAAGGCTGATGCAGAATATGTTTTTTATCATGACGAAACGAACAACATTAAGAAACTGCGTCTTAGTGTGCACGGGTTCAATGTTACGGAGCTTGGTGTCTTTGTGCTGGGCGGCATTGTGCACGATAGTGCGCCCCGTAGATTGGACATAGAGTCTTTGCGCAATGCGATGCGCATTCAAAGGAGTGCAGACGAACTCAAGCTCAAGCATGTGGCCAAGGGCGATTTTCTCGATCTTCTTACGTCAGACAGATTGACCACCTTCCTACAGTGGATCTCCGATAACGGCCTGTTTGTCCATTATCATGCGCTCGATCCGCTCTACTGGTCGCTTGTCGATATTATGGACTCAATACTTTACAGGCTCGGGGATCCCCGCCTGATCGGGCTTCATATTCACCTAAAAGCGGACCTGACCGCACTTCTTCGGGCCAACCTACCCGAAACGACCAGGCTGCTATACCGCTATCAATATCCCAACCTGGCTCCGGAAAACCGCAAGCCCTTTCTGAATGAACTCATCTCCATGCTTGAGCAGACCCATGATGTGCTGCCGGAATTTAATTCGACGATGCTCAAGGGCATGTTGCAGGCCGGACGCGATCTGCCTAGCCTCGATTTCATTGAAGAGTGCACACCTCACCTTCTCATACAGAGCTTCACCTACTTCTATCTGAATCGGATCGCGCTGTTCAAACATTCGAGCCACATCCTTGATATGGAAGATTCCATTCGCGATGATTTGGATTCGATGACGCTGATCTCCCAGGGACAGCCAGTAAAGAATTTCCGGTTTGCCGACTCCAGATCTGAGCCGGGCATACAGGTATCAGACATCGTGGTCGGACTAATCGGCAAAATGTACAGTTACTTTGCGGGAACCACGCATGATGAGGTTTCTGCCGCGCGCGCATCGTTGATCGGCACCAGCCTGAAGAATACGGAACTGATACGCGATCTCATCGACGCTTCACATGAGGCCAATATTGCGTTCCTCCATCACGTTACCAGCAACAATGAAATAGACAAGATGAACGTATTTCTTCGCCTTCGCGGAAGCGTATCTGAATAACAAGGCAGGTCAGAGTTTATTGAGACTAAGGCGAAATCGGTGATGCGTGGTGCAAGGACGCATTCCAGCATGATTTCTTGCCGTGTCTCATACTGTCACGGCTATCTTCACGGCTCGCAGCAGATGGTCTTTGTTCTGAATAAATAAATCACCTCAAGCGTCTGGTGATAACCACGTTGACTGCTCGATTTGCTCCGTCGGAAACGCACGTGTCTTTTCTCCGCACTTGAGGGCCGCTTGCGCGTGTCATGATGCTCGGTCGGCCCGCTGGAGGGATGAGACACACTGATCGCAATGGGCCCATCCAATGACGGGCGTTATTTCTTTCCGAGGATGGCGTCTTTCGCGGCCTTGACGACTCTGAATTTGACCACACGTTTCGCAGGAATCTTGATTGCTTTGCCCGTTTGCGGATTGCGGCCGATGCGAGCCTTGCGGTTGGCGAGTTTGAGTTTTCCGAGCCCAGGGATAGTAAAGACGTTTTTTGCCTCGCGGTAGGCCAAGGCGGCGAACTCGTCGAGAAACTGCACCATCGCTCGTTTGGTGAGCCCAGATTTCTCAGCGAGATGTTCTGCGATCTGTGACTTGGTGAGGGGTTTGCCCATTGAATGCTCCTTTCCGCGTATACGGTGAGCAATGGTTCTAGCGAGATGCGACAACGGTGTCAAGACGCGTTGCGCGCTGCGGTTTGAGCGGACACTCCTCGCAGAGGGTCGAGCCAGATCTGACGAGATCGCACGGTCCCCCTTCATCCTAATTCTCGTGTACTCACCCGCCCCGCGCGGGATACTCGGCATTCTCCCACATGCAGCACCCGACTCGCCTCCATTCAGTCGTGTCGCGATCGACGACCCACGCGCCTCATGTCCGCCTCGTAGCTGGTCCTTCGACCATCTGCCCTGTGACGATCGAGTGTCGTGGCTTCAGCACGTCACAACAGGCTTCTTCGCCTCATTTTGCCCATCCCGCGTGCTGCACTTCTGAGACCGGCATCGGTCGTGGATGTGGCTCATCGGCGACCAGGTTCTCGTTTTGCCGTGGTCTTGTCTACGCCGCTCGATGCGTGTTCGGTCCGGGTTCCATGGTGACGTCGAGGTGACCCCCGCAGGCGCGGACGATCTTTTGAAGAGTCCGAAGCTCATACCGATCGTACTCCGCGTTTTCGTAGCGGCTGATGGCGGAGGCGGTGCTGCCGATGCGTGTGGCCAGCTGGGCTTGGGTCAATCCCGCTTCGTGCCGTAACCGAGACAATTGCTCCCCGATGGCCAGCTTCTGAGCTTCCTCTTCAAATCCCTTACGAAACTGGGGATCCGCAAGCTTCTTGTCCAACCACCCTTTCCCCGTTCTCGCAGCCCTACGTTTCATGTTTCACCCTCCCTTCAAAGTCCTGCTTAGAGGATTCCCCGCGTTCGATTTCGCGTGTGGGTGTTTTGTCACCGCGCTTCCGAAACCCATGCGTCACGATGAGTCGCCGGCCGATGAAGAAGAAGCACAGGATACGGTCGGCTTCGACTTTGAACTCGAAGATCTGATCCGTTTCGGTCACATGTTGGAACTTGCGTTCGTTCCAAATTTTCCCCGTATCCCCCATCCGCACGAAGAGCGCGGCAAATTTCTACTGACGCCCTTGGGAGCGCTGTTCAAGCCACGCTTCCGCAGGGGCCACTCCATTCGGACCACCGTAGAACTCGATGCGCAGGACCGCACCGTCATAGACCAACCGGCTGGATGAGTTCGCCCTATACCCCCAGGATGCAATGTAGCACATATGCTACATTGTGGATAAGCGCGGCTTGTGAGGGAACGGTATTGAATGAACCGTGTCGCCTCGGTACAGTCGTATGCATGGACCGGCGATCGCGCCGCAATTTCGGAAGAGACCGCACCCGTCATCATGCCAATGGATCTTGCAGAGCACAAGAATCTCATTCGTCGCTGGATCGCCTTCTCGAATACCGGCTTTGCTGGGAAATTCGATGACTTCATTGCCCCCACTTACGTTGGCCACTTGGGCGCCACGACGATGGACCGTGTCGAACTGGAGCGGCTTGAAAGGCAATTTGTTGAAGCCTTTCCCGATGCCCACCATACCATTGATGATCTGATTGCCGAAGGCGACCGAGTGGTGCTTCGGACGACAGCCCGAGCGACCCATCGCGGCAGGTTCGAAGGGATGGATCCGACTGGACGTTCGGTAGAATTCACTGGTTTGGTCGTCTACCGCGTCGAGAGTGGAAAGATCGCGGAGTCGTGGGTAGAGATCGACTTTGGACGACTGATTCGTGCACTCCGTAGCACATAAAGGGAGCTTCCGAACAGCCAGCGCGCCTCCACTCGCCTGCATCTTCCTTGTGACTCCGAGAGGCGTGCACACAAACGGCTGAAGGCTGGTCATTCGCAGGTTCACACTGAATCGCAAATCAGGTGAGTATGGGTATGAACAGGAGGTTGGTCCAACGCTTACGGACCTATCTTGAGCCGCCCGCCTGCCGTGTCCCAGACGCCGCCGTGTCGTTTGCCTATCAAGAGGGACCGGGCAAGGACATCCAAGCCTGGGTCATGACCGCGGTTGGTGACAGCACAGACGGCGCCATCCATGCCGAGTCGCGGTTTTCGGTCCAAAGCATCAGTAAAAGTTTTACAGCGGCGGCGATCCTGCGACTGGTGGCATCAGGCAAGCTGGAGTTAGACGGCCTTTTAGCGCAGTGGTTGCCGGATGCGCCCCATGCCTCTCGAATCACCATACGCCAATGCCTTCAACACACGAGTGGTTTGCCAGAGTATGGCCTCATCCCAGAGTACCATGAGGCGGTTAAACGAAGAGAAACGCCTTGGACGTATGCCGAATTTCTGGAGCGGACCCATGTGGACCACTTGCTCTTTGAACCGGGACAGGGGTGGCAGTACTCCAACATCGGCTACATGATCTTGCGTCGACTCCTCGAAACCCTGTGCAAGACAAACTTCGCCGAGATTATCGCGACTGAAGTGTGTCAGCCGTTAGGACTGCGACACACCTCCGTGGTCAGGAATCAACTGGAATTTCAGGAACTGGCGCCGGCATACAGTTTCTCTGTGTCGTCGGATGGACTCCCGGTGGATGTCCGGACGAGGTATGACCCGGGTTGGGTCGCGACAGGCGTCGTCGCGTCCACGGCCTCCGATATCGTCCACTTTTACGAACGGCTGTTCGCTGGCGTGCTCGTGCCCCCCGCGCTTCTCGATGAGATGCGAACGGTCGTACGTGCAGCGACACCCTCGACTCAACGATTCGTGTTGCCGAGCTATGGACTCGGCCTGACCGCAGATCCCGCTTCCCCCTATGGTGTCCTATACGGACACAGTGGCGGCGGTCCTGGGTATACGTCGGCGGCATTGCACGTCACCCCGCCTCGAGGTGCGCCGGTAACGGTCGCCGTACTGTCGAATACGGAAAATGTTTTGGAGGTTGAGATCATGGCGTTTGCGCTCGTCGACACCCTCGTCAGAGCGATCTAAGGAGCTCTCCCGAGAAGGAGCTGGAGGAGCATTATGCTCAGGTGACCGAGACGTGCCGCGCGGCGTCGAGATAAATATTGATCACCGTGAACATTCAAGTGGTCTGAGGGAGCTCATGACACGCGACGCGGAACTCACCGGCAGAGAATTGACAATCGTCTGATCCATCATGGGGTATCGGCAGCGAAACAGCGAATCATTCCGCCAGGAAATGTACGACGCTGACATGTCGTCTGTCTTTCAAGAGCCTCTCTGACCACGAAGTAGGCAAGATGCCATTTCAACATTCGTGAGAAATCAGCTGGTTCGAAGCAGGATGTCTCGGTACCGGAAGAAGTCGGGTGCTTGCTGCCGGTAAGCCTAGTTGAAGACTGTTGTCAAATATGACAATATACGGATCATATGGATCGTAGTGGCCACTGATGCCAGATGTTCGGAAGACGCGGCCTGTCTCGTGGATCAAGGCGGCACTGAAGGAATTCAGGACCTTTCCCGAAGGCGTCCAGTCCATCTGTCTGGCGGCCCTGACGATCGCAGCGGAGGGCGGCAAGGCAGATCTCGCAAAACCACTGCAGGGCCTCGGCTCTGGTGTCTTTGAAATCGCGTTACCGTTCAGGGGCGATGCCTTCCGCGTCGTCTATGCGGTGCAGTTGGCACACGACATTTGGGTGGTGCACGCGTTTCAGAAGAAATCCACCACAGGCAGCAAGACACCACCACGCGAGATTGAGGTGGTCAGGAATCGGTTGAAGCAGTTGAAGGAGATGTTCTCATGAGGGGAAAAGAGGAACTAGCAGTCGTACGTGGGAGCGGCAATGCGTTCCGAGATCTCGGTCGGATCCATGCGGACACCGATCAGTTCAAGGCGATCCTTGCCACCGAGATTATCAAAACCCTGGACCGAGAACGCCTCACGGTGCGAGGGGCGCAGGCGCGGACCGGCATCGCGGCGGCCGATTTTTCTCGCATTCGCCATGCCGATCTTGGACGCTTCACGGCTGACCGGCTCATCACGGTGCTCAACCGCCTCGGGTCTCGTGTCGAGGTGAAAGTCCGCGTGCGCCCTACCAAAAGCGCGGCCTAGAGACAGCCGATCTCTGGCCTACTCAGCGGTGGCAAGCCTGTTTGATCGTCAGTCACCGATTGCACTCGCATGGCCATGTGATCCACGTTTCGGTCGTGCACATGTCCACCGTCTCGCAGTGTGTCGTTCGGCATCGAATCGTGCTCAGCAACCACCCTGGCGATCACGCTGTTGCCCAAGATCGCTGACTGCTTCACGACCACTCAAGAAACCACTCCCTGGCGCAGTTTCCATCCTTCACGTGCGTGACACATTCATTGCGGTGTCATGGACCGCGCCTTCTTGCCTCGTTCGTTGAGCACAGCTCCACTGCATGACTGCTGACACACGGAGACCGGCATCGGTGTTGACGCGCGGTGCCTGTGCGGGTCCGGCCTCCGCCCTGGCTTTTCCCCGTCAGGCTGCGTCGATCACGCCAGCCTTGCTGTCATTCCTCCGCGTTGCGCCCGCCGGTCCGCCAGGTGGCCTCGTCCTCGTTATCTCCTTTGTCGTCGCTGTGTGGCCTCCACCTCCTCGTGAGAGGCCAACACATCAACTCTAACCAAAGGAGATCAGCCCATGGCACCTCAGACACTCAAACCCAAGCCGGTGACCACGCTGCGCTGCAGCAGCATCCAGGCGAGCGTCTGGAAGAACGAGGGCGAGAAGGGTCCGTTCTACAACGTGACCGTATCCCGCTCATACAAGGGCCCAGATGGCACCTGGAAGAAGTCCGAGTCCTTCGGATTCGCCGACCTTGAAGCCCTCTTGGTCGTCGTCCAACAGGCGAAGGTCTGGATCAGCGAGCATTCGAGCCGTTGACCATCACTGGAAGCCTCCGGCCCTCGCGTCGGGGGCTTCCATCACTTCAAGAAAGGAAATGCATGATGAATATCTATCGAGACTTTGCAACACACTTGGATCAGCTCCTGGACGGTCATTCCGCTGTTCGTATCACGGTGTCAGGCTTTATGCCGCTGAGCGTTGAAGAGATCGGCATCGACGGAGAAGGGCATCGGCTTGTGTCCCTCTGCCATTATGGTGAGCAGAACGGCGACCTCATGCGTGACCCTGATATCGTGTTCATGTTTCAGGAGTACCCAAACGGCTTCATCGCTGAACCGGTGTCATTCAGGAATGATTATCTAGGGCTGGATCAAGAGGTGTATCGCTATGATGAAACGGGCACACGTACTCATCTGGATACGACACTGAAATCGCAGTTGAGGGAGTTTGCGCAGACTTGGTTTGCCAATCTCAACGAACAAGGATTTTTCGGAGACCAGGCGGTTCGCACCGTCCTGTCACCGTAATCATTCATGGAGCATGATCTTTTAAGGCGAGGGCCCTGGGTTCGAGTCCCAGCCGGCTCACCATTAAATCAACGACTTCGAAGATCCGCCTTCAACGACCCGCCCAATTGTGACAGATTTGTGTCATAGGGCGGTCGGTGTTCCAGCACGTTGACCCCATCCCGCAAGCTTTCAGGACAATGATGTGCATAGCGTTGCGTCATCGTCCCGGTCTTGTGACCGAGCAGCCGTTGGACCTTGTACAGATCAATCCCTCGTTGCACCAGCCGTGTGGCGAACGTGTGCCGCAGGTCGTGGAAGCGGAAATCAGGAATACCTGCCCGATCCCTCGCTTCACAGAATTCACGCACCAGGAATCGTACTTGGAGTGTGTTGCCCAACGGTGTCTTGAACACCGGTCCCTGTGATGCGCCTGCCGCGGCCTGTTTGGTTGCCAGCAGGTCGTACACCGTGGCGTTCAAGGGAATCGTGCGGCGTGTGCCGTTCTTGCTCTTCATCACGATGAGCGTCCCACGTGTGAAATCCACATCCTGCCACAGTAGATTCAGGATCTCCCCTTGCCTCATCCCGGTGTTAAGCGCAAAGCGGATGATCTCTTGAAGCCAGGGCGATGAAGCGGCAAAGAGACGCTCCTCTTCGTCGGCAGTCAGCCAACGGTCCACTTCGTTCTGCACCTGCTCAAAAGAAACACGGTGCATGGGGTTCTCCCGGCACCATTCCCATTCCCGCATCGCCAGATTGAAGGCATGCCGCACCAGCTGGAGTTCCTTGTTCGTGGTTGCTGGGGCTGCTCCTTCAAGCCGCCGTTGGACTTTATACTCCGCGAGCAGCTTGGGCGTAATGTGTCCAAGCACTCGCTGACCGAACACCGGGAGGAGATGCTTAAGGGCTGTCGCATCCCGGATCCGGCTCTTGGGAGCCTTCAGGCCTGAGCGTTCTGCCATATAGCGGGTCATCATGTCGTCGAAGGTCCGATCCTGCTCGAGATGTTTCTCAAAAAACACGCCCTCAATGATTTGGGTCTTCACTTTTCCAAGAATCGCGTCAGCCAGACGTTTATCTCCCGTGCCGGTCGATCGTCGAATCCGCGATCCCTGATAGACGAAATCCATCCACCAGACTTTTCCTCGTTTTACGAGTCCCATTCTATTGCTCCTTTCGGAATGGGCTCGCTATGCTGGTTTCCCCGCTGCCAGTATAGACAGCGCGTTTTGCCTGCTCAATGAGGACATCTACGTTGTGCAGAGGCGGTGGGCGGCGCTTCTTGGGTACAGAAACAGCCGTTCGGCTGGTCACCCGACAGGACTTAAGCCATTGGTTGATCTCGTCTTGCCGGAACCGCAGCAGGCCATGCAGTTTGAGGCTGGGAATCTTGCCTTGTGCCGCCCAGGCATAAAGCGTGGCGGCTTTAACGTGCAGCAGCTGAGCAAGTTCTTGGACCGTGAGTAGCATAATGCGACTCGTCGTTACCGAGCGAATGTCTTACCGTCGATTTCGGAAAGATGGCCTTCGAACAGGTCGTGACGCCCGCACGGGAGAGCCAGGCACTGGTTTCGGTGGTCCATCAATCAAGAACCCATCTGAGCGACAGATCCGGCCTTTATGGACAGCCCGGTACCAGTAGTCGCCCCCACCGAATTGGGATTGCACGAAGCTTTCGTTAAAGTACAAAGCAGGGAAGACGCCGAGGTACTGCCGCCCGCGCTGAGGGTCGATGCGATACAAGTACACCTTGGGTTCGTTCTCCGGCCAGTCGCCAGGGAGGGCGTCGGCCCAACTGTCGTGTGAGTTGCGATGTCGTGTCATGGATCATTCCTCCTATACATTCGATATGGATTTGCTGCGTACGCCATGAGCGCATGGCGCAATCTAGTATCGAGGGTACCGTGTGCCGTGGGTTCCGGTCATAGTGGAGAAAAGGTGGGGGGACTTTTCTCCGGGGGAGGAATCAGTCAGTTCTGCCAGGGATTGAAAGGGATGGGATGGTGGTGGAGGAAGCGTTTCCACTCGGCAAACCAGCGTTCAAAGTGCTCGCAGTAGGGTGTCACACGGTCTTCGATATATGAAATTCGTCGACGGACTAGGTCACCCGTGAGCGGTGACGGGTCATAGGTGGCCGGGCAAAAGCTGTTCAGCAAAAGGGCAATCGAGGTATATCGTGCTCCACGAGGTGAGCCTGTCTGGACTAAGTGACGGCTGAGCAGCACCATTCCTGTATTGAACCAGTACTCACCAGGTCGGCCTTTTGGTAGTGCCTCAGGCGAACTTTCAAGCGTGAAACTGGTCCACAGACTCGCCTTTTCGCCAACGTATCCGTCCAGGCCTGGCGGCTCGGGCATGGCCTTAAACCGGGTTCTCAAGTTCTGCAGAGCCACCTGATCGACTGGTTGCCCGGCCCTGAGCAAGGCCGGGGTGGCGGTGTCGATGTCTCGGAGATCCGATTCGGTGATGAGGTGGAAATCTCGTAAGTTTTCGAGAGATCCGGACCGGTCTTGCGTGAAGACTTGTGGAAATGGAGATGAAGCACTCACGCGCGATTCGTCACAGGTCTTGATGAGGACGTAGAGAATGTAAACCGGGTCGGCACCGCGTTCGAGAACATATTTGAACGTGTCGGCAGTCTTCTTTTCAAAACGGTTGAGATGGGTGATGAGGTGGGCATATTGCCCGCCACATTCCGGCGCCCCGTCCCAGGATTTTAGAATCTGCTCCCAAAACCGAAATGCGGTGCGAGTTCGTGTGCGCCACGGTTCTGACATAGGGGATGCCTCACTGGTGCCTGCAATCGAGTGACGATAGCCTTGAATAATAACGAGTGTAATCGAAGTCGCGAGCCTGTCCAGTGAATGGCCAGTTCAACCAGGAGGGGGAAGCCACAGGGGGTTCATAACGGGGTTATGGAAAGAGGTTTAAACCTAGTTTTGGAGGGGTTTCTGTCAGAATAATCCTAGAATAGGAACGTAAAAACCAGGTTTCATAACCCTTACTCGACCTCGATAAGGAGTTTAGATCAGCGAGGAACCGATACCAGTATTCATGAAGCGTACGCCGGGCCTTTTGTTGGACCCTAGAAGCGCTTCCCCATTCAGAAGGAGTGATTTCTCAAAGGGAAAAGGGTAAGCTTCTGACGGCCTAGGGATTACTAATCAGCGGGGAAAGCAATGCTCTGGGTCGCCTCCTCAGAGAAAGACACTACGACAGATGCGATGCAAAAGCGGCTATGGGATGCCACCGACCAGTTGCGAACCAATAGCAACCAGTTCTCTGATTTCACCCACCTAACCAGCGTTTAACGGTGATCTGGTGATCTAATGCTCATGCCATCAAGCACCCATGTCAAAACGAAAGCCTAGCAGGAATCCCTCCTCCCCAACTCCGTTGCCTGCCTACCTCTCTAATAAGCCAGAAAAAAACAGCCCAGTTGCGCCCCCCACTCGTACCCGCACGCAGTCATTACCGTTCTCAGAGCTTAGCTGGGAAGACTTCGAACGATTGTGCAAGGCCCTAGTCGAAACGGATTCCGAAATAAAGGCGTGCAACCTCTACGGTAGACTAGGGCATTGTCAAAATGGGATTGACCTGATCGCGATCCCGAAAGATCTAACGGATAACAAGCCACGAGTCTACCAATGCAAGCGAGTAGAAAAATATACGGCTGCTCAGATTAAGGGTGCGGTCAAGAAGTTCACGGACAATATCCGCATGCTCAAAAGAAAGTGGAGGACGATTCCATCAAAATTTGTGTTGTGCTGTCGCTGCTCGCTTCGATCCCCAGATTGCCAGGACGAAATAGTCCGCCAAAGAAATCGACTTGCAAAGGTCGGTGTTTCCTTTGAGGCTTGGGATGAGGAGGAATTGTCAAGGCAGCTAAAAGACCATCACCGAATCGTTGACGAGTTCTTCGAAAGAGAGTGGGTAAGGGCCTATAATGGACAGGAAGCCGCGATGGCACTTTCCCAAATGTTTGCCCTCGACTCTTCTCAAGCCCCAGCCTCGGGCGGCCCCATTGCATCCCTACTCATCAGTAAGGATATCGAAATTCAGTCACTTACTTCTGCCCTGGATGAGCAACTCTTAGCCCAATGCAGAACAATTCGTGAAGACTTTCAGAAGGGTGCTCAACAGAAAGCGTTGCAGGCAATCCAGGCCTATCTTGAACGGTTTGATACTGATCTATACCGCGCGTCCAAGATTGTTCGAGCGAAGTTCTGGTATACGGCTGGCGTCCTTCAATGGAAAATCCCACAAACCCGCCTGCAAGCAAGAGCTTGTCTGGAAAAGGCTCGGAATCTCGATCCGTCGATTGACATGCGAGACCTCTCTGCACGGATTCTATTCACAGAGGGTAAGACCGAGGAAGCGCTAGGGGTCCTAGACCCTCCCAATACTCAGCAGGTTGCAACACTCAAGTTGGCCATTCTGCTTGACTTGAGAAAGTTGGACGAGTTTGATGCTCTGTGGCAAACAGCGTCAGTTGAACGAGATGATGTCGCGTATGAATTCTCAGCCTACCGACAGCGACTCGACCGCAAGTTCGAGGAAGCACTACGGTCCATTCAACTAAGCATAGAACGATCCCCACACATACCGTCACACCTGCTCGCAGCAGGTCACATCTATTTTTGGCATGCAATACCTGAGCACCTAGATAAGGCACCACGTTCTATTCTCCCAGCTTGGATCCATCCACTCTTTTATGCTCCGACAGCTGCACAAGCTCAACTGCTAGAAGAGGCGGCCACCTTTTATCTCCAAGCGCACGGTATCGTTTCGGGATTGGGACCAACAGAGGCGTCGCAAGCACGGGAGATCGAAGAATTCATCCTGCTCTGTCGGGCCTATCATCCACTCCAGAGAGTTCAGGCCGAGCAACTAGCCGCTCGCCTGCTAACGGAGGATCCCACGGTTTTCACTGCACTCTTCTATTGCCTTGAATGGAACGTGTCCTTTGATATGAATCGATCCATTGCCAACCTGGAATCGAAGCGAGGAGCACAGGCGGTCAACCCCAATGACCTCTTGATACTCTCTCAACTGTACGATCGGAAGGGGGATCATGAACACGCAATTAGTTTGATGAACGCCGAAAAGCCGCGGTTCCGCACAACGCAAAAGATGGACTTATGGGTGGAGCTGATGAGCGCTCTGTATATCAAAGGTGGTCAGGCGTCCAAGGCCAGGTCGCTCCGAGAAGAGGCGACCTCAGACCCTACAATGGGTCTGCGTCTCCAGGCCTTAGAGCATGATGCTGCTGGGAATCACAAGGCGGCTGAGCAAGCAGCATTAGAAGCGTGGGAAACCTCACAGAATCTGATCGATCTGATAAATCTCTGTGGCTTCTATCGGAAGACAGAGCAGTGGACTAAGCTTGTGTCAGCGGCAGAACAGCTAGCCTCGCTTTCACCTGACCCAAGAAGTCTGTGGTACCTGGTTGAGTCTCGCTATCAAATACAATTATATCAACAGTGCCTCGATGTTATCGACAAACACCAATCGGTGTGGCTTGAGCCGTCTCTCCTGGACAATATTCTCCGAGTTAAAATTGAGTGCCTCGTAAAGCTGAACAGACTCGATGATGCCGTCGTTCATCTGGAAGGAATTCGAAAAGAACGGACAAGCACTGAGGATATCCAGCGGCTGGCTAATGCCTACTTCCGCCTTGGTCGTCGAGACCATGCAGTGAGAACACTTCGCGAGGCTACAGCCCATCCAACCGCGGACACAGCTCTGCTCATCGGAGCAAGCCAACTTTTGGTTCATGAAAATCCCGAAGAGGCATTTCAGCTAGCTCAGCGCGCAATAGAGTCGGCCCCTACAGATCCGTCCGTATGGATGTTTCTCATTGAAACAGGCTTTTTAACCGGCCATGACCTTGAGGCGAGTCAACGGCTACAAGAATTTCGAGAGCATTTTCCTACAACCACTGCGCTTGAGGCTATGTCGTTACCGGATGTCATACAACGGATGGCTGCACAACAGCAGGCTCAGCAAGAGCGCTGGGAGCTATACCGTAAAGCCGAAGCGCCAGTGCACGCATTGATGGATGTTGAACATCACCCGTTGGGATTCGACTGGTACGTGAGGTTTAGGACGAACCGCAAAGCAGTCACGTGGAACAAGAAAGTCCCAATCTATGCACGTCACGGCAGTCGCGGGTTTGAGACTGTGGCCGTTCCACTTGAGACCAAAGGTATCTTTTTTGATTACACAAGTCTCCTTCTCTGCCACGAGCTGAGTCTTTTCCCGATTCTGGAACAAGCATTTGAGCGGCTCATTCTTGCACCATCCACGCTCTCATTAATCCAAACAGAGTCGCTCAAAGCAGCTCACTTTCAAGTGAGCCGCCACACTCTCAGTCTAGCAGTCAAAGGTGTCTTAGACTCTGGGGGGATTCGTATTTTGGCGGACACTCCACGCAATGAGGCTTTGAATGCATTTCAGCTGGAACAATTAGGACGAACCGACGCTCTTCTGTTCTACTACGCGATACAAGGCAAGGGCCTTGTGCTGGCCCAGCATTTAACGAAAGAGGCCTTTGGACCACTCGAACTAAACGAAGAGCTTGGTCGAGCTCGTGTATTCCCCTATGAAGTCCTGACGGCGATGTGTGAGATAGGAGCCCTCTCAAAACAGGAACTGGCGTCGATAGCGGTGGCATGCAATAGTCAGCCATGTCGGGAAGATCGCGTACAACTCCTGACGAAGAAGCCGTTTTTGGTCCTCGATATAGAGACAGCAGAGTTCTTTGCTCGTCATGAGTGGCTTGAAGGACTCACCCGTGCGTTTCAGATAGGAATTCCCAAGCATGAGACGGACCACATTACGCACGTCTTGGAGGAATTCAAGCTACGGCAGGAAGCTTCGGAGTGGTTGAACAACCTTAATCGTTACATGGGTGAAAAACTCAATCAACGATTCTTTTTCCCATCGACAACCCTACCTGCCCGGAGAATGGGAGACGGAGGACAATGCACCCGCGTTCTAGAAGAACTGATCTACACCACCCGTGTCGAGCACTATCCTTTGTGTTCAGATGATCGGTTGGTCAATCGTCATGTTCATGTCGAAAAGCAGTCGATCGTCACAATAGATGCTGTGCTTGAATTCGTGACTAAGAAGGGGTTGCTCTCAGCAGAACAATACTATGACTATCTAATTCGACTCATGCAGCTCAATGTGTTGTACCTATCGATCCCATCCGGCCTCGTCGTACATTATCTACGTCACTTGGAGCTCTCGGCGGAAGATGCGCTGCGAGAGACCTATGAACTCCAAATCGTTCGCCGATATTCAGCATATGTCTTTTCTCGAGGGACCGCATTAAATCCGCTACCGATAGAGCAAGGCAAACCCTCCGAAGCCGCCGTGTTTTTCTTTTCATTTCGCGAAACCTGTCGCCAGGCAGTCATTGAGCTCTGGACCGATGAAGCAGTCCCAAAAAAACACAAGGAACTTGCCTCAAAATGGATTGTGGAGCGATTGTGGAAGGGGATGGAGGATATTGCACATCTAGAAACACATCCACTTAGTTCCGAAGACATGGTCGCAATGTCGCAATCCTTTCTCATCGGGTTTGGGTTAGTGATGATATTCGCCGACGTTAAACGTCGAGGTGAGAACGCTGCGGCCTATTTGAGCTGGCTGTATGAAATGCACTTGGAGTCCCATTGGCAAAGCAATTCCAATCTCAAGCAGCTGGTACTGAAAAAGATTCGTCAGGTGATCACTGACATGGTCGAGAAAGAGACAGAAGATCGAAGACAGATTACGCTTATCCTGTTCGCTCACGTGTTAGCAACAACGTCAAAGGAATTCGCAGCGCTCATCCTGTCAGACGACGAGGTCAAGTCTCTATTCCAAGTCCATCTGAAGCAGACTGTTGTGGTTTCTGACGACCTGAAAGTCCCAGCGGAGGAGTGGGAGCAGTGGGGATTTGATGCAATCACAGCCGGTACTGGTAAGCGGCAGCAGGTAGTGCTGGGAGATAGGACGTTAACCGTCCTCTGGCATGAATCATCACCATTCAGAGCCGGGCTTGGGCTCGTGCAGTCTAAGCCCGATGGCTCTGTCACAAGCATGGTCCAAAGCGATCCATTTTTAAAGCTTCGTCACCCGAGTCGGACGAGCCGGGAGCAGGCGTTGCAGGCTTTTATTCCTTATCTTGGAATCGATCACGACTCCATCATCCGTCTGTTGCAAAAAGCCGTGTCAGATGGTGATCGGCAGACATTTGCAACAGAAGTCGAACAACAAGCCGAAAGAAGCTGGAACTTTTTTTGGGAAAGGCTGAAGCAGCTGGTGATTGCCGAGGTTGAGATTCACGAAAGCCTGGCCTTTCCTTTGCAGCCAACGGTATTTGAGCGATGGCTCAATCTTCCCTCCGATGCCTATCATGATTCGGCAACCTTCGCTGAGGCCTACATGCACGCCATCGATGAAACTTTCAGAACTGAGGGGGTTGAAAAGACCGTCGGCAAAGTATTCGGGTTTCCTGTAGGGCGATGTTTTGAACTGAATACGGCGCTCGGGAACCTATTGCGTTCGGTCGGCCCCCAAAAGGATCAGATCGTAGAGAAGATTCTCGCCAGTTCGCGAACTGCTTCGAACCCAATTGTTCTCTTGAATAGCTTAGATACACTTCTCCGGTTTGTGCCACCGAACTCCACTGTGCAGAATGCGATTGCGCATATCCTAACCAAGCTTCTTGCTCCTGCGAAAGATCCAGAAGCACTCCACTTACCTTCAGCATATAAACTATACGTTACAGCCCTTCGATTTGCATGGCGTCGAATGGAATCCCTTGAAGCCTATGCCTCCATACCGGCGTTGCAACGGATTCACTTGGCCTATACCTATGCCACCGGCGTAACGAATTTCGCGGACAACTTACGAGCCCAAGAAAACTACGATATGGATCGGGAGTTTTTGGCGAAATGGATGGATAGCAGGATATCGAGGCCGGGAACGGCGGTCTTTGAAGACCTATTCGAGCAGCATCTCGAAGTGTCGCATCCGATGAACATAGAGCCATTTCGCATGACAATATCCGCAACATTGCAAATCCTTGCCGCGAACAAGGAGAGTCTAGCCCCCTTCGGCAATCAACTTTTGCACCTGGTAATTGATGCGGCAAGGTCGATTGTCCAAGCGACATTCGAAGGCGGATGGGAAATATATCGACCCTTCAATACCACAAGAAATTGGTTCCACGCCCCTTGGGGACGGAACGCCATTTCCTCGCTCAAGGAGTTGCTCGAGGGGCCTCTCCACGATCGTCTCTCAACGTTAGGGCCAGCCGAATCAGAGGTTGTGGCCTCTGTCCTATCGTTTGACGCAAGAGCCCAATTATTGGCTGTGCTCGATCGGATTACTACAAGAGGGGTCTGGGATGCGGGTGACCTACTGCTAGTGTATCTGGCGTTGTCTGAACCCATTGGCACAGATCGGACTGAGAGGATTCGTGAGGCGATGCAGCGGTTGGATGTAAGTCAGTTTCACGAGGAACAGGACTTTCAGCTTGCATGCGCAGTAATTGCCAGATGTGGGGCATCAACTAAAGATTCTTCCATCCATCTTGAGGCTCTCGACAAACTGATGGACGCTTGGAACAGAAGGGCAAGTACGCTAGATCATTATGTAGCAATCATGGATGCGGCACTGAAGCTCTGCCTAGCCATGGGAGGAGTTGATAGTTTCTACTCTTGGTGGGAACGGACCATCAACGCAAGTCAAAGAGAGGTACCGCCAGAAGTGCAGGGTTTGGTCGCGGGTCTCACATGGGCTGCTCCACTTGGCTGTCAGAGTTCGCTGCCGAGCATTCGCACGAAGCTCCTGATGCTGTAATCTAGCTGGGATCTGTGTCAGATACATCACTATGAGGGTCTGGTCACAACAGCATGAACCGAGCGGCTAGTACTTGCGGGCGCACGGTTCGCACCAGTGCCCTATCACTCCCGCTGCGTCGTCCTCTCCGGTCCGCCGGTTCCGGCCTCTGCCTGCTGTTTTCTCCGTGACCTGCGCGGTGCCTCTCTGCCTCTCGGTAGAGGGTTACCTTCCTTCCACACAAGTGTGTACACCATGGCGACTAACATTCTATCCAAACGACCAGCGACCTCGCTACGATGTGGGAACATCAAGGCCTCGATCTGGCAGAACGTCAGCGAGAAGGGCCCGTTCTTCGCCACGACCTTTTCACGCCCGTTCAAGGATCAGTCTGGGGAATGGCGAACGGCACCTCATTCGGTCTCAATGACCTCGAGGCACTCATGAATGTCGCTTGTGAGACAAAAGAATTAATGACCCAGAATGAAATCCAACACCGAGCATTTATAGTTAAAATATATACACTAGGTGAAGTAATTTAAATGAAGGACACAATTTCTTCCCTGGAGCGAACTCACCCGTGAACCACGGCACATAGGGGCTAATGCACCTACTCGCGTAGACCATATGTCCTCATACTAACGAAGAATACATTCGACGTCTTGCTAGCCGCTAGTATTCAACCGGGTCCCTGTGGAAGTAACGGAATCTTCCATGACTTTCGTCGAGGAAACTACACATTAAGATTTACCGGAAGGATTAAGTAACTGAATCCAATTGGATTCTATGAATCCAAAAAGATTCAGTCCGTATCACGAATTTACTCTTAAATCAGAACTATTTCATTATGAACGTTATTGGCCTATGAAGGTATGTTCATTGCTTATACAATTGCCAGTTAATTTTTAGTTCAAATGGTGAGGAAAGCTGAAGACAAATGGCGTAAAAAAGCCAGTCGAAGATCTATAGCAAATGGATGGGCTTGGCCCGGGTCGGCGACTGAGGCATGTAGAGGAAGATGTGAATAAGGAGGATAGCTTATGTCGAGCACCAACTCGGCCAAACGTAGAGTAGATCCGCAACTACGAAGCTCCATTACTTTGCCACATAGGACATCGATCAGTAACAGATTGCTGACAATCGGTCTGTGGGTTTTTATCATCATTGTGACCTTGCCGCTGACCGGATGTGGAAACATATCGAATACAATAGCGGGATTATCTACGCTTCAATCCACTATATCAGGGTCAAACTATGTGTTTCTCGTTGATCCTGATACCGGAAGGCTGGTGAGCGACTTGTCTGCCCTTAAAGCTGGAGAGAATATAAGAGCTGGGGAGAATTTCTCCATCTCACTTGATGCCGGATTTTTACGCTATCTTCAGGCTGTCGACCCTTATGTAATCGTATTTTCAGAAACTTGGATGGGGAAAAAGCCACGACCCGCAGATGCAGAAAAAACACTTCGACGAATCGTGTTAATCAAAGAAGGCATGACCCCAAATGCACGGTTAGCCGTAACCTCATTTCCATTACTCGGGCCGATAACGATGGGAGAGGATCTTCTTGATGTCTATGTCACTGTCAAAGTTGTTGTACTTTCCAAACATGATAATCAGCAGACCATCCAACTTGTCGAGGGGCTTGCATCGACCGCAGCCACGGCCGCACCACAATATGCGCCTATCGCAGGTGCTGCTGCTTCTGCTATAGCAGCATTCATTTCTCAAAACCGAGATAAGGTAGAATTTGAACACACATTCGTGTTTAGCCCAGATGGATTTGCAGAAAACAGTATTAGTTCAACTCCTCATGCGAGCCAGGCGACCTTGCGGGAAGGCAAGCTTGTCGTCGTTAAAGGGGAAAGTCGATTCCGGTCCATCCCGTACCCGAATTGGCATTATTATTTGTGGCCATTTAATTGGTTTGGATTGAGTCCTGACGGTGCATCCCGTCGGTTTGAAGTCGATGACACACCGAGCTACACATTGGTGGGAGAGATTATTAGATTAGGCCCAGCTGCCGTGGGGTCTCTATTTTCGGATGCAGCCTCTGACGCATCCTTTCCTTGGAAGTGGTTCATTAGATCATTGCCTCCGACCGACCCATCCAGATTGGCAGTGGATGGCTATCATCTAGTTAAATGTGTCCCTCAATCTGACATGTTGGTACCCCCCCACATTGCCAACCAAGAAGCAGCCGACATGGAAACCAAAAAGAAAGATTTTTGGAAGAGTCTGCGAGAACGTCATTCCGTGAAAGAGAGTGAGGAACTTTGTGCATTTGTGCCGACATATCCAAAAGCAGGTGAGGATAATTTCTTTTCCAAATGGGTCTATAAGATAGTCACCGTTGGCCATAGCCCTATCGTTCCAAGCACGACACTCTATTCTGAGAAAACACACATGATTGTGGGCATACGTAAATCGAAAGGGACATTGGGAACCTTTGACGAATTGAGAGAACTTTTTACAGAGCATGCAATATTAATCAATGAAGTGACGACGACAAGCTCAGAGGCAAACAAAATTTCCAATGCAAGAGTTGAAGCCGCATTCGAGAGTGCGAGGCAGGCGATTATTTTTGAGCGGACAAAACGTGGAATTCGAGATGAGGCAAAACACGGTGTCGTAGATCCACTTACCGACATCCCGGATATAAATACAATAAATAACAATAGAGACAAGACGACCCTAAAGAAATTTGCGATCCAGGAAAATGTGCATCAGGCCAAAGCAACCATTCTCAACTACGCAAAGAGTATTAAGCAGAATAAAACAAAGGGTGATTTCTTTGTAGCTATAGTTGAGTTCATAGAACAAGTAAGAGTGCAATGGGAACCGAAGTTCCCGGGGGAGAATAATGAATGGATAAATGCATGGAGACAGGTTGTGGATAATGTCCATGGAGTTTTAATGCAAGATGCTGATTTCCGATCAGCATATCTATCTCAAACCTCAGGTTGGCAAGCTTTGAAAGTTGGATCTTGCACGGGGAGTCGTGAAAAACCGGCAATCTCAATAGCTGATGTGAGTAGTGCAAGGGGGCCAAGTGGTCAAAAACTAATTCGGCTTAGTATGAGGGTTTCTCCGCAAGTAAACGAACCGTTCACTCTCAATTACCTAACGGTGGATGGAACGGCAAAAGCAGGCACCGATTTCAATCAAGTAGCCCATGATCCAATCGCGTTTCATAAAGGTGATAAGCACCAGATGCTAGATCTAACAATAAAGAGCGATGGAGTGCGGGGAGGCGGTGAAAAGAGTTTTCTCGCAACCGTAACACTCCAGGCGAGTGATTTAGAAAAGGCGGCTGTTTGTGATGGTCAATCAGTGATTACACTTCGAGATGAAACAGGTCCGGTTGCAATTCTCACGGTAGATCCGATTCTAAGACAAGAGAAAATAGACGGTGTTGCCAAATACGTGCTGACTTTTGGCACAAACGAAGGCGTAGCGGATCCAATTCGTTTCAAATTTAAGGTATATCCTGGCGCAACAGATAATCCTGATGACTTTACAAACCTTCCAGAAACGGAACTTATAATAGACCCATTTACCCGTTCGATAGAGTCAAAGATGGACGCCAACAGGGCCACGATCCTATTTATTGATAGCAGCATTACCAGCAACGCGAGAGTTGAACAAAGCATAGCCCAAGCTGAATACAAGGATCCAACCTAAGATGGAGGGAATGCCAAATTTTGTTAGGGATCTTTCAAAAACCTCTCGGAAGAGTTCGTAGCTTGTGACCATGGGGCACACACTGCTCAAAATAGGCGAGCTGCGGTTTGTATTGTTTGCAAGAGCCACTGCCAAATGAACAATTTATCGTAAAGGAGTATAACTAAGAGCACTATGATAATTTACGAAATTCACCGAGGGTTTGTCAGTGTGCTCACCCTTCTAATTCTAAACATGGGATGCACCGCAATCTCACCAGCCGATAAGATTGACTCAAAGAGTTATTTTGAAGCAGGAGCAGAGCTACGAATCCAAAGTAAAGGTAAAGCGCCTGAGATAGGACTTGCACTGGCAGGTGGAGGAACCAAGGCGGGAAGTTTCGCAGTTGGTGTTTTGCATGGATTAACTGAGGCTGGAGTCATGGAGCGTGTGGATGCCATCTCAACAGTCTCTGGTGGAGGTTATGCAGCCCTATGGTATTTTGCACGTATTGTAAATGGAGCTGAACATGCGGAAGGATCCTCTCTGCCTCTGCGCCAGGCTGAGATCGCCCAAACGTACTTTGTGGATTGCTTGCCATATAAATACAATAGATTTAGCGTGATTAGATACGTGACAGATGCACCGGCTCCATATTCGGATTTATGCCCTCAAATGAATTACACCAATTTTTGTCCATCGTGCCCCGGTTTTAGTTATGATGAAGTACGATACCAAAACTATTTGCGCGGCTATCAGGATGTCATGGCTTGGATAAAGCCATTCGATTATCGGGTCACAGCAGACGACTATAAAAGCAACGTCTTAGAAATGGGAGGGCTGATTCTGCTCACGGCGGGAGCAACAGCGATTCAGTTCGTACCCAATGTGGTATTTGATTGGGAACTTCCGCTGTCCCCTTCCCGGATGATGTATCGGGCAGGTATCATGCGAGCTTTTGGCGCCACTCCTCCTAACTGTTTCCGTGATCACAATGCATGTACGGCTAGCGAGCGCAAACAAGGAGATGACGGATGGGTGCGCTCTAACCTGACATTTGACTTACTTCGGCAAGAATATGAAAAAGGAAATATTCCATTATGGATCATAAATACGACGGCCGGAGAGGATCGTGTTCTCTGGCGCTGGAAGCAGAAAGATTATAGGTTAACTAATTTTCAGTTTAGCCCATACGGATCTGGCTCATATTTGTTCGGATATTCGAAACGGTCACTAGATGGCCTGCTCCCATGGGAGGCTGTCATGTCCTCCGCAGCATTCCTTGACTCTCAACAAAGAGTGTATTCGCCAGGGTGGAGTACATTGGCCAATGCTGGTCTGAGAATATTCGCACTTGATTGGGGTCTTAGTGTTCGAAATGATCGTATGCATTTGAGTGAATATGCCTTTCATAAAATACTGCCATGGCCTCTCTACTTTCTGCATGGTCGACAGGGGAATTCCGCTAACTCGCATGCAAATATTCGATTGTCAGATGGTGGACAATCGGAAAATCTTGGCGCATTTGCACTCATACAGCGAAATTTACCTAACATGATTCTTTCTGATCATTCAGCTGATCGAAGTGGCTCTATGGGTGATGTATGCCGGCTCAAAACAGGGTTACAAAGTGGCTCAGCAAATGGGAAAGAGTTGTACCTGTTTATACCTGGCCTATTAGATTTAGAAAGAGTCTGCAGTGCGGGGAGCTTTCTAGGGTATGACATATTCAACTGGCAGCACCCCATCTTATTAGGATGCATCACTTCCGATTCAAAAAACAAGGATTGTTCGCAGGTTGGGGGCGTCAATAACGATCATTTTCAACGGGTATTTCTTATTAAGCCGGCTCTTTCAAATTCGAATGGTCACCACGAAATAGGGAAAACTTTGGCTAAGAGGTCTCTTGAACAAATCATGGACAAATGCAAGGACGGCAAAATAGATGATAAGCGTTGTGGGCAGATATTGAGGAAAGTCTGTCATCAGGGTTCTGCTATGCTGCCTTATGTCAATTCCAAAAGTTCTCAAGTACAGAACCCGTGGTCCTACGAGACTCGCATTAGTTGCGAATTGCTTGGCTTCACGGCCATCAATGCCTTGGCCGAATTACCAAACAACAATGCTGGATCGGTAAAATATGTAATCAATAGCGAAGGAACTAATAAAGATGACGCCTGCCCCTATTTCCCTCAGTCAAGTACAATAGACATCACTACAAACTCATCATTTTCTCTCTTCGGCGCATATAGGGAGCTAGGGCGCTACTATGCAAGACAACTGGGTTGGTTTTTTGGAAGAGAGAACACTCAACAGTGGATTGACGATTCCACTCTCGAATCTCGCTATCTTTCCGTTCTTGCTTATCAGGCTAAGTACCCCATTAGCCCTACTACCATACCAATGTCGGATGCTAAGGCTGGAAAGATCGGTGAATGTCTCTTATAGAGGTGAACGGCTAATGTACTGCTCCATCTAAAATTGAACTGGTTATTAGGGTTGGATCTTGTCATTCGGATAGAATCTAGAATCCCGGGGTATAGATGGCTTCTCGTCGGATAATCGGCAGGAGTCGTGGCTTGATAGAACTCATCGTGACGAGGTCTACGCGAGACTGGAACAAGTCTTCCAGGAAGATGTTCGTATCCATGTAGGCGTCGAAGGACTTCTCCGACAGCTCCACGACAAAATCGAGATCAGTCCCTGGCATGGCCTCGCCACGGGCATAGGACCCAAACAGGCCAAGTCGGCGCACTCCCAACCTTCTGAGGGTCGCCTGATTTTGCTCAATGCGCTTCCGTACTTCGTCTCGACTTGTGAGCATCGCTGCTGGATTCCTTCTGGTTCGATCTCGCCATTGCGCGGGAGGTGACAGAGGGTCAGATCTTGTTATGTGCATCATTCAGCGAGGCTTATCTTCTGATGGCACGCCAGGCAAGATCTGAGCGCAATCTTTCGTGACCCACTCCTTTTCTATCTCTTCAGCTGTATCTGGTTGCCCTCGGCGGTGGCCGACCAGCTAACACCTGTGAGGCACACCGCCTGCGCCAGTGAAAGGGTTACTCCCGCTGCTTGTGATCCACACCGGCCCACCGGGTCCGACCTTAGCGGCCTGTTTTGGATGTTGGGGTAGGGTTGACTGGAGGCAGCATAAAGCTAGGGCGCGGCCTGCAGAAGTTACAAACGCTTTCGGCTTGCCAGCAATCCAATCCCAAGGAGACCTGGTACGAATAACAAGGCAGCAGCGGGTAAGGGGACGGGCGTCAACTTTAATGTCAAATTATCAGCATACCCATCGTTATACGAACCTGCAGTACGAGTCAACGCCAGCCTAATTTCTATGGAGCGGGTTCCTACTGGAACAATGCCATCTGTAGTCCGTTCTAACAGTCCAGTGACATTATTGCGGTCTCCATTCCACACTGGACCGATGGATCCAATTCCTATTGGAGCGTCCTGACTATTTAGAAAGTTTGCAGTCAAGACCGCATGATCGCTTTGGCTAGAAAACCCACCTAGAAAACCAGACAGTTGATACCGCGTAGAGCCCAGATCAATTGATGAAGCCACGCTGGCAACATCTATCAGTTGGTACGCACTGGATGCTGCATTGCTCGGTCCCCCAGAAAAGAAATTGAGTCCACGATCTACTGGCCCTGGGCTTGTCAGTGCCGGGAAGTCACCAGAGGAAACAGTGGCGCCGTACTTCGTAACGGTGAAATTGCCCGTCGTTGTAAATCCTGTCACCGGACCAATGACTGCGCCTGTAGCTGAGCCGATGTCGGATTCGGCATCTCCATTGATAATAAGATTTTGATTAAAAGGCACCGTAGCTGCCATCACCGAAGAGATACTCGCTAGTATGCCGGCAATGAGTGCAAAGAATAATCCAGATGTGAGTTTCATCCTTCTCCCCCTTGTTTGCTGAGTAGTCTGGAACTGCTGAGCACCGTCAGTTCTTTAAGCGCTCAAAGTAATCCCACTGTAATCTCAATCCTCCGTATTTCCATCTAAAAAGTAGTTTCAGGAAGGCGCGGAGTGCTCTCAGCGGAGAGGTTGCAAGCATAAAATGAAAAAACATTGGCAGAGCTTTGAAGAAACCGACGACTTCAACTTGTCTACGTACTGTCACTGTGGTGAATTTTGTGTCAGAACCCTGCAGGAATGGAAGGAAAGAGACGGGAACGTATAGAATCAATGGAATGCACTAACCTCTTAATATTGCAGCGAATAATGGGGAAACCGTTGCCATAGCGAGCACTTGTCAAAACCGCTTCTTTCGAGCTTTTAAGGCGAGGGCCCTGGGTTCGAGTCCCAGCCAGCACACCACTAAAATTAACCAGTTGTAACAGTCACCTGGCCCCACCAGACGTATCGATCTTCGCGCTGTGCTCATCGTCTTCAGAACCGACAGAATTCCGGTAATTTCATCGAATTAGTCGAAACCTATCAACGACCAAATTTCCCTGATAAACGGGGAAACCTGTACCAGACCACGCCCTTGTCATGATTGACCTTTCAGAGCTGAACCGATCATGCCCCTATGGCTTGCTGAGTCGATCGGCAAACCGAACGGTATGGAATCGCGCGGAGAGCCAATCGGCCCACTTCGCTGCCTTCCGCATGAGACCCCGTCGGTATCGCGCATTATGTGACGGGGTGCGCGAATGGTAATTGGCGACGCGCGTCCAGAGATCCCCTCGATCATGGAGAATATGGGATCGTAATCGCCACGCCGCCAATTCATAGGGATAGCAGCCTGCTTGTCCCACATCCGCCGCCGTAATGCCGTACGGCTTGAGATTTTGAAGGTAGGACGTGTTGAACTGCATGGGACCCACATCGTAGGTACCGTTGGTGTTTCTCACCCATTGCCCCGGCTTGCCCCCTTCTTTCTCCGCCACCGCCAGGACAATGTTGGCCGGGACTTCGTACTTCACCGCCGCCACGATCGAGCAGACGACCCGTTCCTGGTCCTGAGGAGGCAGATCCGCCACCATCATCACTGGCCTCAGCGTACCAGCGGACAAGCCGCGAGAAAGGCGGGGCCGCCGCCAAACATTTGCACCGCATGGTATTTGGCTAACGATGCGGCACACTCGGCAGGAGCCGATCCGATCGCGCTCAGACAGAGCAGGGCTTCACAGGCGTCACGCGCTGTCCCTGTGAGCAGCGACAACACTCCACTGTTCGGACTCATCCCAGGAGGCAATGATGTGGCTCCTGGTGTCGCCGATATGCTCGACATGCCTGGGACCGGTGGTGGAACACCCGGACTCTCCGCTTCTGCCGACCGCGTTCCAAGACAGAGCAGTGCAAGAGCAACAGCCAAGAAGATGAACAAGTCACGTGTCATGCTTTTCCCCCTTTCAACCCAGTGGATGGCTCGTTCCGATCACGAAACGCCGCGATTTCTTCCTTCGGATGAAAGGCTGTGTCGTCGGTCTTGCCCTTCGACAAGCTCTCCCCACCGAATGTGGGTTCTGGTGACGGCGTTGACGTATTCGAATCGCTTGTGGCGACACTGGGATAGGAACGGCCGGCGAATTGTGGACCTGGACTCACGCCATCCATGGCCGCCGCTAAGGGCATGCTCCCGGCGGGGCTCCCGCGTGGCGGAGGACTATTGGGCCCACTTCCGCTCGGGCCACCATCCGGGCCTGGAATCATATTGGTTGGGGGAGGTGCACCCCCATTTCCGTTCGAGACGGCTTGCATCAGCGCGTGAGAGCCAGTCGCCGCCATGCCTGCTCGCGCCATGTTCGCCGCGAGGCCAATTCCCGCTGCCATGGCCGCCGCTGTGCCGACGGCTGATACTAACGACACGCCCGAGCCCAACGCCCCCACCCCACCACCCATCGCCAGACCGCCAATAAGAGGGGGTATTTTGTTGACCAGCGCTAACAGCATGATCGACGCGACGAGCACGACGGCTTCTTCCTCTAGAGACAAATTAGATCGAATCAAACTGTAGTAATTGGTGATAATCGAATAGCCAATCCCGATCAGCAACACCATTGCGGCTAATTGCGCTCCGAGTGCTAGTACCGTGCGGTAGTAATTGATTGCCATATCGGAGGTCCACCGTGACCCACCGAACCCCAAGAAGAAGATCCCGGCATAGGCTAAAATCCATGCACTCACAAAGAGCACCGTGAGATTAACTCCGATGAGCGCCAGAACCACGAGGACAACACAGCTCATGATGATGCCGACGACACTAGCCACAGGGGTCCACACAGTAGATTGAGTCACCGTTCGATGAAGCAATTCAAAACCAATGTCCACCACTCGTGATGGAGAGGTAGTGGAACCTAACCCACTCGCGTTATTGGCGATTTTTTGCATTGAATCGATGATTTGTAGCGCGAATGTTGGACCATTGCTGAGCAGCCACCAAAAGAACCCCGTCATCAATGTGAATGACAGGAATTCCCCGAGAAACTCTCCAATCTCCGCACGGCGCAGGGCCAGGTGACCCATCGTCCACACCAAGGAGATCGTGGCGAGGGTCCAGAATAGCCAGCTTGCCCGTGCCAGGATGTACGGTCCCCATCCTGCCGCCGCCGTCTGAAATTTGAGGAGTGCGTTGTCGAGTAAATTTCCCGAATCGACGGCCGCATAGGCTTCAAGCGGCCACCACATCATCAGGACCATCAAGAGACAGACGGTAGGTCTGTTACGCAAATGAGGTACTAGGAATAAGCTCATCGCCTTCGACGGGCATCTTGTCATGACCCTAGGAAAAGTCGGCTTGCCGCTTCTTTCGCGTTGACGCAATTGGGTGTCTCTGCCAGTTGACCGGGATTGTCGAGACACTTTTTAAGCATGGCCTCCCGCTCTGCTTCATGGGCTTTGTACCACTCAACGGTGTTGACAGGCTCAAGCGCTTCTTTCGTACATCCGGTGAGTGCGATCATTCCGCTGAGGAGCACAGCACAGGTCAACCATGTGCTGACAGTAAGTTGAGAACATCTCTGAGTCGTCATAAGTCTCCGTGAAGATCGTTGAATTGTCCGGCTCTCGTTAGCGTGGACCATAGACAGACCATGTACGGGCGGTACTCTGTTTATACGCGGGCTGTCGAAAATTCCGGTCTGCGGCCATCTGCATCGCCTCCCGATCCGCCTGGGCTTGTTGGCGGGTCGCTTCCATATTCTGTTGCGCCAAGAGCGCGGCCCGAATCTGCAGCAATTGATTCGCTTCCGCACTCGCCAGCATATTGGCGTGCTGAATCCCTTCCAGTTGCCCGTTGGACGTTTGCGCGGCCAGTTGGAGCCGCTTCAAGCGTCGCGAATCGAGATTCAGCGTGTCGTACTGGCGTTCCAATCCCCGGAACAGGGCCTCGATCGATTTCTTTTGCGATTGCGCCCCGATGACCTCGTTCTCCAAGATCAGGCCCCACTGACTCGGAGAGCAGCCCGGCTCTTTGAAGCACTGGGCATTGCGATACCACGCCATATCGTGGAAGTTGCCGGTAAAGCCCGCTACGGTCCCGTATAGCTGTCTGTAGAACGACACGGTATCGATCATGTAGCGCAGATCGTTCATCGTCTCCTGCGCGTTGTCCCAGATAAACAGGCCGGGGTTCATCGTGTTTTGCAGCATGTTCACATACTGCTGCAGCTGCAGCCGATATTGCTCGATTTGCTTCAGTTGTTGGGCCATGTTCGAGATCGCCCCCGTCACCGACGGGGCCAACACCGCGCCGTCGAAGGTGGGAATGCCACTGCCATAACTCGATGTCCCGGGAGCCAGCAACACGATCGATAAGACGAGGCCTGCAAAACAAGATCTGGTGTTCCTCATGGCGTCTCCTTTTCTGCGTAATCGAACTCTTGGTACGGTTTCGGTAACACGAGGTCTTTGACGACTACGACGTTAAAGCGATACCCAGGGCGAATGGTCAACTCGGGCGCAATGCTCAGATTCTTCGCGATGAGCTGCGCCGTCACTTGGCCTAATTGCTGGCCGAGGGCTTGGCTCATGGCCGTCCCGGCATTGTATTGCGGAATGGCCACTTGCCCGGGAATGCCCGCCCCTTGGGCCTGTTGCTGGCTGAACGTGACGCCAGCCGTCACCGCCGACATTAAGAGGGCCGATCCAAACAGTCTCATATAATGGTTATTGACCAGATCGGTGAGGCCGGATGCCCCCGCACCCGTGGCTCCTGGCATGGAGCCGATATCGAGCGTTTTTCCGTCGGGATATCCTAACCGTTGCCAGGCCACCAACAAGGCCTTCTGCCCGTAGCCGACCTCACTCGAATAGGTCCCAATGAGTTTGGTGCCTTGTGGAATGAGAAGTTGGGTCTTCGTGGGCGTGTCATACACATGCTGCGACACTTGCGCGATGATCTGACCCGGCAAGGCGGAATCAATTTCCGAGAGCATCAGCGCCGGGAGCACGTCACCGGCTTGAATCACGAATTGCGCACGAGGCGGGAGCTGCGCTCCGTCGTGCTTCCATCGGTCTCCTCCCGCAGTATGTGCTGTGCCTGTATTCCCACTGTTGGCGCTGAGTCTCGCCGTCGGTGACGACTCCGCTCCTCCGTCAAAGGGGCCAAGCATACCAGCTTGCCGCAATTGCGTGAGTTGCGCCTGATACGCCTTCGTGGGATCGTCACTCCGTGCCGCATCCGCCACCTGTTGTTTGATTTCGGTTACGCGGATGCGCGGGTCGCTTGGCGTAGTGGGCTCCGACTGACTCGTGATCATCGGTGCGGGTTTCTCGCTCCGCACGAGCGAAAAGGTGACGGTGGAGGGCGCTTTGAGCGCGTCCTGCAGCTGTTGGATCTTGGCGAGTCTGATCGCCTCCCGCTCCTCACTCGATGGTGTTTTCGAGAGAGGCTTGCCGCTGACGAGCTGTAGTCCTCCGGTTCGATTCGGCATCGGTGGCGCCTCGAGATCGTCAGGTCGTGCGATCAAGATGTCCGCGTTCACGTGTCCTTCCGCATCGGGACTCCCCGTCCCGGCCAGCGCGGTCTCTGGCTGAGTGAGCTCGTTGCGCATGAGAGGCTTCGCGGGCGCCGGCGGGATCACGCCGCCCAGATGCGATCCCGCGATCCGATCGGCGAGCGCCAGCGTCCCACCCCCTTTGCTTTGTGGAGACGGCCCTGTGGTTGACTTCAACATCTGATCTTGTTTCTTGGCCCGATCACTCGCCACCATCGCCACGACGAGGGCGACCACCGCGATCAGCCCGATCACGAGATAGAGCGGAAGTTTATTGGCGCGACGAACCCCGGCTCCGGGTGAGATGGACCCTGGGGACCGCTCAGGAGACATCTGAGGATTGGTGGAGTGACTCACGTTCCGTTACTCCTTCCGCACCCAGGCCCCCGCCTGTGCGAGTACTTGTTGGTCCATGCGATAGACCCGACTTAACGATTGCGATCCGATAAAGACGGTGACACGGTACAGGCGAGGTTCGAACGGCCCATCGACCACATAGCCAAAGGGTAAGCCCGCTTCGTGGCTCACGGTCGGCTGGACTGCGACAGGCATGTCGTCTCTGGTGGAAGGGTTCATTCGCGTGTGCATACGAGACTCCATCAACGCATACCCTTTTCGCCGTAACGCCTCGATCAGCGCCACGCCGTAGGGGTCTGTGGCGGGATGGGTCAACGCGAGGCGGGTGTGGGCAGGAGGGTACAAGGCCTCCATCCTGGTGACTGTATCCTCTGCCAGCCGTTCCGGCATCTTAGGCGGTACCGCTCCATTCACCAGATAGCCATAGGGCGACGGACTGACACAGCCCGCGAGCAGGAATCCGATCCCGAAGACCACAGACAGTCGTCGCCTCATCATTTCCTCCGTTGGATCGTCACCCGATCTTGATTCGATCCGACCCCTGCCACCAACACCGCTTTCTCAAAGACGGTATCGACGATATACCGCCTATCTTGCAGCGAGTAGTTCACCATCACTTCTTCGGCCTCGGTGAAGAGTCCCCCCTCTTTTCGGACGATCAAGAGGATCGGGGCTTCGGTCTGCGCAATCGACGGCTGCATTTCAATGACCGTCCTGGCGCCATCGTTATAGACCCGCACGGGCTTCCATGCGGCGTGACCAGCCACGTCATACTCGAACGACAGCTTGGGCAGATAGTCACTGGTTTGCGGAATCGTCTTCTCCTTGATCTCCCGTTGCTGGCGAGCTTTCAGCATCTCGAACTTCACCGCCGAATCTTCGGGATAGCTGAACGCGACTTGCGGCATGTAGCGTGTCTTATGGGACCGCAGCCGCAGATAATAGGCGCGGCGATTGGTCGCGACGACCAACGAGGTTTCCAACCCGACTTCACGCGGTTTGATGATCACATGCTGCACTTCTGCGGCTCCGCTCCCGGTCAACGCGGGTTCGATCGACCACCGGACGTTGTCCCCGACATTGACCGAGTTGACCTGTTCACCCGGTTGCAAGGCGACATCGCAGACATGCAGCGGCGCACAGACGATGCTGATCTGGTTTACGCCATACGGAAACGTGATGAACCCATTGGCCCCCGCCACCGGCGCACTGCCTGATGTCGTGCCTTGTTCGCCATACGCCAGTCCCGCTTGTTCTTGCGGCGTGAGTGACGGATTGGAGCCGGACAGTACCTCCTCCACGCTCGGATCACTCCCCGCCGTCGCATGGAAAGGCAGCAGCACGAGCACTAGACACAGGACGATGTTTCTCATTCGGTTCCTCACTCCTCACAGTTGTTTGGACCAGGAGAAATCACGCACATAGACCGAGAGCGGGTTGCGCCGGAGCTCATCCTCCGTCACCGTCGTGGACGGTTCGGCCCGATAGACCGTGACGAGCGCACGCATCGACACCGGCTGGGTTTTCACTTCCCCCTTCCGGTCCCACACCGACTCCATCCAGGTGACTTCCCAGGTGTCCGCGGTTTGCGGCAGGACCGTGGAAATGTCCACCGTGACCGTTTCCTTCTCCGCTCTCGTAAATGGGTTCGAATCCTCGGTGCCGTTCATCCATTGGTTCATCTTGCCGGTCGCCGGGTCCTGTTCGCTCAACATCGCATAGACCTGATAGACCGCTTTGCGCTGGAGGGCGGCATCGACCGTCACCAACCGCGCATTGGCGATAAATTCACCAATGGTGGCGGCCAGCACGCGCGGATCGGCCGGGCTCGCCATCTCGACCGGGCCAATCGCCGTCGCATGGCCGTGGGGATCGACGTGGTAGAGAAAGGGAATGAACTTCGATTGACTCCCGACATAGGCGATCCCGCCCACCGAGGCCAGGGCAATGAGCAGACAGAGGATCGCGATCAGTTCCCACGAGCGCCGGGAGGCCACCTGCGCCTGCATCAGATCGTTCCAGGTCCGTCGCGCGGAGAGATAGGGATTTGCGTTCTCCCCGCTTCGTCGTCCACCCTCGACGACAGACTGGGACTGCCGTTCGTCATCAGAGGCTCGCTCCCCGCCCAGGATATATTTGATGTCTTTCCAGGCTTCGACCAGGCTCATGCCAGTACCTCGTCATAGGTGAGATAGTCACGCAGTGTGAGTCCACGGCTCGCGAGCCATTCGTCCGTCCAGCCCTCCCCGTACTTTTCGACCAGCGCACGGATCTCCGCGATGGACTCTTTATCCGATGCGCCGACGAAGGCGAGGGCCAAGGGTCCTAATGCGAGGTCGTAGAGCCGATGGCCATATTCCGAACTGTAGTAATACTGGCGTTTCGGCATCGCCGTGGCCAGAATCTCAATTTGCCGGGAGTTCAGTCCCATTCGACGATACAGCGCCGACGTGTCCTCATCGCGGGCGAAGACGTTGGGCAAAAAGATTTTGGTCGCCGTGGATTCCACGATCACATCCAAAATGCCTGAATTGGCTGCGTCGGTGAGACTCTGTGTCGCCAGCACCACCAGGCAGTTGGCCTTGCGCAGGACTTTCAACCATTCCCGGATCTTTTCCCGGATCACCGGATGCCCGAGCATCAACCAGGCTTCATCCACGATGATGGCGCTAGGCTGACCCCTCAAGCTCCGTTCAATCCGGCGAAAGAGATACAAAATCGTTGGGAGGGCGTACTTGTCCCCGAGCCCCATCAACTCCTCGATTTCAAACACGGTAAAATCCGCGAGCGCGAGCCCGTCCCGTTCGGCGTCGAGCAGATGGCCCAAGGCCCCGCTCACCGTGTATTGCTTCAGGGCTTCGCGAATCTCTTCGTCCTGCACCATATTCACGAAATCGGAGAGCGACGCCGGCGGCTGATTCAATCCGTTGGCGTGGTCATGACTCAACGCATTGGCGTGCAGCGCCATGACCGTTTCCGCAATGGCGTTCCGTTGAAGCGGCGTGGTCTTCACGCCGTTCAGGGCGAGCATGGTCTCGATCCACTCCAACGCCCAAGCTCGATCCCCTTTGGTCTCCAAGAACTGGAGAGGACAAAAGGCTAAGTCGTGCGTATCTCCGGCGATGGTGAAGTGCAATCCGCTCTGTCCGCTCGTGTGGGCTCGTATCGCCGCCGCGAGGGGATACATCGATTGACCCTTATCGAAGACATAGACCGACATCCCTTCATACCGACGCAGTTGCGCGGCCAGCATCCCGAGATGCGTCGATTTCCCTGAGCCGGTCGGGCCCAGCATCAAGGTATGGCCGACATCGCGCACATGAAGATTCAGACGAAACGGGGTGGCCCCATGCGTGACGCACTGCATCAAGGGAGGGGCGTTCGGCGGATACATGGGACAGGGCGCGGTGGCGCTGCCGGTCCAGATTGTACTGGTCGGCAGGAGATCTGCCAGATTCATCGTGTTCAACGGCGGACGCCGGACGTTTTCGACGCCGTGTCCCGGCAAGCTACCCAAGAAGGCGTCCATCGTATTGAGCGTTTCGATCCGGGCGGCAAACCCCAATTGATGCAGCACTTTCTCGATGTGACGCGCCGACCGTTCCAATTCCGCTCGGTCCTCATCCATGAGGACCACGACACTCGTGTAGTAGCCCATCCCGATCACCCCACTGTTCACTTCCCCGATGGCGGCCTCCGCATCGGCGACCATCGCCATTGCATCCTGATCCAAGGGTCCTGTGTGGGAATTGGTGATTTGATCGAGGAATCCTCGGATTTTCTGCTTCCATTTCCGTCGATAGCGCGTCAGCTCCCGCACGGCTTCATGGGGCTCCATGAAGATAAATCGGGACGACCAGCGGTACTCGATAGGCAACTCCCCGAGCGATGTCAGGATGCCTGGGGTACTGTCGAGGGGAAAGCCTTCAATTGCCACCACCTGCATGTACTGCCGGCCGATTTTCGGAATGACGCCCGTCCACAATTCCTGTCCGCCGATCACGGCATCGAGATACATCGGATGCGACGGCAAGAGGACCGGCTGATTCAGGCCGGTCACGCAGCGTTGCACCCACCGCAGGAATTCGTCATGGGTGACGGTCGACCCATCCTCGAGGATGAGAGATTGTCCGCGGAGGCGTTGCAGGCGAAAGACCGATGACAAGCGCGATTCAAACGATGCACAGTCCCGGGTGAATTGTTCCACCAGGCCTTTCGTCCGGTCCTGCGCCGTGACTGCCGCCTGATCATCGTCGAACATCAACTCCACGAACTGGCGTTGTGCCACCAACGGCGGCAGATACGTCAGCGTCACGACAAAATAGCCGTCGTACATGGCCCCCAGCCCTTCGAAGAGCCGACGGCGTTCTTCATCCAACGCGGCCGTCAGCGCATCGGGAAAATGGGAGAGACCAGGCGTGGCATAGCCAGCCGCCCGACGCCGCACCGCATCCACATGCACCATCCAGCCGTTGCCGAGCTGGCTCAAGGCTTGATTGATCCGAAACGACACCGCTTCGCGCTGGGGTTCCGTGCTGCTGGCTTGATCGTCGCCGCGGTAGATCCAGGCCGCCATGAGCGAGCCGTTTTTCCCGACGATCACGCCATCCTCCACCATCGCCGCATAGATCAAGAGATCCGACAGGCCCGCGTCCTGCGAGCGATGCTTCTTCACCGTCACCTGTGCGTCGGCTTCCCGGAGACGTTGGATCAGCAACAGGAGGAAGACGAGGCCCAACAGTGCAATCAGGACGGTCAGCGTCACCATCATAGGTACTGGTTTCCTTGCCTGGTGCTGTTGACCCGCCAGGGGGTACTGCGCGCGGGATAGTAGGGTTTGTAGAGCAACTGCCGCAGATAGACGTAGCGCAACTTGGGATCGGCTTTGGCCATGAGTCGCAGGAGATACAGAAGAAGACACCACAGACTCACGCCGACGATGCCCGCCCGCAGTTCTTGGGCGGTGAAGATCAATGCAAACGCGACCGCGCCACAGAACAGCACCAGTTCACGGTCCCCACCCAGAAACAGATTGTCTCGGTGCATGACGCGGCGGATCGGAATCTTCCGGAGCGCCATGGTTAGCTCCACCTCGCCAGTTCAGGACAAGACGATGCCACGATGGCCTCGGTCCCCTCCCCGATCCAGGAGATCTCAGCGCCCGCGGCGAAGAGCGTCGTGAGCACGTTTTGGGCTCCCACGAGGATGGCGATCAACAACACGAGGAAGACCATCATGCGCAAAAACCCCGTCAACTCGCCGCCGAAGATCAACACCCCTGCAGCGCCTACGATCCCGATCAAGGACAAGGTAAAGGCGACGGGTCCGGTGATCGAAGCTCGTAACCGGGTCAAGGCCGATTCGTAGGGGAGCCCTCCTCCGGCCGTCCCCGCCGCGTAGGCTTCATTCGGAAGCATGAACGCGCACAGCGTCAGCAGGAGGCCGACGCACCACAAATATTGTTTCCAGTGCGATGTAGTGCTCATCACGTATGCTCCTTCGGTTCAATCAGTGACCGAGTGATGTACAGGCCGTGCTCATAGCCTTGGACTTCGAGAATGTCTTCGACGCGGCGCCCGTCCGCACAGCGTGTGATGTGCACCACGATCTGCACGGCTTCGGCAATCAACGGTTCGATGGGTTTGGGATAGTCTTGGTTCATGCTGATGTAGAGCGCCAGCTTCGAGAGTCCGGCCCTGGCATGATTGGCATGCAAGGTCGCAATGCCTCCTTCATGGCCGCTGTTCCAGGCCATGAGGAGATCTAACGCTTCCGGCCCTCGGACTTCCCCGACCAAAATCGTGTCGGGCCGCATGCGCATGGAAATCTTCAAGAGCTTCGCCATCGTGACATCCACGGTGGTGTGGTATTGCACGCAGTTGTCGGCACGGCATTGAATTTCGGCGGTGTCTTCGAAGATGAAGACGCGCAGATGGGGAAAGGTGTCCATCATCGTGTCGATCAGCGCGTTCACCAGCGTGGTCTTGCCCGAACCAGTCCCGCCCACGACCAGAATATTGCGTCTGGTTGTAATGGCGGTGAGGAGCACGTCTCGTTGCCGAGCCGTCATGATCCCCTGCTCCACGTACTGCTCGAGTCGAAAGACCGCGAGTGCCCGTTTGCGGATCGCAAAGGTCGGAGCGGGCACGATCGGCGGGATCTGTGCGGCGAAGCGGGAGCCGTCGAGGGGAAATTCTCCGTCGAGGTAGGGCGACTGGCGCGTAATTTCCTTGCGATGAAACCCCGCCACGGTTTTGATAATGGCTTCCGCGCGGGCGGCGGGAAACGTCCCGATACAGGCCATCCCCTGCCCGAGCCGTTCACACCAAAGCCGACCATCCGCGTTCAGCATGACTTCCACGGTGCGTGCATCATTGAGGGTCTCGAGTAACAGAACTCCCATATCCCGTTCGATCATCCGGCGGGCTCGTTCTTTCGTCGAGGGTCCGTCATCCATGCGAGTATTTGCGCGAACCATGTACGATGTATGCGTGCAAAACGACTGTATGTAGTTCTACTAATATCTATTGCTTACTCAATTATTGCTTTGCACTACTACGCGGATGTCTCTCGCGTGTCAAGACGATATTACGAATATAGCGATAATTATTTTTGCAGTGGAGGACAGTGTAGGGACGTGCCTCTACGGAAAGGCTGTCCTTACTGTAAAAGTGTATGCGGTGGAGGACAGGGAACCGGACGAGTTACTTCGGCCGCGCTTTGGACATGTTCACGATCATGGTCGGCGCGTGGGCGAGGCCATAGGCGATATAGGCCGCCGCGCCCAGATTTACAAAGGCACGCGGCGTCGCTTTATTCCGAAGGGTGGAGAGCTCGTTGAGGTCGGTTTTTTCAGACACATCTGAGTATCAGTGAGATACGTGCCTGTCCTCCACTTGTCCACTGTCTCGGGGTTATTCCCTTAGCGGGTGGCCAGCGTGCTTAGGTTCTCTTGGCTCTGTAGCAACGTTCATCACGCTGCTATTGTCGCCCCGGTAGACCGGATTGACCAGAAAACCGGTTCCGCCTATGATCACGGCTGGGTGTGTAATCTTTCAATAGTAGTTGAGTCTGGTTGACGCAGCATGAGCACCAAACAGGGTTCCACAAGTAGCCACGCGCTTGACCTCGGAAAGCAGGCCCACCCCCTCGTACAACGCGAAGCGGGTTTCACTGCGCTCACGGTCGACGAGCTCGCCGCCTCCGCCAAACTTGAATCCTGGGCAGAGGCCCAGTTGCCTGTGCGATGGAGATTCTCTTCGCGTCTACCAATCAGCCTGCTCTTGCTCTTCCTGCTGGCCATCATTTTTGTCCCGTGGACACAGACCATCACTGTGACCGGTCAGATGTCGGCGTATACACCCTACGAGCGGCCGCAGGATATCGAGTCACAGATCACCGGCCGTATCAAGAAATGGCATGTGTTGGAAGGTGATCAGGTGAAGGAGGGGAAGCTTATTCTTGAGCTGGAGGACAATGATCCCAATTTCATGTCGCCCCATCTCCTGACCTTTCTGGATCAACGCCAGAAGGCGCTGGAGAAGACGCAGCGTGCAGCGCTGATGAGGGTCGAGCAGCTTGATAAACGGATTCTTGAAATGCGGAACCTCGTGAAAGCCGCCGTTCCATCGGCGGAGGCTCGCGTAGTCGAGGCCGGTAATAAGGTGCGGGAAGCGCACCAAAAGGTGGAGGCGGCCAAAATCGCTGCGACGACCGCCGCGCTGCATGTGGAACGGCATAAACAACTGTCGAAGCGAGGGTTGGTCTCTCAGCGTGAATTGGAGTTGGCGATCCAAGCCGACACGGCCAGCCAAGCCGATCTTGAAGGTATGCGAGCAGCCCTACAAGCAGCCGAAGAGGCGATGAAATCGCTCCGCTTCGGTCGCGACCAAGTCAGTGCAGAAATGTTACAGCGGCTGCTCGACGCAGAAGCGAGTCGCGATGCCTCGGTGGCCGAAGCGGCCAGAGTCACGGACCAGCTTGCCGACGTGTCCCTCCGCCTCTCCAACGCCGAGCAACGTCGGTTGGTCAGTAAAATTGTGGCCCCGATCGACGGCACCGTCGTGAAAATGACCAAGGTTGGGGTCGGCGAGACCGTTCGTCTCGGTGATACCTTGCTTCGTCTGTCTCCTACCAGTACCGACAAGGCCGTGGAGATGGCAGCGGACGGCCTTGACGCACCCTTATTGAATGTTGGCCGAAAAGTCAAAATCCTCTTCTATGGCATCCCCGCTATTCCCTTACCGGCCTGGCCCGACCTGATGGCCGGCACCTATTCCGGCGTGATCAAAGTGATCGACCAGGTAGACGATGGCAAAGGGAATTACCGATTCTGGGTGGTTCCTGATCCCGAGGATCGGTCATGGCCCGAACAAGCTCATGTTCGGCAAGGCACCAAGGTGATGGGCTGGGTGATCCTCAATCGCGTCCCCCTCTGGTATGAACTCTGGCGCCGGTTCAACCTCTTCCCGCCCGACTACCTGGAACGATCGCACACGATTCTCGACACGATCCTGCCCAAGGCAGGGCGAGGCTCAAAGTAGTCATTTTTGTTCCACCAAGACCCGTGCAAGCCTGTTTCTCAATCGGTCCAATTCTGTGTGCGCTTCAGGTGGGTAACAACGACGCTGAGCCATCTGAATCGCTCAGAGCAATGCGGCGATCGACATAAGACGTGAGCGTGGGGTCGCTCGAGACGAACATTACCGTCCAGGATTCGTCTTTCGAGCAGATTTGCTGGAGGATCCGGTCTCGCAGCGCAGGCGGCATGTCGTGAATCATGCCATCGAAGATCAAGAGCTGTGGCCGTCCAAGAACGGCCCGTGCAAGGAGAATACGCAACACATGGCTTGGGGCAGGGCTCTCCCCGAACACGCTGATATTGGAGTTGATCCCTTGAGGGAGTGTTGCGATGTCCTCCTGGAGCTGAGTCAACCGGAGCGCCCACCGGACATCGTCGTAGGAGACATACGCTCGTCCCCAAACGATATTGTCTGCAATGGTGCCGTCGATCAGTGACAGCTGCGAATCAATCATAAAACCGCGACACCGATTCACGACGTGCTGATCGAGATGCCGCAGCTCCACGTCGTTATAGGCAATGATCCCACTGGTTGGCGATTCCAGACCAGCCAGCACCCGGGCCAAGGACATCCTGACCGACGTCGTGTTCGCATAAATCGCGACTTTTTCACCAGCAGCGATGTCTAGGTCAAAATTCTCGAACACCGGCACTCCATCTTGCATCAGGCCCACGCCAGTACAGGTTACTCGGATACCGTGAGTCTGTGGGTCAGGGAGGGTCACCGACGACGTTGGAGGGCAGTGGCGTTGGTCGTTCGGTAACGACAAGAAGGCATCCAATTCCACCAAAGCCGTGAAGAAGAAGAACACCTGCCCCATGCTCTTGACCACTGCATCAAAATTGATCAGCAGGCTCCCGACCACGACCTCCACTGCGACAAGTTGGCCGAGAGTCAACTGATCGCTGGACAGGAGCCAACCGGCCAAGGCTAGCGCGCCGCTATGCGCGAGCGCTTGCCCGCCCACCGAGGCGAGAAATTGCCGCAGCAAGACGGAAAAGCGTGCGCGACGACAGGCTACATACTTCTTCGCCAGTTCATCGGTCTTCTGCATCAACAATGCGTGGCTGTCGGTTGCTTTCAAGTGGAGGACGTTCTGCGAGAGCTCCTGAATCCAATGCAGCACATCATACTTGGCGTGAGACATGTCGATGGTCGACCGTAATCCTCCTCGAGATAGGACAAAGAAGATGAACGCTGAGCCCAAGAGCAGCACGAGGTTCAGGAGGAGAAAGTACGGATGATAGAAGACCAGAATGGTCATGCCGATCATGCCGCCGACCAGCACATGAACCAGATCGACCAGGAGGGTCGAGACCGCACGTTGCATGAAGGCGGTTTCCATAAAGCAATTTGACGCGCGCGGGCTAAATCCCTGAACCCGCACAAGGGGCAGCTTCTGCGCCATGGCGAAGGCCGTCCGCACAAACAGTCGACGTTGAAGCACCTCCACTGCGTAGTACTGCAGCGCCCGAAAGGCTCCGACGAACACCAGCACGACGACCATGATGATGGCGAGCGTGGCGATCATGACCGGCTGAATTGCAAACGAGAACGTGTTGACGAGCTCTTGAACGGTCAGGGGGACGATCAGGGAGAACAGTCCGACGACGAGCGAATACGTGACCACAAGAACGAGGATTCTCTGCTCAAGGCGGAGAAACTTTCCAAACAGCTTCAGAACTTCAAGCAGGCTAGGATGGTGCGTGCCCAGCGCGTCGCCCATTCGTGTGCTCCTTTGATCTTCCGCGTGTCAGGCATCTCGGCGGATGGAGATCCCTCTTGCACGTGTACCTCACCAGCATCAACACGCACCATACACTTGCCCCGCTGTTCCCGACCGGTCGCTTTACCAACTACTCACCGTATGGTCTCGCTTGGGCCTTTGGCCCAGGCCGCGATGGCCCACTGATACTGCGCCAAAGCCTTCTGGTATTCCGCCTTCGCTCGAATGACCTGATTCTCTGAATCGATGGTATTGCGTTCGCGAAGGTTGACGAACAGCACGCTGCTGGTGCCGACACTGAAACGGTACCGCTCTCCCTCTTCCACCAGCGCGACCAGACGAAGCGCCTGTCCCGCTTCTTCGATTCTTTCTCTCGCCCGCTCGATCGCCGAGACAGCATTATCGACATCGACCAGGACTTGGTTTTCCCGGTACTGGTGCGCCACCACGAGTCGTTCGGCCTGGCCTTGCGCCTGCAGCACCTCGCCACGACTGCGGCGTTGCAGCAGCGGAATCCGTAATTCGACGCCAAATCGATATCCTAACCCGAGCACAAACTTCTCAGGCGTACGCGCCGGCGCCGCCTCAAGATTAAGGCTGGGGAGCAGATTATTCTTCGCTAACGCAAGATCGATGTTGTTGATCCTGGCCTCCACTTCCAGTTCCTTGACCTCCGGCCGTTCTTTCATCGCTGCCAGCTTATGTGCCGTGATGTCGTCTGCGGTCGGCATCCGCTTCGCGGTGGGAAATTCCGGAATGCGCTCGATCGGCGGAATCGTCGGAGCGCCGTTTTCCCACAGAAACATGGAGAGCTTGAGCTGCTCTTGCTCGAGCACTCGTCGGGCGGCGATGGCCACTTCCCGCCGCCGGTGCACTTCATGACCGGCTTCCGACACGTCGATCGGCGCGACCGCACCGGCCTTCGCGCGTTCATCCACTTGCTGGTAGCGCTGTTCCGCGACGGTGAGTGCTCGTTTCTGAATGTCGAGTGCTTTCGCAGCCGCCACCCATTCCCAGAATTGATGGGCGGCGGCCAAGAAAAGACCTTGCCTCGTTTGGGCGATCTTGGTGTCTGCGAGCGGATCGGCCAACTCGGATCGCTGGAACTCTGCCCGCTCGGGATTCATCAGCAGCCCTCGTAGAAGCGGAAGGTACCCGGCAAGAAGAACTTGTTGATTCCCGTCGCCGAACGAGAGGTCGGGAATTCTCGCAGCCCCAATCGATTGGCGGAATCCGGCGCTGCCTTTAAAACCCAAGGGGTGCAGCGCTTCCACCAGTGTGTCGTTATACCCCACCGTTTGCGTGCCCTTACTTGGGTCACTGCTTGAAATAAAACGCTCAAGCTCGGTGTCGTTCACCAGGGTGGGTTCAAAGGCACCCAGCGCCTTGAGCATCTTCCCACGGGCGATCGTTTTTTCAGCGCCGGCACCTCGTAAGAGCGGATGCGTCCGATCAATTCTCGCATGGAGTTCCTCCAGACTTAACGGAAGAGGCGGGAGGGATTCCTCCGAGGTCATTTCTTTGGCTGGGCCTGCGGAGGTGATCACCGGTGCGATGATGAGCCAGCTCAAGACCAACCAGACGATTCTCATGGAACGCTCCTTTCCGTCAAAAACCTCACGGCACGAGTGTCTCTGACGCCGTCATCGCACGGATCATACCCGATGAATGGGCTCATTGTTCCAACGGTCATCATTGACCGAGCAGATCGTACTATTAACCATATCCACCCGCATGCCCACAAGAGACACTGTGCGAGGCAGGTCATGGCTACCTTTCTTATGGACCCCCCGACCTTCGGCATCAACCACTCTTATCTCAGAGAGTCATCTTGCTTCGTATTGTTCGGGAGTGTGAGCACTGAATCAACCGGTGGAGCAATGCATCGCATTCCTCGATCCACTCCGCGTGAATATGGGCTATCGCTGTGCTACAAGGATGCCTATGGAGAGGGCCTTGATGTCCTACCTCTCAGTGCAGTGGTCATCTTGTGTCGAAAGTGGCCGTCCGGTGAGAGGCCATCACGTCGCTGCCATGATCGATTATCTTGACCAGACGTGTCTAGCTGGGAAGCGACTCGCAATCGTTCTCGGCCTGCTTCTCATCTGTGTCTGCCTTGCAGAATTGGGCTGGTGCGGGAACTCTGAGGCCGATGCGCACCCATCGTCCGACCCCTGGTTCACGGGAACACTGTTGTCGATGCGCGGCCGCACACTCGATCCGGGGCATCTGGTCGTGCAGCCGTTCTTCTTTTATACACGCTATGGCGGATTGTATAACGACAATTGGCGCCTGCACTCGGCCACCGTGTCTCGCACGATCATTCAACAAACCTTCTTCATCTACGGCCTCACGAACCGCATCGATACCGGGATTGCGCCGCAGTGGCTGGAGAACTCTTCCTCACGCGATTCTATCTCCGGGTTCGGCGACTTGCCGATCCAACTGGGGGTCCAAGTGCTCCGAGGCGATGCCGATTCATGGCTTCCCTATGTGCTCCTCTGGGTTCAGGAAGTCTTTCCGACCGGTCGCTATAACGACCTCGGGCCTTCCACGGTGGATCTGGGCGGGATTGGAGGTGGCTCGTTTGGCACAACCCTCGGCGTGGCCGTACAGAACGTACTACGGTTGGGAGGAGATCATGTGTTCAGATACCGCCTGAATGCCTCCTATGGCTTCTACTCGCCTGTCAGGGTGCGTGGATTCAATGCTTACGGTGGAGGATTCGACACCGCAGGTCGTGTTGAGCCGGGATCCGTAACCACGTTCATCATCGCAGGAGAGTATACGCTCACCCGGCACGTGGTGCTCGCGCTCGATATCGGATTCCAGACCATCAATGCGACGAACTTTTCCGGAACAGCGGGTGGCGGTGTACAGGGTGATCCAGCGATCATAGGGAAGGGCTACAGCAATCTTCTCGCCATCGCACCGGCCGTAGAATACCACTTCACACAACACGTCGGCATGATTGCCGGTCCCTGGTTCAGTCTCAGAGGGAAGAACAGCTCCGAATTTTTCGGGGTGGTGGCTGCGCTGTACCTGTTTCTGTAAGCGCTGTCACGCTCCTTTGGTGATCAAAGCGCTCAATCATCTCTGAGAATCGCCAATCAGATGAATAGGTCAGCACAGTATTCCATGCGTCTCCTCGATCATCGTCATCGCGTTTTTGATCGCCAGCTCCGTGCCCGTATGGGCATGGAGACGATACATCCTAATTAGAACTCACGAATGAGTCGAAATCCGATTTCCGGGAGCGTTAGGCCCTTGGTAATCTGCGTGCCGGCGCCCCCCTGAATCATCCAATGCTTACTCACCTCGTAATGCACTTGCGGCATGACCAACAAGGACGTATGGCCATCGATGACTTGCCCCACATTAGTTTCAATACCCGCGACGAGTCGGTTCGTCACATCCGCAAACAACGTTACATTGCTGAGCCACTCAGTTCGGCGGTCTGTGACACGGCCTCCCAATTCAGTCCGTGGCCCAAACATCCCAAAGACGCTCCAGGTTTCATTGAACCGGACACCAGCCAGATAGAGAAACGTGGTCGTCCACAGCTTCGGCTGCGGCTCATACTGGGCGATGACTTGGGCCCCATGGATGAACCGGTGATCCAAAGCCGTGCCGAAGGTCGCTTGCCCGGCGCCTTTGTACGCCTCGATACGCCCGTTTTCAATCGGCAATTCGAATTCGATGCCGACGCCGTCCCACAGATCATACTCAATCTCCGGCGCCCACTCGATCCCCTGCCTGTCCGCGCTGCGCCGGACAAGACCCAACGGATCGGTCGCTTCATCAACTGTCCTGGCCTTTCTCCCAAGAGGAATTCTGCTCAGTACGTTGATCTCCGCCTCGCCACGCTTCCCACCCAACGGGCGGATCAAATCGAAGACCATCGGCTCGGGGATCCGTGGGCCTCCCACTTCGCCCGATACTCGTTCGATCGTCCTGCCGTTAGGAGGCGCCCCCGTCGTAGACTCCGCGCGCAGCAGAGGAACGACCGGATCCTGCATATGTGAGAACACCGTGTTGTGCGCGTACGGCATCATCGCCTCGCTGGAATAACGCGATGGCGCCAGTGGACCGATATCAACGGCTTCCACCGCGCAGGGAAACAACGCCATCAGAGTCACGCTCACCAGATGACGAACTGCCATGCTAGAACACCCTCACAGGGGTGTGCAATTCGATCGAGTTCCAAACGGACAAGTCCAGTGGCGCAATGAGTGTCGGATACCGCCGGATTTCAAGTCTCCTTCCCGACTCATCCTGGGTACGACCGTGATCATGAGCCACCTCACGGGTGACCCATCCACGGTACGTTCCTGTTTGCATCTGAAGCGCCCAGGTCCCCAGGGAGGTGCATTCTCGCGACTGAAGGTGAAATGCGGTCGGCCATTCCGTCTGCCAGCCTCCCCGTGTATTATCGAAGCCAATGCGCGTGACACGATACGAGCCGGCCTGGAGTTTCACCGCGAACGGGCCGTCAGACGGAAGACGGGCAATCTGCAATCGTGTGCCAGCGGTTTCCTCTTCCAGCCACCATTTCATACCGATCGTTCCCCTCCTGCCTGCTGAACGCTCCGCCTCCTGATGAGCCAGATGAACGTCCCCCAGCAACCACCCTTGTTCGTCATCCGTTTCGAGACGTGTGATGGCTGCGGGTGATCCAGGCACCAGCGTCGTCGTACAACCAAGCGCCAAACCGACAAGGGGAAGAACCATCAACGTGAACCAGACATGGCGTACCATTCGAATGCACATCACACTCCCCTCCTCTCTGTCCCAAGAATATGCGCTCAAGAACCCAAAGCCGTTCCTCTTCCTACGAACGGCCGGACGGTCCTTCAGAGACTCGAAGATTCAGGACACGCACCAACTCGGCATGACGCGACTGTCCACAGGCACTCAGGCCACCAGGCAACTAACTGCTGATAGTATGATGCCGACGAGATCTGACTAGGCAGCGGGGGGGCGGAACACCGACGTGGCCAATACTGGGAGTTGCAGCACAAGACGTGACTCACTGAAGAAGTGAAGGAGGCTAGGCCTCTCCGGTTCAAGTGAGGGTGAGAGGGAAGAAAGGTCTTCGGAAACCGGTGCCGATTTCTCGAGCAGATCTGAATCCATCACACCAATGAGCGTGATCGGAACTCCGAGCATCTGCGTCACCACGCAGACACAGAGGAGCACGACGAAGCACGCCAAACCCCTTGCGCAACGTGAAGAGCGTAATGCCATTCGGTTTATCAGACGCATGAGATTAGTTTATCAAATACGAACCATGCTGACATGTTTGCAGCCATTATTTACAGACGGGTTTCCCCTGTATGCAATGTCCCGCCTCGCTGCTCTTTGTGTTTGTGCTCCGGCACAGCCAGAAGCTTCTCTTTCTGTTCCGTGGTAGCAAGGTCGTGAGAATGGTTCCGTCGTATCGTGAGAAGCCGACCGGATGAGTGCCTGAATGAGCAATGGCGATTGAATCTGGCCCATGCCCAAGCCATCATAAAGGCAATGGCTCCCGCGACAAATCGATCGATCAGTCGCCCTGCTCTTTTCTGCGTAACCGGTTCTGCTGCTTGTACATAACGCGTTCCATAAGCACGTCACGCTAAACGGAACCTTCAACTGTAATGAGCGGGGCGCATGGCTAGGCACCGGTTTGAGCGAATGCTCCCGGTACTTGCCCCGGTTGTCCCCAGTATAGTGTCCGATGGGGAAACGGGATCTCGATTCCCTTCGCGTCGAATGTCTTCTTGATCCGCCGATTCATCTCGCGTCCGATCCGCCATTGTTGGGTAGGCACCGTCTTGAGACGGCATCGGATGATCACGGCGGAATCGTCAAAGCGATCGACGCCGAGCATCTCCAGCGGATCCAGAATGTCCGCAGCATACACAGGATCGGCTCGGAGTTCCGCCGCGATTTCAACCAACACCGCCATCACGTGATCCACGTCTTCCCGATACGCAACGCCGATGTCGAACACGTAATAGGAGTAGCCTTTCGTCATGTTCTTGACACGGTCCACGATCCCATTCGGCACAATGTGCACACTGCCGGACACATCACGCAGCGTGATGGCGCGCAGCTTCACCTCTTCGACAACACCGCTCACACCAGCGATCTCGACGACGTCGCCCACGGCGATGGAATCTTCCAGCAGGATAAAGAATCCTGAGATGACATCCTTCACCAAACTCTGCGCGCCGAAGCCGATCGCCAATCCGCCTAGGCCGGCGGCAGCCAGCAGCGGTTTGAGATCGATGCCGACCTCGGACAGGACCATCATCGTGCCGACGGCAAGAATGAGAACGCGGGCGACATCGCGTATGACCTGCGTGAGCGTATTGGCCCGCTTGCGCTGTGCCGGACCGGGCAAGGTGCCTTCGTATAGACGTCTCAGACGCTTGACCACCTGTCTTGTCATCGTCAGCAGGACCATCATGGCCAGGCCGACGATCAACACACGGATTCCTGAGTGCGTCGCCCACTCGGCTAATTGTTCCATGAGTTGAGTCAACCACAGTTCTTTCATCACATCTCCTCCTTATTTCATGGATATTCGCGGAACACTGCCCTTCTCCCCTATCGGACATGGGCTTGCCGAATACAGCGGCCCTCCCAATAGCCAATCGGGATCTGACTAGGCAGCGGGGGGATCAAACACCGACGCGGCTAGCACCGGAAGATGGAGCACAAGACGAACCTTAGGGAACGAGTGGAACAACAGAGGTCGTTCCGGCTCAGAGTGGGAAAATCCTCGGAGTCCAGCTCTGATTTGGTGAGCAGATCCGAATCCAGCAGAGCAAGGAGTGTACCCGAAACCCCGAGCATGTGTGTCACCACGGAACTGCAGAGCACCACCAGGCAAGCCGCACCCGTTAAGCAATATCAAGAAGATGATGCCCTTCAGTTCATCGGATTCATACTAATGAACGTACCGTATAACATACACGCTATCGGCATCACGGCTGTCGCCCCATACACGATCATCGCGCGAACCTGTTTGCGGAAGGTACTATTACGCCCTCCCTCTCGTGTGTTTCTGTTCCTGAGCCAGTGCAACCCGCAGCTTCTCTTCCTGCGCTGCGGTCAGCGATGTCGTGAGGATGGTTCCTTCGTATCGTGAGAAGCTGGCTAGTAGCTTGTCGTGATCAGCACTCCGGATCAGCAAGAAAATGGCCGAGGTGCCTCGCGTGAGGGTGCCCCCCAAGTCCTTGATGAACTTATCGGGAATCCCATAGTCGTTCAAGAGTCCGTACTCGCTTGCCGTCGTAGTGAACGCTCCGGCACCAGCTCCCCCAGCGAGACTGCCGAAAAGGCCCGCCAGGGGATTGAGAAACAGCAGGCCCATGAGTCCGCCCCACAACATGCCCAGGGCCACGCCTTGTGTCGTTGCACCACCAAACACATCGACACACTGTTTAAGATGGACCTTCCCATCCATATCACGAACGACGATCACTGCATCTTCCAAGTCAAGCACATAGTCTTTTTCCATCGCACGCAGTTCGTTCAAGACTCGATCAGCTGTGCTGGAATCCTTAAATGCGATACACACCAGTTCACTCATCATTCGTCTCCTTCATGATACGGATATAGATAATATTCCGTGATAAATTCACTCCCCGACAACCTAGACTTGTGCGCTCCCAGAAAGACGGCGTTTTATTCCCCGCCACTGTTTCCATTGGAACCATAACCAAGTGTCTAGGTCTACCACGAGAGAGCGACAGTCACTGCCGCCGGCAGCATCAGCACCCTGGCAGTTCACCGTCTGGAACTTTCGGCTCAGGCTCGGACTATCAGCAACAAGACTTGCACCTCTCTCATGTCAGCTATCCCTCACCAAAACCAAGAATTATTGAACAGACGGATATACAATACGGTGCATTACGACGAGCAATATGGCATCTGAGATCGTACTCGAAAGGGCATCGCCCATATTCACTGCAGCGCCTTTTCCGACTGATCGCCCGTCTCGAACCATTGATAGAGGGCAGGCAACACGATCAGCGTGAGCAGCGTCGAACTCACCAGACCGCCGATCACGACAACCGCCAACGGCCGTTGAACCTCCGAGCCGATGCCTTCCGCCAGCGCCAGGGGCGCTAACCCCAGCAGTGTGGTCAGCGTCGTCATTATGACCGGACGCAAGCGCTGGAGACACCCTTTCAGAATCGCGTCTTCTGTACTGAATCCCTCTTGCCGCATGCCGTTGATGGTGGACACAAGGACGATGCCGTTCTCGACCGCTACACCGAACAACGCGATAAATCCCACCGAAGCCGGCACACTCAGATATTGCCCCGTCACCCACAAGCCGAACACACCGCCGATGAGAGCGAACGGGAGATTGGCCACGATCAACGACGCGGAGCGTAGGGAGTTGAAGGCAAGGGCCAGCAACAGTCCGATCAGCCCGATCGTGATCGGCACGACGATCCTGAGGTGCGCCATCGCGCGCTCCATCTGTTCGAACGCGCCGCCCCAGGTGATGGTGTAGCCGGACGGCAAGTGAACACGTTCCGCGAGCTTACGCTGCCCTTCTTCAACGATGCTGCCGGGATCACGGCCCACCACGTTGAAGCCGATAAAGATCCGTCGGCGCACCTGTTCACGGCTGATCCGCGCCGGGCCCTCGCGCATCTCCACCGTCGCCAGCTCACTGAGCGGAATCGGCGCGCCGACCGCCGAGTTCACCAAAATCTCGCCGATCTGACGCACCGTGCTCCGGTGTTCCTCGGGAAATCTTAGAATAAGCTCGAATCGGCGCTCATTTTCATAGACCGTCGTCGCAGGTTTTCCGCCGATCGCGGTTTCGATGATGGCGCGAATATCCGCCACGTTGATGCCGTAGCGTGCGATTTTGTGGCGATCGATATCCACGGTGAGGTACGGTTGTCCCGCGATCTGCTCCACACGCACATCCTTTACACCTTCGATCGTTCTCATCACGACAGCGATCTGGTCCGCCCGTTCCTTCAACCCATCCAAATCATCTCCGAACAACTTGATGGCGAACTCCGTTCTGACGCCTGAGATCAACTCGTCCACTCGCTGCTGGATGGGCTGGCTCATCATGAACGACATGCCGGGGATCTCGGCTAGCCGTCGGCGGATCTTCTCGACCAGGTCAGCTTTAGTCCGGGCGGTCGTCCAGGTGTCCCGAGGGTGCAGTAGAACAACCGGATCGCTTTCATTGGCCTCTTGCGGTTCATTGCCAATTTCCGACCGACCGATCTTACCGACCGCGAGGCGGACCTCCGGAAATTCCCGCAGGGCCTGCAAGGCGCGTTTCTCCAATTCGATGGATTCAGGAAGCGACACCCGTGGCAACCGGATGATCAGCGGCGTCAGCGCCCCTTCATCCAGGACCGGCACGAACTGTTTGCCCAGATACGGCACCAGCATCAGCGTCACACCCAGCAAAGACAGGGCGCTGATCAGCACCAGTCGACGATGGGCGAGGGCCCAGCGGAGCAGCGGTTCATACCCCGCCTTCGCCCACCGGACGATCGGCATCTCCCGTTGGTTCCCGCCGCGGAGTCCCAGCGCACAGAGGACCGGGGATACGGTCAGACACAACACCAGCGATACGACCAACGCGATGATGACTGTATATCCCAATGGGGCGAACATCTTGCCTTCGATGCCTTCCAACGTCACGAGCGGCAAAAACACCACGATAATGATGAGCATCGCAAACGCGGTCGGTCGCGCCACTTCCTTCGACGCCTGTAGTACCACGTCCCAACGGGAGTCGGGCGAGCCGTCGGATGTGGAAAGGCGGCGATACACGTTCTCCACCACCACAATTGACCCGTCGACGACCATCCCGATGGCGATCGCCAGTCCGCCCAGCGACATGAGGTTGGCCGAAAGGTCAAGATCCTTCATGATCCGAAACGTCAACAGCGGTGTGAGAATTAAGGTCACCGTCACAATCAGTGCGCTTCGAACGTTGCCGATCGTGGCGAAGAGGATGAGAGCCACTAAGATCGTCCCTCCTAGTAAAGCCTGACGGACCGTGTCGAGGGCCGCCGTGACCAGTTCGGATCGGTCGTAGAACGGCATGAGTTTCAGCCCCCCGGGGAGGATGCCGGCCCGATGGACTTCCTCAATCTTGGCCTTGACGGCTTCGACGACTTGTCGCGCATTGGAGCCACGAAGCATGAGAACAATGCCGGCCACCACTTCCTGATCGCCGTTAAGCACGGCGGCGCCGTGGCGGATGGCATGGCCGATACGTACCTCACCAAGATTGCGTACATACACGGGCGTCCCGCCCGCCTCCTTCACCACGATATCCTCGATATCGGCGATGCTTCGTACCAGCCCCAACCCGCGTACAATCGCACGTTCACCGTGTCGATCAACCACATTGCCGCCGGCATTGGCATTGTTCTGCGCAACCGCATTGAAGACCTGGGCTAACGTCAAGTTGTACTTGCGCAACTGGGCCGGATCAATAATGACCTGATACTGCTTCACGAATCCGCCCAACGCATTCACATCGATGACACCGGGAACCGTCCTGAGAAGCGGCCGAAGCACCCAGTCCTGTAAGACTCGCTGCTCAGTCAGGGCGGCCTCGAGCGCCGCGGAGCTTGTCGCGTCTACCCTCGGCCCATCCAGATAGTACTGATAAATCTCACCGAGGCCGGTCGTCACCGGCGCCATGACCGGCTCCACCCCAGGAGGTAAGGTCGCCTTCGCTTCAAGCAGTCGCTCCAGGACGAGCTGGCGGGCACGTAAGAGGTCCACGTGATCATTAAACACGACGGTGATTTGGGAGAGGGCGAATTTAGACAATGAACGGATTTCAGTGAGGTCGGGCAAGCCCGTCATCTGCAGTTCAAGGGGAATGGTGATGAGCCGCTCAACCTCGATCGGAGACAGGCCCGGCCCGTCGGCCAAGATCTGCACCTGGATGTTGGTGACATCCGGAAATGCGTCGATCGGTAACTCACGGAAGGCCATGACACCGGCCGCAGCCAGGAGGCCGGTCAGGATCAAAATAAGCGGCCATCGTCGGATCGACAAGGCGATCAGCGCATCGATCATGGCGCAGGCTCAATCAGCGTTTTCTCGAATTCAGACCTGAGCACGAATGTGCCTGCGGTGACGATCCGCTCCCCGCCGCGCAGGCCGTTCAGCACTGCGACGACCTGGTCGGTTTCCTGGCCGAGGACCACGGGACGCTTCTCGAACGTCCCGCCGTCCAATTGGACAAACACATACGAAGACTCGCCGCTCCGTTGCACGGCTGAGACCGGCGCCATCGCGACCTCCGGTTCGGGCTCCGCATACACGCGCACCGTCGCGAACATTTCCGGTTTCAGCAGCTTCTTCGGATTGGGGACCGTGATACGCAAGCGCATGGTGCGCGTTGCAGAGTCCAGCACATCACCGACATAGGTGATCGTGCCGGAAAAGACCTTGCCGGGATAGGCCGTCATCCGCACCTCGACGGACTGCTCGTGATGGATGAACTGCACGTCCTTCTCCGGGACATTGCCGACGACCCAGACATCCGAGAGATCGGCGACCGCGAAGATGGTCTGCCCCATCTCCACCACCTCACCACGCGTGAGATTGCGCATGATGATCCGGCCGGCAATCGGCGCACGGATCGGCACATCTGAGCGGACAGTTCGCTCACGATCTAAACGCCGAATCTCCTCACGCGGCAGCCCGAGCAACTCCAACCGATGCGTGGTTTCCCGCAGATCGGCGTGAGCCACCCGCATCGCGGCTTCGCGGCGTTTCAATTCGGCCAGGCTCACCACTTGATGTTCGTACAACTCACGGGCCCGCTCATAGGCTAAGGCGGCTTCGTGCGATTGAGCTGCGGCCTTCAAATAGGATGCTTGAGACAGGCCGATGTCCGTACTATGAACCAAGGCAAGCACAGTGCCTCGCTCGACATCATGACCGAAGTCGACATAGACCTCTTCGACCCGTCCTCGAATCAATGTCGTGACCTCCGCCAACTTATTCTCATTCGGCTGGACGACGGCGGGAAAATCTCGATGGAGCCGAAACTCCCCACGAACGATCGGAACTACCTCAATCCCGGCACTCGCCAGGAGTTCAGGCTTGAGCGTGACCATATTCGGAGACGACGGGGGCGCCGTACGACTCGATGCCTCAATCGGTTCATCGCGTTCCTGGAATCCTTTGAGGAGACTGAATGAGGCCAGCACGATCCCACTCACCCCCAGCACAAGCGCCCAAGACGCAATCCGCCTCATGGTTGCCATCACACGACGTCCTATCTCAATCGCCGACACATGAGCCGACCGGCTTTGATCCGCAGTCCTTACGCAGCATGTCGATGGTCCTCTGCCCTCTCCCTTCTCGATGCGACCGACCCTCTGCGCCGCTTCCATTGCAACCGTAACCAAGTCTCCACCTCTACCACGAGATAGACGGTCACAGCCACCGCCAGGATCAGCGCCCAGGCTAGCCCGTCTATCGGCGCGGTGTGGAACAATTGGTTCATGCTTGGACTGTACGTCAACAAGAGTTGCAACCCGGTCATCGCGGTGATCCCACGCCAGATCCAGGGATTGCTGAACAGACCGACATGAAATACCGTATGTTCCAGCGAGCGGCAGTTGAACAGATAGAACAATTCGACCATCACGAAGACGTTCACCGCCGCCGTGCGGGCGGCCACCACAGAGGCGGTGCGCTCCAGTTCCCACAGAAACACACCATAGGCGCCGGCCAGCATTAAGGTTGAGACCAGCAAGATCCGCTCAATTAACACACCCGTCAGGATCGGCTGATCAGGCTCACGGGGTGGCCGTTGCATAATGCCGGGCTCCTTCGGCTCAAATGCCAGCATCAAACCAAGCGCCACCGCCGTCGTCATGTTGATCCACAGAATTTGCACCGGCAACACCGGAAGAGCCGTCCCTAATCCAATGGCCGTCAGCAGCACGAGGCCCTCGCCTCCATTTGTCGGCAGCGTCCAGACAATAAATTTGGCCAGATTATCGAACACACAGCGACCCTCCTCGACGGCCGCTTCGATTGACGAAAAATTGTCGTTAGTCAGCACCATGTCGGCGGCCTCTTTGGCCACTTCAGTTCCGCCCCGGCCCATCGCGACGCCGATGTTCGCCTGTTTCAACGCCGGGGCGTCGTTGACGCCGTCGCCGGTCATGGCCACGATGTGATCGCGTGCTTGTAGAGCTTCCACTAAGCGCAGTTTTTGCTCAGGGGATACCCGCGCGAACACTGCGGTGCGGTCGGCAACCTCCGCGAGCGCCATCTGGGGAATGGCCGCTAACTCTTGGCCGGTCAGTGCGCTCAATTCACCGTTTCGGTGATCCTTACGACCGTCCAGACCTATCTGCTTCGCGATGGCGCGCGCCGTCAGCGCGTGATCGCCCGTGATCATCTTCACCGCAATGCCTGCACTCTGGCAGGCACGCACAGCGGCAATGGCTTCAGGCCTTGGAGGATCCATCATGGCCTGGAGACCGAGAAACGTCAGGCCTCCGTCGACATCGCGATCGGCAAGCATGCTGGTATGAGCCGCCAACGACTTGCGTGCGAATGCCAGCACACGGAGCCCTCGCTCGGCGAAGGCTTCAACATGAGTCAGGATGTACTCTGGATCAAACCGCTGCTCGGTTCCGTCCGCCGCCAGTATCCGATCGCAGAGCTGAATGACTTTTTCCACAGCTCCCTTCAGATAGATCGTGACGTCACAGGTTGCTCCAGGCCGGTGCAGCGTGGCCATGAATTGCCGCTCTGACTCGAAGGGGATGCTGTCGAGTCGGGAACAGTCACTTGCAAGCTGATCCACATCGATACCGCCCTTTCGTGCGGCCACCAGCAATGCCCCCTCTGTCGGATCGCCCGTGACAGTCCACCGTCCATCTCTCTCCACAAGCTGAGCATCGTTGCACAACGCGCCTGCCGTCAGGACTTCGCGTAAGGCTGGCAGAAGCAGTGAAAAGTGAGAGGTAAAAGGTGAGAGATTTTCCGAGCTTAAAGACGTTTCACGGATTTCGCCGACCGGCTCATAACCGGCGCCTTCTACTTCGAAGACACGGTCACCGGCAAAGATCGCCTGGACAGTCATTTCATTCTTGGTGAGCGTGCCGGTCTTGTCCGAACAGATCACGGTGGTGCTGCCGAGTGTTTCCACTGCCGGCAGCTTCCGGATGATGGCATGCCGCCGTGCCATGCGACCGACGCCGATCGCCAGGGTAATGGTCACCGCTGCGGGCAACCCTTCCGGAATGGCGCTCACGGCCAAGGCGACCGCCACCATGAAGATTTCGGTTACTGCTTGTCCTCGCCAAAGTCCGACAACGAAGGTGATTGCCGCCAAGCCAAGGATTGCGACGGTGAGCACCTTGCTGAAGGAGGCCAGCTTCTTCGTGAGCGGTGTGGCAAGCTGTGCTGTCTCCCCCATTAATTGGTGAATGCGGCCCAACTCCGTCTCTGTTCCCGTGCCGACCACGACACCGGTACCTTGGCCATAGGTGACGAACGTGCCGGAGAAGGCCATATTCTTCCGATCCCCAACCACCGTCTCGGGAGGCAAGACGTGATCGGCCTTTTCGACCGGCACCGACTCCCCGGTCAGTGCCGATTCATCGACACGCAGCTCGCGAATGGCCGTGAGCCGTAGATCGGCGGGCACCTTATCCCCGGATTCCAGCAATACTACGTCGCCGGGAACGATATCCGCCGACACAATCCGCCGTTTTTGTCCGTCACGTCGGACCACCGCCTCCGTCTTCATCATCGCCGCCAGCGAATCGAGCGCCGCTTCAGCCCGTGATTCCTGGATGAACCCCACCAGTGCATTCACCAACACGACGCCGAAGATCACGCCGGCATCCACCCATTCACCCAGCAGGGCCGTCACGATGGTCGCCGCCAGCAGCACGTAGATGAGCGGATGATGAAACTGCAGCAGGAAACGGATCAGGGGTCCACGGCGCCTGACTTTTGGTAAGACATTTGGCCCGAACCGTTTCATTCGCCGCGCCGCTTCCTCCGAGGCGAGGCCTTGAGCCACGTCAGTTTCAAGTAAGAGAAGAATTTCATGTATAGGAAGATGGTGATGGTTCGTCACTACACAACCTCAATACCCCGGTCGTCCGGTGGTTCCTTAGGTGAAATCGGATGCCGCCTGTCGAGAATCGAACGTAATCGGAGAAAGGACGGTTGATCAGTGAAGGCCAGCAGGGAATCATGAGCCTGCAGCATCGTCGTCCCGTCCGGAACAAAACATTGGCCGTTTCTGGCCATCAAAAGGATAAAGGCGCCTTTGGGAAGACCGAGGTCCAGCAATCGTTGGCCAATTGCTGCGGAATACTCCGGAATCCGTATTTCGAGCAGGCCGCTCTTGAGAGTCGTCGGGGCATCCCATACCGGAGAGGATTCCATGCGGGCCGAGATGGGTTCGTCGACACCAAGCCACCGGGCCACCAGCGGGATGGAGGTCCCTTGCAGCAACACGGAGGTCAGCACGATAAAAAACACGAGGTTGAAGATCAGTGCGGCTTGCGGAACACCCGCAAGCAACGGGAAGGTCGCCAAAATAATAGGCACGGCCCCGCGCAACCCGACCCAGGCCACCATCGTCTTCTTCTTGAACGAGAGACCTGTGAAGGCTAAGGTGGCAAACACGGAGACCGGCCTGGCACAAACCATCAGGAACAGTGCCAGCAACAACCCCGGCCCCGCGATCGGCACGAGTTGCGTGGGGAAGACCTGCAGGCCGAGCGTGAGAAACATTGCGATCTGCATCAACCACGCAAGTCCGTCATGAAACCGCATCAGGCTGCGTTTGTGGAGGAATTCACTGTTGCCCATCATGAGACCGGCTAAATACACCGCGAGAAAGCCGTTGCCCCCTAGCCATGTGCTGCCGCTGTAGGTCAACAGCACGAGAGACAACGTCAGAACGGGGTAGAGGCCTTCGTACTCCAAGCGCAATCGATTGACGAGCAGCACCATGAGCTTGCCCGTGCCGTACCCGATCGCCGCACCGAGCACCATTTGCCGCACGAACATGGGAATGAGATCGAGAGGCGAGCCTGATGCTCCTGTGATCAATGAGATGAGCCCCAACGTCAGGAAGACCGCCATTGGATCATTACTGCCGGACTCTAATTCGAGCAACGGTTTTAAGGGCTCACGCAAGCTGACAGATCTCGACCGCATCACAGCAAACACAGCGGCCGCATCGGTGGAGGAGACGATGGCGCCGATAAGGAGTCCCTCGGTCCAGGACATCTCCAAGGCCACTGTCGCAAACCAGCCCACAAGCCCAGCCGTGATCGCGACGCCGAGCGTCGACAGCGCCACGCCGTAGCCGAGCACCGGTCGCACACTCGACCAGTGGGTGTCCAGCCCGCCGGCGAACAGAATGAAGGCAAGCGCGACGACTCCGAGGGATTGAGCCAACCAGGGATCGTCGAAATGAATGCCACCAGGACCATCGGAACCGGCGAGCATGCCGATGAGGAGAAACAACAGCAATGCCGGCACTCCCAATCGCCCAGATGCTTTGCTCGCGATGACACTGAGCAACAGAAGCCCCGACGCCGCGAGGAGAAGATATTCGATCGTTAATGTCATGGTGTGATGAACGGTTCGCGTTTGTGTTGCGCCGTGAGCACAGGACACCCGGCTCGCTTAATGAGCGCTTCCGCCACACTGCCGAGAACCATCCGGCTGAGCCCTCGCCGTCCACTCGTTCCGACCACGAGGAGATCCGTTTGATACATAGCAGCCTGTCTCAGAATGACCTCGACCGGTGCTCCCTGTACAGAATTGCCCTCCGCCTCGATCTCGTCATTCTGGAGCTCTCGGACTTGCCTCGTGATCATTCGTTCCGCCTGCTTGTTGTTCGAGGGAGATTCTGACGCATGGACAACACGAATCGAAGCCCGGAGCTTCGGAGCGAGGCTCCGAACAATCTGAAAAGCCGAATTGGCATCGCGAGAAAAGTCCGTCGCGAGGAGCACACGCCTGAGACGTACTTTGGCTGGATGACGAAAAATATCTCCGGCAAGGCCGCCATGGACCGTCAATACGGGACAAGGCGCCTCACGAACCACCCCTCGCGCGATACTCCCGATCCGTAGCCGATCCCACCCGGTACGTCCTTCTGTACCGATGACGACCATCTTTGCATGAACCTGCCTAGCGGTTTCCACAATACAGCCAATCGGGTCACCATAGAGCAACAGTGGTTGTGCCGACACACTACGTTCTTTTGCCAGCCGAGTCAGGCGTCCGAGCTCCAGCAGTGCCGAGGTCCGCAGCGATCGCAACGCCTGACCATCGGGAGCCCTGCGGGGTAGATCTGTCGGCGTCTTCACGACATGCAGAATGGTCAGCGAGGTTTCTAACGCCGTCGCCAGCTTCATGCCATGGAGCAATGCCCGCCTCGCCGGCTCTTGGAAGTCCGTCGCCAAGAGAAGCGACCAGCGCCCCCGACGCGCACCGGCCTGAATCATAGAGTCCTCATGGGCTTTTCTCCCCTTCTCACTCCGCCCTGCGCTCATCCCACAGGCACGTCCAAGAGATACAGTTCACCTTCCAGGTTAGGATGCAGGTCACAGCGGAAGGTCATCTTGGCCTGTTGGGCGTGCGTCAACCGGATCACTGCCGTCTGGCCTGGCGCGACGTGCAGGCCGTCGATCCCCCTTCCGAACACTTCGATGCCTCCCGCCTCAATTGTCACCGGCAAACATCGGGGAGCTGAACCCATGTGGAATCGGGTCTTCGTTACGGACCACCAGGACCATGGGCATCCCGGCACGGATCGGCGTGGTCTTGGTGCGCACGAATGTCGAGTCGCGAATGGTGAGTTCGATGCGTGACTCCTGCGCCGATAGTGTCTCCAGCGCCAAGCCGTGTTCGGCATGGAACCACGACAGACTGAGAATTGCCGCGAGACCGAGCACGCTCCAGTGTGCACGCTCTGTCCACACCCTTCGACCTGTTGTCATATGGTTCCTCCAGTCTGTGTGCCGAACCAGCTGGTCCGGCGGACGAATTCAGCGAACGTTGTTTTTTCGACTTTTCAGCAGCACGACCAGGCCAACGATCCCAATGATCACGGCCAACAGTCCGAGTACAGCCAATGGTTCCATGGTTCGCCTCCAAGTCTGCCCGACGCCGACGATCAGAGCGACAGCAATTCAGGTTGCAAAAATCGACACCCAGTGAAATCGTCGGTTCCTCGCCAGCACGTCGTGGTCGCACTTCCTCCGAACTTCGATACCATCACACCATCTACTCATAACTGTCCTCGCTTGAGAAGTGCTCCGCTTTCCCACGGAAGCTCAGATAGACCCAGAGCATATAGGTCATGACCAGGCTGATACCGATGGGGAACCAGACGAGGCCGAGCTGCAATCCATCGGGCGACCCGGCGCTGTTGTGAATGGTCAGGCTGTACGCAGGGTTTCCTGTCGCCATCAATAAATTCGGAAAGAGACCCCAGGCCACGCTGCCGAAGAGACCCAGGATGAAGAGGCTCCAGCTTAAGAAGACGACCCCATCCCATCCGTGGCGACGGCAAGCGAGTGTCGTGCCCCCCGCCACCACGGCAATCAGTGGCAGGACAAACCCGACCGGATGCGCGTCGTACCGGTACCAGAGCGTCGGCTGGACAGATGGCGCCAACGAGATAGCCACCATGGCCAGGAGCATCACCGTCCATACGCCGGTGTGCGCAATCCGACGTGCCCGATCATGGATCGCCGACTCCGTCTTGATGATGAGAAAATGTGCCCCATGGACGGCAAGTATTGTAACGCTGAGGGCACCCACGAGGACGGTGAACCAGTCCAGGATGCCCGGCGTCGGCCCAGGCGTGAAGGTGGTCCAGAGCGCAGCAAAGAATTGGCCGTCGGCAGCGAGAGGCACACCCCGAATTAGATTGCCCAAGGCCACGCCGAAGATCAGGGCAAGTAGCAGGCTAGACCAGGCGAAGATCGCGTCCCAGAACGTTCGCCATAAGGGATTGTCGAGGTGGGACCGTACGGCAATCGACACCCCGCGCAGAATCACACACCAGAGGACAAGGTTGAGGGCCAAGTAGAACCCGCTGAATCCGGCCGCGAACGCTTTGGGGAAGGCGAGGAACAACAGACCTCCGCCCGCAACCAGCCACACTTCATTGCCCTTCCACACCGGACCGATGGCCTTCAAGACCAATTGCCGCTCCGCGTCGGTTCGTGCAACGAACAGGTAGAGGATGCCCGCCCCGAACACGAATCCATCCAGGACCGCATACGCGGCGAACATCGCGGCGACGATCGCGAACCACAGCGTCTCGGTCGACAGCATCTCCTCGCTCACGACGCGCCCTTCCCGTTCGCACTCAACTCGACAGGCACGGCAGGACCACGAGCGACTGTTCGGAGCAACACAAACAGAAACAGCAGGCCCAACAACAGATACAGACCGAGAAAGCCGAGTAACGTGAACAGGACATTGCCTGATCCCACCAATAGAGAGTTGCCGTCGACCGTCCGGAATAGGCCATACACGAGCCACGGCTGCCGTCCCAGTTCGGCGGTCATCCACCCGGCGGTCGTGGCAATGTAGGGAAACGGCGCCATGAGCATGATCGTCCAGAGCATCCATCGGGCCTGAAACAGACGTCCGCGCCAGAGCAGGACCACCCCTGTCAGCATGAGCGGGATGAACAGCGACCCCAGGCCGACCATGATGTGGTAGGTGTAGTAGAGCAGCGGCATGGTGTCCGGCCAGTCTTCACGAGGAAAATCAGTGAGCCCTTTGATCTCAGCGCCGAAATGCTTATGAATGATGAAACTAAGCATCTTGGGAGCGATGAGCGGATTATCGATCGTGAGTGTGTCCATGTTCGGCTGGCCGAGGAGCACCAGATCGGCGCCGGATTCGGTGTGGAAGTGGCCTTCAAATGCCGCTCCCTTGATGGGTTGATGCTCAAAGACCTGCAGCGCCGCATGGTGCCCGGTTGGAAACAGCATCAGGCAACTGGCCAGCACCGCAGCAACGACCCCAGTCCGTAGAAAGGTCTTGGCGAAATCCAAATGAATCCCGGAAAGCAGATAATAGGCCCCCACTGCAGCCATCACGAAGGAACCGGTGACGACCGCAGCCGTCATCGTATGCGAGAATTGCCACACCAACCAGGAGTTGGTCAGCAAGCCCCAGAGACTCGTCACGTGAACCGCACCGACGTCATCAACGGCATAGGCCACCGGATGTTGCATCCACGCATTCGTCGCCAGAATGAAGAACCCCGAGAGCCACGACCCGAGGAACAACATCACCGTCGCGATCCAATCGACCAACGGACCCAACCGTTTCTTGCCGTACAGCAGCACGCCCAAAAACGTGGATTCCAGAAAAAACGCGAACACACCCTCCATGGCCAACGTCTGGCCGATGACGCCGCCGGCAAATGTGGAGAACCTCGCCCAATTCATGCCGAACTGAAATTCCAGGGGGATGCCGGTGACGACGCCGAACGCAAAGCTCAAGGCAAAGATCTTTGTCCAGAAATGGGCGGCCTCGTCGTAGTGGGCATCACGGCTCCAATAGGCACGGCTTTTCAGGTACAGCAGCAAGGCCGCCAAGCCCATCGTCAATTGCGGGAAGAGGTAATGAAAGGTCGCCGTGACGGCGAACTGTAACCGATCGTAAAATAGTGCACTCGTCATGCCTGTCTTCTTTCATTCAAAAGCATTCCCCCCCTGGTTGTAAGTTCACACTGGTCCTGCCAGTTCGCCATCCGACAATTTCATGCGGCCGTCAGCAGGGCACCTACCGGGCCAAAACCGAGCCTTTGTAAAAACGCCAAGGCCGATTTCAATCAACCGCCCTGAGGCATTTCAGGTCGGAGCCCCACTACCGGCTGTTGCAAAACACTACACATCCCCTATGACCGATAGACACACCTGCTCCTCTTTTTTCTTCACTCACAGCGCACAGATTTCAGATTCGCAGCAAGACAAACTCGCCAGGACCGGCCTCCTATTTCCCTTCCTTGCGAGTGGCGCACATGTGCCCGGTTTCCAAATAGCACCCTGGATGCTGCCTGTTGTTCACGACCTCGGTCGTTTAAGCCGCCCCGACTTCTCCTTTTCCTCCTCTACATCGATCACCGCACCGGTTTTGGCGTCTATATGTACTTCCATGACTTTGTGTTCCGGGCTGACAATCTCGACTTCCCAGACGAGCCTATGATGTTTCTCCTCCAGCTCGGCTTCGATGACCGTCCCCGGCACTTTCTCCGACGCCGTTTTGATCGCGTCGTGGATCGTCACCGTAGCCGCAGCTGCCATTTCAACCTTGCTGTGTTCTTCGGCGGAGGCTGGATCGGCCACCGTCATGGTTCCAGCAGCTAACACCAGCATCGCAAGTCCCAACATCAACGGAGATTGCTGTCTCATGCGTTCCTCCCTTATGGCTATTGCAAGACACTTCTCTCGGGATGTGCCTCGGAGCCGACAATGGCTTGCTCAGCCTCCAGCCAATCATCGAGATCATGCCCATCGATAGCCCCCCGCTCTCGGTAGAGCTCGTAGGCACGCATGGCGATACGTTCCTGTACCTCACCCGCATTCAAAGTAGCCTGAGCCGGTTCATCGCTGACTGCCTGTCCCATTCCTTCCCCTTTTTTCTGCTCACTCCGAGTCTTCATGCGTTCTCCTCTTCACTGTTCGTATCGGTCAGGTTTTCGTGCCTCCCGATCCAGTTCAACATTCCATTTCATCCGGTCGCCCTCGACCGTTCAGTCCCCGGTCCTCATCGGATCTCACGGCCCCTTCCGGATCAAGGAGTGGTGGCGCAAGGCCAAATCGCGTGCCTCGTGCATGGCCTTCCGATAGTCGTCCGCCATGGCACGGACATTCTCGATATGCTTATGCACGTTCTCGCTGCCGCCGGAATATTCGTCCGGAAACTTTTCGTAGTATTCGGCGAGCACCTCCCACTTGTCCGCTTTCGCTTTGAGGGTCTTCGCCTCTTCTGCATAGTACATCTCCAATTTGCGATGATCCCCAGCCTTGATCAGCGCTTCAAGGTCATCCGATGCGAAAACCGGCATGGTCATCAGCAAGCTGAGAGCCAAAAATATCCCCGTCCATTTCCTTATCTTCATCGTAGGTCCTCCTGTAGTAGTCCCAACCGTTGAGTGTCCATGGTCTGTGAGGGTTGGCCGCCTGATCGGATGCACGTGCCTCGCCTGCAATTTCTTTCCTCAATAGGCCGGAGGACTCGTGCCTTTCACAATGGACATCACCGCATAGATGGCAATGCCGAATGCCACTGCCATCCCTCCTAAGTACAGCCATACTCTGTCCATGATGCCCTCCTAGGTTATGGGTCTCTCATACTGATCCAGCCTGTAGGGTCCAGACCCCTTTTCCTCCACATGTATGTCTCCAACCCCGGGTGTGGAAGCCATCGCCCTATTGACTTTCATTTATCCGGTCATTTCCCATAGCCGTATCCTTACTGCTTGGGGGCTCGGCGATTGGCCACGATCAGCGGGTCGATCCGCTCACCGCAGTTGACGCAGCGAAAACCGCTCGACTCACCAAGCTCCAGGAGAATTTCCTCCGAACCGTCAGGAATCAGCGGTACCATATAGCCATGACAACGAGGACAGGCCCCCTTCTGCTCAGCGATTGCAATCATCGGTGCAACTCTCTGTTGCATGACGGTCAGTTCAGCTCGTTCACCGGCCACCGCGGAACAGAAACAGGATCACATCCGCACGTACACCGTAACGAATCTGCTCATGCGACCACTACTGGGTGATCACCCAGAACATGCGGACGACTTACCTAGCCCCCGGAACACCGTGCACCTTCAACTCGAGAGCGTGACGGACATCTGCTGACATGTCCCGACTCCTCTGTTATGAGTTGAGGTCCTGGACTGCGCGACCAGTTGGTCCGACAGAACCGCATGATGTCGCGATGCCCGGCTCTGGCGCGCAGCACTAGTGATTTACCTAGTTCCGAGGGTGAAACTCTCCTAGGCGACCTGCATGGGACCTCATCAATGCTGCTCGGCTATTGCGATGACTGGCTACAGAAGCCTATGATCCACCCACTTCCAGGCAAAGCTGATCAGAAGCAAAGAGGGGAACTGTCTTATGCCTACCTCAGGCTCCCTGCGTGCAGCCATGTTCTTGCTCGTCCTCGCTGTCATCACGGTCTTCGTTCTGGACTGACGTACCCCACTTGGCTTTGCCGTCTATGTCCTCTATGCCCCGATCGGTCTCATGTGCCTGTGGCTTGCGGGGTGGCGCGCCGCGCTCTTGACGGGTGGGGTCTGCTCGATTCTCATCATCGTGGGGTGGTTCCTTTCCATGCCTGGAATTCCGTTTTTCTGGTCCGTCCTCAACCGCTGTATGGCGCTGCTCGTGCTCTGGTCGGTGCTCTGGGGTGGACATTTATTCGTGCAACGCACGCGTGAACTTGAAGTTGCCCGGGCGAATCTCCTCCAGGAAGTGGAGCAACGCACCAAGGCGGAGCAGGCCTTACGTGTGGCAAACGAACAGCTAGAATCTCGCGTGACGGAGCGGACCGCGCTGCTTCAAGCCGCACTTGATCGTTGGGAACTCGTGACCCAGGCCACACACGACGGCGTCTATGATTGGGATTTACAGACTCGTCAGGTCGCCCATTCGTCTCACTGGAAGGAGATGCATGGGTTCGACAGCAATGAGAGCCCCGAGACATTTGAACAGTGGTCGACACGCATCCACCCCGACGACCGTCCCCGCGTCCTCGGCAATCTTGAGGAGTATCTTGCAAAGAAGCGACAGGGGTTTCGGGAGGAGTACCGTATCCGTCGCCGAGACGACAGATGGATTTGGGTACTCGACCGCGCCTATGCTCTGTGGGAAGGGAACAGTCGAGCCATCCGCCTGGTCGGATCGGAAAAAGACATTACAGAACGAAAACGAGCAGAAGAACTCTTGCGCAAGCATGAAGCGCAGTTGATAAATCTGACCACTAAACTACTACAGGCACAGGATGAGGAACGGCAACGGATCGCCCGTGAACTCCACGACGATGTGACACAACGGCTTGCCGTCCTGGCGGTGGAGATCAGCGCCCTCACACGAAGCGATTCGTCCGAGGCATCGCACCAAGGCCATATCGAACACCTTCGAAAAGCCGCTGCTCAGCTGGCCGAGGATGTCCATAACTTCGCATACCGGTTGCACCCATCACTCCTCGAACACCTCGGATTAGAGGCAGCGATCCGAGACCAGGTCGATGACTTCATCCGTCGAACCGGTTTGAAGGTCCAGTACATGCAGCGGAAAGTCCCTCAGTCTCTTCCGTTGAGTGTCGCGACCTGCCTCTACCGCGTCACGCAGGAAAGTCTCCAAAATATACTCAAGCATGCCGAGGCCTCTGAGGTGCTGGTCCGTCTGCTCGGCACAGCCACTGGCGTGGGAATCTGTGTCCGCGACGACGGAAAGGGATTTGTTCAAGAACCGTCAGAATCCACGTCTCACGGGCTAGGGCTCATCAGCATGGAAGAGCGGGTGCGTCTCTTTCAGGGCACTTTTCGCATTCGAAGCAGCCCCGGCAAGGGAACGGAGGTCCATGCCTGGGTACCACTCTCCGACTCCCTATTCAATCGGAATCCTGACAGGCACAGTCCGATCGCACCGTCTCTCTCGACATCGTAATGCCGGTCGCGTGAATGATAAGGAGAAACGAACCGATGCTAAAACCGCGAGCCCTGTTGGCCGACGATCACAGTATGATGCTGGCCGGTCTGAAAAAACTTGTGGAGGATACCTGCGAGGTCGTCGGCACAGTCGGAGATGGCCATAGCCTCGTAGAATCGGCACAACGCCTCGAACCAGACCTGATCATCCTGGACATTGCCATGCCGTTGCTCAATGGAATCGATGCCGCACGGCAGATCAAGCGGCTCTGCCCCGATACGAAGCTGATTTTTCTGACCATGCAGACCAGCCCGACCTACGCCACGGAAGCCCTGGAAGCCGGCGCAAGCGGGTACCTGCTCAAACATTCGGCGCCGGTGGAACTCCCGCTGGCAATCAATGCGGCTCTGCGTGGCCAACGCTATCTGACCCCTTCCATCGCTACCCCAGTGGTCGATCGCGCGATGAATCCTGAACGCGATCCGGCGGTCAAGGATCCCGTCGCCGCTCTCACCCCACGCCAACGCGAAGTCCTTCAATTGATCGGCGAAGGGAAAGGGACCAAGGAGATCGCCTCCCACCTCAATGTCTCCCTGAAAACCATTGACTTCCACAAAACGCGCCTGATGCAACGATTGAACATCCACACCACTGCCGAATTGATGCGCTTTGCCATCACAGAGGGGCTCGCCTGCTCGAAACCGTAGTCCACGACTGCCCTTCTCCATGAACAACCTCTGGGAACATTCGGCCGGCTGAACTAGGTTCTCCTCCAGTATCGCCTGCATTGTGTGTGATGTATGATGCCACGATGGGCGTGATGAGTCACGCGTGGTCAATCCGGAGCGACCTGACCGGCAACCAGTGAGCAAGACCTGTGAATCAACCGCAGATCCTATTAGCCGACGACCATTCGGAGATGGTGCTTGCCGTAGCACGTCACCTCGGCCAGCAGGTCTCCATCGTCGGTGTCGTCCACGACGGAATCGAACTATTCAGAGCGACAGAGATGCTTAAGCCGGACGTCATCCTGCTCGATATTTCGATGCCGCACATGAACGGACTTGAGGCGGCTCGCCGGTTGCTCGCCACGACGCCGGAGCTGCGGATCATCTTCCTGACCATGCACGATCGGCCGTTCTATGTGACGGAGGCGTTCCGGTTGGGAGCCCGGGGATACGTGCTGAAGAGATCAATTCACGAATTGCCGCTTGCCATCGACTGCGTCATGCAAGGCGGTCGCTTTTTGAGTATGCCCCTACGAGACGCCCATCCGGACTCGCTCTCGGCAGTCCCCGATCCAAATAGGACCGATGCCTCAAAGCAGGGAAGCTAGGTGATCTCACATCGAGAACCAGGTTGCTCTCTAGTTCCGGCAAAAGACAGCACCGTGTACCGTGAGCGCAAGACAACAGGCCGGATATTGGACCCTATCGTTCACCAAAAAGGAGGAGTTCATGATTCGCACGATAGTCATCAGTCTTGTGACAGCCGCCGCAATGGCGATCCCCCCGGCCACCGCGCTGCGTGCAGCCGAGCCGGAAGCCAAACCCCACACGGTCGCGTGCCTGAAAAAGGCCGCAGAGATGCACCAGGCGAAAACAGCGCTGGGACAGCTGGCCGGGGATCGAGGAGCCAACCCGCGCGTACGACAATTCGGCCTGCAACTGGCTGGCGCCCACAAGAGGTTGAACGAGGAGGTCCAAGGGTTGGCGACCACCAAGGGTGTTCCACTCTCTTCGGAGTTAAACGATGAGCACAAGCAAAAGATCAAGGAGTTCTCGCAGCTCACTGAGCATGCATTCGATCGAGAATATATGGCCTACATCCTGCGGGATCACCAGAACAGCGCGAATGAATTCGAAGAACACCTGCAAGCCGTGGAGGATTCGGACGTGCTGCATTGGATCGCCAAGACCTTGCCCCTGTTGAGGGCTCATGTGGAGGAGGCGCGGGGAATCAAGTACGCGATGCAAACAACTCCCTAACGAGAATCTATGAAGTCGGTGGCTGGATCCCCAGTCACCGACGCATCCCGTGCGAGGCAATCATGACGACAACGGCCCACGGGCAATCACCCTTGCTCGCTTCGCTCAGATCGACTCGTCATTGTAGGCACCGTCGCATGATTGATGACGTCCTCACTCCCCAAGGTTTAAAGACGGGACAGGTCCGTTGTATTGAGTGCGGCGCAGTCTTCGACGATCCCACCGCCAATCGCGAAACCCATGACGAGAGTGAGACTGGACGAGATCGCCTGTTCACTGGAGATCAGTGCAATTCAGACGGAGATACTCACTCAACACAGAAAGGAGCCTTGCGATGAAACAACATTACCTGTCTTCAGTAATACTGGGTTTGATGATGCTGGGATGGTTCGTCGGACCGACTATCGTGGCAGCCGGCTGGTCACCATCCTCCCAATGGCACTGGACCGACCGCCACACCGTCGACGGTGGTGTGTTTGAGCGGGATTCCTTGATCCACCGCGTCCTCACCCCTACCTTCCAAGAGCACTTCGGACTGACATTAGGGAAGGAGAAGGATAGAAGCGAGTCAGAGCACAATCGTGGGAGCGACTCAGCCATATCCGGTAAGGGGATGCAGTCCTATGATACACCGCTCGATTCGAGATTTGATATCCCCGCTAGCGTCGATGGCCACTCCGACAGACCCGATCCCTGGTGGGGAAGCCGAACGCAGGGCGAGCCGATGCTCAAGGACTTGAAGGGCCTGAACCGCGATCCGATGAGAAGCCCTTAGCCTTGCACCACAGGTGAACCGTCAACTGGCTGGAAAAGCGCGGCCGTGAATCATCTGATTTGGCATATGATAGCCCGCGCCACGATGTATTTGCGATGAGTACAGAACGAAGGGTGATCAGATGAGTCCGAATGAAGTCGTGATCCTCCCGACAGAGTAGGATCTCGATAGGCGTATGAGTGTGTACCTGAACGAACGCGCGAATGGACCAACGATAGTAGGACGGACTTCGATGGTATCCATAATGTCCAAATGGACAATCTGGTCGGTGGTGACGTGCCTGATAGGCGCCACCGGAATTTTGGTTGCGGCAGTCTTAGACACGGCACCCGCTCAAGAGCGCGCTATCCCGAAGCAGGACCTCATACTTGGGTCGGATGCACGGACTGGGAAGAGCCTCTTTGAACAACACTGCATCCTTTGTCACGACCCAGGAGGCAAAGGCGACGGGCTTGAGATTGCTGGGGCCGAAGTGGCCGACTTGTCTTCTGCCGCCACCCAACGCAAGCTGAATGTTGACTTGATCAAAACCATTCACGAGGGGGGCCCATGTAAGGTGATGCCCTCGTGGACATTTCGGCTTTCTGATAAGCAGGTGCATGATCTACTGGCATACATCCGAACATTGAAACAGTGACCTTCAAGCCGCCTCGTTGAGAATGGGATCAGCACGTGGACGCAGGCCCTGTTTAAGCCATCCATTTATTTATAGTGTAGACGGATCATCACATAGCTACGATCCCTGGTAGCATCAAAAACAAGCCAATGCTTAGGGGCTTGGACCGCGATCCGATGAGAAGCAGATGGTCTTGTAACTCAATTGACTCGTCCACTGACAGGAATGGAGGGGCCATGAATCATCCGATTCTGCATGCGATGGCCATTGCGGCGATGTGTGTGATGTGGGCTGGGACGGTTTCGGCTGAGCCAACGTTCGAGGGCCGGAAGAAATGTTACAACTGTCACAAAAGTCAGGGAGAATCCTGGGATAAAACGCTCCATGCAAAGGCCATTGAATCGCTGAAACCCAATACAAGGAAGGAGGCGAAACTGAAGGCCAAACTCGATCCGAAAAAAGACTACACGAAGGACAAAGATTGCATTGGATGTCATGTCGATGGATGGGGCAAGGAAGGCGGGTACACGATCGAGGAGCCGGATAAGTTTCTCACGGGAGTCGGCTGTGAATCGTGTCATGGCGCCGGGAGCGACTACCGGAAGCTTCATCGCAAAGCCGGTGAGGCCTTTGAAAAGTCTCAGAAAACGATGGATCGAGAAAGACTGGTGGAGGCGTGACAAGACTTTGTCTTCGCCGAACAATGCAACGCGTGCCACCTGAACTACGAAGGATCAGGATGGAAGGGTGTCAAGAAACCCTATACGTCTTTCACGCCGAAAGTGGACAAGAAGTACGCCTTCGACTTTGAGAAAGCCGTCCGGAGCGACAAGGCACTGCACGAGCATTTCAAGCTGGACGGTGTCTTCACCGGTCCCCCGACTCCCAAATTTCACGAGGAATTTCAGAACAAGGCGAAACCGCCGGTGAAACACGATCACACCGGTGAGGAAGACTGAGCGTCGGGAAGATTGCCACGCTGGCTACCGAGGCCATGCTCGGGATCGGCTTGATTGCGGTCGTGTTCGGCAGCGAAGCGGCCATTTCAAGGACCGAATTCTGTACCAGCTGTCATTGCGAGACCTATCCCTACGAAGAGCTCAAGAAGTCTTCGCGCTGGGGTGCGCTCGGCGCCGACCCCGGATGCAAGGACTGCCACGTGCCGCAAGGCTTCTCGAACTTCCATAAGGCCGTCTACACGCATGTGGTGGATGGCGTGCCGTTCCTGATCAAGGAATTCACCGCCGATTACTCGACCATTGAAAAATTCGACGAACACCGCCCGGAGGCGGCCTATCGGGCTCGGATGAAGCTCAAGAAGTGGGACAGCCTAACCTGCCGGGCCTGCCACAAGAATACGAGGCCGCCGGGCGCCTCCGCCAAGGCCGCGCACCAGAAGATGGAGACGGAGGGCGCCACGTGCATCGACTGCCATCAGAATTTGGCGCACAAAAAGGCTCCTGAACACGATCTCAATGCCAGTCTGGCGCTGGGCAGGCCCGTGTTAAAGGACGCTAAGAAGGACACAGAGGAAAAAAACCAGAGAAGTAAGACAAGCGTGATGTCCGAAGAAGCAAGAACGATTGTGCGGACACGCCTAGTTGACACATAGCCCCGCACATTCCCACCACAGCCTCAGCGAATCACGCTCGCCCGCGGTGACCTGGTCTGCCCTCGGGATGAACGGGCACGAAGGACCTCTTAAAACGGGAGCACTTTTTTTACGTCCTGTTGCAGTCGGACGAGGTCGTACTTCACCAGAAAATTGATCCTGAAGCCCTCTCCTGACACATCGTCCTTGTTGACTCGTTGTCCCCACAGAAATCCTCCACCGATTGTGATGCCTTCTGCGGGGCTATACATAAGATTGCAATCGAGGTATTGTGTTCTCTTGTAAGTGTCGACGGGAGACCGGTCTGTGGTACTCACTTGAAGGTAGCCATACGTCACCGTGGACCGCAAGTGTTCATTCCAGAAATGTTGAACGGCCGCATAGCCTCCATAGAGCGGCTGCGCGTTGACCGCGCCTGATGCGTCATAGCCTGCGTCAAGATTGAGGCCCTTCGTGTCGTTGAAGTAGCGAGCAATGCCTTCCCCATACACCGCCTGAAATACCACGTTGTCCCGACCCCACAGTCTGACGAGCCCTGAGGCCATCACCCCATATCCGAACGCATGATCCGATTGCCCGGAACTCGTGACTCCCCCGATCGATCGAAAGAGTCCTGCGGTGTTGAAGTGATAATCATCGGTTTCATAGCGATAGCGCACCACGACATCCGGCAGCGGACTGGTGGACGAGACCGGTTGCGCCGTGACTGGATTGGTCGAAGGAATCCCGGAAGAAGGCTGCTCGGCCGCAATCGACACCGCGTGCCTCTTGGCCAAGCGGTGCGTATATCGCACTTGGGGATTAAAGTGGAAGATCCAGGAATTGGGCCCATTGAAATCGACCGTTTCCGGGATCACATCTGAATCGTGGAACGTCGACCAGGATTGTCCGATCAGCAGATTTTTCAACTGCCCGTAGAAGTGACGCAGCCGCAGATTGGTACTATTTCCAGGGCCGACAAAATCAATCTCGAAGTAGGTCCGCAAAACGTCCCACCGAGTGTCGGTCCTGGTTTCAAAACTGATGCGCGAGGCTCTTGCTGCCATATTGTAGTTTGAGACATCGAGATTCGGCGTCGGAATCGACTCGGTTCGAAATTGATTAATATTTCCCAGCTGACTCACATCATAAATCGCATCAGTCCGGATGTAGCCCCCTACCCGCATTAGGGTATGGGAACCAGGAAAGCGGAAGAATCCACGAAGGGCCGGATCAAACGGCGCATTATCCGGTCGAGCATCGGCATACGCATCTTCGGAGACCAGCTCACGCTCACGCTCAATGGCAGGAACCTCCGTTTGAGTTCCCGCTGAAAGTGGTTCATCAGGCGGCGATTCCTTGTTTCTCATGTCCTCGACTGATTGCTCCAGTTGCTTGACCCTGGCCTTCAAGTCCTCGATCTCAGACTGTTGAGAGGATCGTTGCGGACCGTGAACATCAGGGTCCGCTCTTTGCGCCAAGGCAGAAGCTACACTACAGGTCGTGATGACGACCATCACGATCCCTTGTCTAACTACTCTCTTCCATTTACGAAGACACTCCCCTCTTGCACCGTCATCCCATTCCATCCCCACTTCTGGCCGCTCCTTGTTGTGCCCCTGCATGACGCGTTGTCTATCCGCTATCACATTGCCGCTCAACTGGGAAGATACTCGCCTGAAGCATAATGGGACTCAGCCCCACGAAAATGCCGCGCTTGTGGAAGCATACGAGCGCATACAGCCCACTCCCTTGCGAGAACCGCATATCTCGAGGTGTTTGTTTCAGGACAACTGCCATTCTGTAGTTGGAGGCAACATCCAGGCAGAACACTCTATTCCAATACGACTGGGACGACAGCAGGCGTCCCTATGCTGGGCATGGTCACGTCTTCCATGGACATCGCTGCATACCTGAGACGGGTGCTCTCTTCCCTTCATGAATTGCCACACGCCAGAACCCACAAGGCTTGACTGAGACTCGTCGCATGATTAATGGACAACCAGCTGGTTGAATCCACGAGACCATACAGCCTTGTTCCCTGTCCCGTGGCACCAGAGAATTCAGCAAACCTCAGGAGGCGCACCTGCTGCGCCCCACAATCGACTTGCTGTTGCGTCGTGGTCGATCGAAAGCTAAATCCTTGGCCCCCTTGGGTCCACACGAAGTCCGTAAGCTGCCAAACGGTCACAAATCCGTCCTCTCGGCTCATCGTGGCCGGATCAACATAGAATGTCTGTAGCCCTGGTGACTGATACCGACTCTCGAGCGCCACCCATTCTGCGCTCGCTGGTCCGCTCGCTATGGACAGTCCCATGATCAGAAGCAGGAACACTGCAAGCGATTGCCATCCATACCGACGACATTTCATCTGGGCACATCCACTTGGTAGCGACTCATACGGCCACGAGTTATACGAATAGTGCAAGGCAGGATGCCCAATAGATCGTAAATGGATCTTAATCGGCATATCCCGTCCAGTCGACGAGTGCTGAGCGATCACGGTCAGAACCCTCGGTGACTCGGTACAGGCAGCCCAGCTGACAGGCAAGCCTTGAGAGAGTCGATGATCTGGCCAGACGATTGGCACATCTCCAGCACAATCTCCTCAGGATTGTCGGAAATCAGCGGCACCACATATGTATCCGTCGTAATGGGAGACGGTCCGCAGATCGCGCGCATCTCGTATTGCTTTCAACATAGGCGTGGATTCGCAACACTATACCGGTGCGGGGGTGTATCGTAATGAATCTTCTCTCACATTTACTACTAGGTGATCACCCAGAGCGACAGCATAATTTACCTAGCTCATTGCAAATGCTCGATCCGACGCTTGTTATTTTCACATCAGGCTGCTTCTTCATTCTGTGTCGAGCTTGCTCGACCATCCTGCATAGTTTCACTTCTTGCCCAGAAGCTCAGAGCACGTACCCATTCACCTACTCAGGCGTACAAATTATCGTACGCCTAATCTCACCCAAGGAGGTTGGCAATCACGGTTGGACGACCGGGAAATTTCGCGTCGTGAACCAGGTAGCTCCCTAGTTCCAACAGGGGATAGGGAGCAGGTACGGTGCCTCCCTTATGGAAGGTCCAGTATCACAAGATCACCTTCAGATGAGGGAGGCTTTATGCGTCTGAGTCCAAGAGAGCAGGACAAGCTCATGATTTACGTCGCGGCACAGGTCGCAACCGACCGCAAGAAGCGCGGCCTGAAACTCAATCACCCGGAGACGGTCGCGTATCTCACCGCGGCAGTATTAGAAGGGATTCGAGAGGGCAAATCGGTGGTCGAGCTCATGACCTATGGAGCTCAGCTGTTGTCTCGTAAGGACGTGATGCCCGGTGTGCCAGAAATGATCCACGACTTTCAGGTTGAGGGGACCTTTCCCGATGGAACGAAACTTGTGACGGTCCACAACCCGATTCCGTAAATACTGCCTGCCTGGGTTGGCCGATAAGACGCGTGAGAAGCCGGTCCCTCCAACGTCTGTCGATCTCACCCAGTAGTTGAGATGACGCTCATATGAAGTCTGACACCAGGTCACACGCTCAACGGGGGGTCAGCAGTAAGAGATTCACGCTTCAAATGGAGAGGGTGCCCATCAGCCTCGCAAGAAGAAGGAGTATTGCGCCATGAAAATGAAAGAGCCACACGGTTCTGAAGAGGACAAGGGAAAACCAACGGCTTCCGATAAAACCGGACCGTCGCGGCGACAATTTCTCACCCAGAGCGGACGAGTCGCGGCCGGGATCGGTGCCGCCTCGCTCTTGAGCCACCCCGTCCAGTCCGGGCTGTCGTTTGCCGCGAATGAATCGTTGATCACGAGGGTTGCCAACAAGAAGGTGCAGAAGGCTCCGGACCGATCGCGCGAGGCGTTAGCCGCAGCGGTCAAAGCTGAATTGAACACCCCGATCATCCCCGGCGAGGTCATGACGGCGCCAGGCGATCTAGAAGTCCTCAAGGGCCGTGAAACCAAAGAAGCGACCGTCAAGAATATGGGCGATCGCCCGATTCAAGTCGGGTCGCACTGTCACTTCTTCGAAACCAATCGCGCACTCGCGTTCGATCGTGAGCAGGCGTTCGGATTCCGGCTGGCCATCCCTGCCGGCACGGCCGTGCGGTTCGAGCCGGGCGAGGAAAAGAAGGTGACGCTCGTGGCGTTCGCCGGCAATCGGCTTGCCCAGGGTATCAACGGACTGACCGACGGGTCGTTGGATGATCCGAAGATCAAAGCGAAGGCAGTGGGACTCGCCGCGGAACGCGGATTCGGAAAAGGAGGTGCCCAGTGAAAATTTCACGTAAGCAATATGCATCTCTATATGGGCCCACCGTCGGTGACCGTGTCCGGCTGGCCGACACCGACTTGATCATCGAAGTCGAGGAAGATCGGACTTCTCATGGCGATGAAGTAGTGTTCGGTGGCGGCAAGACCATTCGAGACGGCATGGGGCAATCGGCTCGAGCTTCCAGTGCCAGCGGACAGCTCGACTGTGTGATTACGAACGCGCTCATTCTGGACTATACCGGGATTATCAAGGCCGACATCGGCATCAAGGACGGTCGCATCGTCGGCATCGGGAAGGCAGGAAATTCCGACCTGATGCCGAATGTCACGCCCGGCATGGAGGTTGGTCCTGGCACGGAAGCGATCGCCGGGGAAGGCAAGATTATCACGGCCGGCGGCATCGATACGCACATCCACTTCATCTGTCCGCAACAATGGTGGGAGGCGCTGTCTTCCGGCCTCACGACGATGATCGGCGGCGGCACCGGTCCTGCCAGTGGGACCAACGCAACGACCTGTACGCCGGGGCCCTGGAACATCCATCGCATGTTGGAAGCGGCGGAGGGCATTCCCATCAATCTCGGATTTTTAGGGAAGGGCAATGCCTCTAGAGCTGAGGGGTTGAACGAACAAATCGAAGCCGGCGCCATCGGGTTGAAGTTGCACGAGGACTGGGGAACCACCCCCACCGCAATCGATACCTGTCTCAATGTGGCCGATCGGTATGATGTGCAGGTCGCGATCCACTCCGATACCCTTAATGAAGCCGGGTACGTGGAAGATACCATTCGAGCCATCAATGGGCGTGCGATCCATACCTTTCATACGGAAGGTGCGGGGGGTGGACATGCGCCGGATATCATTAAAGTATGCGGTGAGCCCAATGTGCTCCCCTCCTCGACGAATCCCACAAGGCCCTTTACCATCAACACGATCGATGAGCATCTCGACATGTTGATCGTGGCACACCATCTGAATCCGCGCATTCCTGAAGACATCGCGTTTGCGGAATCCCGCATCCGCCGCGAGACCATTGCGGCGGAAGACATCCTGCATGATCTGGGTGCGATCAGTATCATGTCCTCGGACTCGCAGGCCATGGGTCGAATCGGGGAAGTCATCACCAGAACCTGGCAGACAGCTCATAAGATGAAAGCGCAACGGGGGCGCCTCACGGCCACCAGCGGCAAAGATTCCCCGCAGAACGATAATTTTCGGGCGAAGCGCTATGTGGCCAAGTACACCATCAATCCAGCCATTACTCACGGCATTGCCCATGAGGTCGGGTCCGTGGAAGTCGGCAAGATCGCCGACCTCGCCATCTGGAAGCCGGAATTCTTCGGCGTGAAACCGGAAATGGTGTTGAAGGGCGGCTTTATCGCCCAAGCTCAGATGGGCGATCCGAATGCGTCGATCCCCACGCCGGAGCCGACGATCAGCCGGCCGATGTTCGGGGCATTCGGTCGCGCGCAGTTCAGCACCTGTCTGACTTTTATGTCGCAGGCGAGTTTGGAACGGGAGGTACCGAAGAAGCTGGGGTTGCAGCGGCGGGTGTCGGCAGTCAAGAACTGCCGGAACGTGAAGAAGCGTGATCTCAAGCTCAACGATGCTCTCCCGAAAGTAGAGGTTAACCCTGAGACCTACGTCGTGACGGCCGACGGTGTGCCGCTGACCTGTGAGCCGGCGATCGTGCTGCCCATGGCACAGCGATATTTCCTATTTTGACAAACGGGACAGCCGGTTCAACGATCACTCGTGCGTGATCGTGAACCTCGTTGTCCGGTTGTCTTGCTTTCGAGACTTACGATGAATACCCCTGCATTACTTGAAGGGCTCCGGTTTGTCGATACGTTTTTTCCCTCTGGAAGCTATGCGTTTTCCTCGGGCTTAGAGGCGGCGGTCCAGGGTGGTGCCGTGAAGACGTCCGAGCAACTGGCTCGGTATATAGAGGATGTGCTGCGCGGGGGCATGAGCCGTCGAGAGGTGCTTGCCGTCAAACAGGCGAATCATGCGGTCTCAATGGGAGTGCTGGACGATACCGTGCGTATCGACCGAGCGTTGGATTCAACCAAGGTCTGTCGTGAATCACGACTCGCAAGCCGCCAGATGGGGCGGCAAGTGATCAGAGTTGCTGCCGATCAAATCCGCGCCAAGCCGATTCTGAGTGAATATCGTGATGAACTGGAGGCTGATCGTACCCCCGGTCATCTCGCCGTGACGTTTGGGCTCACCATGGGCGCGTGCGGGTGGAGTTCGGAAGAAACTGCGGCGGCCTTCTTGTACCAAACCGCCGTCGGCTTCATCTCCGCAGCCATGCGGCTCAGTCCCATCGGGCAGCATGAGGGACAGCGCATATTAGGCGAATGGCTTCCGCTGATTGAACGGATCAGCCGAGATGTCGATATCGATTCGGCGATGAGTTCGTGGTCACCTATTCAGGATATTTATGCCATGCGTCACGGTTCGCTCGAATGGAGGCTTTTCCGATCATAAAGGTGAAGTCACCGAGCAGCGTGACCCCTAACGAAAGGACCAAGACGGCCGTTGATGGCCCGTAGGGCCTCAGCGACCGCTTGTTAGAAATCATCATGCATGATCTCAATCGTGAACATAAACATAACTATAATTGGACTCCGACTCAAGCGAGGAAACAAGGCATTCCGGTCATTGGTATCGGCGGTCCCGTCGGATCAGGGAAAACGGCACTGGTGGAAGCCCTATGTCAACGGCTGCGCGATCGTTTCAGCCTCGCTGCCGTGACCAACGATATTTTCACAAAAATCGACGCCGAGATTTTGACCAAGCGTGCCGCGCTTCCGGTCGATCGGATTCTTGGTGTTGAAACCGGGGGCTGTCCCCATACGGCGATCCGTGAGGACGCATCCCATAACCAGGAAGCCATCGATGATCTGCTGCGCCGACATCCGGACGTGGAGTTGATCTTCTTGGAAAGTGGTGGGGATAATCTTGCGGCCACGTTCAGCCCTGAGCTGGTGGACTATGTCATCTATGTGATCGATGTGTCGGGTGGTGACAAGATTCCACGGAAGGGTGGACCGGGGATCACGCGATCTGATTTCCTCGTCATCAACAAGATGGATTTGGCTCCGCATGTGCGCGCAGATCTCTCCGTCATGGATCGAGATACCCGCAAGATGCGTGGTGAGCTTCCCTTTGCCTTCACCAATATCCTGTCTGGCGAGGGGATGGATCCGGTGGTGGCGTGGGTTGAGCAGCGTATCCCGCAACGAGTCAAGCGTTCATGACCACGCCGACGCGGCAGGGGCAACAAAAGCGAACGTCCCGGAAAACGGGTGTCTCTCAACCGAGGGGATCGTCCGGGGCAAGCACGTCTGTCCGGAAGAGAAAAGCTCCTGCACGATTTGCGACCGAGCTGGTCGGGCGAGCCGGTGAGCTGAAGCTGACCTATACGAAGCTCGATTACCGTACGGTGATCTCTCATTCGTATTTCACCACGCCATGGAAGTTGCTGCCTCCCATCTATCTTGACGATACGGGAGCAGCTTACACGATGTTGGTCAATCCATCCGGTGGTCTGGTCGGGGGCGACCATCTCTCCATCGACATGACAGTAGAGCAGGGTGCGCATGTCCTGATTTCTGCTCCCTCTGCCAACCGGGTCTATCGAACTGAAGGCCCGGTATCTGACCAGCATGTGTCCATCACGGTCGGACCTGGCGCGATTCTTGAGTGGCTTCCTGAACATACGATTCCCTTTGCCGGATCTCGTTTTCGGCAGAGTCTCAGGGCCACGGTTGCGCCTGGTGCGACACTCTTATTGTGGGATGCGCTGGCCTCAGGCCGCATTGCGAGGGGAGAACGGTGGGCCTTTACCGATCTGGAAAACGAAATCCTGATCACGACAGCTTCCGGAAACTCTTTACGGGAGCGATATATCCTTGACCCGGCAACGGACTTAGGTGTGGTCGGCCTTGCCGAAGAGTGGGATTATGTGGCCTCGCTCTATGTGGTGAACGATGCCATGGGCGAAGAGGCCTGGCGGGGACTGGAATCAAGGATTGCCGGGATCTTGGATGCCAGGCAAGGAGAAGTGTTGGGAGGCGTGTCGACACCGCCGGTGCCGGGGCTTGCCATCAAGCTTCTGACTAGAACCGCCCCCGCCCTTACTTCTCTGCTCGATGCCTTGTGGGCAGCGATTCGAGAAGGGCTGTGGGATCTTCCGCCTGTGTCTTTGCGGAAATACTAATCCTCTGGTGTTCTGAACCATCATGTTTGACACACAGCTTCTTACATTACTGGGAGTCGGTTTTCTACTCGGGTTGCGGCACGCCATGGATACGGATCACCTTGCAGCGGTCTCGACGGTGCTTGCCGAGCGGCCATCATTCCTTGCATCGGGCGCCATTGGCCTCTGGTGGGGGATCGGGCATACCTTCACACTGTTACTCGTAGGATTCATCGTGCTCATTGGTGGGATTCATATTCCTGCCGAATTCGAAACCATTGCTGAATCAGGAGTAGGAGTTCTGTTGATTCTGCTCGGAGTGAAACTGGCTCTGAAGCTTTACCGTGAACGATGGCACGTTCACAGTCACCATCATGAGGGCCTCCCGCACGTGCACCTACATAGTCACCAATTGGAGAAAGACCATCGACACCGGCATTGGATGTCAGAGTCGATTCGACCGCTTTGCATCGGGATGGCGCATGGGCTTGCCGGATCCGCAGCGTTGATGCTTATGGTGTTATCCACGACGGTCGGGGTGGGCGGGGGACTCCTGTCGATCCTCGCGTTCGGCATTGGTTCCATCGCGGGTATGATGGGAATCGCTCTGATCATCAGCGTGCCGGTTGTCTATTCACTATCCGCTAGTCATCGACTTTTTACGGGCGTGCAAGGATGTGCCAGCGTTGCCAGCGTTCTGGTTGGCGTATGGATGCTATTCAAGCTGACACAGACGGCTATGGGGCAGAGGTAATTGTCTGCGAGGCCTTTGACCATTCGCTAGAAAGCGATGGATCGGGAGCGGCTGGTTGAAGCGGGACAAGGCTTTGCCTTGGCCGAACAATGCAACGCGTGCCACCTGAACTACGAAGGATCAGGATGGAAGGGTGTCAAGAAACCCTATACGCCCTTCACGCCGAACGTCGACAAGAAGTACGCCTTCGACTTTGAGAAAGCCGTCCGGAGCGACAAGGCACTGCACGAACACTTCAAGCTAGACGGCGCCTTCACAAGTCCACCCATTCCCAAATTCCACGAAGAATTCCAGAAGAAGGCGAAACCGCCGGTGAAACACGATCACACCGGTGAGGAAGACTGAGCGTCGGCATCGCCCATGTCAGACCGCAGATGGATTTTGTCCGTATCAATCCAGGCGACAGATGTCTCGTTCCACTTAAATTGATGATCGTGGAGTGCTTCCGAATAGTGCCGGTCAGTCGCTGGTTTTTCCAGTGCTGAGTGGGAGACAATTGTGATCCGTGCGTGGAGCAACGGAGTCAGTGCCCTACGTTCGCAAATCGAACCAAGGGTACTGCGTTGACCGGTCTCACAAAGGACACCTCTCTATGGCACCGATGACGTCCATATTAGTTGCAACCGACTTTTCCGATGGAGCCCGATATGCCGCAGAACGAGCCGCGTTCGTTGCCCAAGAACAGTCTGCGCATCTGAGCCTGATCCATGTCATGAGCCGTTCAGCCTTGAGTGATCTCCGAAAATTGTTCCTTACACCGCCCGACATAGAAGCCACGCTGATCGACGATGCCAAACACACGCTGAACAAAATAGCTGGGGACCTCAGTCGCCAGACGGGAGTGATCGGAAGTACCGCCGTCAAGACCGGTCACGCACAAGCCGAAATCCTGTCGGCGACGGAGTCCGCCGATCTGCTTGTCTTGGGCGCTCATGGAGAGAGCTCTCTGCCTGATCTGATGCTCGGCACGACGGCAGAACGTGTACTGAGTGCGTGCACGCAACCGGTGCTTGTGGTGAAGTCTCCCCCGAAAACAGAGTATCGGCACGTCCTCGTCCCGGTCGACTTCTCGCCGTATTCTGCTTCCGCCTTGGCCATGGCAAGCCGGATCGCTCCTCTCGCCCACATGACGATCTTGCACGTGTTCCGCATTCCTTTTGAAGGGAGACTCCAGATTGTCGGTGCGTCAGAGTCCGGGATTCGCCGATACTGCGAAGAGGAACAACAGGCTGCAGAGCAGCGGATGTTCGAGCTGATCCGTGAATCCCATATCGACTCGAACAGGGTCTCCTATAGCGTTGAACGCGGCGATCCTTCTCCTATGATCTTGGCCACAGCGGAGGAGCTTCTGTCCGACCTCATCGTGATCGGCAAGCACGGGCAATCCTGGTTCGAAGACGTATTCCTTGGGAGTGTCACGCATCATATCCTGGCTCGGTCAAAGTGTGACACGCTCGTCGTTCATAAGGAGCCCGCCAAGAGAAGTTCGTGAAGGGTGAGAGTGGATGGACAGACTTTCCCCTTCATGAATTTCATGATTTGGAGGCATGCGAGAAGCCACATCCCACCGAACACCCACAGGAAGCATCTTTGATCACTGAGTGGATGGTATGGCACCTCCAGTCGCCTAAATCTGCGTCACCGCATCCTCCGCTCCCTCCAAGAGGCGTTGGACTTCCTCTACATAAATCTCGGTGGTGGCATAGTGCTGATGCCGCATCATCCTCTGCACCCGCGTGGGATTCGCGTCGTTCAGCAACGCAAAGGTCGGGGTGGAGTGGCGGAGACTGTGGACCACAATGCCGGGTTTCTTGACCCCGGCGAGGAGCAACCCTTCCGTAATGATGCGGTGAATCGCCCGCGTCGAGAGCCGCTTCCCGGCTGGAGTCACCACATTCCCGCCCCGATCATGACAGGCCGTGGTCGCAAACAGCGGAGCACTCCCCTGCAATGGGCCCGTCCGGAGCGCGAGGTACGTCTGAATCTTCTCATAGACTTCCTTCAGCACCTGCACCGACTCATCTGCAGACGCTCTCCCCTTTCCATGCACCCACAACCGCCACTTCTCACCCGGCACGAGTTCTTGCAGATGTTCAATCCGCGCGCGACTCACCTCAATCGTCCGGAGCCCGGTCTTGAGCATCAGATAGGCCATCGCCACATTGCGCGCGCGTTGCTCATCCGTCTTCCGTGGATCAGATTCCAACACCGCGAGCAACGCCTTCGCGTCCTCGACCGGCAAGTGTCGTCGCGTGTGCTGCCGACTGCAGGTCCAGCCCTGGACAAAGTCCGCTGGGTTCACGAGTCCTGGATGGAGCGGCACGAGCCAGTTGAGAAACTGGCGGACGGCCGTCAGATAGCCGTTCTTCGTGCGGAGGTTGGCAAAGCGGTGATCGAGAAAGGCGCGGTAGGCCTCAAGACAACCTCGATCAAGGCGACGCAGCTGGTGGTCTCTCCCCTGCTCCAGCCAGGCGATGAAGCACCGACCTCGCTTGAAATAGGTCCGGGCCGTGGTGGATCCAGGCTGCCGTTGCGTGAGCTGCCGCGCGAACTCGTCGAGATAGACGCGGAGACCAATCAAGGTGGACGACGACAACTGCAAACAGACCGGCGGCAGTTCGCCCCCCAGCCGCCGCACCGCCGTGGTGGTCAACGGGACGAGCGCCGTCGACGCGTCTCGATCCGGCTGGTCTCGTTCAGGGCTGATGGGCACAAGCTCCATGGTCTGCCTCCGTCGTTTCTCTGTCCCCTCTCCATCCCTCTCTATAATGGAGAACCCTCTAAGACTCAGCGGGCGTGACGCCCGCATCACGCCCGGCGCTCCTCCTTATAGATGTAGGCGGAGCGTGCAAAGCGGGGTGTCCCTCTCGGCGACGGATCTTCCGACATACGAAGAGGTGATTACCTTTCACCCCGATTTTCCTGGCCGCTCCCCTGCCTTCCCCCACCCTCCCCTCTTCTATCCGAAAAGTCAAGGCATCCGAGAAGGGTGCCATCCCGGATACTAACATGAATTGAGCCATGTTGGATCAATCTGTATATAAGTACTTGACATGATACGTCTAGGTATGGCACTCGATCTATGCGTACATCGACTTTTGAGGCCTCAATGGACATCGTGAAATCTTCTGAAGTCTTTGATGAAGAAGCACTTGCCCGAGAGTTTGAAGAACGGGAATCTGCTCCCCAACTTACCTCAGAGACCCGACCAGCACCACCTGACTTCAACCCGGCTCGGTTTTCGGAACTCGTCTGCCAAACACTTGACCATCCTGATTTTCGCGCCCTCCCCTCTCATCAACAGATCCTCTATGTACAATTCCTTCGACACAGCCACGGATGTGGCACGAGTCATGTTCAGGCGTCGATCGCCGATATGGCGCAATGGGTGGGGACACGCGGAAAGAATGCACTCCGCGCCAGACAGCAACTGGTGACGGCCGGCCTACTCAAAATCACCGTTCGCCCACGTCATTTTGTCAAAGGTCAATTTGAAGTGCGACTCTTCTCGCCACAGGCTCGCCCACACATCTCGCCAGACACCATGATCCATCGCTTTCATCAATTCACAGCGAAAGATCTTGAAATCCTCGATTCGCAAATTCGAACAGCCGAGCCTGAGATCCGCGAGGCCCTGCTTGACGACACCCGTCAGCTCTTGGTTGATATGAAAAGAGGAGGTTTCGAGCTTCCGCCTGAAACTGAAACGAAGATCTACAAGTATTTAGCTTTCGTGCGCTTGACCGGACGGTGGAGAATTACCTCTCGCTTCAAGGAGTGGGACGTTATTTAGACACCTCATTTCTCTCCCATCCTAATATGCTGAAACCTTTTACGTTGTATTTCAAAACAATTCTAAACTTATTCCGCTCTATATAGTCAAAGTTTCATACATAGCGGTCGGAGTTCTCGATTGATGAGTGATCCCTGGCTGGCCTTCAGAGTATACACAGCAACTTCAGTTTTCTAACTTGGACCTCTTATCATTTGAGCTCTTCCTTGGTCCATCGATGGGATACAGTCGAGAGCGCACAATACGATAAGTTGCGTCAACGCACCTATTAAATGTTCCTTCATATTTATGAATAAACTAATTGATATTATTAATTTATATAAAACTTTTCCAACATATTTTCATGACTTTACAGTCATATCGTTTATATATTCACAATATTTATAAATTCATGCAGTTTTCTTTTACATATCGTGTAATGTTTATTAGTTGCGTTGACGCAACCACTATTCGTTTTGAGATGGAGGACATACCATGGCTGTCTCTTAAGATATGTCATAGGGTCTGATCCGAGTTTTGGATAACTCATGCCTCATAATCATCATAAGTAAGGCGCCTCATCTGACTGAATATATCTACTCCCAAGTCTAATTGGCCCTATAACAAGTGGGTAATTCACTGTGTCCTACCATTTGGCCACGCATTTCCCCTTGACTTTGTTGCTACAGTTCTATACTTCAATGAACACTTAGTCTGCTTTTATCATAACTAGGAGGTCTGCAATGGGGGTGATAGTTGCCATAGCCACCCATAAAGGAGGTGTTGGAAAGACCACATCAGCGTCGAATCTCGCCGCGGGCCTTGCTCGCAGCAGTAAAGGGAAGAAATACCTTGTGGTCGATGCTGATCCGCAGGCAAACCTCACAGCCACCCTGTTCCCTCACGAACGTCGGGATTATAAAGGGCAGACGACGCTGGCCCACGTCCTTGGAGGCACTGCGGTACTTGATGAAGCCATCGTTGAAACCTCCACCAAAAATCTAGATCTCATTCCATCCCATATCGATCTTTTTGAACAAGAGAGTTATATCCAAGGAACTCCCCGTGCACTGCTTGGTTTGGATGCCGCGTTTCGGCAGTCTGCCTTACTTAATAACTATGACATGGTCATCATTGATTGCCCTCCGAATCTCGGCACCTTTATGTCCAACGCCTTGTATGCAGCCAATTACGTCATCGTGCCCGTTGCAGCCGGAGACAAATACGCCTTGGACGGCCTGCGCTCCTTACAGAACAAAGTTCAACAGGTCAACGTCGTGAAGACAGAACGCAAGACCGAATTATTGGGGTACCTTCTGACCCGTTGTGACATGCGTACAAACGTGGCGAAGACCATCGTCAAGACCATGCGGGATACATTCGGAGATCAGGTCTTTTCGACCATCATCCGCGAGAACACAGAGTTCGGTAAAGCCATCATGGTGAACAAGACGATTTTCCAGCAGGAATTGCGCGCCTCGGGCGCTGAGGATTATGCCGGGCTCGCCGCTGAAGTCGTATCGCGTGTGGCGAAGGCCAGCAAGAAACGAGACCTCTTGGAGGCTCAACTAGCGACGGAATCAGAATCACCCTCCGCTGAGGTCGTGGTGAGCTAATGAGTGGAAAGCAGCGAGTATCCAAAGAACGGCAAGAGCTCGAGGAACAAAGCCGTAGAGCTTTGATGGGATTGGGTATTACCAATGAGACCGCAATCCACGGAGTCCTTGCTGAAACACTCGGCGTCACGGCCCCTTCACCACAGCCAAAACCCTCCGTCACATCCTCGCCATCGACCGATAAGACTCCTCCGCCATCAGAGACTCACCCTGCCGCATCTGAGATCCCACCAAGCCCCCCACGTGCTCCAGTCGCTGCTTCAGCAACAACTGCCCCCTCGGTTTCTCTCGAAACCCCTCTCTCTCTCGAATCGGAAGGGGAGCGTGTCCACAATCTCCGACTCGAGCTTCTCGATCCGAGCCCGGACCAACCACGACTCCAGGCTGAACCTGATCCTGAACTCTTGGAGAACATCCGCTTATTCGGCGTGCGAACCCCCATTCATGTTCGTCCTGTGGCCAACGGCCGTTATCACATTGTGGCAGGCGAACGGAGATGGCGAGCATGTCAGATTCTCGGAAAGGCTACAATCCCAGCGTTAATCCGGCATGACAATCTGGACGTTGCAGCAGCCGAAGCCCTCATCGACAATCTTCTGCGAAAAGAATTGACTGGTTATGAAGAAGCAAAGGGCTATAAGCGGCTGATTGAACAACACCGCTATTTGAAATCAGAACTGGCCCAACGCCTCGGGTGTGATAAAACGCGGATCACTCGTGCGCTCCAAGTTCTTGACTTACCCGAACACATCATTGAGCTCACGCTTGGAGCTGGATCACCTCTAACATTGACACACGTTCAGGAGCTTCTTCCCTTACGGTCCAATCTCGTCAGACTACAGAGGGTAGCGCGCCAAGCAATCGAAGGTGGCTGGACCGCTCGCCGTATTCGGGAGGAGGTAACACGAGTTCCCCGTACCAACCAGGGTGCTCAATCAGTTCGATTCGATGCCAGGGGAACCGATGGTCCGTTTCGCCTTGTTATCCGTTTTCACCCGAACCGTGCTCATGACATCAGGCTTATTGAAGAAGGCTTACGGAAGGCCCAGGAACACTTGGATAATTTTCAACGAACTGACTCCTCCTAATTGCATTCTGCTTACCGTTCACCCTTAAACATTCATAAACCCTGGTGACAATGTCTCATCGTAAACTTCTTGTTCCAACCCTCTCATGGCTGAACGTTTTCTTCCCATTTTTCCTTCTCATCCTCAATCGACAAATATCTTGTCTTGTCCGAAAACCTTTCATCTCCCATTCTTTCACGTAACGATGTGAACTCTGCAATGATATCTCTGACCGCCGTTCTCAGGGATTTATCCACAGGTGAGAGGGTTCGCACAAGCTAGAGTCCACGATTTGGGAGGCTTGAAACAACTGCGAGAGGGTTCGCACAAGAGCCGGGTGAGAGGGTTCGCACAAAGGCTATAGAGGGTTGACACAAAGTGAGAGGGTTGAAACAAATGTCTGATCTGCAATTCCTTATCTCTTTCATTATCTTATCTCTTTATTGTTTCTCCATATTCCTTTCCCACGTAAACCCTTACGTTAAAGAGAAGAATACGTTACGACCACGCTGATGGATACCACTCTTCAAAAGAAAGAAAAAACGGCTCCTGTCTTGGATGGCTTAATCCATTCTGAGGTCTCGATCTCAGAAATCCCTATGTGGCAGCTCCCAGGTAAAGGAAAGGTCAGTCCAGACACTCTTTCGAAAGTCGTGACGAGAGTGATGGAAAGAGACGGAACCCCACGCAAGGTTGAGATTGAAATCATGCCCAGTGCCAAGTGGGGATACCCTACAGTCTTAGACTTGGAATATTTTCGGGCATTCGAACGTGCTCTAACTATGATGTGGGAACGGGAAGGTGTGGTGCCTGATGTTTTAAGAATTAGCGGTCGCGAATTGATACGACTAACTGGTCGAACGCCGAATGGCGATCGTCAGCAGGAAGTGCGTGAATTTTTAGATCGACTGAGTGGCTTGGTGTTGCAAGAACACAGGAAGAATGCGAAAGGCCGACGTGCGGAAACAGGGGTACACATCTTCGAGCGAATTGATCGGGAGGAGATATCTGTTGGTGATCGAAGTGAAGGACAATGGACACATCAGATTCGCCTAGCGGATTGGTATTGGGCCAATTTGAATAATTTTCATTGTCATATCCAGGATCAACGGATCTTTTGGGCGCTACAGCGAGATTTGACAAAGCTTCTCTATCAACATCTACATGCTTTGTTTCGGGTGGGGCGTGGAGCTGCGAGTGAGTCCTATGCAGAATTATCCATGAACCTGAGTTTAAAGCGGTTGCGAGCTATTTCTGAAATTCGGCGCCAATTGAAGCCTGCGCACGATGAGTTGCTGAAAGTTGGATTTCTTGGGAAATGGTCCTTGGAACTGCTGCCGTCACAGACAAAGGAATATATTATTGTCTGGGAAGCGGGCCCAACATGGCATGAAGTGTATCAACATGAGCGGGAGAAGTTACGAGAGATTGAACGTGGACCTGTGCGCGAGGTCATTGTCCAGCAGGATGATACCACGAAGTTCGGTCTCGATATCTCTGGAGAAATAGAAGACAGGGCGTACGCATTAAAGGAAATCTACGATTTCGTCGGATATCGCGATCAGGCCTATGAGCCATTCTGGAAAAAAGTAATCGATAGTTTTAGTCGGTCGATTCGGCACCGTGTGATGGCGGAAGTTCGAGAGCTGGCCTTGAGTCGACGCATTCGAACGACAAGAGCCCGCGCGTTGGTCGCGGCATTTCAACGAGAAGGGAAAAAGCACAAACTTGACGGCTGGGTAGGACAACCGAAGAAGGTCCTGCAGGACTCTTCGAGACGCGCACCATAATCAAGAGGCCGGTACTCACATGAATCCAGACGTTCATTGATCCAAGGCGTCAATTTTCGTTCAAGTCCGATCCGTATTCAGCTTGCGCCCCAAACCGGTCGATCTCCGAATTGAGAAGCGGCCGTTCAACGTCTGCATTCTTATGGTAGGAGGTCGAGGTTAGTACCAGAGTAGTGCTCTGCTACATCTCCCTGTCGTAGGCTTGTCTTCGCTCTGCGTGCATGCTCCTGCCCCTGACAATCAACCAGACCTGTATACCGAGAGGACTTTGACTATGTTTCGGCCTATGCTGAATTGGGGATGCAGGAAACACCCTCCGACTCATTCACAAGCCGACCTCGCGACATACTCAGCTTGGAAGGGGTCACAACGTGGTTCAGAAACATTTGTTTTGCATCATGGTGTCGCATCTGATGCCTGATGTTTTTCGGGTCGGATAAGATTTGGCTTTCCTTCTTCACCTACGAAGACAACCAATAATCTCAACGGTACCTCGCCTAAATTCTTTGCGCTATGCACGGTGTTTATTACCTCCAGAAACCCACTCCCAGCCTTAAATGTCTGTCGAGCGCCATCCTCAAATTCCACCGTCATAGTTCCCTCAAGGACATGGACGTAGGTGGGGACGGCATGCATGTGGCGACCGTTCTCCTTCCCCGGTTGGATTTCGACCAGGACCGAGGCCATTTCCGCCTTATCGGTTTTGGGATATTCGATCTTCTGGCCACTGATCGTCGTTGAACCTTTCATCACCGCTGTCACGGTGAAATCTTGTGGCTCTGCACGCACTGCAAGGGTCGTCTGGACCAAGACCAGAATCAAGAGGACTGAGAAAATTATTCTCATCGTCGTACCTCCATTAACATGTGTTGTTGAACCGAAGAACGCGCATGCCCCGCGCCCTTGAAAGCGGTAGTAAGACATCACGCACCATCAGCATGCCATTGAGCCGGGCCTCCCCTTCAACAACGGGAATGGTACCACAGTGACAGTTCATCATTTTTATCACGACCAGCCGGACCGGAGCGGGCTCGATCTGTCCTCTTGGCTGTCGAGGTGTGCCGAGCTGGCTGGCGAGGGGATCCGGGAACGGATCGCCACCAAGAACAAGAGGCCACACCATAGCTCACGGACGTGGAACGGAGTAAGCCAGCGGTCCTCTTCGCAGCACGTGGCGGTCCACTTTGCGGAAAGTGTTTGAAGGGCCTGCGAACGTCTCAAGGTGGCCGATGGCAGTCCTCGACCCTGAACCGACGTACACGACCGACGGCTATCAGGTGGTCCGATCGAATGACAGCGCCATCAGGATCCCACGGGGTGTAAAAGAAAGAACGTTCATAGCAACACTTGCGCCTTACAGTAGTGCAGAAGCCGGGATTTGAGTTGGGACACTTTCTGCACCTTCAATACTGGTGCTGGTTACGCAAGTTGTGTCTCCGAATATCCACGGCTCGAGCACACAGACATATCTCTTCGGAATAACTTGCTCATCAACCACAGGCCCTAGAACAAAGAGGTTAAGTCAGCATACCTGGCGGAGGCGGAACGACTGTGTGAGTCTCTCCATATCCCAGCAGGCAGAGCGGTAAAAGGTTTTGAAAAAGTGTCGGAGTTGCAATACACTTGCCTTTGATTGGATCGATATGTCTGCTGTGCATACTGCACAGATAGGCCCCGCACTGAGTTAAACGCCGCGTATAAAGTATCGTATCGAAGAAATCATGGCTGAAACTGACGCATCTGCGTACCTGCTCGGTAGGCCAAGCGGCAAGCTCGCTGCTCCTTACCAGGGAGCAGACCTCGCTTTTGGTGCCGCACGTCTTGATGGGCAGCGGATCGAGAACGGTGAGTTCTCGCATTGCACCTTCGCAAATATCAGTTTCAAGGAAGTTGACCTGCGTAACAGTGGCTTTCTGAACTGCGTCTTTATTGGCTGCTATTTCCGGCGAGCTGAGCTCGCCAGTTCGCGTTTCGTAGGGTGTCGGTTCTTTGACTGCAACTTTAGTCACGTTGCCATTAAGAGCTGTGATTTCAGACATTCCTCCTTTCGCGGCTGCCAGTTGCCATTCTCGGAATTTCGTCACAGCCTTCCCTCACAACCGAATCTCCGCGAGGAACTTGCTCGCAATCTCGCCCTTGAGTCGAGCCGTCTGGGCCTCTCGTCCGAGTCACGGCAGTATCGCATGACAGAGATACGAGCGCGGGAGGGTCATCTTCGCGCTGCAATCAGGGGGGACTCACAGTGGTATAAGGATCACTTCGATGGACTCGCTCGAATGCAAGCAGTCGCGCAATTGAGTGCCAGCCTGTGCAATCGCTGGCTGTGGGGCTATGGCGAACGTGCTTGGGTCTTGGTCCGAAATCTCCTGTCGCTTGGGTTGCTGATCTTTCCGGCGATGTTCTTTCTATTGCGAGATGGCCTGGCGCATGCGCGGCGACCAGACGTTCGCTTCCAGGATGCTATATATTTCAGTCTCCAGAACATCCTTCCAGCAGGCATCGAGTCTGACGTGTCTGCCGTCGGAGTTGTGGCCCGTACAGTCGCCGGAATTGAATCGGTCCTCGGCGTCGTAGCCATCGCTTTATTCGCGTCTTATGTCTTTCGTTGGAGCCTTCACCGATGACCCTTAGCAGCGACTGTGCGATCTGGCTGTATGGATCACACGCGCGGGGCGATGCCGATTCGCTTAGCGACGTTGACGTGCTCGTAATCTCTGACCGCGCCCCGAGTCTGGACGCGATCGGGGCCGCTGTCGGCTCTCCCTCGCGCCTCTCGGTCGCTCGATATGCTTGGAGCGAAGTTGAAGCGATGGCTGAGTATGGATCGCTGTTTCTGCGACATCTTCAGCTCGAGGCCCGTGCAGTTTCGGAGGACATCGCAGTCCAAGGTCGGCTAGGTCAGCTCTTGTCGTCGCTTCCCAAGTACTCGTTGGCTGGTCGTGACCTAAAAGGCTTTCAGAACGTCCTCGATGATGTGCGAGGCTCGCTCGGCTCGGATGCGTATCTACTGTTCGAACTGGCTACGGTCGCGACGCTGTTTCGGCACGCGTGCATTCTCGGTTGCGCTTTATCCGATAGCCCTTGTTTTTCTCGATTTGAGCCAGTGACACGCCTCGTTCGGCGCTGGGGACTGGCCTCCAGCTGGTCCAATGATTTTCCCATTCTGTATGCCTATAGAATGTATGCTGACGGACGTTCTGGACGGCCTGAGAAACCCAGCCGCGATATGGCGTGCCTCTGGTGCGACCGTGCAGAGGCGCTTCTGTGTGAGCTTGAGGTGAGAATCAATGAATGCAATTGATCGTTGTCTTGCCGAGATCCGGGCGATCCGTGAGGTAGCTGACGGACACGCGCCATCGTATGTGGCAAGGTCGCGCATCGGCAGACTGGCGCTATCTACCGCCGTTCTTGTAGCTGAGGAGGCGGGGCTGCCTCGTCCTGATCTTCCTGGTCCCATCCAACTTCCCGCAGATGTGTCAGCGCAGCTATCTGACCTTGCTCGTCGATGTGATCGTATTGTAGACATCTCGCGGCATATCTCCCAGCCGAGCGAACCGCTTGCTGATCGATGGGAGCGGGGATGGCATCAGTTGATTGAGGAGCTTGACCTTCTTGAGGAACTACTCAAGCAAAGTCTAGCAAACCGATGAAGCCACTGTTCGCGTCTGGTGCACACGGCCGATGCACCGGGTGTTAGCCTTCTCCTCCAAGAACCGGAACTCTCTCCCCCCAGGGCTACGTTCCAAACGAAATGCATCGCAACTATGCCCTTTGTGTGCTCAGCGCCCCTTCCAAAGCGGTCGATCACCGAATTGAAAAGCAACCATTTGCACCACCGTCGATTGTGGGATATTGTTCACGATCAGTGAAGGTGTGTTACGCAGACATAAAATAGCAGATCCGATTCTTATGCGGATCGGGCTAAACATAGTTGGGTGTAAGAATGCCCGAGACAAGGAACAAGGTAGAGTGCGCTCATTGCTGCGCAGTGCTTCCGGATGGCAACACATCGCCGTGCCCGGAGTGCGGGAAGAAGGGGCGCAGAATTTCGGTTAGCGTGGCAGGAGAAATCGACTTTGCGGGGCACGTGACTTGGGAGAAAAGAAGAGAATTCTACGAACGAAAACCGTTGGCCCTCGTCACTGTGATCGCCATCACCGCTGGCGCACCATTCCTAGGATTGGTGCTCGTTGGGTGGGTTGGAGTCATCGCTGGCTTGATGCTGGGCGCTGTCGCCTATTGGATAGGTCCGCTTGCGATCACAAAGGTGAGAGAAATTGAACGCGGCGGGTGATTTCGCCAACAATCCGTTCCAGCTGATTGCCGCGAAGACGCGGCGCCGAATGAACTACGGCGTTCGGACGATGCTTCGCATCGTCTCACTTGCCCGGCGGGATGGTCATCCGCCGGGCCGTTAGGCTTCCAGTTTGACCAACGCTGTCGACGCCAGAGTGACCGAGAGGGAGAGGCTGTCGTGACACGGCCTGTGCAGGTGTGGGTTGATCCACCGAGTACAGCGCTCCCGCTGCGTAAGCAACCGTTTCGCGTCGCAGTAGGTACGCCCCATGGCGCGAGCAGCAACTCTTGGAAGGTCTGGAAGCGCGGCCTCGACGTGTATGTGGCGTGCCGCGACAATTTCCAACAGTTAAAGGCAAGCCTCCACGCGTCAGGGAACTGGCGGTTCGGCCTTACCAAAGAGGCGCAGATCGCCAACGCCCACCTCGTCACGCCGGGTGAGGATCGCACATGGAAGAAGTGGAGACCGACCTTCACTCCGGAGAAGCGTATTGAGATCGGTTTCCAGATCGCGGTCCCTCGAGGCAGCCTCTACTTGAGTGCGAATGACCGTCAGTCATGGCCAAGGTCAGTACTCTTCGTAGAGCCCGAGGAAAGTCCCATCCTCATGGTCGTCGTCTCCGTGTGCATTGTTCTTGGACAGGCCCCGGTTGTCTTTGGTCCTAACACACACGGCGCAGTGATTGCCCTTGAGCAACTTGACCACGAGCGGACGCTGCAGCTTGTGGTTACGCACGAGGATCTCGGGAACCTGCCGAGTGTAATATCCGAGGCGATCCCCAAGATCCGGACCTCAATGAGCGCCAGCGGAGCAGAGCCACTCGACAAGGGCGTCCTGTTTCTCCACGGCAGTCGGGGCGAAGATGTCCCGTACGTTATGGCTCTACCCTTTAGGACAGTCTGCAACGAGGCAGCCACATGACGGCCCTGGCGCGATCTCTCGGCAGCTGCCCCGGGGGCGGGTCGGCTTGCATCCCCTCGGTTGCAAGTGAGCCGGGGTCGTTAATGCGACAGGGCTGAGGACCGCTTTATGACGGTGCGATCTCGGTATCGAACTTCCGCACTTGGCCGCTAGCGGACGGTGGGTACGGATGACGACAATCAACACCCAACATAATCCGTGGTGGTCGTTCATGCCCCACACCACGCTGCAGGGCATCAGCGTCGAGGAACCCTTCAGCCGCAGTCCTTTACGTTCGTTGTGGCGTCTCGCCTGCGGCGACCGCGCTGCTCCTGGTTCGCTTCGCTCATCCCGTCAGACGGCGGGACTCACGCCCTGCACATGACCCCAATCCCACAGACCGATGGACGGCACCGCGCACGCGCCGTGCCGCACCCCTATTCGATTGGCACCGTCCATCCGCGCCGCGCAGATGGACCGTGCGAAGACGCCTCCTCAATCCGGTCTCGTCACTCGCCTAGGTGGGGAAGAAAAACCGCTGACAGACAGGAGGGGAGGGGGCGTGCTTGCCTGTGTGTCGTGAGGCTACCACACCGGTCTCGACGTCAAGGCCTGCGCTCGCGGCTGCGCCTCGTGCTCGCAAGCGTGTGTCACACGGCCCTGACTCCTGCGCTTTCGGTGTGCTGGAGACCCTCCACCCAGGCAATTCCGCCTGGGATAACTCGGAGGGAATGACATGAAACCATTCAATAACGAACAACCAGCGATCGTGGCGACCGTGGTGCCGGAAGAGGACCGGCTCACGTTTCTGCCGCGCCACTTTGGGATGCACATGCTCACCGTGGAGAATGTTCTTTACACGCAGTTCGCCAAGCTGTGTCCCACCTACACCGGAGGGTATTGGCACTTCTATGACTTGAGCAACGGCGGGTGTTATCTCGCACCGAGTCATGTGAGTTATCACCTCATTCATGCGGGCAATTACTTTGACGCCACGGTCTCGGGCGAGGCCGCCGGGATGATTGTGTCCCTGTTCACGTTCAGCCACGTGTCCTTCCTGTTGGAGGACGATCCACTCGGTCCTCGGGTCGCCCAGCACTTCCATCTGCTGCGTGATTTCGCAGGCGATCATCCCGAGGGTGGCCTGATCTTTCGAGCGATCGACTGATTCGCTCAACAGGGCCGGCGGGCCTCGCTCGCTCGTCGGCCTTGTCTGATCAGACCAGTTCTCCCTTCCTTCTCCAAAATTTATCTCTCCGCTCCTGACTCACGAGTGTGTTGGAACGTTCCAACAGCACAGTGGCACCGCGTCCGCGCCGTGCCTTCCTTCACGCACCGTCGCGTCGCCTGCGGCGGCCCGACCGTGCGGATTGTTCTCCTTCTCCATCCCATTCCTTCGCTCCCCATGGTGTGGGGCCCGTCCGGGTGCAACCGCGCCAGCCAACGGCCCCGAGGGCTGTCACGCTCGCAGCCAGCCGGGACCCCAGACTCGGATGTTCTGTTGCGCCTCCTGCTGTGCGTGAGAGGCGCAACACATGTTCGTGAAAGAGACCGGTGGGCCGGTCGACGCGCTGTGGCCGTTGGTCTCGGGGGTGGCTGTTCTCATGGGGAGACAGTCCAACAGAAAGGACACGAGGATGAACACAACAACGATGTATCGGGCAAATGTACGAAGGGCAAAAAGACACCCGAATGCGGTTCGGGCGGATCGAGCCGCGCAGGCGCTGGCCTACTATCGTGTCGCAGGCTTACGGGAACCGGGCGCCTCGGTCGGAACAGTCCTGGCCGATTTTCTCTCAGACCTCCGTCATTTCTGCGATGGGGTGAACCTCGATCTCGCGCAGCTCGATCGGATGGCCCATCGCAATTATCTCACCGAGAAATATCCACGGTAGGCCGACAGGCGGGAGTCGGAACGACAGCACTCGTTCCAACTCCCTGACCAATCATCACACGGAAGGGAAAGGCGAGCACATGGCGAAGAAGATCGTACCAGAAACCCAGAACCAGAATGTAACTACTTCGGTCTGCGTCCCCCTCTATCGGTTGCAGGTGGTGAAAGAACCACATTCAGCCCTGTACGGCGCACCACGGCTATCACAATCGAGTGAGGTGTGCCGCTTCCTCCGGGCCCACTTCGATGGACGACCGCATGAAGAATTTCTCGTCCTGTTCCTCGACGCGAAACACACCCCTGTCGGGTATCAAGTGGTGTCGGTCGGTAGCCTCACGCTCTCCATCGTGCATCCACGTGAGGCCTTTAAAGCGGCGGTCTGCATGAATGCGGCGGCCGTGATTTTTTCGCATAACCACCCCTCGGGGGATCCCACACCGAGCCTTGAGGACCGCACGTTGACGAAACGACTCGTCAGTGCGGGCGAGTTACTGGGCATTCGCGTGCTCGACCATATTGTGATGGGGGAGGGGCGGCACGTCTCTTTCGCCGATGAAGGGTGGCTGTACGGGGAGGGGTGAGGCGTCATGTCGAACTACTGATGACGGATGAACGGGAAGATACAAACCAACAGACCTGAACAGAAAGAGAGGACAACGCAATGACTCCAAACAGGATCGATGAATCAGCGAATAGAAATGGTAGCGAGGGCTGGCACTGTCCGGATTGCCAGAGCTGGGGACCCTTTACCGTGGACCTGATCACGCGCGTGATGCTCCGCGATGAGGGGACGCACGTCCTTGAAGACGACGGCGACACGGACTACGACGACTCAGCCTTTGCGATGTGCGAAGTCTGCCAGCGACAGGCCCCCGTGGCCGCTTTTCGCTGTGAACCAGTGATGATGGACGATGCAGAACGACAAGCACGTGCACGCTGGACGAGACAGGGGGTGGATCACACGACACAAGACAAGATTGTGGCCGACCTCACCGCGAAGGCTCAACCAGGCGCCTGGGTCGGCCCGTTTCAGATTCCAGACGAGAGCCCGACCGTGGGAACAGAAAGGACGCCATCATGACGAACCAAGCGGAAACCATCTTTGTGACTCCGGACGGGGACGCAGGACAAGAACATGACCTGATCCCGAGTCTCAGCATCGCCAATCTGTTGCAGCAACGGGAGGCGGTCATGATCTTGTTTCAAGAGGCATTGGAGAAATTAGAGCAGGCCCACGCCCTGGCAACGGCAGCACGGCTCGGATTTCCTGATCTTTCGATGGCCCGCGGGTGGCGAGGTAACGGTCTCCACATGACGGGTGAGTTCGCGAAGAAAACAACACTGCTTGAGACATTCCAAGCTTGTCTCGATGCCGGCGGATGGACCACGCTCCTGAATGATTCTGGCATGCGCTCGGTCATGTCTGCGTCAAAGAGAAAGGAAGTGGATGAGCAAATCGGAGCAGAGAAGGTGCCGGAACTCACGCGCGAGGCGATTCGCGCCACCTTTGCGACGCTCCATGACTCACGGGTGGACATGTTCGAGCAGGGGGTGATTGAGTGCTTTCGCCGTCTCTCCTGGGACTACAAGACCAATCTTCCGCAGAAATTCGGGAAGCGCCTGGTGATGACCTATGTGACTTCCTACGGAAGCGCCAACATGCGGCAGACCGATCAGCTGGACGATCTCCTCCGCGTCTTTCATCTCTGTGATGGCAAGCCGGAGGCCGATCACCGGACGGGGGCCTATCGTCTCATTGCGGAGGCGATGCAGCTGACCTCATCGTGGCCCAAGCTCGCCGAGAATGAGTATATCTTCATTCGACTGTTCAAAAATCAGAACGGGCATGTGACCTTCAAGCGTCCTGATCTGGTGACGCGACTCAATCGGATCATCGCCAAGCACTATCCCCATGCGTTGCCCGCGCCGAAAGACTGAGGAGGGATGAAGCTGGTGCGATGGGACCGCAGGTGGGAGGGGAGGGAATCACGACTCTCTCTTTTTATCGCGTCCCCGCCCCGTGGTGGATGAGGGGCGGGGACGCCCGATTCTGAGTTCGGCGGATGGGGCGCTGCAGGCGTGCCAGCGTCCGCTCTGGCGCGCTTGCTCGCCCCATGAGCCGCTCCATTGTCCCCATCTTCTGGGGGTAACTGTGTGAACAACGGGTGAGTGGTGCAGACGATACGCAGCGATACACGGCCTGTTCAGTACGCTGCCTGTTTTTTAGCCATCGGCATGGCCTGCGGGGGGGATCACAATAGAGAGGGGGCGGTTAGGGGCGAAGGGTCCAATAGACCACGACGGCTGAGAGAAAGGTCACGACTGCCGCGAGGAGATTCAAGTACCCCACTGTGGTGGCCCTACGCATTCGCGTCTCGGTCGTTTCTATTTCTAATAGATCGGTGACTTCCTTCCGGATGGTGCGGGCCAGGTCCGTCGTGGTCGTCGCCATCTGCGCCTTCATGGTCTCCGTGCTCGCGGTCAGCGAGGCCGTGACAATCCGCTCCGCTTTGGCTGTCGTCTCCGCGCTCCATCGTTCCAATAGGGTTTCGAGCGTCTTGCGATAGTCCTCGAGCATGGCTTGTTGCGCGGACCGGCTGTCGGCCAATAACCGAGCGTGCATGGTCTGCACCATCAAAATCGGATCTTCTCGGTCCAAGGCCACGCCATGTTTCGAGGCAATTTCCTTGAGTAAGTCGTCGGTAGGATCGTCGCCCATCACAACACCGGCACCCCGGCAAACTGTTCAAAGAGCTGCTTCTTGATGATCGACAACCGTTGCCGCGTCATGATCGTGAGCGAGGGGAGGGCCATGGCCTCTTCAAAGGTGAGATGGGCTTGCAGCATGTCGCTGAGATCACGCCCAAACGTTTCTTTCTTGAGATCCGGCAGCCGGGTAATAGCCGACACCCGATCCTTGTGCGCGGTATAGGCTTTCATCTGCTCAAACGGTTTCCCGTCACGCTCGATCGGACCCCAATAGGGATTGAGCCAGACGACAAACGACACGTCCGAAGGAAATTGTTTCACGAGTTGTGTCCATCCATGCAGGGTATCCGACTGGGCTTGCCCGCCGGTGATGACGGTATGCACCACGATCTGATGGCCCATACCGTGCAGCAAGGCCGACACCTGGTTCGTGATCAGATAGGCCGAGAGCGGCACGAAGGAGCTGGCCCCATTGTCGATCACCACATCGCCCTTCGCTTGCGAGATCAGTTCCACCAGCTGGTCAAAACTGCGTGGATCGATCTCCTCGTCCTGGAGGATGTTG